>DATJBL010000044.1:0-19718 GCA_035515355.1 Methylocella sp.
GACGTTGAAACCCGTGAAGCGGATTTCCGTCGGCGATTATCCCGAGGGAATCGAAACGAGCGCCGACGGCAATAGCGTCTATGTCGTCAACTGGTTCTCGAATGAGGTGTGGGTCATCGATGCGCAAACGCTGGCGGTGACGACGAAAATGGAGGCCGGCGACGGCCCCCGTGCGTTCGGGACTTTTTTACGCGAGCCCCTGTGAGTTTTTCGGCGGAATGGGGATATGATCTGAGAGGTGAAGAGCGCAAAGAGCGGCCTTGCAAATCGTTTTCCTCGCAGCGGATTTCCGCGTCTGTTCGATGCGCATCTTCACCAGGGCAGGGAGTGCACGCTATGCTCAAGGAGTTCAAGGAGTTCGCGCTCAAGGGCAATGTCATCGACCTCGCGGTTGGCGTCGTCATCGGTGTGGCGTTTGGCAAGATCGTCGATTCTCTTGTCAATGACATCATCATGCCCCTCATTGGCGCCGTCGGCGGCGGCCTCGATTTTTCGAATTATTTTTTGCCGCTGAGCAAGCACGTCACCGCCCTCTCGCTCGCCGAAGCCCGCAGACAGGGAGCCGTGCTCGCATGGGGCAACTTCATCACCGTCGCGGTGAATTTCCTTATTATCGCATTTGTCTTGTTCATCGCGGTGCGTGGCATCAACATCATGCGAAGGGGCATTGCGCCAGCTTTGGTTGAAGCGCCGCCGCCTGCGAAGCCCCACCAGGAAGTCGTGCTTGAGGAGATTCGTGACCTCTTGGCGCAAAGCGTCCGGGAAAGCGCTTTATCGCATCCGCAAACCAATTCCGATTGAGGCGTCTGTCCTTCGCGCCTTGGCGCGAGGCGCTCGACGATTCATGCCTCGCCTTGCAGCACCGGCCTTCGCACATAAAGGGCCGCCCCTAAATTGAGGAGGCCGAGCGCGGCAAGGAGCACGGGCTCGGTTACGCCGATCGCTTCGCTTTGCAGCGCGGCAGTCGCGAGAACCCCAAACACCATGAAAGCGGCGTTGAGAATATTCACGCCCCCGACAATCCTGGCGCGGCGTTCGACAGCCGCGTCAGCCTGGATCGCGGTGAAAATCGGCACAACGAAAAGGCCGCCTGCGCAAGCCAGCCCCGTGACATCGAAGGCGATCCGCAGGCCGGCGATCGAGCGGAAGAATTCGGCGAGCCCGACTTCCGCCGTTGCCACCGGCAAGGAGAACGTTGCGGCGCCGAGGTCGATCAAGAAGGCCGCCATGCCGAGTGCGGCAAGAGGCGCCATCTTCAAATAAATCCGTCCATGCGCGATGACAGCCGCCGCAACCGAGCCGATCCCAATGCCGAGCGCGAAGAGCGCGCTCACCGCCGTCTCGACCTCGATGCCGCCGCCCGTTTTGGTGCGGATGACGACTGGCACGAGCGAGAGCGCGATCGCGCCGCTCATCCAGAACCAGGAGACGGCCATCGTCCTCGTCCAAAGAGTCGCATCTTGCGTCACTTCGCGGATCAGCGCCAGGGTCGATGCTAGGACATTGGGGTTTGCGCGCAGATCCTGCGCCGCGCACGCGGTCGAAGGAATGAAGAGACTGGCCGAGAAACAGGCAATTGCGATCGCCATCAGTTGAACGACGGTTCCTTCTGGGGCGCGTCCCTTGGCCGAAAGGCCGCCCGCGATGAGCCCCAGAAAAATCGCGATGAATGTGGCTGCCTCGACGAGGGCGTTCCCCGCGAGAAGTTCGTCCTTGGCGAGAAGATCGGGAAGGATGCCATATTTGACCGGGCCGAACAAAGCGGAGATGACGCCAAGCCCGAAGAGAGCCGTATAGAGCAGCGGCAAGGATGAGAGAAACAGACCAGCGGCGGCAATTATCTGGACCAGAATTTCAGAGAATTTGATCCGCCGAGCGAGCCATGCCTTGTCATGCGCATCCGCCATTTCGCCGCCAAGCCCGGACAGAAGCAGCGAGGGCAGCATAAAAGTGCCAACCGCGAGCGTGATCAAGGGTCCGGCGTGCGCTTCGCCGAGCCGGAAGAGGATCAGCATGGCGAGCATGTTGCGCACGAAATTATCGTTGAAGACGGAAAAGAACTGGCACCAGAACAAGCCGGCAAAGCGGCGCGCGGCCATGAGGCCTGCGAGCATCGTGAAGGGCGGGACAGACGCCGGGACGTCGAAGTTTTCACTCATGCCCGCAAAGGCTCTGCGTGGCCAACGATTCTGACGATTCCTGGGAAGGAGCCGCGCATCTTCCGGTCGAGCTCGTCGACATGCTCATGCACTTCGCCGACGCTGAGGGAGGGGCTGACCCGGCAGTGATAGTTGACGACCAAGCCGTCCGGCGTTGTCCGCACGCGGACGCTATGCACATCGTGGATGGGGCCGCCTGCGGAGATTTCCCCCATAAAAGTGGCAAGTTCCGCGCGGATCTCTTCGGGCACCGGATGACCCTTCAATTGGCGAGGCTCCAGTGGTTCGATGTGGCTCTCCACCTCGATGTCCGAGCCGAGCTCCCGGCCGATCTCCGTCTCTAGTCCGGAGACGATCTCATGGGCATTGCCGTGCGCCATGCGTCCATCGAGTTCGACATCGAAACTGACCGATGTGCGTCCATCGATTTCCTGCAAGGTGACGTGATGAACCGGGACATGCCGCTTGGCAGCGATGAGAAGAATACGCTCGCATATCGTTTCGTCATCGAGCGCAATCGGGCGCGCCGTGACCGTCACGATGACTTCTGGATACTGGGCCGCGATCGCCGCCGCGACATTGGATTCGATTGCGGCCGCTTTTTCGAGGGGCAAGGTGCGTGACACGGCGATCGTAACGTCACCAAAGACTTCGGCTCCTGCCGGACGCAGCCGGAGGGCCTCAATCCCGATCACGCCAGGAACCGATTGCGCGATCTGGCGGATTTCCGCAGTGAGGCCTTCCGGCGCCGCGTCGATGAGCGCATTGACGGTGCGCCTCCCGATTCTGAAGCCCGCCACTGCGATGAAAATCGTAAGCCCGAGGGCCGCCAGCGCATCGCCTTCCGGATAGCCATAGAGCGCGGCGCCGATTCCGCAAAGCGCCAGGGCCGTGCCAATGATATCGCTCGAAAAATGCAGCGCATCGGCAGCAAGCGCCTCGCTTTTTGTCGCCGCGGCGATCCGCCTCAGCGAAAGCCAGCGGACGAAATCGACCATCATCGAGGCGATCAAAACCGCAAAGACGATGGGCGATGGCTCAATGCCAGTGTCGTGGTTCGCAAGCCGCATGATCGCTTCGATCAGAATGACCGCCGCCAAGGCGAACAAAAATCCGGTCTCGATGAGGGCCGCCAAGGCTTCCACCTTGGCATGGCCGAATTGATGCTCTTCGTCGGCTGGCTTGTTCGCGATCCTGATCGCGAAATAGGTGAGGACCGTTGCTGCCACGTCGGCTAGATTATGGCCAGCCTCGGACAGGACCGCCAGGGAGCCCGAGGCAAGACCGGCAGCGAATTTCGCCATCGTCATTACCGCGCTCACAAAGGTTGATGCAAGCGCAGCCCTTTCCTTGAGCCGGTGGGCCTCATTCATCGGTTTTTCCCGTTCCATTGGCCGTTTTGTATGCGCGGCAAGCCCAATCGCTCCGATGAAGCATGTATCAGGCTGCGGCAAGGAGCTGCAAGCCTCCCGTTTCGTGCTATAGTATGAACGCGCGCCTTTGGTTCACGTTGCTCCGCCATCCGCCAATCGAGGCAATAGGCCGAGTGACGCCGCATCGCGGGATAGGATCATGGAATATCTGCACACAATGGTCCGCGTCGCGGATCTTCCACAATCGCTCGATTTTTACATCAACAAACTTGGCCTCGTCGAGACGAGACGGGTCGACAATGAGGGGGGTCGCTTCACCCTCGTGTTTCTCGCCGCGCCGGGAGACGTTGATCGCGCGAGGGAATCGAAAGCGCCTCTCATCGAGCTAACCTATAACTGGGACAAGGAGGCCTATACAGGCGGGCGCAACTTTGGCCATTTGGCCTATGCGGTCGAGGATATTTATGCGGCTTGTGACAAACTCATGAAGACCGGCGTCACAATCAACCGGCCGCCGCGCGACGGCGCCATGGCTTTTATCCGGTCGCCGGACAATATTTCAATCGAGCTTTTGCAGAAAGGCCAGCCATTGCCAAAGCTTGAGCCCTGGGCTTCGATGCCCAACGTCGGAGTGTGGTAGAGCTTGACCCCTGCGCCCTTCACTTTGCGGGCTGGTGATCTCGCGAGACTCGCGCCGCCGACCACCTCCGCTTATTTCCTCGATGTCGATGGCACGCTGCTTGAGATCAAGCCTCGGCCCGAGGACGTCATCGCGGACGAGACTTTGCGCAGCCTGTTCACGGGGCTGACAACTATTGCTTGCGGTGCGGTTGGCCTTGTCAGCGGGCGAAGAATCGACGATCTCGACCGCATCTTTGCGCCGCTGACGTTTCCAGCGGTGGGTTTGCATGGCGCGGAAATCCGCTTTTCCGATGGCACGCGCATCACGCCGCCCATGAGCGCGATGGATGCCGCACGCCAGCCACTTGCCAAATTCCTTGCCTCTCATCCGGATTTACGTTTGGAGGACAAAGGTGCTGCGCTCGCGGTCCACTTCCGTCAATGTTCCGAACTCGGCGGCACGGTCTTGGAATTCTTGGACAAGCTTGCGGGAGAAGTCGGCCTGGCGGTGCAGCGGGGCAAGATGGTTGCCGAACTCAAGGACGCGCGCCATGATAAGGGACGTGGCATTGCCGATTTGCTGGCGCGCCCGCCCTTTGCCGGGCGCAAGCCTGTCTTCATTGGCGACGATTTGACGGATGAAAGCGGGTTTTTGTTCGTCAATGCGCAAGGCGGCATTTCGGTGCGCGCGGGGGCCGTGTGGACCGCCACCTCTGCGCATTATTGTCTGGGCGAGCCGGCCGAGGTGCGCGCGGAGCTTTCGCGGCTTTTGGCAGGTCTTCAACATGAGGCGTTGCCATGACCCCCGAAGACAAAGACCCCATCCGGTTCGCCAAGAACCGTAAGGGAATTATCGCCTTCAGCCTTGCTTTTACAGTCTTCGGCATTGTTTTCATTCTATTTACTGGCCGTTACGAGCTCGCTTTCTTCGTGATCGCCGCGATTTTGCCTTGGGCCGAATATTGGTTCCGGCGTAATCGACGATGATTGTCCCGATCGTTTGACGCGATCGCCGTAACTCAAACCGGCGTTTGTTTTTGATTTGGCTCCCGCTGCTGATAGCCGAGCCTCTCATTCAGCTGCTCGATGAGACGGATCGCCGCCTCCGGGATCACGGTTCCAGACGGAAATATCGCGGCGACGCCCGCCTCCTTTAGCGCGGCAAAATCTTGCGGCGGGATCACGCCGCCGATCGCGATCATGACGCCGGGGCGGCCTTCGTGTTCGAGCGCCTCGCGCAATTGTGGCATGAAGGTCAGATGCCCTGCGGCAAGCGAGGAGACGCCGATGATATGCACATCGGCCGCGACCGCCTGTCGCGCGGCTTCCTCAGGCGTGGCAAAAAGCGGCCCGGCGATAACGTCGAAGCCGAGATCTGCAAGCGCCGAGGCGATCACCTTCTGGCCGCGGTCATGCCCGTCCTGGCCAATTTTCGCGACAAGGATTCTTGGCCGCCGCCCGTCATTCTCTGCAAAAGCTTCGGCGAGACTCTTGGCGCGAGCGATGGCGGCGTCGTCTAGCCCCGCTTCTTTCGCATAGACGCTCGATATGACGCTCGTTGCGGACGCGTAACGGCCAAACACCTTCTCAAGCGCGAAAGAGATTTCGCCGACCGTCGCCTTGGCCCGCACCGCCTCGATGGAGAGCGCCAGAAGATTGCCATCCTTGCGCGCGCCATCGGTCAAGGCATCGAGTGCCGCCTCCACTTGCGCGGCATCCCGCATCGCTTTCAGCCGTTCAAGCCTGGCGATCTGGCGCGCCCGCACGGCACTTGTATCGACACGCAAAATCCGGATTTCGTCTTGGGTCTCCGGCCTGAACTTGTTCACGCCAACCAACGTTTGCAGTCCGCTATCGATCCTTGCTTGGGTCTGGGTTGCGGCCTCTTCGATCCGCCGTTTCGGAATGCCCCTTTCGATCGCCTTCGCCATCCCGCCCGCCGCTTCGATTTCCTCGATGTGGGCAAGTGCTTTCGCGGCGAGCGTGCCGGTGAGATGCTCGACATAATATGAACCGCCCCAGAAATCGATGACACGCGTGATGCCGCTTTCCTGTTGCAGGAAAAGCTGCGTGTTGCGCGCGATGCGCGCTGAAAAATCGCTCGGCAGAGCGAGCGCTTCGTCGAGCGCGTTGGTGTGCAGGGATTGTGTCTGGCCCTCCGTTGCCGCCATTGCCTCGATTTGGGTGCGGGTCACATTGTTGAAAATGTCCTGAGCAGCGAGCGACCAGCCGGAGGTCTGCGCGTGAGTGCGGAGCACCAGCGATTTGTCCGACCGGGGATTGAATGTCTTCATAAGCCTCGCCCACAGCAGGCGGGCGGCGCGCAGCTTCGCGATCTCCATGAAGAAATTCATGGAAATGCCAAAGAAAAACGAGAGCCTCGGCGCGAAGCGATCGATGTCGAGGCCGGCCGCTAGCCCTGCGCGCACATATTCGATTCCATCGGCAAGCGTATAGGCAAGCTCGAGATCGCTCGTCGCGCCGGCTTCCTGCATATGATAGCCCGAGATCGAGATCGGGTTGAATTTCGGCATCTGCCGGGCGGTGAAGCCCAGAATATCCGAAACGATGCGCATCGACGGGCCCGGCGGATAAATATAGGTGTTGCGCACCATGAATTCCTTAAGGATGTCATTCTGGATGGTGCCGATGAGGCTTTCTTGCGCGACGCCCTGCTCTTCGGCTGCCACGATATAGAGCGCGAGCACCGGCAGGACGGCGCCGCTCATCGTCATCGACACCGAGATCTCGCCAAGCGGGATTCCCGAGAACAACACCCGCATGTCCTCGATCGAATCGATCGCGACACCGGCCATCCCGACATCGGCGGCGACACGTTCATGGTCCGAGTCATAACCGCGATGGGTGGCAAGATCGAAGGCAACCGAGAGGCCTTTTTGCCCGGCGGCAAGATTGCGCCGGTAGAATTCATTCGATTCTTCGGCGCTCGAGTAGCCCGCATATTGGCGGATCGTCCAAGGCCGTGCCGCATACATGGCGGGGTAGGGGCCGCGCACGTAGGGCGCCATGCCGGGGAAGCCTTTAAGGAAGTCAAGCCCGGCGATGTCGCTTTCGTGGTAGATCGGCGCGACGCTGATTCCTTCGGGCGTCAGCCAAGGCTCGCCGTCTTCCTCGCTGGATTGAAGAGGCGCCCTTGCAAACAGCAATCCGGAAAAATCGGGAACGTGGCTCACAGGACAAGCCTCCACCGGGATCATGGCCGGAGTATAGCTTGCCCTGTCTTAGAAGGCACCCTTCTCGGGCCCCGTCGAGTCATCGTTGCCCGAAAAAGCCGCGCAGGACGGCAAAGTTTATCCCCGCCTGAGGGCCCGCCACGAACCAGCGCATTGCATGGTCGAGGACGACCAGGTACCCCCGCCAGAACCGCTCCCGAGGTGTCCGGTGACCGTGGCGACCTGGCCCATCCGCTGGAACGCCAGGTCCACGCTGCCGTGCTGGCTAATCCGGCCGGAGGCCTGCATTGGTGTGTCTCCTGCCGAGCTGACGCGGCCGCCGGAAACAGAGATCGTCCAATGGTAGCTCTTGTCGCAGTCACCCTGCCGGGTAGTTATATCGACGGCATAGACACCGTCTGGGTTTTGCGCGGTATTCGATGCGACCTGCGCATTGCCCGCTTGTATCGAGGCCGCTCCCGAGAGAACGGCGGCGAAAAGACGAAAGTATCCTGCCGAAATCATTCATTCTTCCTTTGTTACGATTTTTCCTTTACAATTATTATTGTAGTCCAATATTATAGCTTGGCTGTTTGTTCATTGCCAAGCTTGCCGCTTCTTGCAGAATAGCCAAAGCATCGCAGCGAGCGCAAATCAAATCATTAACCGTAACCTCTGCCAATGCTATTGCGGCGGCCCCGGATTCGCGGCCGGTGAGGTAAACACGCACAGCTCCCGCCGCCCTGAGGGCGCTCGCGGTTTCGCTAAGAGCTAGAGTTGAAACCGTTTGTGGCGCGCAGATAAAGGCAAGCCTGCAACCGGAACCACGGAAAGCGGATGCCGCCGCCACCGCCGTTTCGAAAGGGCCACCGCTCAGCGTTTCGATCCCGGCCGTGGCGAAGAAATTGGCAGCGGAAGCGAGAGCGGTTGCGAAACCCGAGGGCTCTCCAAGATTTGCAGCAAAGATTTTTGGCCGCTCTCCGGTTGTGCGAAAATGCTCGTCGGATTCCGCGCGCAATCTCTCATAAGGCTCCGCGTCCCGCTGTGAACGGAGGAGTCCGCCATTTTGTTCTTCCCGCCTCTCAAAGGCCTGTGCTGGAGCAGGCGCAAGCACAGGGACCGACGCTTCCGTGAGAAGCGCAAAGGCGCTCGTTCCGGTGATCGCAAGGGCGCGATGCGCGATGGCCTCCCGCCGCGCCGCCGCCGCCGCGCCAATCTCTCTTTGCGGTGCGCCTGCCTGCAGACTTTTGAGCATTCCGCCTTGCGCCTCGAAATTCTGGAACAGCCGCCATGCCTGTGTGCAAAGCTCATTCGTCAGCGCCTCGAAACTTCCCGCACCAGCCGCAGGATCACTCACCGTTGCAAGATTTGCTTCATGGATCAGAATGGATTGCGTGTTGCGCGCGATGCGCCGCGCGAATTCGTCAGGCAGGCCGCGCGCCAAGGTGAAAGGCAGAACCGTGATCGCGTCGGCGCCCGCTAGGGCCGCGCAAAAGGCGCCTGTTGTGGTGCGCAAAATATTCACCCAGGGGTCATAGCGCGTCATCATCCGGAACGCCGTCTCGGCGTGAAGATGGATGGCTTTCGGCGCGAGGCCGCAGGCGTCTTCCACCCTAGCCCAAAGGAGCCGCAGGGCGCGGAATTTGGGAAGACACAAACATTCGTCTGCATCGGCCGTGAGGAGGAAAGCGATTTCATCGCGCGCCTCCTCGAGCGATAGCTTGCACGCTTCAAGAAGCCGCAAATATTCAACGCCCGTCGCGAGGACGCAAGCGAGCTCCTGCGCTTCGCCCGCGCCCGCTTCGTGATAGGGCCGCCCATCGGCAAGAAGGAGATGTCCGGCAAAACCGGCGTTACGCAAAAGCGCGTGGGTCTCGGGCAGACCGCGCGCGGGGTCTGCAGGGGAGCGGCCGGAGCGCGCGAATTCTCCCGTTGGATCATGCGAGAAATCGACATGGAGCGCGGCTGAGGTCAAACGGCGGCGGCGGGCGATCGAAGCGAAGAAAGCCGCGAGGTCTAATGCCTGCCCGCCCGCGTCGAGGCGAAGCGCGACGCGGTCGAGATCAATCTCGGCCAGCGCGGCGTCAAGCGCGCTCTCACCTTCGATCCGCACGCCAAACCCGCGCGCGGCGAAAGCTCCCGATACAGTCAACGCGAGGGCATCGGCGCCGCCACCGAGATCCGCTTTAGCCATCGCATTGGCGGTCTCGGGTTCAGGATGATCCATGCGTTGAAAGATTGTCCAGGCGCCCGGCTTTTGCCGCAGCGCCCGGGCACCTTCGGGTGTAGCTCGCGGATAGAGCGGTGCGATTTTCAGCCCCTCGAACGTCGTTGAGATGAGGCTTTCAAAGGGCCGGCCGTCGAGCGCGCGCTCAACACGCCGACGCCACTCCGCTTCATCGGGAGGCGGGAAGGGATTCGTATTGCTCATCATGTGTGTATTTTTGCACGGGGCACGGGTCGAAGCCAGCGGCTCATCGAAGCCCTTTGAATTTCGACGGTCGCATAACTTTGCCGGCTGGCGATCGATCCCTTCAATCTGGCTTTAGATAACCGACTCAATGCGCCGGTCGGGTATGAGCCACATGAGCGCGACAGCCACATAAAAGCCGATCGCAATCCATGGGCGCAAGAAGGCAAGACCAATCGCGGCCACGTAGAGCGCGAAAGAGATTTTGGCTTTCCAGTCGGCTCCAACGGCGCGGGCAAGCCTTGAGCCCCTCCCGTTGCAGAGGATGAGCGCGCGCTCCAGCCAAAGATAGCCGGCCGCCGCCATCGCGAGAATGACTCCATAGGAGGCGGCCGGGAGTGCCGCGAAGCCGCTTTCATCCATCCAGCGGATGACAAAAGGCACAAGGGACAGCCAGAACAGCAAGAAAAGATTCGCCCACAGAACCCGGCCATCGACCCGCTCGCTGACCTGCAGCATGTGGTGGTGGTTGTTCCAGAAAATGGCAACGTTCGTATAGCTCAGCACATAGACGAGGAACGCCGGCACAGTGGGCCCGATCGCGGCGAAATCGGAGCCTTGCGGCACCTTCATCTCCAAAACCATGATGGTAATGATGACGGCAATCACCCCATCGGTGAAGGCCTCAAGCCGGCCTTTGTGCATCGAAGAACCCTCTCCCGGTCACGCTATCGATCGTTTCCGGATTGATGCTACACCGGGGAGGGACGCCAAAAAACCTTTGTGTCGGTTGCGAATCCAACGCGGATGCCTGAGACTGAGATCAGGCCGCCGGCCGGCTTGTCACTGCTTTGATCATCAGCCGCTTCGCAAATAGGAACGACTTCGGAAAATTGGTTTCCACCGCAAAAACGGCGCGGTTCTTGAAGAGCGTGAGATCCTTTGGATGATGCACGTTCATCCCGTTGAGCGGTTTGACATTCAATGGCTTGATCCGGCTCTGAAACTGCAAGAACCGATGCGACTCGGGAATGTAGTGCCCGGTGAACGACCTTCGCGAGAATTGCGGCTCCGGCGTCTCAAGACTGCCATGGATCGTTTTTCCGTTCCAGAAGAGGACATCACCCTTGCCGAGCGCCGGAGCACGGCATTCGAAACCTTGCTCCTCGATGACTCGTTTGACGAGATCCTTGTAGCGGGCATGGTTGAACGCGACATCGAAATCCCCGCCATTCCTCGCCATGTCGAAGAGATGCGACTTCGGATAGACGAAAAAACGTCCAGCGCCAGGCTTGATATCCTCGACGGCGAACCATGCCGCCGTCATCGCGCCGATATGCTCGGAATCGAGGTAGTAGGAATCTTGATGCGGCCAGGTCGCTGGGTTGCCCTCAAAATACATGCTCTGCACGAGCTTGCCAGGCTCATCGAACAGCATCCGCAGCACGGCTTGCAGCGCGGCCGAGGTGACAATCTCGGTACCAAGTTTGCGAAACTCGGGAAATAGCTTCGGGTCGAGGCTCTGCACATTGAGAATGGAATTCAGCATATGCCCTTCGGCGGTATAGACATGCCGCTCCGGATTGGCTGTGGCCTGCCGGTAAATGAAGCTGCTCGAGGGCTTGACCTCCCGCAGGAAGGCCGCATGCGCGCGGTCGCATTCGCTCCGATCGATCAGACCCCGGACGACGACATATCCCTTGCGGTCGTAGTAGGAACGGATGGACTCTCCGTCGGTTAAAGTGAAATAGGCAAAATTGTCCCCAGGGTTCTCCGGGATTTCAATCATTCTCCCTAGGGGATCTTTCGTCCTATAGGAGCGCTTGCCTGGAAAAACCCGGCCATCGAAGGGCACCGACGACATAGGTTCGTCGCTGGTCGAAGCTGGCTCTTCGCTCATCATCTCCTCCGGTTCATGTTCAAGAGTCGCGCGGCGGGCGGAAATCGAAGGCGCGATTGGAATGACCTCGTGGCAAGGCCCCGAATGGATTGGCCGGCATTTCGAGAAATGCGAATCACAGCGCGAGCAGGGCCGCCGCTCGACGGTCAGCTCGCAAAAGGCCGCATACCAGGAACGTCATCGCATATAACAAATCATCGCAATTATCAAAAGTCAAAATCAATATGGAAGGATTCTAGGGCGTGGCGCCGACAACGAATTTCTCCATAAACGGCCCGATGTCGCTTCGCGGGCGCCGGGAGGCTCGCGCACAATTCAAGTCGATCCGGCTTTGGGTAAACATCGACGTCAGAACAACGCCTTCCGGATTGGTCGCGAAGGCGTAATCGAGCAGCATTTCGCTCGCCATGAAAGGCGGACCGTAGGCGAGCTGGGAAGCGAGTGCACCGAGCCGGCCGCCATCGCCAATCAAAAGATGCGACAGGTGCTCATGGGCGCCGAAGACATTGTGCGTGACGAAAAAAAATTTCGCGTCAGCCGGCAGCGATTCCTTCAACCGTGCAAGCGATTGCGAAAAAGGGTCATCGGCAAGCTGCGCGATATTGTAATGTCCGGGCGCCCGCGCCCCTGCAAGGATCGCCTCTGCACTTCCGGAGATCGCGACGCAGCGGACATAGCCCTTGTCGACGAGACGCCGCAGCTCCCGCAAAATCCCTTCGTTGACACAATCTTGCGGGCTCGGCTCGTCCAGAGCCAGCACGTCGATGTAGTCGGTTCGCAGACGCCGCAAGCTCTCGACCACTGATCCTTCGATTTGCTCTGGGTGGAGCCTCTCCTTGTGCCGGATCCGGCTCACGCTGCCTTTCTTGCCGCTCAATCCTGGAAGGGCTTTTGTCACCGCGCGCACAGCTGGCTTCAAAAGGCGCACCAACGGCGAAATGACCGGCCTCGGAATCCCGAATTTCGTGCAGATCACGACGCGATCCCGGCGGCTACCCAGAAACTTTCCCAATATTCCTTCGGCCTCGCCATCGCCATAGGCAGGCGCGACATCATACCAGCTAACGCCACACTCGAACGCGTGGGCGAGCGCCCGCAGCCCCTGGGATTCGGAAACACGGGAGCCAAGCGGCGCGCAGCCAAAGCCCAGAGCCGACACCTCGCGGCCCAGACCCGAAACGAAGACAGTCCTCACGCGGAGTTCTCCCGCTTGTTCATCTCAAGATGCCAATCATTACCAACTTGAGACCGCATTTTTCGTTCGTCCCGCCTGCACCAAGACGACGGCCGGGCCGGGAAGGCGACCAATCGCCCAATGAACGAAAACGCACTTGCCATAGGAACAAATATATAAACTTGCCTTCCCATGTACATGGCAATTTTGCCCTACGCGTCATGGGAGTACGAGCGGCAATCCCATCACCTCGGCCTTGACGGCATCCGCTTCATCAGATCATGCGGATCTTGCGAAGTTTGAGCTTTCGTGCGGGATTGCCGGCGTAGACCGTCCAGGGTTCGAGATCTCGAAACGTGCATCCTCGGGCACCAAGGACAGCGCCTTCGCCGACCGTGACACCGGGACCGACAAAAGCTTCCGCCGCAACCCAGGCCTGCGGCCCTATGGTGATCGGCTGTGCCACGGTCTGAAAGTGTGGATCTTGAATGTCGTGGCCGGCTGTGCAGAGAGTCGAGCCTTGCGAGACGATCGCATAATCCGCAACCGTGATTTTTGCGACGCAATAAACGGTGACAGAGGGCGAGATTCGGGCATATCGGCCAGCCTCGAAATGCGGCGGATACCAGACACGGGCGCTACCGTAGACGAACGCCTCGGGCGCGATTTTGGCGCCGAACAGCGAAAGCAAAAAAAGCCGCCAGCGGTTCGCGGGCGCCGGGGTCCAAGCGGCAAGGAAAAACCAGGTGAGGCTCCAGAACCCCCGGAAGGCACGGTTTTTCAAGGAATAGGTTGGGCCGCCCTCAACCGTTCCGGCGGCCTTGGCATCGAGAATTTTCAAGTCAGTTCCCCCGCAAGGCATCGATCAGCTGCGGAGCCATGGTGGCAATGTCGAATTTCTCGACATAACCTTGGCGGGCGCGGTCTCCCATGGCTTGTTTTTCTTCGCGCGATAAGGCGAGGAAGCGTGTCAGCAAGCCAGTAATTCCTTCAAGATCATCATTGGCAATCAAACCCGCGCCGCTGTTTTCGACTTCGCGCCAAGTATTGACCTTGTTCGTCGTGAGGACTGGTTTGCCGCAGGCCATCGCCTCGGCAACGACAAGGCCGAAATTTTCCTGATGGGAGGGCAGAATGAAGGCCTCAGCGGCACGGAAGGCCCCCCATTTCTGGTCGCCCCTCAACATGCCGGGCCAGTGAATGCGATCGGCGACGCCGAGGTCCTCCGCGATCGCCTTGAGCTGGCTCTCCCATCCTACAGAATCGGGGCCCGCCATGACCAAATCAAGCTCGTTGCTTTTTGCGGCCGCCTTCGCAAAGGCACGGATTAACAAATCGCAGCCTTTCTTGGGATGAAGGCGGCTCAAGAATAAGACGAATTCACGATCGGCCAATCGAGGAAGCATGGCCCGGAACGAAGCGATCTGCGCATCTGCATTGTTGGGAGCGTCTTTTGTGCCGAAGGCCACGACGCGTTCCCGGCACCGGAAAGGCCAAAAGGACTGGCGTGCGAGCTCGCGCTCCTCCTCTGTCGCGAAAAATACGTTGCGGGCGTTTGCGAGAAGGCGTCCCTCGCTGAACCACCAGAGAATCTGTTTGGCGAAGGCCTTGAGCGGCTGGATCTTGTTGAAATAGGGATCGAGCATGCCATGCGCATAAACGAAATACGGCGTTTGGCTTTTGGCGAGCGCGCGCGATGAGCCGAGTGCCACGTAGTTCCAAAGGCCGTGGATGACGATTGCATTATAGCGTCCGGCATTCTTCTTGAGCCAAGGAACGAAGTGCGGTGTATAGCCATATCGCAGCCAGGGAATTTTTTTTCGCCACGCAAGATAGCACGGATCGCGAATGCCCATCGCGTGGAGCGCCATGGGTACTGTTCTCGACCACCCATCGAGCGGCGAATCGAGGGAGAGAATCTCCTGCTCGCAGCCATGCTTTGCAAGGACAGACGCCGAAGTCATAATGACTTCAATCGGGCCGCCAGTCTCGGCATTTACGGACGATATCACGTGCAAGACGTTCATCGTGGTTCGCGGCCCATCAGGCGAGAGGTGATCTAATCCGCGGATATGCCGGCAGAGAATATGTGAGAATTAAAATGATTTGGAACATGAACCGCTGACAGTCAACAGATATCACGATATTGCTTCCAATTGTGCAAAGGCCAGAAGCCAGGGAGCGACGTTCGCCGCCGCCGTTTTTCACGAAGGTGCCCCGAGTCTTTTCCCCCGATGGCAAGCGAGCTTGCTCGAGAGGGCGTTTTGGCTGTGCCGTCCACATCGATGAATTTTGGTTTAAATATTGCGTTTGATGCCAATTCCGCGATCAAATGACCCCAAATCGTGCCGCCGCCAAGGGCCAGCCGGGCCTTTTCTCACGCGAGGCGGACGAGAACGGCATGAAACGGACCATTCATGACCCATGTTGCAACGCTCGTCTGCGATCCGCAGGCGCCGGTCATGACCGGCGATTTGCTCCGGCGGGCTAGAGAATTTCTGGGCAGCAAACCCACGAGCAGCATGCCGCGATGGCTCGCGCCTGGCATTGCCGCTGACGTT
Organism: Methylocella sp.; assembly: GCA_035515355.1. Classification (GTDB taxonomy): domain Bacteria; phylum Pseudomonadota; class Alphaproteobacteria; order Rhizobiales; family Beijerinckiaceae; genus Methylocapsa. Next base: position 15,372 of record DATJBL010000044.1, read on the forward strand.
TTCTTTGAGCCCACAGCCCCGAGCAGCACAAAGGCCCTTGCGGACAGTCTGCGCGCCGCTCTCGACGGCGCGGTTGACGTCATCGTGCAAAAGGCGCAAGGGCGTCGCAAGAAGCTGTTGCTCGCCGATATGGATTCCACCATGATCGGCCAGGAATGTATCGACGAACTCGCCGCTGAAATTGGCGCGGCGGCGCATATCGCGGCGATCACGGAGCGTGCGATGCGCGGCGATGTTGCCTTTGAGCCAGCTTTGCGCGAAAGAGTGGCTTTGCTCAAGGGACTCGATCGCGCGACGATTGACCGTGTCATTGCCGATAAGATCACTTTGACGCCAGGTGGCCGCATTCTGGTGCAAACGATGCAAGCCAATGGAGCCCATACGGTGCTCGTCACGGGAGGATTCTCGGTCTTCACATCGGTCGTCGCGGAAAGGCTCGGCTTTCACGAATATCGCGCAAACGAGCTTCTCTTCGAGGAAGATGGCAGGCTTAGCGGGCTGGTCGCCGAACCCGTCCTCGGCAAAAACGGAAAGCTCGCGGCCTTGGAACAATTGCGCGAGAGGTATAATCTTTCTGCCGAGGAGACACTTGCGGTGGGGGATGGTGCCAATGATCTCGCGATGCTCGAAGCCGCCGGTCTCGGCATCGCCTATCATGCTAAACCAAGGGTCGCGGCTGCGGCGCACGCGCGGATCGATCATGGCGATCTGACCGCCTTGCTTTATGCGCAGGGCTATTGCCGCGAGGAATTTATTGAAGATCTAGCCCCGCAACGGGGCGGCGATAATTTTGTGAAACGTTTGTCATCATAAAGGTGCGCACTATGCGCAGCGTCGATTTGAATTGCGATTGCGGGGAGGGATTTGGCGCCTACCGGATGGGCGATGACGCCGCCATGCTCGACATTGTCACAAGCGTCAACGTCGCTTGCGGCTTTCATGGCGGGGATCCGGAAATTATGGCACATATGTTCAGCGCCGCGAGAGCGAAGAAAATCGCGATCGGCGCGCATCCTGGATTTCCGGATTTGTGGGGGTTCGGGCGCCGCAGAGTGCCTTTCACGACGGGAGAAATTGAGCGGCTCATTGCCTATCAGATCGGCGCCGCGCAGGCGCTCTGCCATTATGCGGGTGCAAGGCTCGGCTATGTGAAAGTCCACGGCGCCTTGAGCAATATGGCAACCGAAGATGGGGCGATTGCGATGGCCGTGGCGCGGAGCGTCAGAGCGACCGCGCGGGATCTGTGGCTGCTGGCACCCGCCGGAACCGAATTGGAGACAGCGGGACTAAACGAGGGGCTTGCGGTTGCCCGTGAAATTTACGCCGATCGCGCCTATACGGATGCCGGCCAGCTTGTAGAGAGGTCGCGCCCCGGCGCTGTGCTGCGTGATGCCAAGGAAGCCGCCGCACGCGCTGCCGCCATGGTTTTGGAGGATGCCATCGTAACGGCATCCGGCAAGCGCCTAGCCACCAACATCGACAGTATTTGCGTCCACGGCGATAGCCCGAACGCGATCGCCATGGCGAAGGCGGTGCGCGCCCGTTTGGAAGCCGCTGGAATCGCGCTTGCGCCTTTTGCGTCGGTTTGAGAGGGTGGCCTCATGGCAAATGCCTCAGCGCCGCGCTATCTGCCGGCGGGAGAATCGGCCCTGACGGTTGAGTTTGGCGCGACGATCGACCCGAGGATCCATGATCGCGTTTTGGCGCTCGATGCCGCCGTTCAGCAAGCGCGGATCGAGGGTGTGACCGAGACCGTGCCGACTTATCGTTCGCTGATGATTCACTTCGATCCGCGCCGCCTGGCAACCAAAACTCTGGAGGAGGCACTCGAAAGGCTTGATAGCGCATCAAAGCCCGTACCAGGCCAGAGGCAACTCTGGCGCGTTCCCGCCTGTTATGAACCGCCGCATGACGAGGATATCGGCGAGGTTGCGGCCTCTCTCGGCCTGCCACGCGCGCGCATCATCGAGCTGCATCAGAGCGCCCGTTACTGCGTTTATATGTATGGCTTCGCGCCTGGCTTCACTTTTCTCGGCGGCCTGCCGCCAGAACTTGCGATTCCGCGCCGCGCGGCGCCCCGGCGCCCGGCGCCGCCAGGCTCTTTGCTGATCGCGGGCGGCCAGGCGCTGATTGCAAGTTGTGCCATGCCGACCGGCTGGTATGGGATTGGCCGCACGCCAGTCAAAGTATTTGATCCACAAAGAGCCCGGATCTTCCTTGCTGCCGTTGGCGATGAAATTTGCTTCGAGCGGATCGATGGCGGCACCTTTGAGACGCTTAGCCGCGCCGCCGAGGGCGGTGATCTTGTCGCGCGCCGAGAGCCCTTCAATGAGTCCTGACGTGCGCGCGTCCTTACGCGTGCTGCGCGCGGGGCCAGGCGCGACCATTCAAGATGGCGGGCGCTTTGGCTATTTGCGCTACGGAGTGACCCCAGCGGGGCCCATGGATTGGATCGCATTTCGGACTGCCAATTTGGCGCTCGGCAATGATGACCATGCGGCGGCGATCGAAATACCGGCGGGAGGCTTTGAACTCCGTTGCGAAGGGGTGCCGCTTTGGGTTGCCTTCGCGGGCGGGGCTTTCGTGTGGCGGCGCGGCGAGGCGGCGCTGCCGGCCGCAGCGCGGCTTTTCCTGGAGCCTGGCGAGACGCTCGCGGCGCGGGCGGGCCGGTTTGGCGCCTTTGCTTATCTCGCCGTCGAAGGCGGCTTCGATACGCCTCTCGTGATGGGTAGCCGGGCGACTCACCTGCGGTCGGGGATCGGCGGGATCGAAGGCCGGATGCTGAGGGCGGCCGATGTCTTGGCCGCCGCTCCGGTGCGAGAGCGCGATGGCGCGGATTTCGAGGCGACGATCGACGCCCCCTGGCTTGCTCCGGCCCTTGATCCTTTTCGTGTCGTGCTCGGGCCGCAAGATGATTATTTCACGGATGCGAGCGTAAGCGCGTTTTTTGCCGGAACGTTCACCTTGACGCCTGTCGCGGATCGCATGGCCTATCGCTTCGACGGGCCGGAGATCACCGCCGCGCGAGGCCACGACATCGTGTCGGATGGTGTCGCGCTTGGCGCGATCCAAATTCCCGGCGACCGGAAGCCGCTCGTTCTCATGGCCGACCGGCAGCCGACCGGCGGCTATCCAAAACTCGGTCACATTGCGCGGGCCGATATCGGATGGCTCGCGCAGATGCGGCCGGGTGACACCTGCCGCTTCCGAAAGGCCAGCGTCAGCGAGGCGCGGGCGGCGCTCCTGCGGCTCGAGGATGAGATCGCAACGACACCGAGGCGCCTGCGTCCGCTGCGCCGGTCGCCCACCTCGGAAAACCTGCTCGACGCCAATTTGATTGGCGGCGTGGTTGATCCCTTAAACAGCGAGGGGAAGGTTTAAGGCGCGCGAGGTTTGTCCGGTTTTGGGGGTCAATCGGACAAAAATGTTTCACGTGAAACATTTTGGTACGATTGGCGATCGAGAGAATCGTAGTTTCGCAAGGCGCGCGCGCTGTCTTTTGGGCGGGACCTTTTGTGCGATTTGGATGCGCGGAAGGGTTGGGGCCTGCCCGGTGCCGTTGACGGCAAGGATTTCGCTGGTTTCAATGCAATGAGATCGATGGGCCGCCTTCGCCTTCTATCGCGACCAATGAGTCCCGGACCAGGGCCAGCGCATGCGTTTCCGTTCTTTGCCAGCCGGTGTCTCAGTTTGAAATTTAGCCCTCTTGACTTGCGCTCGTGCTGACCGCAACTCCGTGCTATGCTTAGCGGAAAGCATGAGGGGTGAAATGCATGTCAAAATCAAATCGCTCAAAGTCGATATGGAAGTCAAAAACAACGGGGTCGAATTTCAGGTTCATGACAATGATGGCGACTTCAAAGGGGATTGCTACGTCACCAAGACGGGTTTGATCTGGTGCCGTGGGAAAACCACGCGCACTAACGGCGTAGATATACCTTGGGAAAAGTTCATCAAATGGGCGGAGAAGCAAGGTGCCTAGAGGCCCTCGGGGAGAAAAGCGCCCCGCCGATGTGATCGGCAATGCCGTAAAAGTCATGCGCATCCTCACGGGGGAAGAACCGGAAGATTACGGCCCGGAAACTGGCAAGGACAAGGCTGCGCAAGAGCTTGGCCGCAAAGGCGGGAAAAAGCGTGCCGAGAGCATGACAGCTGAGCGGCGCGCGGAGATTGCGAAGAAAGCGGCGGCAAAAAGGTGGGGTAGCCGCGACTAAGGGCTCGTCAGGAAACAATCGCTTTCTTTGATTGGTTTGCGGGAGCGATGGTATAATTCCATTCGCCGTGGAAGGCGGCGCGCTGGATGTTGAGGCTTTCCATTTCGTCATCGGAGACGACAACGCCTTTGGC
>DATJBL010000045.1:0-10486 GCA_035515355.1 Methylocella sp.
ATTTGATGCCCGCGGCGGCGATCGGAGCAAAAGTGAGGTGGGGCTCACTTTTGCTACCTCTCGTGCTCAAGCGGCGGAAAATGCGGGACTTTCGCGTCATCAAGCGCTCACGGCGGTTCGTATCGCCGCGATTGACGAGGATGAGTTTGAAAATCGCGTCGAGAGCGACAATCCGCCAGGGACGAGCATCTTGGCGCAAGTCTCGAAATCAACGCGTTGTGAGCGGGTCAGCCCAATAACGCCCGAAACTTATGACAGGATGAGGCAACGCCATGCGGCGGCCAAGGCGCTCGACGGTTTGCTTCACCTCGAGCGCTCGTCAAGGGAAACCAGTGTCACCCAGATTCTTGATTTCATCGCGCAAGGCGGGGCTGCCGACGAGATGAAAAGAATTCAACTTGGGCTCAATTTCGCCACGGCCCTCAACAATGCACTCGGGAAAACGAGGCCTGGTTTTGGTAAACCCTCACTCAAGCCGGTCGAATAGAGTCAGACGCTTATGGCTCACGAGAACTTTCATGATTGATTTTGGAAGGGCGGCACTAAGGCCGCCCCGTCAATGCCAGCGGCACGCGGCCAGCGCGACGGCGAGGCCAACCATAGCGCCAGACAGGGCCGATAATGCGAGGCCAGCAAGACGCGGCCCCGATCTGCGGCCGCTCGGCAGAGGCGGACAGGATCTTCGCGCATACGTTTGCAAGCATCGGGCTACGGCGTGCGGACGATTCGGCACAAAGTTGCAAGAGCATGCCGGCTTCGGGCAAGGTTAGCGTCACGACAATCTCGGGAGTCATGACGCGCCCTCGATCTCAGCGATCTCTCGCAGATAGTCGGCGCGCGCTTGCGCCTGGTCTTCAAAGTAGCGCCCTTCGATGTCATGAAGGCGCCGCTCGTAACGGAAATGGACGGCGCGCAGCCGGTGCGCGCGCGTTTCTTCGTCGATCTCATCGATGACGGCACGGGCAATCGCGCCTTTGGGTGTTGTGAGTGCGGTTTTAGCCACGGGTTTCCTTCCCCTAGGATTGAGACTGGGATGAACCCGTCAAAAACGGCATTTCCCGAGGGGAATCATGGGAAAGGCTAGCCTGTTACCTGCTATTGCTAATTCAAAAGCAGGGTTCGAGACAAGGGTCGGTGATTCGGTGGAGGGGTCACGATTTCGTGCCGGAATCGGTTTATTGCTCGGTCTTGTCCTTTGGGCTTCGGCATGTTTTGCCGACCCAGCGCCCATCATTCATTACGCTCCTCTAGAAAATCTGGAGCATGCCGACGTCGCGCTGATTGATCGGGCGGAGCATGATATCGACATCGCAGCCTATGTTTTGACGGATTGGCCCGTCATGCGGGCACTGATCCGGGCTGCCCAGCGGGGCGTCAAAGTCCGGGTCTATATGGATGGCGGCCGGATTGGGGAGCGGACGCCGACGCCGCTATTCCAGGAACTGATCACGACTCCCGAAATCGATGTGCGGTTCAAACGCTCCGGCTCGCCCTTGATGCACCTCAAGAGCTATCAAATCGATGGCCGATGGTTGCGCACGGGCGCCGCAAATTTTTCGGCTTCTGGACTAAAGCGGCAGGATAACGATCTTCTCATCATTGAGAGCCAAACCGCGGCAGCGGGCTTTAGACGGCGCTTTGAGGCGATCTTCGCGAATGGGGAGGTTTTGCCGCCCCCGGCCGCAGGGCAATTCCCGTGACGCGGGTGCCGCAGGGTCCAACGGTTCGATGGAAAAGAGGCTTGATTGCTCCCGCACCGGTGGAGCAATCAATTGGGGATCATAACCGGGAACGAATTGCATCATTGCCGGTCAATAGGCCCGATCGCGCAGAACCTCGAAGCACGTTCGCAACAAAATCGTGATATCAAGGCCCAACGACCAATTGTTAATATACCATAAGTCGAACTTCACGCGCTTGGCCATTTGTTCGAAGGATGCGGTTTCGCCCCGCAATCCATTCACCTGCGCCCATCCTGTCATTCCGGGCTTGACGTGATGGCGGAAGGCATAATCGGCAATATGAACCTTATAGGCATTATCGTGCGCGAGTGCATGCGGCCGCGGGCCGACCAGCGACATATCCCCCCTTAGGACATTGAAGAGCTGTGGCAGTTCGTCGATGCTCGATCGCCGTAAGAATTTACCGATCCGTGTCACCCGAAGATCGTCCCGGCATGCTTGCGTGACAATAGCGCCATCTTCAAGAACCGTCATCGTCCGGTACTTGAAGATGAAAAATTTCTTGGCGTTCAAGCCGCTTCTTCGTTGACGGAATATGACGGGTCCGGGGCTATCCATCCTGACCGCGATCGCGGCGATCAAAATAAGGGGCCATAAAAGCCCTATCGCCGTCACTGAAATGAGCACGTCCACGGCGCGTTTGACCGCTCTTTCGAAATCCGTCAACGCCAATCTTTGGATTGTGACAGGGAGCAAAAGCGGATCGGTGAATACACCGCGCTGCCCCAACAGGGTTCTCACGCTATGGTCTGGTAGAAGCCGAACCGGCAGCGGCGACGCGCGGAGGCGTGCACGAACCGTTTCGAGAAGCTCTTGGCTGCCCCACCGGACTGCAACCAGGAATTCCTCGGCATAGTGATCGCCAGCGGCAGCCAGTGCAGCGTCAAGCTCGGCGAGCACTTCGCTTGAGCGGGTGCCTCTTTTCGTAGAAAGCGCGACACGGAAAACTTCCTTGCGGCCAAAGCAGTGCAATAAAAAGCTTGCACTCAATCCCATCAATTCAGCGGGCTCGCCTATCGTTACGACTCGGCGTCCATTCAGATTTCCGCTAGAAATCAGGCCGCGTGCTTTGCTGGCGAAGAGCCAGCGGCCTCCAAGCAAGAGACCAGCTTGGAGCAGCAAAGTTGCGATCAGCGGCCAGGGAAATAAGAAGGCATTTCCACTCAGAATAAACACCGCTCCGCTCACCAGAAGGGCCGTGGAGGCAAACACGGCAAGGTGGCGGCTCAAATGTGTAAGCGGCGTGATCAACACGGGAAAACGATATAGCCCACGCACACCGATCGCATAAATGTACAAAACGCCGTTGGTTACGGCGGCGCCAAAATAGACTTCGGCTATAAAGTAATTATGCGATAATTCACGATAAACAGTACTTCCAATCAAACTCGTGAGAGTAATAGTCAGTAAATCTCCGGCCAGAGCCAGACACTCGATTTTCCGAGAGGAAATCTTAAATTGCCTTGCAATTCGCAGATCTTTTTCAGCGCGGCCCTGAGTCTCAACGATGTCACTCAATCGGCTTAAAAACATCCGAAGGCCTCTTAAAATAAATCAAAAAATTGGGGCATATCCGGTATTAGATAAGCCCCATCAACGCCCGTTATTTAGTTTGATTTTTTCTATCATATATCATCAAATTGTTCCCCTCTCAAGCCCCGCTTAAGTAGGGTTTCTCAGCACCTCTAGGCACAAGCCCCAGTAAATGCACAAAAAGAAGTCCCTCTTCTGTAATGGATATGAAAAAATAAAACGCAAAGAATGCCAGAAATTTCGCGACATTCGGTTAAGCAGTTTCGAGCCAGCTGCTCCGATCGATCGGCCATCTTGATGCGTTCCGAATTCTGGCTTTCCCTGGTTCTTGTAGCCGAGCTTTTCGGCAGCTCTGCCTCTCCTGAAGAGGTCTCGGCTGCCGACAACTTTGCCCGAAGCGCTGATCCTCTGAAGGGGAACCCTAGTCTTGCCGAATCGAAGGATGCTGCAGCCGGAGAGTGGCATCTTGTGCGGAGCGCGGGACCAAATGGCGAGCCAGGCAGCTCGGCCATCCTCCATACAGCGGATTTCGAGCGATCCAATCCGAGGCTAGCCGGTCTTATGTTGCGATGCGGAAAAGAGGGCGTCGAAACCATCATCGTTGTAGTCGAGCCTTTTCCTCCCCAGGCACGGCCGCAGATTACCTTGCGCGCGGCGGGCGCGGAAACCCGGTTCGCAGCAACCGTCATTCCAACCGGCGCGGGACTTCGCTTGCCTAGCGAAGCGACGGGCTTGATCACAGGCATCTCGCACACGGCGCGAGGGCTCGACATCAAAGTCGACGACGGCAACACGGTGTTTGAGGGCGTTGTTGGCCTATCAGGTCTGCCAGAGGCGTTTCATTCTCTGAATGCCGATTGTGTTCAAAAATGAGACTTTACGCGAGCATGCTTTGTGTAGATACTGCACCAAAAAAGGTAAGCTCAAAGTAAGAAAAGTAAGGCAATATAAGGCCGTTGGGAGGCATCGAAATGGAAATCTTATTCGCCGGGGGGGCGTTTTTGGGGGCCATCTTGGGGCGGTCCTTCAAGGTGTTGATTCTTGTTCCCGTAAGTGCGCTTCTAATTGCTCTCCTCATGTTGAAGGTGAGCATCGCGGGCCCACTTCTACTAAGTGTTTTTGTGAAGATCGCCTTATTAATCGCAAGTCTTGAGCTTGGTTATCTCACTGGGCTGATTTCGACAGATATTTCTGCCGCAATGCACGGCATTCGGGGTTTGTGGACACGTCCTCGCCGTGCCACGTCTTCCGGGCCAGCCCACCTTAGGTAATAAGGGCTTTGCAGGTTCTGTCCCGGCCATTGCTAAAGCCGTGCCCGAAGAGAAGTGTCGATTGTCGCGCTCGGGAGGAACAAGCCGGCGTTTGGGCGAATAGCATGGCCGCCGGTGTCCGCGCCGCGCTCATAATCCCCCGCCTCATTCGGGTTTCGGACCTTCTTAAAGGGCCGCTGCGACCCGGCAACGGGGATCGAACAGCCAACTCAACGGGCCCCCGCGCGATCCGCCGCCTGCCAAATTTGCAAAACGCCGGTTCAAGGTTCATGAGATGGATGTTCAGTGACGCGGCAGAATGCTGGCAGCCGCTCCGGACCATCGGAAGCAGACTATGACCCATTCAGAAAGCGGCCACCCTCTCCGGCACGATTGGACGACCGACGAAATCGTTGCGATCCATGATTTGCCGCTACTTGATCTCATCGCGAAGGCAAATTGCGTCCATCGGCGTTTTCACGATGTCAGCGACGTCCAAAAGGCGAGCCTCCTCAGTATCAAGACGGGCGGCTGTCCAGAGGATTGCGCCTATTGTCCGCAATCTGCGCATTATCGCGAGGTTCATCTCGACAAGATCGACATGATGAAAACCGAGGCCGTGCTCGACGTTGCCGCTCGTGCGAAGGCTGCTGGAGCCGATCGCTTCTGCATGGGTGCGGCCTGGCGCAATGTCAGGGATGGGGCGGGGTTCGACGCGGTGCTCGATATGGTGCGGGGCGTTCGCGCGCTTGGGATGGAAGCCTGCGTGACGCTCGGAATGCTGAACGAGCGCCAGGCCCAACGGCTGAAAGAGGCCGGACTGACGGCGTATAATCACAATCTCGACACGAGTCCTGAATTCTACCCCAACATCATTTCCACGCGGAGCTATCAGGACCGGCTCGACACCTTGCGGGCCGTGCGCGCCGCCAGCCTGCAAATGTGCTGCGGCGGAATTATCGGGATGGGCGAGACGGCGAGAGACCGTGCCTCCATGCTGCAAGTCCTGGCGTCCTTCGATCCGCACCCAGAGAGCGTGCCGATCAATGCGCTGGTTCCCGTCGAGGGCACCCCGCTTGGAAAGAGAGAGCGAGTCGATCCGCTCGATTTCGTGCGGATGGTGGCGGCCGCCCGCATCGTTCTGCCCGCCGCAAGGGTGCGCCTGTCGGCCGGCCGATCAGTATTGAGCCGGGAAGCGCAAATCCTTTGCATGGTCGCGGGCGCGAATTCGATTTTCTATGGTGAAGCCTTGCTAACGACGCCCAATGTCACAGAAAGCGAGGATAATGCGCTTCTCGCTGCTCTTGCGCCGGTTGAGCGCTGCCAAGGGTCGAAAGCCTCCTGTTAAGCCAATGCATGGCTTGGGGCATGACAGTCTTCAAGGACCACTTTTCGTCAAATGCCGCAAAATACGCGGCTCATCGCCCGACCTATCCAACTGCTCTCGTTGATTTTCTCACCGAGGTCGCGCCAGAACGAAATTTGGCGCTCGATTGCGGTTGCGGAACAGGGCAGCTCTCTGTGTTGCTTGCCAGCCGCTTCAAGCGGGTCATCGCAACAGATGCGAGCCCGCAGCAAATCGCAAATGCCACGCCTCACCAAGGGATAGAGTACAGGACCGCTCCGGCCGAAGATAGCGGCTTGCCGGATAGGAGCGCCGATCTCGTCACCGCTGGTCAAGCCGCGCACTGGTTCGATCTCGAGGCTTTCTACGCCGAGGTGTGGCGGGTGGCGCGTCCGCGTGCCATTCTTGCTTTGATCGCCTATGGCGTTCTGCATGTTGAAGGCGACACCGACGAGTTGGTGCAGCGGTTCTATGGTGAAGTCCTCGGACCCTATTGGCCGCCGGAGCGGCGTCACGTCGAGGATGGCTATCGCAATCTGCCATTCCCGTGCGAAGGGATCGAGACACCCGCTCTCGGACTCGAGGTCTCATGGGCTCTGGTTGACCTGATCGGCTATATCGGCACTTGGTCAGGCGTCAAGGAATATGAAAAGGCGCGTGGCCGTGCGTCGGTCGACGATTTTTATGCCGAACTGAGGGAAGGTTGGGGGGATCCGGCGGCCCGAAGAACGGTGCGCTGGCCCTTATCGCTGAGGGTCGGACGCATCTAAGGAAGGGAAGCGCCTTCTTCTTGGCGAGTTCCGCTGCATGGAAATGTCTTGAACTCTGCTCCCGAAGAAGCAGACAAGACGTGGTCAGGTCTGGTGATGGTCAATCGTGGATCGGGAAGCGCGTACGATTTTATCCGTGCGCTGATCGGCATGATAGTCACTGATGGCAAAGAATGCCCAGATTGCCGCGGGAAGCCAGCCAATCACAGTCAATTGCAAAACGAGGCAAATAATTCCCGAAAGAAACTTTCCCATTGTAAAAAATGCCAGCCACGGCAGAAAGAGCGCGATCAGATACCTCATAACGGTCTCCCGTGGCAGACTAAGCCAGTCTAGCCGAGGTGGAAGGCTTTCGAGATCCAGGAACCTTGATCCTCATGCGGCTGCAGCCCGCCTCCCTGTAGGAGGGCATAGGCATCCTTGTACCAGACGGAGTCCGGAAAATTGTGTCCTAAAACGGCGGCGGCCGTCTGTGCTTCATTGGGAATGCCGAGGGCGAGATAGGCTTCCGTCAGGCGCATCAAAGCTTCTTCCGCATGCCGCGTCGTTTGATATTTGAAGAGAACTTGGCGGAAGCGGTTGATCGCGGCTGCGTAATTATGCAGGCTGAGGTAATAACGCCCGATATCCATCTCCTTGCCAGCCAGCTGGTCGCGGGCAACTTGAAGCTTGTAGCGTGCGTCCTCGGCATATTCCGACTTCGGGAATTTTTCGGTGAGTTGGGTGAATAGCTCGACCGCCTTTGCCGCCCGCCCCTGGTCGCGGTTTATGTCCGGGATTTGATTATAATTGGACATGCCTTCAAGATAATAAGCGTAAGGGAGGTCAGGAGAGGAAGGAAACAGCGTGATATAGCGTTTGGCTGACGCGATAGCGTCGTCGTAGCTGCCGTTTTGATATTGGCTAAAGATGGTCATCAAAAGAGCTTTTCTTTGCCATTGCGAATAGGGATGCTGCTTATCGATTTCGCCGAATTTCTTAGCAGCACCCTCATAATCCTTGGACTGCAGCTTGGCGAGCGCCTGATTGTACATGTCCTCAGCAGGAACCTCGGGCGTGATCTCGGTCTTGTATTTTTCGCCGCTGAAAAGATTCATGGGGTTGAGGGAATCCAGCCAGTCAGCGTTGGCAGGCAAGGCCAGCACCATCGCGCCGGCTACCGCCGCACCCTGGATCAGAAGCCTGACCGCGGTTTTCCGCTCACGTGGATTCTTAAGGGCGTTATCCATAGGCTCTGCTCATTCGTCGCAAATTGGGAGAACCCCGGCGATTCCGGTTGCCTACAACCGGCACTCTTGCGCTATCCTTTTCTCTCGGTCCGTAAAAAAGCATAAATGTGGCGGGACATGGTTAATTTGCTTGGGTCCCTGCTGGATCCGGCTCCCCGAGTTTCTTCACGGGAGTATCCGCCGTGGCTCCATCCTTGACGCCGGCTCCCCCTGCGCCTAACTAAGTTCCTGAAAACCTAGGGGATCCCCGACAGGGGGCTGAGAGGCTGGCAGCGCTCAAAAAGCGGCCCGGCGACCCTTCGAACCTGATCCAGCTCGTACTGGCGTAGGGATGGTGACCTTGATCGTTCTCCTGAAAACCTCATCCGTGCGCAGCTTTCGTGCCGGTTTCCTGCGAAAGGGCCGCATAAATGCGTAGACGGATGCGCGTTCGCGTCTTGGGTGCCGGAGTCGCTGGTCTCACCTCTGCCTTCGAATGTGCCCGGGCCGGGCTTGCGGTGGAATTGCTCGAACGGCGGGAAGGGCCGGGCCTTGGTTGCTCCTGGCTTGCGGGTGGGATGTTGGCCCCCTGGTGCGAGGCCGAGAGTACGGAAAAGCTCGTCTTCGACCTTGGCCTTGAATCGCTTGAATTCTGGACAAAGACGCTCGCTGTCGCGGAACAGCGCGGATCGCTCGTCGTCGCCCCCGCCCGTGACCGCGCGGAACTTCTTCAATTTGCCCGCCGTTCCTCGGGGTTCGAGCGAATGGACGCGGCAAGTCTGACTGCGATCGAGCCCGATCTCCAAGGGCGTTTTGACGATGCCTTGTTTTTCCCTTCCGAAGCTCATCTCGATCCGCGCGCGACGATCACCACTCTCGCGGCGCGGCTTGCCGGATTCGAGAACGTCAAATTGATCTTCGGGGCGGAAGCGGCTTCAGCCCATGGCCCTGCCGATTGGACCATCGATTGCCGCGGCCTTGAAGCGCAAGACTCCTTGCCCGATCTGCGCGGTGTCAAAGGCGAAATGCTGGTTCTAATGACAAAGGAGATCGCGCTGAGAAGACCGGTCCGCCTCCTGCATCCCCGCCAACCGGTTTATATCGTGCCGCGCGGCGATGGGCGCTTCATGGTCGGTGCCACCATGATTGAAAATGAGGAGCCTGGCCGTGTCACCGCGCGTGCCATGCTTGAACTCCTTGGCGCCGCCTATTGCCTGCACCCAGCTTTCGCCGAAGCGGAGATCGTGGAGATGGGCGCGGGCGTACGACCCGCCTTTCCCGACAATCTGCCAAAAATCCGCCGCGACGGACGCAAGATTTATGTCAACGGCTTTTACCGACACGGCTTTCTGTTGGCGCCCGCGCTGGCTCGGCGGGTCGCGCAAATCGTGCTCAAGGATGCTTACTTTCCGGAGTTGATGGATGCACATCCATGTGAACGGCAAAGTGCTTGAGGTCGAGGCGGCAACGCTTGCCGGCCTGCTACGCGAACTTGATTATGAAGATGGCGCCGTCGCGACCGCCGTCAATCAAAGTTTCGTCCGCAAGATCGACCGTGACAAAACGCCATTGAAAGAGGGCGACGCTGTCGAAATTCTCACGCCGCGTCAAGGAGGCTAAGATGGAAGCTGCTTTGGGCGAGGATCGTCTCTTCCTTTATGGGGCTGAATTCAGGTCGAGGCTGCTTGCCGGAACCGCGCAATATCCCTCGCCCGCGATCCTCTCGCGCGCCATTAAGGCGGCCAAGGCCGAGATTGTAACGGTATCGCTCAGGCGCGAATCCGGGGGCAGTCGGACGGGGGAAAGATTCTTCACGCTCATTCGCGAGCTTGGCGCGCGGGTTTTGCCGAATACCGCCGGTTGCCGCACCGTCAGGGAAGCGGTGACCACGGCGCAGATGGCGCGCGAGCTCTTCGATACCTCCTGGATCAAGCTCGAAGTCATCGGCGAGGAAGACACGCTGCAACCCGATGTCTTTGGTCTTGTCGAGGCGGCGTCGATTCTCGTTCGCGACGGATTTCAAGTTTTTCCTTATACGACCGAAGATCTCGTCGCGGCGGAAAAGCTGCTCGGCGCGGGCTGCGAAGTCCTCATGCCATGGGGCTCCCCCATCGGCTGTGGGCGCGGCCTCAACAATCCCTATGCTTTAAAATCGCTGCGCGCGCATTTCCCGGACGTGCCGCTGATTATCGATGCGGGAATCGGCGCTCCATCCCACGTCGCGGCGGCGATGGAAATGGGCTTTGATGCTGTGCTCTTGAACACCGCGATCGCCAAAGCCGGGGATCCCGTCGGAATGGCAGGCGCCTTCGCGCTCGCGGTCGAGGCGGGGCGGGCCGGCTATCGTGCTGAGCTGATGCAGGCGCGGGACATGGCGGCACCTTCGACGCCCGTCATCGGCCGCGCCTTCAGCGAACGCGCGCGTGCTTGATCCTTTCTATTTGATCGTCGATAGCGCCGCTTGGATCGCGCGGCTTTTGCCTTGTGGCGTGCGGCTCGTGCAATTGCGGACGAAGGATCAGCCGGACGCAATAATCCGCGCCGAAATCGATAAGGCGAAGGCGCTTTGCGCCCGCTACGGCGCGCAGCTTGTCGTCAATGATTATTGGCAATACGCGATCGATGCCGGCTGTGATTT
>DATJBL010000046.1:0-8908 GCA_035515355.1 Methylocella sp.
GTCTGTCCGTTTAACGGCACATTTACGCTAGGCGGCTGATGCGGGGCCTGCGCCTCCCCCGCTTGAACGACAAGGCTTTCGACGGAATATCCAGCGGCTTGAAGTTTACAAGTCAGCAGATCCTTATCCTTGCCGATCAGCTGCATCGTTTCAGGACGTTCGGCCGCCAGCCGAAGATCGAGACGGCTTCCAGACAGCCGCATGTTGACCGTGACTTTCCCCAAACTCTCTGGATCGAGCTGCAATTGCATGGTCTGCACCCGGGACAGGGAGGGTTGCGCATTGGCTAACCCAAGAGTCTCGCGAGCATGGCTCGATTGCTGTGCGTTCGTGGTAGGGTCTTGAAAGCTCGGGCCGGCCGCTTTTACGATGAAGTCACCCACTTGTTGACCTGGTGAAGGTCTGCCGGAAGCTTCGAGGGATGATTGCGGATTGGCAGCCAGACCCTTGATCGGCGCCGATGTGATGGACCCCGCCTCATGACCGCCCTTGGGATCCGCTCCGGGGGCCGCCGCATGCTTCGTGACAAGGTTTTCAGTTGCGACGAGGTCTTGCACTGCGGCATTATCCCGATCGCTGTTTCTAGACAGGAGCCCAGGGACGACCAACAAAGCACGAGGAACCGCCCCTCCAGCCGATCTTGCCAGCGGGGGGTTCAACTCTGTGCTCGCCGTCTGTTGTGAAGCAAAGAGACTATTTGCCGGCGCGAGATGGGCTTGACTATCAACGACAAATATCCTGGTCCGCACTGAAGTGACAACGTCGTGAACCTGATCGCTGCTTGGATCGCCTGCCGGGACCATTTCGGGTTTGCTGATGTTTGCTGTGGCAACGCGATCGAGACTACTTTCTCTGCCTAGCTCGAGAGGCCTTCTCGAGGAGTCGAGCCCGTGCGCATCCTCTTCTGCCGAGACGGGCACGGAAACGGCCGCTGCGGGAAGGCTCGCGAGCAGAGCTTCCGTGCCTGTAGAACCATGAGGTCGTCCCAGCTTTGCGCGCGAAGCCAAATTAGAACTCAGCGTCATCTGCGCAGTGTCACGCTCGGCCGGGAAAAAAGCCGGTGCTCCCAAAGGAGCATCTTTTCTGCTCACGCCGGAAGCGATCGTGGTGCCGAGGAGGATAACCTCGGCAGATGCCGCCTCTGCACTCTGCGTCTTCGGCTGCTCTGTTGGGGTGAAACCGGTTAGTGATGGGTCGCCTGCCACGGCAAAGGAGGAATTCACCAAAACTGGCGTTTTCGTAAGGACGCCAAGAACGTCTGGTTCACGGTGGGGACAACTCGGTGGAGAGTTGACGGCCGGTAGCACTTCGCTATCCGTGGCGGATGCGTCGCCACCTTGAGTTAGTGAAATTTCCTGAGAAACACCAGCCACTTCCACTTCGGCCTCGGGAACGCCAAGCTTGGCCGCTTGTGCAGCTCCTGCCGAAAATAGGAAACTCGGCTGAACAAGCGCCGGAAGAGCGGGATTCGAAAAAATTGGAGGAGAAACCCGACCGCTAGCCAGGCTTTCCTGTCTCGATAGTTCAGCAAGGTGGCCGCCAAATGTCGCAGCAATTTCTGGACCGTTATGTGCACCCCCGCCCGTAGGGGCTCCGCGTGGATCAGGCAGGACCGAGGGCTTTCCCAAAAACCCTTCGATCCCTTTCACGGCAACTTCCTTTCCAAGACTTCATCCGTTTGTCCAAGCTTCTGCTGGACAAGATCGATGAGCGTGGATGCCCCGGAGGCTGTTGAAAATTCACCTGAAGGAGAGACAGTATACTCATTCGGCCCGGGCGCGGCTGGCCCTCGAGAATTGGCCGGACCACTGCCAATCGACTTAGCCAAGGAGGCGACCGCTTCCTTGAGTTCGCAATCCAGTTTTGACAGATGTGATGTGTCAGCCTCTTCGAGTTCGGCGACTCCTCTTTCGAATTGATCCGTCAAAATGAGCGCTGCCGATTCATAGAGTTTTGCCCGCGCTCGCGCCGCACTGCTATCTTCCGATAGGAGAACGGCCTTCCCAGCGGCGAAGCGAGCGGGAATGGGTTTGCCCTCGATGATGCTTCGCTGCGAGATCTGCAGATAAAGATCGAGCTGACCAGGGGGATCCACTTGGCCAACCAAGTCTTCGAGCGCCGCATATTGGCCCGGCCTGACCGCCAGAGCGAAATGAATCGCTGATAACTTAAAGCGCTGCCGGAAGCTCTCGAAATAAGCAGAGTTCGGAAAACGCCAGATGTACTCGCTGGACAGAAAAGTGAATTTCTCGATGTCTACAAGCTCATCAGCAAGTACGAGCTCGCGACGCAAAGCCGTCTCTTCTACCAATGTTCCTGGCGCTAAAACGCGCGCCAGATCAAGGAGCCGCATGGCCTCGCCAGGGTCCCCTTTGGCAACCAGGGCCGATTGAATCATCGCCACCTGCCCGGCGATCGCAGGGCTCAATACCTTTGCATCGATCCCGGACAAGATTTTCTTGGCATCCGCTTCCTGTCCCTCCACATAGGCGAGCGATCCACGCATAAGCTCGAGTTCAGGGGCGGGACTAAGTCCGATCTCGAGGACCGTTCGAATAACCCGGGCCTGGCCCCCACTTAGCGCATAGACAACCAATGCGCGGGCATTCTTCGGGTCTCGCCAAACCTCGCGATCCGTCGCCAGCAAGCGTTCTGAAATTTGCGCGATGAGCTTCGGCAATTTGGCGCGGGCGCTGCCATTTCCTCGGACGATTTGATCTTGAATCGCCTGTATCGATCGGACAATCTCGTATGGCTGCTTGCTTTCGAGTCGAGTCGTTCCCTGCCCGAACGCCTGGCCAATACTTAGGGCCACGAGAGCCAAGAAGAGCCCTGGCTTTCTCCATCCGGTCATGGATTTTCCTTCCTCAGCAAGATTTCAATTCTTCTATTTTCCGATGCATTTGGATTGCTAGGAATCTTCAGAAGGTGGTCGGCAAAACCCTCAACGTTTTCAATACGCTTCTCGCTCACACCTCCACGCGCCAACATGTAAAGAGCCATCTGCGCACGCGCCGAGGACAGGCGCCAATTGTCGTAAACCGGTGAGCGGTAGGGACGTCCGTCCGTATGGCCTCGGATGACGATGGAGCCAGAACTAGCCTTGAGAACCTCCCCGATCTTTTGCATGATCTGAACGGTTTCCGGCCGCGGTTCGGCCGATCCGATCGCAAACATCGAAAAGTTCGCGTCATCTGTCAGACTAATGAGAATTCCTTCGGCTGAGGCTTGCACCTCGATGGGAGGGGTGCCCCCAGCACGAGTGCTGCTGTTGATTGCGTTCCCAATGTCGGACTTCAATTTGGCGGCTGCGGCTGCGGCCGAACGCACCTCTGCGGCTGCTCCCGCCCGCGAAACTTCCTTTCCCTGAGCACCTTTTTGCACGGCCGGCTCTTGGAAAGCCGCCGCCGTCTCGGTGGCCTCCTGCGGCTCGTGCGACTGCGGCACTTCATGCCCTTCGACAGCCTCCTTGCGTTGAGCCTTCTCATCCTGGCTTTCTTTGTCCTCAATGACCTTGCCGTGTGCCTCCCTGCCTTGTGTCAAAGACAAGAGATCTTCGAGGGGCGCTTCCTGCTCGTGTGGTGTAGTCGTGAAGGGATCGCTGAATGTGGTCGCGCCATTGGTGGCCGCGCTCGAGGCCGCTCCGGATGCAGATTTCGAGGCCTTATTCGGCGTGTTTGCCACAATCTCCGCGAGCGCCGCGTAGGGATCCCGGAAGAGCGCTGCTTCCACTTGAGCCGGACCTTTTGCATCGGTTTGACAGGTCACCTCATCCTTTGCCCTTGCAGGCTTACGCCGGGTCGAACTGGATTCCTCCGGTGCTTCCTTCGCATTTGGCCCCGACCCCATCTCAGTTTCCTTCGGGTCACGGAACCCCTTCTTTAGTGTGGTCATGTCAACTAGTTTCACAGGGTTAAAATATTGTGCTACCGTGTGCTTCGTTTTGTCGGTCGTCGAACTGATCAGCCAAAGGACGAGAAATAGCGCCATCATTGCTGTCATGAAGTCGGCGAAGGCTATCTTCCAGGCGCCGCCATGATGATCGCACTCGTAGCTGGCGTGGCGCTTGATGATGAAAATCTCGTGCCTTTCCGAGTCCGCCATTGATCACTCCGGCAGTGCTTTGATGCGTTCGCGCCATGCTTCGATTTGCGACTCGATCACCGTTTGACCGGCAATGATCCGGACATCGATCACATCCTCTGGGTAATAATCGATCACGCCCGCAGCGGTCCCCAGCTTTTCTCGTAAGCCGGCTAATAGATCTTGCGGAGCATGAATTCCGATGATGGGAGGCTTCCCACCTTCAAGCAAAGCACCAACATTCTCGGCAAGCAGATCGATTATCCGGCGGCACAACGCATCGCCCACAAAGGGCGTAAGTACACGTGCGACGCTTCCGGCTATATTCGACTCAATTTCTGCAAAGATTGCCTTGATGCCTTTGCTCAGTTTTTCACTTTCTTCGCTCGTCCATTTTGCCCTCTCAGCGGCAAGACGCGTCTCGAATGTGCGCTGCTCTTGGTGAAGCTGCGCTTCATATTCAGCGCGCGCCTCAGCGAGTGCCACGGCCATGCCTTCGTCGCGCGCCACTTGCAGTAAAGCCGCGGTATCTTCTAACTCCGGCTCTCTCACGCATGCTACTTTGTCGTGGGTAGTCGCAGCTTCCGCAGGCTGCAGGGGTCCAAACTCGGTCAAATACTGTGCGACCGGGTGGGCTATCACCCGCGCTGTCATTGATGCAGCCATTGCTTCAAAATTGCGGTCGCCTTGGCCTCATCGAATTCGACGATTTGCTCAAGCCGCTTTTGTGGCGAATGGGCCGGACCGTTCGTTAGATCCTCGATCAGGTTTGTGTTTCCGGCCGTGATCCAATTCGCAAGCCGTTCGCCTGCAGCATCGTTAGGGCCGGCTCTGCAAAATTCTCGAGGGCCGCCAAACCGGGAGCATTGTCGACCTCTCTGCCCGGCATAGCCAAGATCGCCTTCGTCGCCGGCCGCAGGCCAAACCAAATTAAAAGCAATGTAACCACAAGGATCGTTGCGGCGTTCACGACGGTCCCAGATTGACGCAGCAACATATCGCTCATGCTTGGTGGCGGCTGTGGCTCGAGATCATGCCCGGGATCAACAAAATCGACAGCGGTCACTTTGATGAGGTCGCCGCGCTCATCGCGGGCCCCAGCGGAGGAGGCCACCAATTGCTGAAGCTCGGCCAACCGTCGCTCGACCGCATCCGGGGTTGGATGGCCGCCAAGCGACGCGAGAAGGCTTGCCCGATTGACAAGCACGGCAACCGAAAGATTATCGATTCCGTAACCGCCGCTGACGGTCGCAATCGTCTTCGACGAAACTTCGTAATTGGTCAGCTCCTCCTGCTTCCGGTTTTCTTCGTTCGACTGTTTGCCGTCACTCGAACCTTGATTTTCCTGCGGCAGATTGCGCTGGACGGAAGCTGGCGACGAATTGGTGGCATTTTGCGAAATCTGATTCTGCCTCATGGTGCGAACGGAGCGTTCAACGCGCGAGTCCGGATTGAAAATCGTTTCATTGATTTGCTTTTTATCGGTATTCAGCCTCGCCGTGACGCTAATCTGAAAGTTCGGCAAACCGAGATAAGGCGTGAGTGTCTTGCGGACGTTGTCGAGGATCTCCTTGGAAACGGTCTTTTCAAGCGCGAGCATGGCGCCCGGTGCTGCATCGGCTTGATCGTCGCCTGAAGCGAGAAGAACGCCATCGGTGCCAAGGACTGTGACCTCCGCGGGCGTCATTCCGGCAACCGCCGAGGCGATGAGATGACGTATCGCCTTGGCCGCGACGATGTCGTCCTGCGTATCAGTCCGCACAACGACGGAAGCGGAAGGCGGCTGCCGGGCTCGCCGGAATGAGCCTTCATCGGCCATGACGATGTGCACGCGGGCAGCTTTGATTCCCCGCATCAGCTGAATCGTGCGCGCGAGCTCACCTTCGAGTGCCCTGATACGTGTGACCTCTTGCATGAAAGACGTAAGGCCGAGAGAACCAAGCTTGTCGTAAAGCTCGTTACCAGCGTTCGGGCTGTTTGGCAGGCCTTTCTCCGCGAGCAACATTCGTGCACGCGCCGTCTCTCCATAGTGAACCAGCACAGTGGTACCGTCGGCACTCACATCAAACGGGATGTCGGCTTCCTTGAGGGCTGCAGCAACCCTGCCGACCTCCTGACGGTCAAGACCGGCATACAAAATTTCCGATGATGGCCGGCTCAAAAAATAGCCTGCGAGGCCAGTCATCGAGAAGACCGAAACGCCGATGACGCCAAGTGCTATGAGGCGGCGCGAACCAAGTTTCAGAAGACCGGCCCAGAGACGTTCGATCTGCTCCTGCAGCACCATCTGCCACCCCAACATTGCGCACCGCGTGATATGCACATTGAGCTGGCAAGCTTGCCCGGACATTGCAAATGACCGCGCCCCCAAAGGGAGCGCGGTCCTATTTCAGGCTGGCGATTAGCCGAAGAGCTTCAGAATGAGCTGCGTGTTCGAATTCGCGATACCGAGAGCCTGAATGCCCAATTGCTGTTGGACCTGCAGGGCGGCAAGCTTAGTGGACGCTTCGTTCATATTCGCATCGATGAGCGAACCAACGCCCGTCGTCAGCGAGTCACTCAGATTGGAGATATAGTTCGATTGAGTAGAGAGGTTGGTCGTTAGACCGCCGAGAGTACTATTGGCCGTCGTGATGCTTGCAATGGCGGTGTTGACGTCCTTAAGCATGTTCGCTAGGTCGCCGGACGTTGCCGAGGTTATGTTGAGGGTCAGAACTGACGCGCTGGTATAGGCTGCTCCGCTTTGGCCGAGAATGCCGGTCGTGCTTGCTGCGCCCTGCGTGCCGAACAGCGCTGTATTTGTCGTGTCGATTGTCAAGAAGCTGACACCACTTGTCGAATCATAGGAAGCGACGAGATTGACATTGCCACCCGCCGTTTCGAGGAAATTCTCGCCATTGAAAGTGGACGAACTGCCGATGCTGAGCAAGGAATTCTGCTGCGCCGTAATATCAGTCTGGATATCCGTTAAATTGGCGCCAGGCTGCGAGGCTGTGACGAGATCGTTCTTGATCGCGTCCATCACCGAAATTGAGGCCACCATAGCCGCGCTCATCGTCGCAACCATCGATTGGCTTTCGCCCAGTGCGCTGCTGACAGCGCCGAGCGCGCCAACATCTGAGTTCATCTGAGTCGCGATCGACCAATAGGATGGGCTATCGGAGGCGTTCGTGATGGACAAGCCGGTGGCTACCTGGTTTTCTGTTTGACTTAAACTTGCTTCCGTCTGGTTGAGGGCCTGAAGGGCCGTCATCGCGGACGTGTTCGTCAAAAGGCTGGACGTTAAAAGGCTCGACATTGTATGTCCCTAAAATGGTTGAAGGAGCGGGGACATACCGGATTTTCGCCGGTACGGCAGAGCGGCATGATGCCCTTGGAGGCTTGTAGGCGCTCCAATCCGCCATGTGGTTTTGTTAGCAGAAGTTCATTGCGCAATCTTTAATGTCGACGCGCGCAAATGTGAGTATTTCTTCACGCATAGGATCGTACGAGACTTCCGATCAAGAGGTTCCACCCATCGATCAGGATGAAGAATAGAATTTTAACCGGAAGCGCGATGACCGAAGGCGGTAGCATCATCATTCCCATGGACATGGTCAGCGTCGACACGATCATGTCAATAACCAGGAACGGAAGTACAATAAGAAAGCCAATCTCAAAACCGCGCCGCAGTTCCGAAATCATGAAGGCTGGGATCAGGACTCTGATTTCGCCTTTCGCCTGATCCTTGGTCTTAAAGCTGTCTTTGGCTAGGTCCGCGAAGAGCTTAAGGTCCTTCTCGCGCACCTGCGATGTCATGAAGTCACGAAAAGGCTCGATGATTTTGCCGAACGCCTCCTCCTCCGGCAAGCTATTGTTCATGAGCGGCTTTATGCCATCATCCCAAGCTCGTTCGAAGGTCGGTGCCATGACGTAGAACGTCATGAAGAGGGAAAGGCTTATGAGAATGAGATTCGCGGGCGTGCTTTGCAGCCCAAGCCCTGACCGCAGGAACGATAAGGCCACTTCGAAGCGCGTGAAACTCGTCACCATGACGAGGAGACCAGGCGCAACCGACAAGACCGTCAATAAAGCGACAATTTGAATGATTCGACTCGCGACCGTCCCGCTCCCTTGCGGGATAAGCGCATTGAGATCCGGCACCTCTGCCAAGGCCGCCGTCGAGCATATCACCACAAAAGCAAGCCCAAGGAAAAGCCTTTTCATTGAACCACCAAGGTTTGAAGAACGAGTTCCCGCACTAATCCGCCGGAACGGATGAAAGCGCGTTCGTTCAAGTCTTCCCGCAAATGTTGCAAACCGCTGGCGCCACCGATTTGCGCTATCGTCAAGGTCCGCAAGAACCCGAGGATGTCCTCGCCAATTTCGGCAGCGACGACTTCCGGCTTTTGGACTGCCTTGCCATCAAACACGATCGAGGCTTGCACTCTGATCCAGGCATCGCTCGGTTCCGCAAGATTGGCGATGACCGGCTGCAATTCCCGTACACTTGTCTCGCCCGCATATTTCATATCGTTGGTCGTGGGCTTGGCAGCTGAGGAGGCCTCCTTGCTTAGCGTTCCGTCAAGCAGCAGACCGAGACCTGCACCTGCCATGGCTGCGACAAGAGTCAATGCTGCCATGACACCAAGCAAAAGGGGAAGCGATGGGGCTACGGGCCCGGATATCGCTGGCGGCTCCTCGTCGTCAATCATCGTGAGGCCTCCACACTCATCAAAGCGGCTTCAGCCGGTCATAGATCTGCTGAAGGAGCGTCGGCTGCTGAACTTCCATGATTCGGCCGCGGCCGCCGTAGGAGATGCGCGCCTCGGCGATCTGCGTGTGA
>DATJBL010000047.1:0-3396 GCA_035515355.1 Methylocella sp.
CATTCTCGCGATCGACGCCACGGCTCTTTACCTCGTGGGCAGCATCGCTTCGCTGACTCTCGTCATTCTTGCGGTGGTTTATCGACCGCTCGTCGCCGAGTGTTTCGATCCGGGCTTCTTGCGGGCCGTGGGTGGGCGAGGACCGCTCTATCACTTCCTCTTCCTTTTCCTTGTCGTGATTAATCTGGTGGCGGGTTTCCAGGCGCTCGGCACTTTGATGGCCGTGGGATTGATGATGTTGCCCGCGGTAATCGCCCAGCTTTGGGCTCGCACCCTTCCCATCATGCTGTTGATTGCAACGTCGACGGCGGCGCTGTCCGGATTGATTGGGCTGCTTGTATCGTTCCATTTCGGCTTTGCTTCGGGGCCAACGATCATTCTCACCGCCAGCCTCGTTTACGGCGCTTCACTGCTCATCGGTCCTTCGGGAGCCATCCGACGCCTGTTCCCGCGCCCGCATCTCGCGGGCTGAAATAACAAGGAGAACGCCCATGAAACCTGCAAGCTTAATTCTCGGGCTTTCCGCATCCGTCGTCCTGAATTTTGCAACGACGGATGCTTCGGCCAAAACGCTTCAGGTTGCCGCTAGCTTCAGTATTCTCGCGGACGTCGTGAAGCAGGTCGGCGGCGACCACGTCGATGTGAAGAGCTTGGTGCCGCCTAATGGTGACCCACATGAGTTCGAGCCCTCCCCCGATGACGCCAGGAGCCTGAAGGATGCGAATATCGCTTTCATCAGCGGAGAAGGGTTGGAAAGTTGGTTCGAGCGGCTCGCAAAGGCTGCCGGTTACAAAGGCAAGCCGATCGTTGTTTCAACCGGAATTAAGATTTTCAAAATGGAAGAGAACGGAAAAACCGTCACCGATCCGCATGTCTGGAACAGCGCGGCGAATGTAGTCGTCTGGGTCACTAATATCGAAAAGGCGCTTACGGAGGCGGATCCCGAGGACTCGGCTTATTTCAAGGCCAACGCCACCAGCTACACCAAAGAGCTACAAGATCTCGACGCTTATGCTCATTCCAAAATCGGCGTCGTTCCGAAGGACAAGCGCAAGGTTCTGACAAGTCATGACGCCTTTGGCTATTTTGGCAAGGAATATGGCGTGACCTTTTTGTCGCCGCTTGGCATATCCACCGAAACCGAGGCCTCGGCCGCCGACATAGCCAAGCTGATCGACCAGATCAAGAAGGAACACGTAAAGGTCTACTTCTTCGAGAACTCCAATGATCCACGGCTAGTGAAGCAGATTGCAAGCGCGACCGGAGCGGAGCCGGGTGGCGACCTCTATGTCGAGTCGCTCTCGGCCGCGGACGGTCCCGCTCCCACTTACGCCAAGATGTTCCGATACGATGTGGATCGAATCGCCGAGGCGATCTCGAAATAGCGGAGTCTGTCGAGCCATGGTGGGCGGCGCATCGCGGCGCTTCCTTCCAACGGAGAAGTTCATATGGATGCCCGATTCGGATCACTCCCCATTGTCCTCGGTCTCCTGTGCGCCTCCCCCGCCGCCGCGCATCCGCATGTCTGGGTCACCGTGGGGAGCGAGGTGATCTTCTCGCGGGACGGCAAGATCACGGGCCTGCGCCACACCTGGATATTCGACGAAATGTATTCGGCTTACGCGGTGCAGGGGCTCGGCAAGGATGGAAAGCCGCCCACGCGCGAGGAACTCGCGCCGCTGGTCAAGACCAATGTCGACTCGCTCGCGGAAGCCGAATATTTCACCTTGGCTAAGCAAGGCAACGTCAAACTGAAATTCAAGAACCCGGTCGACGCCACGCTGGAGGTGGACCAAGAGAAAATCGTGACTCTGCGCTTTACTCTGCCGCTCGAAACCCCTCTCGCGGCACAAAAGCCGTTTTCCTTCCAAGTCTATGACCCGACCTACTATATTGCCTTTGAGCTCAAGAAACAAAACCCAGTGACATTGGCGCGCGCGCCGTCGGGCTGTTCGCTGAGCTTCGTCGAGCCCCAGTCCCCCGCCGCCGCCGAAACGCAGAAGATGACCGAGGCGTTTTTTCAAAGCCTCTCGCCGGGCGCGTTCTTCGGGATCAAGTTCGCGACGCGCGTCAATGTGATCTGCCGATGACATTTCGATCGTCTAGATTGATAGGCGCGTTCGCCATCGTGGTTTTGTTCTTGGCCTGCGCGCGAGAGCCGGCTTTGGCGCAAACCGCGCGCCATCCCTTCGCGGTCGGAGGGAGCGAGGGCGCCGCAGCTGCGACTGGATTGGCCGGATTGATCCTCGCTTGGCAGAGCAAATTCCATGTCGAGTTGCAGGCGGCCGTGCGTGCGCTGAAATCCGACGGATCGGCGTTTTGGACGCTGGCTCTCTCGAGCTTCGCCTATGGAGTCTTCCATGCCGCCGGCCCAGGCCACGGCAAAGCAGTGCTCGCGTCCTATATGATCGCCAGTGAAACCGCTCTGCGTCGGGGACTTCTCCTCGCGGCGGCCGCCGCGCTGCTCCAGGGGGCGGTCGCTATCGCCATCGTCGGCGTGGCGGCGTTAGTCTTCAACGCGACCGCCAAGCCTATGACGGATGCAGCCTCGCTCATCGAGATCGCGAGCTACACTGCCATGGCGGCGCTGGGTGCGCGACTGATCTGGACCAAGGGCGGAGCGCTGCTTACGGAATTGCTTACGCCGGCCAGTTCGGGGCCGAGCCATAGCAGCTTCATCTTTGAAGGGATGGTCGAGACTTCGCATGTCCATGGACCAGCTTGCAGCCATTTGCACGCTCCTGACCCAACAATGCTTGGAGCGGGGTTCTCTTGGCCCCATGCCCTAGGAACAGTCGTCGCGGCCGGCTTGCGGCCCTGTTCGGGCGCGATATTGGTGCTGGTGTTCACCCTCTCGCAGGGCCTTTTCGCGGCGGGCGTCGCCTCCACCTTGCTCATGGCGGTAGGCACGGCGATTACCACTGGAGCCCTCGCCGGACTTGCCGTGTTCGCCAAGGGTGCGGCTATGCGGCTGAGCGGCCCCGACTCCCGCCGCGCTCTGATGATCGGGCGTGGCGCCGAGTTGCTCGCTGCCCTGCTGGTTTTCGGGCTCGGCCTTACCCTGCTCGCGGGGTCCGGCCTCGGCTACGCATAGTCCGCCTCGGCTCAGAAATTTTCTCTCGGGGGCGTTACGTCTGCTCGTGGCGCTCCGCGCAATTGGCTGGGGTCCAGCCAATTGCGCGGAGTTAAAGGACAAGCTGCCCCGTCGAAACAAACGCCGTTTCGGACGAAACTGACCCAGGCGGCCTTTATCGCCAGGGCTATCTGGCGCGGCGAACACTTACTCGTTCCCGAAGAAACCGGTCGAAGGCCTCGATGGTCGTCTCGGACACGTGATGCTCAATGCCCTCCGCGTCGGCTTCGGCGGCTTCTGTCGGAACGCCAATGGCCAGGAGA
>DATJBL010000048.1:0-49103 GCA_035515355.1 Methylocella sp.
TTTTAGAATCGATCACGTTTCATAATTGTGGGTCGACTCGACCCAAAATCATCGTGATCTAGTGAGATAGTCCGCTCCCTCCACTCGCCCTCACCAATTTGCGTTGTATGGGCGCGCTCTCGAACCTTAATAGTGAGTGAAGGACGCGTCGCGCGGGCTATTTGAGTTGTCTTGTTTAATACACACCCCGACGAAGGTCAGAGGGGCTATCCAGCGGGGTTTATCGAGACGCCTTGGACTTGTGCCCAAGCGTCTGCATTTGCACTATTTCCTCGTGGTGGATCCTGATTTGCATGGATCCTGATTTGCAGGATGCATTTCGAGCCCTTGGTCGCGGAATTGAGCCGCCTTTCTGGAAAAACGGGTATTTTGTATGTCGCATAAGCTACAACTTGGAATGGGCTTGACATTTGAGGAGCTTTATACAGTCGAGGGGGTAGTAGCGGTCGACCAGGCGTTCATCGCACATCTCGCCGAAACCGACGCCGCGCTTCACAACCGTCTCGTCGCCGCGCGCACGGACGCCGCCGCGCTCGACGCCAAAGAGCAGTCGGATCTCATCATTGACGCGGCGCCGCATGTTGAGGATTTCATCGGGCGTCTCTTTGGCATTTCCAGTGAGATCGCGGCGATGCAGGCGCGCCACAATGAGCTCGCGCCGATCTATTCGGTCAAGCGTCTCTTCGTTCAGCGCCGCGCGGTCAAGGGCGTCATGAAGGAAGACGCCGAGGCTATCGACGGGCCAGCCATTAAGGCGGAACTCGAAGATTACTTCGGCGAGCCGCTCACCGAATTGAGCTACGCCCGCCACGTGCAATCCTGGCTCGATAATGAAACCCACGAAGAGGCGCTCGAACTGGCCGAGAGCTACGCGGCCTGGGCGACGCTTTCCGAAGCCGGCCAGGCCGCGCATAAATCGGCGGTGCTGTTTCGCGTGCCCCATAAGCTCCATGCCGAACATCTCGTGCCGGTCGAGACGGAAGTCATCGACGGCGTGACTCAGGCACGTCTGCCAAAAGACCATCACAGGCATCGCGAAGGCTTCGCGCTGACCGACCATGGCATGGATATGCGCGGCGCGCTCGATCAGGCGAACTATTGCATTTGGTGCCACAAACAGGGCAAGGATAGCTGCTCACACGGATTGAAAGATAACGAGACCGGCGCCTTCAAGGACACTGCCTTTGGGGTACCACTGGCCGGATGTCCGCTCGAAGAAAAAATCTCCGAAATGAATTCATTGAAAGCAAGCGGTTTCGTGATCGGCGCGATCGCGGTCGCAACGATCGATAACCCCATGTGCGCGGGGACCGGTCACCGCATCTGCAATGATTGCATGAAGGCCTGCATCTATCAGAAGCAGGAGCCCGTCGACATCCCTCAGGTCGAGACCGAGAACTTGAAGGACCTTTTGTCCCTGCCTTGGGGTTTCGAGATCTACTCTTTGCTGACGCGTTGGAGCCCGCTCAATCTGAACCGCCCGGTGCTGAAGCCTGCCACGAATTATAAGGTGCTCGTCGTCGGCCTTGGGCCGGCTGGCTATACGCTTTCCCATCATTTGATGAACGAGGGTCATACCGTCATCGCAGTCGACGGATTGAAGATCGAACCGCTCGATCCGGCCTTGTCGGGCGTCGATCGGTTCGGCAAACGCGTTCCATTTGAACCCCTCTACGACGTGAAGACCTTGATCGAACCCTTGGAAACCCGCTCCAGCGCAGGCTTCGGCGGCGTCGCAGAATATGGCATTACCGTTCGCTGGGATAAAAACTTTTTGAAGGTCATCCGGTTGTTGCTGGAACGCCGGAGCCAGTTCACGATGATCGGCGGCGTCCGCTTCGGCGGAACGATTGGCATCGATAAGGCCTTCGAACTCGGCTTCGATCACATCGCGCTCTGCGCGGGCGCGGGGCGCCCGACCGTCATTCCGATGAAGAACGGCTTGGTACCGGGCGTCCGGCAGGCGTCTGACTTCCTGATGGCCCTGCAATTGACCGGCGCCGCGAAGTTCGATTCGATCGCAAACTTGCAGCTCCGCATGCCTGTTGTCGTCATCGGCGGCGGCCTGACCGCGATCGACGCCGCCACGGAGGCCATGGCCTATTATCCGGTGCAGGTCGAGAAATTCCTTACTCGCTATGAAACGCTCATCGCCGAACATGGCGACATTGTCGTGCGTTCGATCTGGTCCGAGGCTGAGGCTGAGATCGCCGACGAATTTATCCACCACGCCGGGGCTATCCGCGCCGAGCGAAAGGCTGCGCATGCGGCGGGGACAAAGCCCAAGATTGCCGAACTGATGGAGCAATGGGGCGGAGTGACGATCGCCTATCGCCGCCGTCTCATCGACTCGCCGAGCTACACGCTCAACCATGAAGAAGTGAACTTGGCCATGCAGGAAGGCATCCGCTTCGCGGAAGGCCTCACCCCCGAGGAGGTTAAGGCCGACCGCTTCGGGGCGGCAGAGGCTTTGGTCGTCTCGGCGAAAGGCGGTGATCGATTTACCCTGCTTGCGCGTGCGATCATCGTGGCGGCGGGAACCCAGCCGAACACAGTGCTTGGCCGCGAAGATCCGCAGAATGTCGCGCTTGATGGCCGTTACTTCCAAGCCTATGGCGAGGACGGTACGCCCGTCAGTCCGGAAAAATCGTGCAAGCCGAATGATGTTCATGTGTTGATGAGCGCGCGTCCCGATGGACGGGCGATCAGCTTCTTCGGCGACCTCCATCCGAGCTTCGCGGGCAATGTCGTGAAGGCGATGGCGAGCGCCAAATTAGGCTATCCCATCATCAACCAGAAATTGGCTTCGATAAAGGCCTCGGCCGTGGCGCCGGGCGCGCTTGTCAAAACAATGAATGAAGGCATGCGCGCCGCTGTCCAATCGGTTGAGCGGCTGACGCCAAATATCGTCGAGGTGACTGTCAGTGCGCCCTTCGCGGCACGTGGCTTCGAGCCGGGGCAATTCTATCGCTTGCAAAATTTCGAGGCTTTGGCGCCGCGCATCGATGGCACGACGCTCATGATGGAAGGCTTGGCGCTCACCGGCGCTTCGGTCGACAAGGAGAAAGGTCTTTTGTCGACGATTGTGCTGGAAATGGGCGGATCGTCGGATCTCTGCGCGCATTTGCAGCCTGGCGAGCCCATCATCTTGATGGGGCCGACCGGCGAGCCAACCCAGACCCCGCCAGGAGAGACCGCCCTTCTCGTCGGCGGCGGCCTCGGCAACGCGGTCTTGTTCTCGATCGGGCAGGCGCTTCGGGCAGGCGGTTCTAAGGTTATCTATGTTGCCGGCTATAAGCGTTTGGTCGATCGATACAAGATCGAAGAAATTGAGCGCGCGGCCGACGTCATCGTTTGGTGCTCGGACGAAGCCCCAGGCTTCGAGCCGACCCGGCCGCAAGATAGGTCCATTGTCGCCAATATCGTCGAAGCGATCGCGGCCTATGGCTCCGGCAAGCTCGGCACGCCGGCGATCCCGCTTGACCAGGTCGATCGCATTATCGCGATCGGTTCCGACGGCATGATGAACGCGGTGGCGAAGGCGCGGCATGGCGTTTTAAAGGATTTGCTGAAGCCGTCTCATTGCGCGATCGGATCAATCAACTCGCCCATGCAATGCGCAATGAAAGAAATCTGCGGACAATGTCTGCAACTTCATAGAGATCCTGTCAATGGAGCCGAGACGGTCGTGTTCTCTTGCTTCAATCAGGATCAGGCCCTCGATAGTGTCGATTTCGCCAGCCTTCGTCAGCGCCTCTCGCAAAACAACGTGCAAGAGAAGCTTACAAAGTTATGGATCGACCGGGCTCTGCGTCACTTGGGCTGGCGTGAGCACCTCGCAGCTGAGTGAATGCGGAGTTCAGGCGGCCTCAAGAGAAAAGCAACTTGATAATCTCAACGGCTGGAGACTTAAGGAGGAGATAGTCATGACCTATGTCGTGCTCGATAATTGCATAAAATGTAAATTCACGGACTGCGTGGTGCCTTGCCCCGTCGATTGTTTCTACGAGGGCGCGAATATGCTGGTCATTGATCCCGAGACCTGTACCGATTGCGGTCTTTGCGAGCCGGAATGTCCGGCCAAGGCGATCAAGCCCGATACCGCCAAGAACCTTGGTATTTTTCCCAAGCTCAACGCCGACATGGTGAAGATCTGGCCCAATCTCACAGTCAAACGTGAGGCCATGCCGGAGGCCGCGGAATTCTGCGGCAAAACGAATAAATATGAGGCCTATTTCTCGGCGGATCCGGGTGAAGGTGGTAAAAAAACTAAGAAACCCAAAAAGGATAAAAAAACTGAATGAATTTGGTGTGCACCCCGTTTGACCAGACAGCTTTCGGGTTGAGTTAAGCACTAAGACGGATGAGCTCCCGAGGCGATCGGAACTTGAGGCCTGGAGCGCGGGTAGAATCTCGCAATATTTCTTCGATCCAGCCGAGTAGGTTGGCAAGGATTGCACCTGCGTCCGGCAAGACTGCGCGCCTCAAGGTTTTGACGAAACTCTCAGACATGCGATTGCTCTCAGCTGGGAGGACGCCAAAGTGTGCGCCGTGCGGCGATTCTGCTTGAGCGTAAGCCGCGCGAGACGCTGGTTAAGACTGCATTTCCTCGCGACCTCCTCACCAATCTGGCCATTTCGTCGGGCTGCGAAGGCATCCTGGTCGCTACCTTTGCCCACAGCGGTAGTCTGGTTCCCCGCGTTATTGGCCTAAAGCTGCCATTCCGCTTCCGGCCCAACCGGGACATTCCCCAGGCGCGCTCGAATGACGGCTTGTGGCGCGACTTGGACCCGCTCGGCCGCACTTAGGAATTCCGCTGATTGAGGCGATGCCGACGAGATATGCCGCAAGTCTTTCTCAGGCTGACCCAAGCCGGCATTTAGCCGGCACAATTTAAAGGTCCGGGATGGGTGGTAGCGGACGGAGAGGTTGATCGCACTGGGGTCCGCGTTGCGCCCATGCTCGCCATTCCGATCATTCGACGCCCACCGCGGAAGCGGTCGTTTCAATAGCGGAGGCCGACGATCCACTCGATCATCGATGGAAGACGGTATTCTAACGATTGAAGGGCGACGCTCAGGATGTCTTGCCACTAGAATCGCGTCGAACCTTGCAAGCCCTTCTGGACGCACGCGCTGCCGATCGCTTGCGCCTTTTGACCAGCAACACCATATAATCGCGTCGGAGCGGCCACGACCAAGGTGACGATCTCCGCCGGCGGTGAGTTTCCACGAGGGGCGTTCGGACTAGGTCGTGAGCGTAAAATTGATGAGTGCCTGAATGAACAAGACAATTTTCTTTGACGAAAGCGGAAACACTGGTCTCAACCTCCTTGATCCGCAACAGAAGTTTTTTAGTGTCGGCAGCACGGATTTGGTCGAGGCAGACGCTCTCGTGATCCTGAAAAGGCATTTCCCTCGTCATATCGGCCAGGACATAAAGTTCAAGAAGCTCTTCAGGAGCACTTCAAACTACAAGGCATTGATCGACTTCGCAAAAACGGTTGGTTCTCAACCCAATCGCTTCTTCTGTTTTCTAATGGACAAAAGGTTCGCGCTACTCTGCCGACTCATCGATTGGTTGGTTGAGCCGATGTTTCATGAACGCGGCTATGATTGGTATAAGGACGACTACGCACGGTCATATGCGAATTTATGCCATCTGGCCTTCAGCAAGCGCGACGATAACGAAGAGCTGCTGGAGAAAGTGACATCGATATATTATGCGTTCACTCAGGATCCCTCGAAGTCAACGCTCGTAGAGATGCAGCATCAATACCGGGAAATCGCCAATGCGGATCTTCCTCTTGTAGGCCATTTTATGGAATATTTTGCCGCTGGCGCGAAGGAGTTCGAAAATCATCATACACTCGCCGACTTTAAAGGACGCGACGACCTCCATGTCACCAGCGTTGTCTCGTCCGTGGGCTGGTGGCGTGCTCATCACGACGAAGATTTCGACGTTGTGCATGACCAGTCGACTCACTTTTTCGATAGAAACGAGATTTGGGATTTGGTCAGCAGCATGTCTGCGTCGGGCGCGGTGGTAAGGGTTGGACCAAAGTCCATTCGCTTTCCGCTGCGGGTGAAGTCCACGACGCCTGGCGACTCGAAGCTGCTTTCATCGCTCCAAATCTGCGATTTGATTGGAGGCTTCGTCGTGCGGACAAAGTCCGATCGACTGACAGACGAGCAGCGCGACGTGCTAGCGGCCATGACCGATGCAGGTATGGGCAAAATTGGGTTTGATGCCGTCGGGCCAGATGATTTCTACGCGACAGGGCTTCCGCCGCTCGCCGACGGCCCAGACGCCGTTGATCAGGTCGCGCTGGCCACATGTCGACGTTAGCTCTCCTCTGCCCCTTCGGCTTCTTGCTCGGCTACATGCATGGTCGATATCAGCAAAGCCGGAAAGTTCGCCTTCGGGGAACGCACGGTGAAGCGTAACGGTTAGCCTTGCGCTCACCGTCGACATGCGTTGCTTCGGCCGACCCGAATGATAATAGCAGGTCCAGGTGTTGGCTGTTACCCCTGTGGATGAACGAGCATCCGCTTCTCGCGCTTGCCACTCTAAGCGGTCGGTCCGCTCCCGGCCCAACCGGGACATTCCCCAGGCGCGCTCGAATGACGGCTCGTGGCGCGACTTGGACCCGCTCGGCCGCACTTAGGAATTCCGCTGATTGAGGCGATGCGGACGAGATATGCTCGCCGCGAGTTCTTCTCTCCATGACCCAGGGCGGAAATTCAAACTGCGCCTATGCCGCGCCGGTATCCCGGCGGCTCCGGTTGTCAGCGCCTCGGCCATCCTATGCTGGCCATGTCGGTGGGAGGTGCCCAGCGAGGAAAGATTTCAAAAATCACAAGCGCAAAGTTTAAACCTATCGCAGAATTGCGCTTGCCCCAAATCGCCGCGCCGTACCTCGCGCCGCCTTGCGAAAGTGCATTTGCACGGAGCGTCAATCGGACCAAAACGTTTCACGTGAAACATTTTTGTCCGATTGGACCTTGAAACCGGTCAAAACTGATGGCTGAAAGATCAGCCGCGCCAAACGAGGCGATCCGTGCCTGCCCGGACCGAAGCCGGGCACGCACCGGCCGGCCAACACTCAAATCACGCCGCAGAAATTACGCGGCGACGCCGATGGCTTCCGCCTTTTTCAAAAGTGCCTCGGCCATCCTGATGCTGGCGATATCGATGAGTCGCCCGTCGAGCGACACCGCGCCCTTTCCGGCCTTGGCGGCATCAGCCATCGCGCTCACGATGCGGCGCGCTTTGGTGACCTCGGCTTCGGACGGCGTGAAGACCTCATTGGCGAGTTCGATTTGCGAGGGGTGGATCGCCCATTTTCCCTCATAGCCAAGCACGGCGGCGCGCTTCGCCGCCGCGATATAGCCGTCCGCATCCGAGAAATCCCCGAATGGACCATCGATGGGACGCAAGCCATAAGCGCGGCAGGCGACCAGCATGCGCGTCTGCGCCGCATGCCATTGATCGGCCCAGTAATAAGCACGGTTGCCCGCAGCATCCTTATCCGTGAGGACGCCGTAATCCGGATTGACGCCGCCGATCACCGTGGTGCGCGCTCTGGTCGAGGCCGCATAATCAGCGACACCGAAGGACATGGCCTCGAGCCGGCGGCTCGATTGCGCGATCGCCTCGACATTGGCCATGCCGAGCGCGGTCTCGATCAAGACCTCGAAGCCAATGCGCTTCTCGCGTTTCTTCGCTGTCTCAATCTGGGTGACGAGCATGTCGACCGCATAGACGTCCGCCGCAACACCCGCCTTGGGGATCAAAATCATGTCAAGGCGTGGGCAAGCCTCGACGATATCGACGACATCCCGGTACATGTAATGCGTATCGAGACCATTGATGCGCACCATCATGGTCTTCGTGCCCCAATCGATGTCGTTTAGGGCGGCGATGATATTCTTGCGGGCCTGTTCCTTATCGTCGGGAGCAACGGCGTCTTCGACATCGAGAAAGATGATGTCCGCGGCTCCCTTGGCGGCCTTTTCGAACAAAGCTGGATTGGATCCTGGAACCGCCAGTTCGGAGCGATGCAGACGCGGCGTCGCCTGTTCAATGATCGTGAAACTCATGCCTTGTTCCCCTCTCTATCTTAGCGTTGATGTTCATGCGGCGGTTCATATTCGTAGCCCGGTTCAGCCCGTAGCGCCAAGACCGCTCGCGATACAATTGATCGACAGCAAAAGATTCGACTTATAGGCCTCCATTGCCTCTTCCGTTTGGCAGGCGCGGAAGCGCCGCAAGAGTTCGACTTGATCGCGGTTGACCTGATTAATTGTCGGCAGACGATGCGCGAGACGGGCGCGATAGGCTGGGAATCTTTCGCCAATCTCGCGTTCCTTGCTGATCCGCAGGATCATGTCGCAGGTGAGAGCGAACTCCTCCTCGATCAACGCAAAGATGGCGTCGCGCTTGGCGGCATCGGCAACAAGGCCAGCGTATTCGCGGGCGATTTTGAGATCGACGAGGCAGAGAGTTTTTTCGACCTCACCGATAATCAGCCGGAACAGACGCGACTCGGCGAACATGCGCCGCAGCAGCGCCTCGCCGCGCTCCTTGCGCACGGCAAGGAAATTCGCAATACCGCTCCCCACGCCATACCAGCCGGTGACGGCATGGCGGTTTTGCGACCAGGCGAACACAAAGGGAATTGCGCGCAGGTCACCAAGCGACCGCGCGCCAAAACGGCGAGCCGGCCGCGAACCGATATTCAGGAGGGAGATCTCCTCGAGCGGACTTGCCGCCTGAAAATAAGTCAAGAGATCCGGTTGCGTGATAAACGCCGCATAAGCCGCATAGGCGGCGCCCGAAAGCGCTTCCATTGCTTCGTCGAATTCCGCCCTCGGGACCAGGGCTTCCTCCCGCTCCGACGTAAGGGCATGCTGAAGCACGGCGCTTCCCAGAACTTCCATCTGATAGGCGGCGGTACCGCGATTGGCATATTTGAACGAAACCACCTCACCCTGTTCGGTCACCCGGAAACGGCCATTAATCGAACCTGCAGGCTGCGCCGCGACCGCCTGCGTGGCCGGCACCCCTCCCCGGCTGACAGAACCGCCCCGGCCGTGGAAAAACGCAATCGGAATTCCGCATTCAAGTCCAACTTTTGTCAGCCGGGTCTGTGCTTTCGCCAATTCCCAGTTCGAGGATAAAAATCCGCCATCCTTGTTCGAATCCGAATAGCCGATCATGACTTCCTGAACGCCGCCCTGGGCGCGGGCGCTGCGCCGGACAACCGGCAGCGAGAGAAGCTCCCGCATGATGCCTGGGGCGGCACGCAAGTCGGCGATGGTTTCAAAGAGCGGCACGATCGGCAAGGTGCAGGTCTCGACGCCCGCCGCGTCAAGGAAAAGGCCGGCTTCCTTTGCGAGGAGATAGGCGCCGAGGATATCGGCCACCGACCGGGTCATGCTCAGAATAAAGCAGCCGAAGGCTTCCCGGTCGAATTCCTTGGCTTTGTCAGTCGCAAGCTCGAACATGCCGAGCGTCTCGAGCGCCTCCGGCGGCAACTCCGGCCGGACGCGCTTTGCCGGAAGCGGCCGGGCAAGCTCCGCCATGATCCAGCTTTTGCACGCCTCTGATGAAGGAGCTGGCGGCGTGCCGCCGGTCTGACCGGCATTTGCGCGCCACAAGGCCTCCAAGGTCTGGGTCAAGCGCGTGGTATTCTCGCGAAGATCGAGCCTCACTGTGCGGAAGCGGAAGATTTCCACCGCCGCGCGGACCGGCCGCACGAGATCTTTCGCGAGGTCGTCGCAGCCCCCTTCAATCAGCGCATCTTCGATTGTCCGCAGATCGGCGATCAACTCATCCGCGTTGGAGTAACCAGTGGCGAGGGCATTTTCGCCTTCGGTGCGCGCGATCGTAAGCTGCAATTTGTGCAGCATACAGCAGAGAAACTGCCGATAAGGCTCGCCGGGGTTGCGCTGGGCGATCATCGGCCCTTCCGGACTCTTGGCGAGGGCGCTCGCGAGCGCCGTCCGGAATTGCACTGAAGGTGGCAAAGCGCGCTCCGCAATCGACATCCCTTGCAACAGCGAGAACAAGTGCTGCTCATAGTGGCGCAGACTCGCCAGCGCATTTTGCCTCAGGGCGCGGCGCGTGACTTCGTTGGTGACGAATGGATTGCCGTCGCGGTCGCCGCCGATCCATGAGCCAAATTGAAAAAACGGCGTGAGCGTGGGTTGTTCGCCAGGATAGAATTGCTCGAGCGCTCGATCGAGCTTCTTCAAAAGATCGGGGACCCCATCGAACAGCGTTTCGTGAAAGAAATGCAGACCCCAAGCGACTTCCTGATCGACCGTCGGTTTCTCGAGCCGCAGTTCCCCCGTCATCCAAAGCAGCGCAATCTCATCACGCAGCTTGCCAATGATCCCAGCGCGTTCTCGCAAGGTCCACCGTGGCTGTTCAAGGTCGACCAGCAACCGGTAGATGCGACGATGTTTTTCAAGAACCGTCACCCGCTTTGCTTCCGTCGGGTGGGCGGTGATGACTGGCCGGACGCGTGTCGTGGCGAGAAGACGATGCAGCTCCTGCGCGCTGGTGCCTTGATTGGCGGCCTCGGCGATGAGATTGGCGAATGTCCCTGGGGCCGCCGTTTCGCCGCGCACGCGCTCGGTTTGGCGGCGCAGCCTCATCGCGGTGTGCTGTTCGACGATTGCAAGCAGCTGGAACCAGATTCCATGAGCCTGGAACACACGGGCGAGCAACTCCGGCGCGAAATCGCCAGGTTCGGGTTTTCCCCGCAGGATCGCAGCAACCCTCGGGTGCTGGCGATCCACGACATTCGCCAGCAGCTCAAACAATATGTCCGCGGTTTCCTCGCCGTCCAGCGCCGCCTGAATGTTTCCAGGCGCGTTGCCGGTTTCGACTCCTTGGCGGCCGGCCCTGAACCCAGTCATAAGCTGTCCCCAAGACACCCCGGCGCCGATTCATTGGTCTTTAAATGTCTAATGACACAGCGACGGAAAATGAGCATTTGCCTCCAAAGACGGGAAAGTTGCGCGGTCGTGTAAGCTCATCGCGGCGGCCCTCGGCGCATGTCGTAAAAGATTGACAGGCTCTTTTGACAATATGCTCCAAAGTCATTGAATTAGAGCGGCGAGCTAATGCGCCAAGAGCTTCGCCATGGTCGAGCCGAGTTCGCTCGGGCTCGGCGCCACGGTGAGTCCGTAGGATTTCATGATTTCCGCCTTTTCAGCAGCACTATCGCCGCTTGCCGAGATGATCGCGCCGGCGTGACCCATGCGGCGGCCCTTTGGCGCAGTGAGACCTGCGACATAGCCGACAACGGGCTTCGTCATATGGCTCTTGATCCATGCTGCCGCCTCCGCTTCCTGCGGACCGCCGATCTCGCCGATCATCATGACCGCTTTGGTTTCCGGATCGCGTTCGAAAAGCACCAAGTGATCGAGAAATGAACTGCCATTGATCGGATCGCCGCCGATGCCGACGCTTGTCGTGATGCCGATCCCAAGGTCCTTCATCTGCGCAGCAGCTTCGTAACCGAGCGTCCCCGACCGCGAAACAATGCCGACGGAGCCGCGCACATAGATATGGCCAGGCATGATCCCGAGCATCGCCTTGCCAGGGCTGATGATGCCGGCGCAATTTGGTCCAACCATCAATGTGCGATGTTCACGCTGGTAGCGCAGGAGATAACGCTTCACCCGCATCATGTCTTGCGCCGGAATCCCGTCGGTGATCGAGCATACGAGCTTGATCCCTGCGTCGGCCGCCTCCATGATCGCGTCGGCGCAGAAAGCCGGCGCGACAAAGGTGATGGTGTGAGTTGCGCCCGTTTGCTTCACCGCTTCCTTGACGGTGTTGAAGACAGGCAGGCCAAGATGGGTACTACCGCCCTTGCCTGGGGTGACGCCACCGACGACCTTGGTGCCGTAAGCAATCATCTCCTTGGCATGGAACGTGCCTTTATCGCCGGTAAATCCCTGGATGAGGACACGGCTTGTTTCATCGATCAAAATGCTCATGTCTTAAGGCTTCCCTGAAACAGCTCACGGCGCAGGTGAGGATCCTTTTCGCCGGCGGAAATCACGAAAAAGCACCCTTTCTCAGAGTGCTTTATATAAGTCCAATGGCGGACCTGGCGACCGCGCCAGGCTCGCTCAGTCAGGCCGTGCGAACGTCCCTTTGTGGCGCGGTGCGGGCGGCGTCGACTGCGGCCTTGGCAGCGTCGGCGAGCGTATCCGCGGAGATGATCGGCAGGCCGCTCTTGTCGATGATTTCGCGCCCGGCCTCAACATTCGTGCCTGAAAGACGCACGATCAAGGGAACATCGACCTTCAATTCGTGGCATGCCTTGACGACGCCTTCGGCCACCCAATCGCACCTGTTGATGCCGGCGAACACATTGACCAGAATCGCCCGGACATTGCGGTCGGACAGCACCAGGCGAAATGCCGCGGCAACCCGCTCTGGGGAGGCACCGCCGCCCACGTCGAGGAAGTTGGCGGGACTGCCCCCGGCATATTTGATCGTGTCCATTGTTGCCATGGCAAGACCGGCGCCATTGACGATGCAGCCGATATTTCCATCGAGGCCGACATAGTTAAGGTTATGCTCGGCTGCCTGGACCTCCCGCGGATCTTCTTGCGAATGATCACGCATGTCGGCGACGGCGCCGCGCCGGAACAGCGCATTATCGTCGAACGACATCTTAGCATCGAGGGCGAGGACCCGGTCATCCTTGGTAATGACCAGCGGATTGATCTCGACCATGGTGGCATCGAGATCGCGGAACGCGCGGTAGCAGCCGAGGATGCTGCTTACAGCCCGGCTCACCTGCTTCAAAGTAAGACCCAGGCCAAAGGCGATTTCGCGCGCCTCGAAAGGTTGAAGTCCGACCGCCGGCTCGACCACCACTTGCAGGATCTCTTCGGGGTGCTCCTTGGCGATTTCTTCGATTTCCATTCCACCGAAACGCGATGCGATGACCCGTACCCGCTCGACCTTCCGGTCGAGAACCAAGCCAAGGTAGATCTCGCGCTCGAAGGGTTCGGCAACTTCGATATAGACGCGCTGCACGACTTTACCTTCGGGACCCGTCTGATTGGTCACGAGGGTCTTGCCGAGAAGCTCACTCGCTGCGGCGCGCACCTCATTGTAAGTCTTGCAGAGCTTGACGCCGCCCGCCTTGCCGCGGCCGCCGGAATGGATTTGCGCCTTCACGGCCCAATGCCAGCCGCCAAGTTCCGTCGCGCAATAGACCGCCTGCTCGGGACTGTAGGCGACCGCCCCTTGTGGCGTCGCGACGCCGAAATTCGCCAAAATTTCCTTGGCTTGATACTCATGAATATCCAAATACCCCTCCTTGCAGCCTCTGACCGCTCCAACCTGCGCTGCCCGCCCGGTTGCCCTTCTAAGCCACCCAGCTTGTCACTTGATCCATGAAAGCTGTTGGTCCCAGCAGGCCTATCCATATTTATAGGGAAGGCTTATTGCCAAATTTGCCCCTTAGCAACCCTCCATTGGCACCCCAGCGTCAATTGCGCAAGATCATGGCGGCGCATATCAATCCGTGCGTTCAATCTCCGCGTCAATTCACGCTCCGCATCGCAATGAAAATCGCGAGAGACTGCATGCACTGCAAACCCGCACTGCAAAAAAGCCGCATCCCGCTCCCACGAAGCTTTTTCATCGAGTCTGGAGCTTTCATCAAGCTTGCCGCCGGCGCTTGGCCTAGAAAATGGTTGAAAGCCTCGCATTTGTGAGTATGTAACGGCATCGCTGGAAAAGCGTGTGCCGGCGCGCGCATTGCCTTGCTCCGAGGGGTCAGGGGCGCGCCCCAAGCCGCGGATTTGATTGCGATCGAGACCTTTGGACGGTGCATGTGGGCCGCCCAGAGACATCGTGGTTGTCACCCCGACAGTGATTTGGAAAGAAGTGCAAAACGCAATGAAAAGCGATCCGCTTTCGCTGCTTCGCAACATGTTCGACGCAGCGGTTGGCGCGGCTCTGCCCGGCAAGTGCTTGCCCCCGCATCTTCCGCCCCGGCCAAAAGGCCGCGCCATCGTTGTCGGCGCGGGCAAGGCCGCTGGTGCGATGGCCAAGGCGGTCGAGGATCATTGGCAGGGTCCGCTCGAGGGCCTCGTCGTGACACGCTACGGTCACGGCATGCCCTGCCAACGCATCGAAGTCGTGGAGGCGAGCCATCCGGTCCCCGATGCCGCCGGGCAGGAAGCCGCCAAACGCATTCTCGCGATGGTGAAGGGCCTTACGGCCGACGACCTTGTGCTTTGCCTCATCTCGGGTGGCGGTTCCGCGCTGTTGGCGCTTCCTGCCGATGGCATATCGCTCGCCGACAAACAGGCCATCAACAAGGCCCTGTTGAAGAGCGGTGCGACCATTTCGGAAATGAACTGCGTGCGCCGGCATTTGTCGGCCATCAAGGGCGGCAAGCTCGCGGCGGCCGCCGCACCCGCGCGGGTGGTGAGCCTTATGATCTCGGACGTGCCGGGCGATGATCCTTGCGTGATTGCCTCGGGGCCGACCGTTGCCGACCCAACCACCACCGCCGAGGCATTGGCGATTCTTCAGAAATACGCCATCGCCGTGCCAGACAACGTTCGCAATTATCTCGGTTCGGCCTTCGCCGAGACTTTGAAGCCTGGCGATCCGCGGCTCGCGGGTGTTGCCAATGTGATGATCGCGACGCCGCAAATGTCGCTTGAAGCCGCCGCCGAAGTCGCCCACAAGGCTGGCATCACCCCGCTCATTCTCGCGAACGCAATCGAGGGCGAGGCGCGCGACGTCGCTTTGGTGCATGCGGCCATCGCCCGCCAATCCTATGATTTTGGCCAGCCCGCTCAGCCCCCATGCGTCCTTATCTCAGGCGGCGAGACCACCGTCACCGTGCGTGGGACCGGCCGCGGCGGCCGCAACGCGGAGTTCCTGCTGGCGCTTGCCGTTGCCCTGGAGGGTCATCCAGGCATCTATGCCTTCGCCGGCGACACCGATGGGATCGACGGCACGGAGGACAATGCGGGCGCGCTCATTGGCCCCGACAGCCTTGCCCGTGCGGCGGCGGCCGGCATCTCGGCAAAGGCCATGCTCGCGAACAATGACGGCTATGGTTTTTTTTCGGCGCTTGGCGATCTGGTCGTCACCGGGCCAACCCTCACCAATGTGAATGACTTCCGCGCTATCTTGATTACTGGGCCTGAAGTCTCGCAAGCTCGGTGAGGTCTTCGACGGCATCAAATGACGTCATGCAGCAGGATGCTGTGAGGAAGCAAACGAAGGAGACAGAGACCGCGATCCAAGTTGAAACGGCGTTGATTGAGCTAAGCGTGGCGGTTCCATTTAAAGCCACAGTTTTGTCTCGTGCGGTCCTTTCGCGCGAACCCCGTTTCCGTCTCGATGATCTTGGTCTATGAAGAGGAAAATCTTGGGCGCGGCCACGGCGGTTGCGCTTTAGCCGATGATTTTGTTAATAGTGAAACCCAGCACACAAACGGAGGAGTTAATATGGCGGGCCGCCACTTTCTTTTCGTTCCAGGACCAACCAATGTCCCTGACCGCGTCACCCGGGCCATGGTGGTGGCGATGGAAGACCATCGCTCCTCGAAGTTTCCGGAGCTTACGCTGCCGCTGTTTCAGGATTTGAAGAAGGTCTTCAAGAGCACCGACGGACAGGTTTTTATTTTCCCCTCGTCCGGCACCGGCGCCTGGGAGGCCTCGCTCTGCAACACGCTCTCTCCTGGCGACAAAGTACTGGCCTCGCGGTTCGGTCAGTTCAGCCATTTGTGGATCGATCTGGCGCAGCGGCTCGGTCTTGACGTTCAAGTTCTCGAAGAAGAATGGGGGACGGGCGTCAAGCCGGACAAGATCGAATCCATCCTGCGTGAGGATAAGAGCCACAAGATCAAGGCCGTTCTCGCCGTGCAAAACGAGACCGCGACCGGTGTCACAAGCGATATCGGCGCGGTGCGTAAAGCAATGGACGCCGCCAGCCACCCAGCGCTGCTTTATGTCGATGGCGTGAGCTCGATCGGAAGCATTGATTTCCGCATGGATGAATGGCGGGTCGATCTTGCCGTTGCCGGCTCGCAAAAGGGCCTGATGCTGCCTGCCGGACTCGGCATTGTTTGCGCAAGCCCCCGCGCGCTCGCGGCCTATAAGGGCGCCGGTCTCAAGCGCGTCTATTTCGATTTCGGCGATATGATCAAGGCCAATGCGACGGGCTATTTCCCCTACACGCCGGCACTGCCGATGCTGTATGGCCTGCGCGAATCCCTTAGAATCCTGTTTGAAGAAAAACTCGAGCGTGTTTTCGAGCGCCACAACGTTCTGGCAACCGGCGTGCGCGCGGCTGTCAAGGCTTGGGGACTGCAGCCCTGCGCCAAAGAGCCGAAATGGTATTCCGATACGGTGACTGCGATCGTCGTTCCGCCGGGCTTCAACGGCGCCGATGTCATCGACGCCGCTTTCCGTCGCTACAATCTGTCGCTCGGCGCGGGCCTTTCCCAAGTTGCTGGCAAGGTTTTCCGGATCGGCCATCTCGGTGATCTCAA
Source organism: Methylocella sp. (assembly GCA_035515355.1). GTDB lineage: Bacteria > Pseudomonadota > Alphaproteobacteria > Rhizobiales > Beijerinckiaceae > Methylocapsa. The sequence continues at coordinate 16,560 of DATJBL010000048.1, forward strand.
CGATCTCATGGTGCTTGGCGCGATTTCCGGGGCGGAAATGGCGATGCGCGATGTCGGCATCGACGTTAAGCTCGGCAGCGGGGTCGCGGCCGCCCAAGAGCATTTCCGCTCGACGATCATGGCAAAGGAAAAGAAGCCGACGAGCCAGGAGCATTTCGCGGAATTGCATCCCGAAGGTGTTCTCAACGACTGACGCCTTGCACCAACACAAGTGATCACGCCGCCTTCGTGGCGGCGTTGGTCACGTGGCGATCTTTGCCACTGGGTGACTTGCGGCGTGAAAGCTTCACGCCCGAGGCGCAAGGCCCAAAGTCTTCGCGAAAGCACGCTCTTCCAGGGTTTGAATAGATCGTGCGATGAAAAGATTGAGACCTTGAGCGCTTACCTTGAAGCGGTCAGAGTTGGACATTCCACTTTAATATCTGCCCAGAGCATGACCCTAAGAGTTGCGGACTTTTGGGCAATCACGCGCGAGAACAAAGTCACTGAGACTTGAGTGATTCGATCGGAAGCGATCGGGGTCTAGGACTTTGGGACCAATCGAATCAAAGAAAGATCACGCCGTGCAGCACTCGATCGTCTTTCTCGACCGCTCGACTCTCGAAGCCAATCTGCGCAAGCCGAACTTCCCCCATAGCTATAAGGAATATGCTGTCACCTCGTCGGATCAGATTGTCGATCGCCTCGAGAATGCGACCATCGCAATCATCAACAAGGTTCCAATGCGCGAACCAACGCTTGCGCGGCTTCCCAACCTTAAATTGATCGCGGTCGCCGCCACCGGCACCGACGTCGTGGACAAAGCCTATTGCAAGGCGCATGGGATCGTCGTTTCGAACATTCGTAATTACGCCTACAACACGGTTCCGGAACATGTCTTTGCGCTGGCCTTCGCGCTTCGCCGCAACCTCTTTGCCTATCGCGATGATGTGCGGGCCGGGCGTTGGCAGGAGTGCGATCAATTCTGTTTCTTCGACCATCCCATCCGCGACATGAGCGGCTCGACAATTGGCATCGTCGGCTATGGCGCGATCGGCAAATCAGTCGGCCGGATCGCCGAGGCTTTTGGCCAGAAGGTTCTGGCCTATGACATCTTCGAGCAGCCGGGCCTGACGGATTTCGAGACCTTGCTGTCCGATAGCGACATCATCACTTTGCATCTGCCGCTAACGCCGCAGACAAAGAACATGATCGGCGCGCGTGAGCTGAAGCGCATGAAAAAGGATGCGATTTTGATCAACACCGGCCGTGGCGGCCTTGTCGATGAGGAAGCCCTCGCCGAGGCGCTGACCAATAAGACCATTGGCGGCGCTGGCTTTGATGTGTTGACAGTCGAGCCCCCCAAGCAAGGCAATATTCTGCTGGATTTGCGGCTGCCGAATTTTATCATCACGCCGCATGTCGCTTGGGCGAGCCGCGAGGCCATGCAGGTTCTCGCCGACCAGCTCATCGACAACATTGATGCATATGCGGCGGGCAAGCCGCAAAATGTGGTGGAAGCCTAACAACGGCTTCGAGTGGAGGAACCATGCCGGCCGATATCGAAATTGCTCAGCAGGCCCACATGCGCCGGATCAGCGAGGTGGCGCAGGAAAAACTCGGCATCGGGGATGAGCACCTTGAGCCTTATGGCTGGTACAAAGCCAAGGTTTCGTTGGATTATGTCGACAGCCTCAAGGACCGGCCGGACGGCAAACTCATCCTTGTGACGGCGATCAGCCCGACCCCGGCTGGGGAAGGCAAGACGACCACCACGGTCGGCCTCGGTGACGCGCTGAACCGGATCGGCAAGAACGCCTCCATTTGTCTGCGCGAGCCTTCCTTGGGCCCTGTTTTCGGAATGAAGGGTGGCGCGGCTGGCGGCGGCTATGCCCAGGTTGTTCCAATGGAGGACATCAACCTGCATTTCACGGGCGATTTTGGCGCGATCGGGCTTGCCCACAATCTTCTCTCCGCGATGATCGACAACCATATCCATCAAGGCAATGAGCTGGGCTTCGACGTACGGCGCATCGCCTGGAAACGCGTGATCGATATGAACGATCGTGCCTTGCGCCAGATCACCATTGGCCTGGGCGGCGTCGGCAATGGCTATCCGCGCGAGGATGGATTCGACATTGTCGTCGCCTCCGAAATCATGGCGATCTTTTGCCTTGCCACCTCGATCAAGGATTTGAAGGACCGGCTCGGACGCATCGTGATTGGCTATACACGGGACCAAAAGCCCATTCATGCGGCCGATTTGCAGGCGCATGGCGCGATGGCGGTGCTTTTGAAGAATGCCCTTAAGCCAAACCTTGTGCAAACGCTCGAAAACAACCCAGCCTTCATTCATGGCGGGCCTTTCGCCAATATCGCGCATGGCTGCAACTCCGTGCTTGCCACCAAAACCGCGCTCAAACTTTCCGATTATGTGGTGACCGAAGCCGGCTTCGGCGCCGATCTTGGCGCCGAGAAATTCATCGACATCAAATGCCGCAAGTCTGGCCTGCGCCCACAGGTGGTGGTGATTGTCGCGACCATCCGCGCTCTCAAATATCACGGCGGCGTCGAGCTCAAGGAGCTCAACACGGAGAACCTCGACGCCTTGTCAAAGGGCGTTGCCAATCTGGAGCGCCATGTCAACAACATACGCATCCATTATGGGCTGCCCTGCATTGTCGCGATCAATCATTTCACTTTCGACACCGATGCCGAGATCGATCTGTTGAAGAAGAAAATGGCACATCACGAGGCCCCGATTATTGTGTGCCGTCACTGGGCGGAAGGCGGCAAGGGCGCCGAGGAGCTCGCCCGCACGGTCGTCGATATGGTCGACAAAGTGCCGGTGGATTTCCAGTTCGTTTACAATGACGAAGTGCCGCTTTGGGACAAAGTGACGGCGGTCGCCACGAAGCTCTATGGCGCAAGCAAGGTCACCGCCGAATCGAAGGTTCGCGGGCAGATCAAAAAGCTTCAAGATGGCGGTTACGGCCATTATCCCGTTTGCATCGCAAAAACCCAATATTCCTTCTCAACCGATGCAAGTCTGCGTGGTGCGCCGTCAGGCCACGAGATCAATATTCGCGAAGTCCGGCTCGCTGCTGGCGCGGAGTTCATCGTCATGGTGTGTGGCGAGATCATGACCATGCCCGGCCTGCCGAAGGTGCCGGCGGCAACCAAGATCGATCTCGACGATGATGGAAAGGTCACGGGGCTTTTCTAGCCCCTGATCTCGCAGGGCTGCACACCCTCAATGTGAGAGGAAAACCGGCAGCTCCGCCTCGGCAAGCATGGCGCTGGTCACCCCGCCCAGCACCATTTCCAATAGCCTGGAGTGCGCGTAGGCGCCCATGACCAGCAAATCCGCCTTGGTTGCTGCCGCATGAGCGCAGAGGGCTTTGGCGACATCACCATGTTGCTTTTGGAGAGCTGTGACCCTCACTCTCTTGCAGTGGCGCGCAAGGTGAGCGGCCAGATCCGCCCCATCGATGCTCTTTGAAACATCTGAGGAGACACACAGAATTTCGATCTGCCCAGCCCGCGTGAGCAAAGGCATGGCGTCTCCGACCGCGCGGGCCGCTCTTGCACCTCCATCCCAGGCAACCAGGACATTCTGGATGCTTGGTTCCCGGTCCCAAAGAGGGGGAACGGCGATCACCGGCCGGCCGGAAGTGAAAAGCATCGCTTGGGTCACGTCCCGATCGACGGAAATTCCGTAGGTCGGCCGTGCCAAAATGACGATGTCGCTCAGTCTGGCGGCTGCGGCGAGGCGATCGCGGGTATCCGAATAAGAACCCTCAAGGAGATGGAACTCCGCGGTAACGCCTGCGATCGTTGTGGCGCTTGTTATTCTCTTTTCGGCGTCCTCGGCATGTGCCCGGCGCTTCGCATTGATCTCATCGACAAATGCGTGGGTGAGCGGAATGAACTCGGCGCTTGGAATCTGAAAAGTTGGCGTTGCCATGAAAACCGAAAGATGGGCTTGCTCCTGCGAGCAAAGCGCCACGGCGTAGCGTTCGGCGGCGTGGCATTGATCGGGAGCATCCGGGGTTATCTCATCGAAGCTCAGCCCAAGGAAGACGCTCTTGATTTGCATGTTGGCACACTCGCTTCAGAAATTTGAGCCCCTCGCATAGGGATTATTTTGCACGCCGTCTTTGACCTTGCTCAACCGCTGCGGTCGTGAGCGGCCAGCATTGCCTAGCGGCTTTGGACATTGCTGCGCGCTTTCCCTTCGATCGGTCTGCTCTTTGCGAGAAGGCTGTGCCGGCGGCCGAAGGAAAAGTAAAGCAGAAAGCCTAGCGCCATCCAGACAAGGAACCTTTCCCAGGCGACCGCAGGGAGCTTTGACAACAACCAAAGCGAGAAGCCGACGCCAGCCAGCGGTATCCAGGGCACAAAAGGTGTCCGGAACGTGCGCGTGACGTCGGGCCTCGTTCTCCTTAGCACGATGACCGAGAGGCAGATAATCACAAAAGCCGAAAGCGTTCCGATATTGACCAGCTCGGCAACCTCCTTGATCGGGAAGAAACCCGCGACGAGCGCCGTCAATCCTCCCGCGATCAGCGTCGGACGGTGAGGTGTGCGGAAACGCGGATGGACCTTCGCGAACCATGCGGGAAGCAGCCCGTCGCGGCTCATGGCGAACCAAATGCGGGCGCAGGCGAGCATGAAGGCGAGCATGACGCTGGCGATCCCGGTCACGGCCGCGACGGAGACCAGCAGCGTCACCCAGGGCAAACCAATCGCCGTAAAGGCGGCGGCAACCGGGGCCGCGCTGTTCAAAGTGTCGTAGCGGACGACGCCCGTGAGCACCAAGGACATCGCAATATAGAGCGTGAGGGAGACAGCGAGGGACAGCAAAACGGCACGAGGGAGCTGTCGCTGGGGGTCGCGCGCCTCCTCGGCGGCGGTGGTGAGAGTGTCATAACCGAAAACCGCAAAAAAGACGACGGCAGCCCCTTCGACCACGCCGCTGAAACCAAAGGGCATAAAGGGATGCCAATTGCTGGTGTGCACGTGAGGCAGGCCAGCGGCGAGGACGAGAACGACCGCGGCAAGTTTAACGATCACCATCGCCGTATTGAAGCGCGCGCCCCACTCGATGCGCAGCGTCAGGAGGCCTGCAACCGCAAGGCTCCCTAGTATCGCCGGAAGATCCAAAACGTGACCCGGACCCGTTCCTGATGCGCCCATCGCCCAGCTTGGCAGGGTCAAGCCAAACTGGCCGAGCAGGGCTTGCAAATAGGCCGACCAGCCGATCGATACGACCGCGACCACCAGCGCATATTCCAGCAGCAGATCCCAGCCGATCACCCACGCGATGATTTCGCCAAGCACGGCGTATCCATAGGTGTAGGCGCTGCCCGCGACGGGGATCATTCCTGCAAACTCGGCATAGCAAAGGGCGGCAGCCGCGCTCGCGATGCCGGCGATCACGAAGGATAGCGACACGGCTGGACCCGCCTGCGTGGCGGCGACAACGCCTGTCAGCACAAAAATGCCCGCTCCGATGAGCCCGCCAAGGCCGATCGCAGTGAGCTGCCAAAGTCCAAGCACCCGCCGGAAATGCCCTGCCCGGCTCGTCTCGGATTGAAGCTGCTCAATCGACTTTTTGCGCAAAAGCTCCTGCAGAGACATGGATTCTCCGATTCTCCCGAATATGGAATTCGGGCCGCATCTGTTATGTCACAGGATCGTTGATCGCGCAGCGTTGCGGCAAGACCGGTCAAGGGATAAGATACGCGAAAGAGCAGCCACCGAGACGAGAGCCGTGGCGATTACCCTCCGATTAGCCTTCTTCACAACAGCGATGACCCTTGCCTATCTTGGGCTCGCCATTCTCGGCTGGGGCGGATTTGCCGCCTTCTTCTCTCACCCCGCCCTCATCGCCGTTACGATTGTTCTTGCGCTATTATCCGGCGCAGCCCTCTTCACCCGCGCAAATCTGAGCCCCGGCAAGCGTGAGGACCGGGGCAACCGCTGGGTCTTCGCCGCTTTCGCGGTAATCGGACTGCTGGCCGCCTTTCTCCCTGCCTACACAGACCGGATAGGGTTCTGGACCCTTGATGGCGACACCGTTCGCTGGCTTGGCGTCTTTCTCTTTGCCGCCGGCGGCGTGCTGCGGATGTGGCCGGTGTTTGTGCTCGGGCACCGGTTCAGCGGGCTCGTCGCCATCCAGCCCGGGCATACGCTGGTCACAGGGGGTATTTACAGTGTCATCCGCCACCCGAGCTACCTCGGCCTGCTCATCAACGCATTGGGATGGGCTCTCGCTTTCCGTTCGGGCGTCGGCCTCTTGCTCACGGCGCTCACTATCCCGCCGCTCATCGCGCGCATTCGCGCGGAAGAGGCGCTACTGCGCACGGAGTTCGGCGCCGAGTACGATGCCTATCGCGCACACACGTCACGGCTGATTCCCGGTCTCTATTGAGGCAAGCTGGCACCGGACGGACCTTGGGTGAAGTCCTTCAGATCGACCAATCGCCGCCAAGATCATCGATATGGTCGATGAGGCCGCGCGCTTTGAGAAAGCCGATGATCTGCGCCGCCGCCAGCTCAGCCGTCTGATTGTCGCGTCCGACGATAAGCTCGGGCGCCTCTGGCGGCTCATAGCTTTGATCGATGCCAGTGAAATTCGGAATCTCTCCAGCGAGCGCTCGCCTGTAAAGGCCCTTGGGATCGCGCGCAATGCACTCCTCAAGCGGCGTGTCGACGAAAATCTCGATGAATTCCTCTTTGCCCAGCAATTCGCGCAGCATTGCCCGCTCCGCGCGGAAGGGCGAAATGAAGGAGCAAAGCGCGATGAGCCCAGCCTCCGTCATGAGCTTCGCCACTTCGCCGATGCGCCGGATATTTTCAACCCGATCTTCTTCGGTAAAGCCCAAATCCTTGTTGAGCCCATGCCGCACATTGTCACCATCGAGAAGGATTGTATGGACACCATGGGCGTAGAGCCGGGTTTCGACGAGGTCGGCGATCGTTGACTTGCCGGCGCCGGAAAGGCCGGTAAACCACAACACGGCAGGCTTGTGATGCTTGATCCGCGAGCGATCCTGCTTGTCGACGCTCAGTCCCTGCAAATGAATATTGGCGGCGCGGCGCAGCCCATGCGCGATCACTCCCGCCGCCGCCGTGGCATTGGTCTCCCGGTCAATCAGAATAAAAGCGCCGGTTGTATGATTTTCCTTATAGGGGTCGAAGGCTATGGGCGCGGTTGCGGCCATATTGCAAAAGCCAACTTCGTTGAGACTCAAAGTCTTCGCCGGAACTTCGCCGAGCGTGTTCACATCGAGGCGATGCTTGAGTTCGGTCACCATCGCGGGCACGGTTCGAGTGCCCGCTTTCATGAGGTAGGAGCGGCCGGGCAGAAGCTTATCGCCGCTCATCCAGATGAGATGCGCGGCGAATTGTTCGGACACCTCCGGCCGATTCCCGGGTTCACACAAAACATCACCGCGGGCGATATCGAGCTCGTCGGCAAGAGTCAAAGTGATGGCATCACCGGCCGTTGCGCTCTCAAGATCACCGTCAGCGGTCACAATGCGCGCGATCTTCGAGTGACGGCCAGAGCTGGCGACAATGATTTCGTCACCGGGGTGGATGGTGCCGCTCGCCACGGTGCCGGCAAATCCCCGAAAATCGAGATGCGGGCGATTGACCCACTGGACGGCCATACGGAACGGCCGCGCGCCACCCTCTTTGGCGACATCTATGGTTTCGAGGTAATCAAGAAGCGCCGGGCCCTCATACCACGGGGTATTGGCACTCTTCGCTGAGATATTATCGCCATAGCGCGCCGACACCGGAATCGGCACGATCGTCTCGAAATCGAGCGCGCCCGCAAAGGATTTGAAGTCCGCGGCGATCTTTTCGAAGCCGGCTTTATCGAAACCGGTCAAATCGATCTTGTTGACAGCGAGCACGACGTGGCGGATGCCGGTGAGCGACACGATCGCGGCGTGGCGGCAAGTCTGGGTCAAGAGGCCCTTGCGCGCATCGACGAGCAGAATCGCAAGATCAGCGCCGGAAGCGCCGGTCGCCATGTTGCGGGTGTATTGCTCATGGCCGGGCGTATCGGCGATGATGAAGGAACGCCTTGCCGTCGAGACATAACGATAGGCGACATCGATTGTGATTCCTTGCTCGCGCTCGGCTTCGAGACCGTCGACGAGCAGCGCGAAATCGATATTATCGCCATCGGTTCCGTGCCGGCGGGAATCGCGCTCGAGCGCCGCCAACTGATCATCGAGGATGAGGCACTGCTCGTAGAGGAGACGGCCGATAAGGGTGGACTTCCCATCATCGACCGAACCGCAGGTGAGCAATCTCAAAGTCGGAAGGACGGACTCTTTCGCGATAGGAGGCAAACCGGCTTGGAGGGCATCGAGCATCAGAAATAGCCTTCCCGCTTTTTCTTTTCCATCGAGCCGGATTCGTCGTGGTCGATGAGGCGGCCTTCCCGCTCCGACGTTGTCGAGGCGCGCATCTCAGTGATCATTTCGGGCAAGCTCGCGGCCCGCGAGCGAATGGCTCCCGTTAGCGGGTAACAGCCAAGGGTGCGAAAGCGGATGCTTTCCATGCGCGGAACCTCACCCGGCAGCAAGGGCAATCTCTCATCATCGACCATGATGAGACTCCCCTCACGCTCGACAACAGGACGTTCCTTGGCGAAATAGAGCGGCACGACGGAAATGTTCTCTGCCAGGATGTAGTCCCACACATCAAGCTCAGTCCAGTTGGAGAGGGGAAACACGCGCATCGACTCGCCCTGTTTGATCCTGGTATTGAAAAGCTGCCAGAGCTCCGGGCGCTGATTGCGCGGATCCCAAGCGTGAGCCGTGGACCGGTGCGAGAAAACTCGCTCCTTTGCCCGGCTTTTTTCCTCATCACGCCGGGCGCCCCCAAAAGCCGCATCGAAACGCCAAAGGTCGAGAGCCTGACGCAGCCCTTCGGTCTTCATCACCTGCGTATGCACCGATGAGCCGGAGGCGATCGGCGAAACACCGCGCTTCAGGCCTTCCTTATTCACATGCACGAGAAGCTCCATCCCTGCCCTTTTCGCGGCTTCGTCTCGAAAGGAGATCATTTCACGAAATTTCCAGGTGGTATCCACGTGAAGCAGCGGAAATGGGGGCGTTGCAGGAAAGAAGGCTTTCTGCGCCAAATGCAGCATCACGCTCGAATCCTTCCCGATAGAATAGAGCATGACGGGACGTGCGAACTCCGCGACCACCTCGCGCAGGATAAAGATCGATTCCGATTCAAGCCGACGTAGATGAGGCGAGAGAAATTTCACATAATTCTCATGTAATATATTGAATTTCACGCTAGATTTCGTTATTATTATGCTGCTGGCAGATTTGCAAGCTTGTCACAATCAGCTTCGATCCGCCCTATCCAACGGGTTCCCCGAAGCAGGACGCGTCGCAAGCGGGAAGGATCACGGCGAGGACCTTGTCGCCGACGCGACTCAACCTTCCGCCCGAAAGGTCAGACTTATAAGACTTTGGCGTGCGCGAGAAAAGACGTTCAGAGGCTAGCGATCACGGTCTTGAGCCGCTCACGGACACCTTCGGCCGTTTGTTTCAAGAGCGGGTTTTCAATCGCCAGCATCGAGGCAACGGGATCGACGGCTGCGATCTCGGTGGTGCCGGGCGCGGCTTCTTGAACGACGACATTGCACGGAAGCATCGTTCCAATCTTATCTTCGAGGTTGAGTGCTTCGTGGGCAAGCGCGGGATTACAGGCTCCAAGGATCCGGTAATTCCGGAAATCGATGCCAAGCTTTTTCTTGAAGGTTTCCTTCACATCGATCTCGGTGATAATGCCAAAGCCCTCCTGCTTCAGGGCTTCCGTCGTGCGGCGCACGGCCTCGTCAAAACCAACCGGCAGAGTTTTGCTAAAGTAATAGGCCATCTTTATCCTCGCCATTGCTATTCGGAACGATGTCGCTTCAGCGATACGAGCGGCCCATTCCGGCGACGTGACCTCATGCGAGGGGATGTCCCCGCTGTTGATCTTGGCAGTCTCGCGCCGCGCCTGTGCAACGTTCCTGCGACGGCGGAATGCTGGCCCGCGCGGGGGCCACGCGGCCAGACATCACTCCGCCATCGCGGGAGTTTTGAACTGGTTGTAGGCCTCAATCGCTTGGGCCGCATACATGACCGAAGGTCCAGCGCCCATATAGACCGCAATTCCCATCGCCTCCATGATTTCGTCGCGGGTAGCGCCCTGCTTGACCGCAGACTCAGCATGGAATGCGATGCAAGGATCGCATCTTGTTGCGACGGAAATGGCGAGTGCGATCAACTCCTTGGTTTTGACATCAAGCGCCTTTGGCTCCAAGGCAGCGCGCGCCAGGGCCGAGAACTCTTTCATGACATCCGGTGTTCCGGCGCGGAGCTCCCGCACCGCAACCGACATTTCCTTGGTGATACCAGGCCAGTTCTTGTTCATGGTCTCTCTTCTCTCTTGGTTAGCTCAGATGCGAAGGCTGCAGCCCATGCGATGTGGCGGACAATGGATCGCTACGGCGTCACCCGCATTGATCCATTGCAAACAACCCGGGCGGCCCACCCTCGCAATCAGCGTCACGCACCGCCTGTCGATATAGGCGGCAGTTTCGGGCTCAACCGGTTGACGCCAATCATCTTCATGATCAGGCGTTCATAAACGGGCTCCGCCAAGCCCTTGCGAACCTTGCGCAAGAAATATTTCTCGAAGGCAACCTTCGCCAAATGGACCCAGTATCCTTCGCCAGTCCAGTTGATATTGCGCGGCGGTATTTGCGGCACGGCGACAAAAGCCACCCCATTGTTGCCGAAATCGGCGAGACAGACGGCGCTCCAGCTCGGTTCGCAGTGCGGCTCCTTGCCCATGATCAGGTCACGAATATTTTCGGTCACCGCCGCGACCATCGATTCAATCATATAGCCGGTTTTTGGCACCCCAACCGGAACCGGCGTCGGCTCGAAAGGTGGAATGGCGATGCCAACGCCGACCGCGAATATGTTTTTGAAGGTCGGATTGCGCTGATGTTTATCAACGATGATAAAGCCGCGCGGGTTGGCAAGCCCGGCAAGACCCTTTCCATCTTCTCCCATCATGCAGGATACGCCACGGAAGCCTGGGATGAACATCGTCAATTTGGTCGGCAAGCTGTGCTGACGCTTCGGCTTTCCGTCCTCGTCAACTTCCGTGATCTCGACCGAATCGGCTTTGGCCTGGTCGAGCTTGGCGTTGGTTATCCATTTAATGTCGCGATCCCGGAAAGCGGATTCGAGCACTCCCTTGGTGTCGCCGACGCCGCCAAGTCCGAGATGGCCAATGTAGGGCTCCGAGGTGACAAAAGTAATGGGGACCTTGTTGCGGATTCCGCGCTTGCGAAGATCGGCATTGGCGATGAGAGCGAATTCATAAGCCGGCCCAAAGCAAGAGGCACCCTGAACGGCACCAATGACGATTGGACCTGGATCCTTGCAGAAACGTTCCCATTTCTCAGCGGCATCCTTGGCATGATCAACGTGGCAAATCGAAATTGTGTTGGCCTGCGGGCCGAGACCCTCGATTTCATCGAAAGCAAGAGCCGGTCCGGTCGCGATGACGAGATAATCATATGTCAGGCGCCGGCCATCCTTCAGTTCGATCGCATTCTCACTCGGCAACACATGCTTTGCGCCGGCGGCATCGAAGCCGAGCTTTAATTTCCCGCAGACTTCGGGAAGATGGACTTTGATGTCTTCGGGTTTTCGCCAATTGACCGCGACCCATGGATTGGACGGAACGAAGTGAAACCACTCCGAATCCGATAGAAGCGTTATCTTCGCCTTGCGGCCGATGCGTGAGCGAAGCTCATAAGCCATCGACACGCCGCCGATGCCGGCACCTAACACGATGATCTCTGTCACTGTTTACTCCCTTTGTTTATTTGTTGTTGGCCTTGTCCGCGTCTTGGGAAAGGCCCTTGCTTTTCGCCTCAAAGGTCACCGGAACGCAGTGCCCGGTTGAAATCCGAGCCGTTTGAAAACTATGGCCGCCGGGCAGAATCCGGTAAACGCCGACTGGATGAGTTGAAGACCGACGGCCGCCGTGAGGAGCAGCCAATAGGGGCTATAGAGCTGGCTCAACGCCAAGCTCAAAAGAATCATGCATCCTGCAAAAACCATTACTGCGCGGTCGATCGACATTTTCCGTCCTTCCGTGTTAGCGGCGGCTTGCGGGGCCGCAATAGAGGTCGTAGAGCGCACCAATGATCTTGGCCGCGCCTGGGTCCGCAATGCGGTAGTAAATCGTCTGCGATTGACGTCTGGTTTTCACGAGGCGGCTGCTGCGAAGCCTGGCGAGGTGCTGGGAAAGAGCTGACTGGCTGAGGCCCACGACCTCCTCGAGCTCGCCGACCGACCGTTCACCCTTTAAAAGTTCACACAGAATCATCAGCCGCCGGTCATTGGCGAGAATTTTCAAAAAGCCGGCTGCCTCGCAGGCTTGGGTTTGCATCGCCTTTATATCCATGCTTGCTAAATTAGCAAATACGAATATATATGTCAAGTCCATTGAACCATGAGGAACCGCCGTGAACCCCATCCATTGCGCCGCTGTCAAATTGGCCTTCATGGGCGGTGTTTTTCTCGCGCTGGCCGTCTTTCCGGCGGCGAGCGACGCGGCGGAGCAAACCGTAAACCTGCAGATGGTTGATGATCGCAAGGCGGTGATTGCCACCGTGGAGCCGGTCCATGAATTGCTTGCCCGGGCTCGCATCTCCGGAACAATCACGGCACTCTCCGTCAAAGAAGGCGATCGGGTGAGCGCAGGCGACCGCATCGCCGTCATTGTGGACGAGAAGCTGCAGCTCCAAATGCAGGCCCTGCAATCCCGCATCCAGGCTCAGCAGGCCAATCGAGATGAGGCGCAGATCACTTTTGAGCGCGTTGAAAAACTGCGCGCGTCAGGAACTTCCTCGCAGGCCCAGTTTGACCAGGCCCGAACAACCCTCGATGTCGCCCAACGCACCCTTCAGGCGTTACTTACGGACCGCCAGGTCATTCAGGAGCAGGCGGCGCAAGGTGCTGTTCTTGCTCCGGGTGCCGGGCGTGTGCTCAAGGTCCCGGTTTCCGAAGGCAGCGTTGCCATGCCGGGAGAGACCCTCGCGACCATCGCGGCCGACAATTACATTTTGCGATTGCAGCTCCCCGAGCGGCATGCGCAATTCATGAAAGCCGGTGACACAATCCTCATCGGAGCACGCGGACTGCGGGCGAGGGAGGAGCCTGAGACCTTGCGCCGCGGCAGCGTGGTGCTTGTCTATCCGCAGATCGATCAAGGAAGAGTGATCGCGGATGTCAGAGTGGAAAGCCTCGGCGACTATTTCGTTGGCGAACGCACCCGCGTTTACGTCTCAACCGGCACCCGCAAGGCGCTTGTTATTCCAGAAGCATACCTCTATCGCCGGTTCGGGGTAAGCTACGTCAAGCTCAAGGATGGAACGGAGGTTGCCGTCCAGCCCGGCCTCCCCGTCGAGGGCGGCTTGGAAATTCTCGCAGGTCTTCACGAAGGCGACGTGGTGATCATGCCATGAAGCTTGGTATTTCCGGTGTCCTCACCCGCGCCTTTATCAATTCGCCGCTGACGCCGCTTCTCCTGATCGCGGCATTGATTGTCGGCGGCCTTGCGCTGTTGTCGCTACCGCGCGAGGAAGAACCGCAGATCAGCGTGCCGATGGTCGATATTCTGGTCACAGCCAACGGCTACAAGGCGGGCGACGCTGTCGAACTCATTACCAAACCGCTCGAAGACATCGTCAAGGCGATCAATGGAGTCGAGCACGTCTATTCGACGACACAGGACGATACGGTCGTCACGACGGCTCGCTTCTTCGTTGGCACGGACGAAGATACCGCTCTTTTGCGCGTGCACGAGAAGATCCGTGCCAATATCGGCGACCTTCCTAAAGGAATCCCGGAGCCAATCATCATCGGGCGCGGCATCAATGACGTCGCGATCGTGACGCTGACCCTCGAGCCAAAGCCCGAGGCTGCCGCTCGCTGGAACGACAATGGGCTTTACCAGATCGCTCAGGAGCTGCAGCACGAACTCGTCAAGGCCGATGATATCGGCCTGACCTATATCGTTGGCGGCAGTCCGAACCAGATCAGGGTCGAGCCCGATCCCGAACGGCTGGCGCTCTACGGGATCACCTTGAATCAGCTCGTCGACAAACTCACGAATGCCAACCGTTCGTTCCAGGTCGGCGCCTTCGAACAGCTCGGCAAAACCACACCCGTTGTGGCCGGCCAAACTTTGCAGGGCGTGCCAGACATCGGTCTTCTGCTCCTCACCTCCCGCGATGGACGTCCGGTCTATGTCAAAGATGTCGCAGACGTGGTCGTCGGGGCAGCGGAACCCGATCATCGCACGTTAACCCTTGCCCGCACATCGCCAGGCAAGCTTGACTTCCGTCCCTCCGTGACGATCGCCTTCGCCAAGCGCAAGGGCGCCAATGCTGTCGTCGTGGCGGACCAGCTCCTTGCAAGACTGAAGACAGTGCAGGGACGGCTTGTTCCGCAGGATATATCGGTGACGGTGAGCCGCAACTACGGCGAGACCGCCACCGAGAAGGCGAACGAGCTGCTGTTCCATCTTGGGCTTGCGACGCTCTCGATCGTCCTCCTCATCATGCTCGCTGTCGGATGGCGCGAAGCGATCGTCGTTCTGGTTGTGATCCCGACCATCATTCTCCTGACGCTATTCGCGTCCTGGATGATGGGTTACACGATCAACCGGGTGAGCCTGTTTGCGCTCATTTTCTCGATCGGCATCCTCGTCGATGACGCGATCGTGGTGGTTGAGAACATCGTCCGGCATTGGCAATCCCGCGGCGGCAAGGATCTCATCACGACAGCTGTCGAAGCGGTCGCCGAAGTCGGCAATCCGACCGTCGTCGCCACCCTTACCATCATCGTAGCCTTGCTGCCGATGATGTTTGTCAGCGGCCTCATGGGACCCTATATGAGCCCCATCCCGGCGAACGCCTCGATGGCAATGTTGTTCTCGTTTTTCGTCGCGGTCACGATCACGCCTTGGCTGCTCTATCATATTGCACGCGGCCGGTTCGAGACGCAAAACTCAGTTGAAGCATCGCCCGCTGAGACGCATGAAATCGGTGCGATGGGGCGTTTCTATCTCAAGATCGCGCGTCCTTTGCTGACCGGCCGGCGCCGCTCCAAGATCTTTCTCTACACCGTCACCGCCGCGACGGCGGGGGTTTGCGTGCTCTTCGCAACGAAGGATGTCACGGTCAAGCTATTGCCATTCGACAATAAGCCGGAACTCCAGGTCGTCGTCGATCTTCCGCAAGGGACAACGCTCGAGGACACAGAGCGCTTTCTGATGGCCGCGGCGACCCGGCTCCAGGATTTGCCGGAGCTGACCTCGATCCAGCTGCAGGCCGGAACCGCCGCCCCTTTCAACTTCAACGGGCTTGTCCGGCATTCCTATCTCAGAAGCGGCCCGGAGCAAGGCGATCTTCAGATCAACTTGCTGCCAAAGGGTGAAAGAAAGCGTGCGAGCCACGCCATCGCGCTCGACGTCCGTCATCGCTTATCCGATCTGCCAAAGCCTCCCGGTACCGTTGTCAAGGTTGTCGAGGTGCCCCCTGGACCACCTGTCCTCGCGACGCTGCTTGCCGAGATTTATGGGCCGGATGAAGCGGTGCGGCGCTCCACAGCAGAAAAGGTGCGCGAGGCCTTCCAAAAGGTGGACTTCGTCGTTGATGTGGACGACACATTCCGCCAGCCAAGCGAGCGTCTGCGCTTTTCGATCAATCAGGAAAATCTTGAATTCTACGGCGTCGATGAGCAGGCGGTTTACGACACGATCGGCGCGATCATCGGCGGCGTGAAGGTCGGCTACTCGCAGCGTGGCTTTGGAACGAAGCCAATCGAGATCGAAATCAAAATGCCAAAGCAGGCGGAGACGCTCGCCGAGCGCATTCTCTCAACGCCCTTGCCGGCTGGTGGGACCGCCCGGCAAGGCAGAAATGTGGAACTCGGTGACGTCGTCACTGTCAAGCGGGAGCCAGCTTCCTATAGCCTCTTCCGCCGTGATGGCCGCTTCGCTGAAATGGTGCAAGCGGAAGTGGCTGGTCGCTTCGAGGCGCCCATTTACGGGATGTTCGCTGTCGAGGATCAAATCAAGAAAATGGATTGGGGCCCTGTTGGCAGCCCGGCCATCCATTATCACGGCCAGCCGCTTGATGAATCGAAGCCATCGCTCCTTTGGGACGGGGAATGGGAGGTCACCTATGTGACGTTTCGCGACATGGGCGCGGCATTTGGCGTGGCGATTCTCGGGATTTACCTCTTGGTCGTCGCCCAATTCGGCTCGTTCCGCCTGCCCCTCGTGATCCTTATCCCGGTGCCGCTGACGCTCATTGGCATCGTGCTCGGCCATTGGCTCCTGAGGGCGCCTTTTACGGCCACTTCGATGATCGGTTTCATCGCCCTTGCCGGCATCATCGTGCGCAACTCGATCTTGCTGGTGGATTTCATCCGCCACCGGCGCGCCGAAGGGGCGGTGTTGCGGCAAGCATTGCTCGAAGCCGGCGCCATCCGTTTCAAGCCGATCTTCTTGACGGCCGCCGCGGCGATGATCGGTGCCGCGTTCATCATGGCCGACCCGATCTTCCAGGGCCTAGCAATCTCGCTGGTTTTCGGCCTCGCCTCCTCGACGGCCCTGACGGTTCTCGTCATTCCCGCCGTCTATGTTTGGCTGCGCGACGATCATCAAGAATTGGGGGAGTTTCACTTATAAGCCATGCCCTCGCAATGAACGCCGTGTCCTCGGAGCGCGGCCGGAATCCTGCGGACGGCCCTTTATCGAGACATAAGTAGGGTGAGCTTGCTCATGAAAAATTGCCGCCCCCGTCCCTCAGTTCTCGCAATTGGCGGAATCGGCAAGGGCACCGCGTCAAAGGCATAGGGTTGCTTTCGGCTTTGCCGCAGCGTTGGAGCAATCTCCTGGCAGCAGCCGCAAAAGCAAGGATTTCACGCATGAGCACGCATGGGATCAGGTTTCGAGCGCGAGAAATGTATCGCTCTCGCTGTGAGCGCATGATTGAAAACTCAGTGTGCAAGCTCGCTGGCGTGCAGCGGGTCAAGGCTGCTAAGGGCGTCTGGCGTCATCGTCATCCGTCTTGGAGCCACGAAGATCAATCAGAGATTGATCTTGACGAGATCCGGCTACAGGTGGGCATACACTTTAACCCGCCCATCCCGCACGATACCAAGTCATCCAGATCCAATGAGCAGGGTTAGGCTTTGCTGTAAGGAGCCCTGTCTCTCCTAAAGGAAAATGCCGATGTCTTCTCTCTCAAATTCGCAAAAAGCTACCAGCTTCCACGTTGAGGGCATGGCCTGCTCTTCCTGCGCGGAGCGGGTCGAGAGGGCGATTCGCGCCACGCCTGGGGTCGCAGCCGCGGCGGTCAGTCTCGATGCGAAGCGCGCGGAAGTGGTGTTTTCGGGGCCCGCTAACGTCGAAGCGGTCATCGCCGCGATTGGCAATGCGGGCTATGAAGCCGCGCTCGAGAACCGCGTGGCATAGTGCCGCAAAAGTCAATCGATGACGAAATGGCCTTAGCACTTCTGTTTCGGGACAAGGATGGCTTGATGTCTTCTCTTTCAGCCGGTCAAAAACATCTCCCTGCTTTGAATCTTCGCATCGCGGGCATGACCTGCGCCTCCTGCGTGGCGAGAGTCGAGAAGGCGATCCGCGCTGTGCCGGGCGTCGGCTCGGCCTCGGTCAATCTCGCGACGCAGCGCGCCACGGTCGGCTTTTCGGGCCTGCCCGATATTGAAGGGGTAGTCGAATCGATTCGCAAGGCCGGTTACGGAACTGCGACTGAAACCGCGCGGTTCACGATCGGGAATCTCCATTGCGCCTCCTGCGTGAGCCGCGCCGAAAAGGCTTTCAAGAGCGTCGGCGGGGTCATCGAGGCCAATGTCAATCTCGCCACCAAAACAGGAACGGTGCGTTTCGCGAGTGGCGCGACCGATGCGAACGCGCTCGCCAAGGTCGCGGCCGCAGCCGGCTATCCAGCGCACGAAATCAAGCCGGAAGCAGAACGTCAATCGAAGCCTGACGAGCGTGAGGTGGAATCCAAAGCCCTGCTTCGCGCACTTGTCGCAGCTTTGGTCCTGACAACGCCTGTCTTCGCGATTGAAATGGGCTCCCACATCGTCCCCGCCTTTCATATGTTTCTGATGCGGGCCATCGGAATGCAGGCGATCCGGTTGACGGAGTTCGCGTTGACCGCGCTGGTTCTGTTCGGGCCGGGCCTGCGGTTCTTCAAAACTGGCCTCCCCGCCCTCTGGCGCGGCGCGCCGGATATGAACGCGCTTGTGGCACTCGGCTCGGGGTCTGCTTTCGTTTATTCCACCTTGGTCACCTTTGCGCCTGGCCTGTTTCCAGCCGGAACCTCGCATGTCTATTTCGAGTCTGCCGCTGTCATTGTGACTCTCATCCTCCTTGGCCGCAGCCTTGAGGCGCGTGCCAAGGGACGCGCTGGGGCGGCGATCGAGCGGCTGATCGGCCTCAAAGCCAAGACCGCGCGCGTGCTGCGCGATGGATTGGCCGTGGAGATCCCCCTCGAGGACCTCGTGGCCGGTGATGTCATCCTCGTCAAGCCAGGTGAAAAAGTGCCGGCTGACGGTGAAGTGATCGAAGGTTCCTCCTTCGTCGATGAATCGATGTTGACTGGGGAACCGCGGCCGATCGCCAAAGCCCCTGGCTCCGATGTGGTGGGCGGTACAATCAACACGACGGGGAGCTTTTCTTTCCGCGTCACCAAGACGGGCGCCGATACCGTGCTCGCACAGATCATTCGCATGGTGGAGGAAGCGCAGGGCGCCAAATTGCCCATCCAGGCCCTCGCCGACAAGGTGACGGCCTGGTTCGTGCCCGCCGTGATCGGCATCGCCGGTTTGACCTTCCTGCTCTGGTTCCGGTTTGGGCCCGAGCCTTCTCTAAGCTATGCGCTGATCGAGATGGTCGCCGTGCTGATCATCGCCTGCCCCTGTGCTATGGGCCTTGCCACGCCAACATCGATCATGGTTGGAACCGGACGGGGCGCCGAGCTTGGCGTCCTCTTCCGCAAGGGTGATGCTTTGCAGACGCTCGCGAATGTCACTGCGATCGCCTTGGACAAGACCGGGACCATCACCAAGGGGCATCCGGAACTCACGGATTTTCTCGTCATGCCTGGGTTCGGCCGCGATGAAGTTCTCGCCCTCGCCGCGGCCGTCGAGGCAAGGTCGGAGCATCCCATCGCGGCAGCCATTACCAAGGCCGCCGGCAACGCGGGAGCCGTCCTCAAGGACGTGGCCGAGCCAATTGCCAGAGGCTGGTGGCCCTTCTCCCGGCGCTGGACGGCGAACCAGAAAAAGGCGGCCAAATTTGCCGCAAAGCCCGGCCTTGGCGTTGAAGCCGAGGTCGCAGGCCACCATGTCGCGGTCGGCGCCGATCGCTTCATGGCGGCTCTCAGAGTCGATGTTGCCGGCTTTGCCGAGGCAGCGGCGCATTTTGCAGACCATGCAAAATCCCCGCTCTATGTGGCGGTCGACCGGAAGCTTGCGGGACTGATTGGCATCGCCGATCCGATTGCTCCGGGAGCGCGGCAGGCGATCGAGGCCCTTGAGGGGCTCGGCCTCGAACTTCTGATGGTGACGGGCGACAACCGCCGCACGGCCGAAGCCGTCGCCAAGGAGGTCGGAATTGACAAGGTCGTCGCCGAAGTGCTGCCGAAAGGAAAGATCGAAGCACTGCGAGACCTCCACTCGCGCCATCACTCGATTGCGTTTGTCGGGGACGGCATCAATGATGCACCGGCGCTTGCCGAAGCGGATGTCGGCCTGGCGATTGGCGGCGGCACCGATGTCGCGATCGAGGCGGCCGACGTCGTGCTCATGACGGATGACCTCAGAACAGCAGCAACGGCGGTGGCGCTCAGCCGGGCAACCATGCGCAACATCAGGCAGAATCTGTTTTGGGCTTTTGCCTATAACGTTGTCCTCATCCCGGTCGCGGCTGGCGCGCTTTATCCAGCTTTCGGCATCCTCCTGTCGCCAATGCTCGCAGCGGGCGCGATGGCTTTTTCCTCGGTTTTCGTGGTGACAAACGCGTTGAGGCTGCGGCGTTTCGCATCATCAAAGGGGAGTGCCGCCCACAACGCCGTCGCCCTGAGCGTGGCGCAAGCCCCGGCGCAATAGCGGCGATAGGTCCATGTCTGACACTGATGTTTCCGGCGGGCCCGGCGCGAGCGATACGATCACGGCTTGGCCCCCTTTTGGGGCGCAACATGAGCAGCCCCCCCAGCAGAAGGGGTGCCGTAACGGGCGAGAAACATGTCCACCGCTTCATCGATATGAGCGCGCATCCTTTGGTCGCTGAATGTGTCTTCATCCAGCGCGAGGAGTCCGATGAGCTGGTAATTGGCCACGACCGCACCAATAAAGAGCTTGGCGGCAAGCTCGGGTTCCGGACAGCAGAGCGTTCCTCGCCGCGTCGCGGAGATGAGGTAACGCGTAAATTGGTTCAGGAGCCGGGCCGGGCCTTGCGTGTAGAAAATCCGCGCGAGTTCTGGCTCGCGAGGCACTTCGGTGACAATCGCGCGATAAAGGCAAAGCGAATCAGGACTAACCAGGAAACGCAGCAAATTTAGTCCGAGATCGCGGAGGATCTCATGGGGCGAAGCCTCGACGCATAATTCCCCCTCGTTCCCGCCGGTGATTCGCACCGAACGACTGCGGATCACTTCGGAAAAAAGGCCCTCCTTGCTGCCAAAGTGGCGGTAGAGCGTTTCTTTCGAAGCCCCCGCTTCTTCCGCGATGATCTGCATCGTCGTCTCGGCGAAGCCACGGCGAAGAAAGACGCGTTCGGCAACCGCGGCAATTTCCTCCCGGCGCTTCTCGCCGCGAGGCACGCGGCGCGCTGCTTTTTCGGCGCAATTCTCCGGCGTCATTGACATATGCCGAGCGTCCTATATAAGCGTACCACTTGGTTCGGTTAAGTAACCATGAACGAATTCCAGCGGTTCGGCAAGTCACGTTGCAAGTCACGTCTGGAAAATTTGGTGGCAACCCAGGCACGCAGGCGGTTCCCAGCATGACCGAAGTAAGCCCCGACGAGGCAGAACATCGCAACGAAGTTCATGTCCCGGAAGGCGACGAGAAAAAATTCCCAGAACCTGGAGCCGAGGCAGGCGAAGATAAGGTGGAGGCCCCCGCCAAGCGGCGCCCTTTTAGAATCCTTGCGGGCGCCTTTGTTCTCATCGTGCTCGCGGGCAGCGGCATTTATTACTGGCTCTCCATCCGGAATATCGAATGGACGGACGACGCCTATACCGATGGGCGCGCCGTGAGCGTAGCGCCGCAGGTCTCCGGCCAAGTCGCGTCGCTCGATGTGACCGACAACCAGTTTGTCCGCCAAGGCCAGCCTTTGATCCACATCGACCCGCGTCAGTACAAATACGCTCGAGACCTCGCCGAGGGCGAACTCGCGACGACCAAAGCCCAGTTGGAAGGCCTGAGGCTTGGCGTCGAAATTGCGAAGAAGAATTTTCCGGCGCGGCTGAAACAGGCGCAAGCCCAGCTCGCATCGGCGCAGGCAGCGGAAGCCAAGGCGCAAGCCGATTACCAGCGCCAGCGCAGCCTGCCGAAGCAGGCAACGACCCAGCAGGAGGTCGATGCTGCGACGGCGGCTCTGCAACAAGCGCAGGCAGAGGTCAAACTCGCTGAGGCAGGGGTGGTGGCGGCCGAGCCCGTGCCGCAGCAAATCGGCCAAGCCGAAGCGCAAGTCGGCCAATACGAGGGCCAATTGGAGCAAGCTCAGGCGCGGCTCGACCAAGCGAATTTGAACCTTTTCTGGACCGTCGTGACAGCACCGCAGGATGGCTGGATCACCAAACGCAACGTCGAGATGGGCAATTATGTGACGCCCGGCCAGCAAATCTTTTCGATCGTTGCGCCAGAGGTTTGGGTGACCGCCAACTTCAAGGAGACCCAGCTCGCTCTGATGCGTCCGGGGCAAAAGGTGCAAATCGAGGTGGATGCCTATCCCCAGCTCAAACTCAAAGGGCATGTCGATAGCATCCAACTTGGATCGGGTTCGAAATTTACGGCTTTCCCGCCCGAAAATGCGACTGGCAATTTCATCAAGATCGTGCAGCGCGTGCCGGTGAAGATCGTCATTGACAGCGGCCTTGATCCGGCAATTCCGCTTCCGCTCGGCATTTCCGTTGTCCCCACGGTGACGGTGCGATGAACGGAGAACCCACCGCTCACGCCGCGGCATGGGAGCCCAGTCACAACCGGTGGGCGATCGCGATCGTTGTCACTTTCGCCGCCTTCATGGAGATCCTTGATACGACCATCGTCAATGTCGCCCTGCCACATATCGCCGGGGGGATGTCGACGAGTTTCGACGAAGCGACTTGGACGCTCACCTCCTACCTTGTTGCCAATGGCATCGTGCTGACGATTTCCGGCTGGCTTGCGACGGTGTTCGGCCGCAAGCGCTACTTTCTGATATGCCTCAGCATGTTTACGGTTTGCTCCTTTTTTTGCGGCACCGCGGGAAACCTATCGGAGCTTGTCATCTTCCGGCTCTTGCAAGGATTTTTTGGCGGCGGCTTGCAGCCCACCCAGCAGGCGATCATTCTCGACACATTTCCGCCGAGCCAGCGCGCCGCGGCTTTCGGAGTCACTGCGATCGCAACGATCGTGGCGCCGGTCCTCGGCCCGACATTGGGGGGGGTTCTGACGGATTGGTATAATTGGCGCTGGATCTTCTTTATAAATATTCCGGTCGGGATCGCCGCGGTATTTTTCGCTTCCATTCTTGTCGAAGATCCGCCTTGGATAAAGAGGCAATCGACCACGATCGATTATCTTGGCCTCGCGCTGATCGCCCTCGGGCTTGGCTGTTTGCAAGTCATGCTGGACCGAGGCGAGACGGATGATTGGTTCGACTCATCTTTCATTCGACTGATGGCCCTGATGGCTGGGCTTGGCGTTCTTGGCGCGATTGGCTGGCTTTTGATCGCCAAGAAACCGGTCGTGAATCTTGACGTCTTCAAAGACAAGAATTTCGCGATGGGCTCCGTCTTCATCAGTGCAACGGGCGGCGTCCTTTATGCCGGCGCTGTCGTTATCCCGCAATTTGCCCAGACCGTGATCGGCTATACCGCGACATGGGCCGGGCTCATCCTCTCACCTGGCGGCATTGCGGTCATCATTTTGATTCCCATTGTCGCCCAATTGTCGAAGATCCTTCAAACACGCTTCATCATCGCGGGTGGATTCTTCATCATGGGATCGGCTTTCATTTTTTCAAGCCGCCTCGCACCGAACATCGACTTCAACACGCTGGTTCTGATGCGCGCGGCGCAGACGGCAGGACTTGCTTTTCTCTTTGTGCCGATCAGCACGGTCGCCTTTGCGACGCTGCCGCGCGAACTCAATGGTGATGCCACCGCGCTTTTCACAATGTTCCGCAATGTCTTCGGTTCGGTTGGAATTTCGCTTGCCAGCGCGATGATCATCGAGCGGACCCAAATCAATCAATCCTATCTTGCGCAATGGGCATCACCATTCCATCAGCCATTCAATGAGCTGATTGCGGCCTACCAAAGGACGTTGCTGGCAATGGGGCAGGCCGCGAGTGCCGCACATGACGTTGCCATGGGCAGGGTCTATCAGGTCTACCTGGCGCAGGCGGAGGTGCTTGCCTATTCTGATGTTTTCTTCTTCACCGCGCTCGTCGCCTTCGCGGTCGTGCCATTTTGCTTTTTTCTCTCCGACGTGAAAGGGAGCGGACGTGGCGGCGTGCATTAGACGCTTCTGGATTGCCCATGGTTGAGAGAAGCAGCACGCCTGCGGCGGCTTTTGCCTTGCTCGTGCTATCTGGCTGCGCCTCCGTCGGGCCGGATTTCGTGCCCCCCGACCCCATGCTGCCAGCCACTTCGTTTTTCGGAAAGCCGCAGCCTGCAACGGCGCAAGCCGCATCTTCACCAAGCGATCTTCCGGGGCTCGATCCCAGATGGTGGGCGGTGTTCCACGATCCAATCCTGACTTCGCTTGCCGAACGCGTCGCCTCCGCCAACCTCGACGTGCGCACAGCCACTCTCAGATTGGCCGAAAGCCGATTCGATCGGGGCGTGACGGCCTCGGCGGAATATCCTTCCATCAATGGCAATGCCTCCTACCAGCGCGAATTGTACAGCCAGAACGGCGTTCTAAGCCTGATCAAGCCTTTTGTTCCGGCAACGACGCCATTTGTGATCCCGCCCATCAGCATCTGGCAAACCGGCCTCGACGCCTCCTGGGAGCTCGACATTTGGGGCCGGGTCCGGCGGCAAATCGAGACGGCCGATGCGCAAGTCGAAGCCACCGAGGAGCAGCGCCGCGACGCCCTTGTCTCCAGTCTGGCGGAGCTTGCGCGGGATTACATTGAGCTGCGCGGCGTCCAGGCACAAATTGCCATTGCAAAAGCAAACTTGGCGAGCTCGAGCGATATTCTGCAACTGACGAAGACCCGCGCCGAAAAAGGACTGACGACCGGCCTTGACGTTCAGAACGCCGCCGCGCAAGTTGACTCCATTCGGGCGACCTTGCCGACTCTCGAGGATCAGGAGTCGACGCAGATCAATGCCTTAAGCCTTCTTCTCGACGAGCCCCCAGGCGCGCTGCGCGAGGAACTCGCGCGGGCAAAGCCAATCCCCCCAACGCCGCCGCGGGTGCCGCTCGGCCTTCCCTCCGAACTCGCCCGCCGTCGCCCCGACATCCGTCAAGCGGAAGCGCAGCTCCACGCGGCCACGGCAACGATCGGCGTCGCCGTGGCCTCCTTCTATCCGAGCGTTACGTTAAGCGGGAATATCGAACTCAACGCCCTTGATCTCAGAAACCTGTGGAAAGGCAGCTCTCTGCAATATGTGTTCGGGCCGACGATCTCGCTGCCGATCTTCGAAGGCGGCCGCCTCACCTCGACCCTCGAACTTCGCGAGGCACAGCAGCAGGAAGCCGCCATCGCCTATCACAAGACGGTGCTTCAGGCTTGGCATGAAGTCGTCAATGCCCTCGTCGCCTACCGGACCGAACAGGAGCGGCGCGAACATCTAAGAGCACAGACGGATCATTCCCGGCAAGCGCTTTCCCTCTCTCGCGCGCGCTACACCAATGGCGTCGCCGATTTCATCAGTGTGCTCGACGCCGAGCGCACCGTCTTGGCGGCGGAGCTGCAGTACGCGCAAAGCACAACAACCGTATCGACCAATCTTGTGCAGCTCTACAAGGCTTTGGGTGGCGGTTGGGAAACGACCTTTCCCCAAGAAAGCGTAATGGCCGCCGTGCACGTGCCGCCGGTGCCCTAACCCGCTCACCGCTTCGCAGCGTCGACGACGCGTGAGATCATTCCGCGATGGATGGTCTTGGACACGCCGGAAAGAACGAGGCGCCCGCTTGGTCTCGGCGGGCGGAAAGTCTTCAGCGAATCGCCAATCACCGGTGCTCAAGAAAGAGTCCGGCAGCTTTGTTGCCGGCGTGCAGACAAGCCTGCCAGCCTGGCGCAAGTCTCTTTTGAAACCATGTGTCGTCTGCTGCGTTCAAAGCAAAATGGAAGGAAGCAGACATTCGTTTGTTCAAGAAGGCGGGCATGGGCAAGACAGCCGCCAGCGATGTGAAGCGGTCTCCGGCTTCTGGACCTGGCGGGATCATGTTCCATCTAATGCTGTCCATTCGCAAGCTGCGTGCAGGATCGCTGCCTGCCTCATGCAAGCTTTTGTTGAAAACATTTCGCAGCGTCATACGCAGCTTGCGTGCGATTCAACGGCTAGTGTACTTTGTCCCAAGTTGGCTTTGAAAGCTCAAGTAATAGACAGTTTGCAATTGCGCTGCGTCGAACCCTGCCGCCGGGGGCGGAGATGAAGTTTGGTGACGCTTTCACCTGTTGGAATCATCCCGGTCAGTTTGATGTTGGGTGGATTCCAAACGACTCTTCGTTCCAAGCAGCAAGTTTCTTAGGAGGCCTCGATGTCCTGGACCAATGAACGAATCGAGCTGCTGCAAAGGCTTTGGCTCGAGGGATGCAGTGCAAGCCGAATCGCCGGCGAGCTTGGCGCCGGGATCACGCGCAATGCAGTGATCGGCAAGGTCTACCGGCTCGGTCTTTCGGGCCGCGTGAAAGCAGCTTCGGGGCATTTGCCCGCCGCGCCCGCACATCAAAGAGCGTCCCGGCGTTCCACACAGGTGCGGCCAAGCGCCCATAGTTCCATCGGAAATGCGGCTCTCGCATTGGAGCCCTTTGTGGCCGAATCTCCTCTGCCCCACCCGGCTGAGGTTGTCGTCGTGCCCATTTGCGAACCCGTGACGATCATGGATTTGCGCGAATCGATGTGCCGCTGGCCCATCGGTGACCCCGGCAATTCCGAGTTTCGCTTCTGCGGTGCGAAGAAACTGCCAGGCCAAGGGCCTTACTGCGCCTGCCACTCGACCCTTGCCTATCAAGGCCAACATGATCGCCGTCGCGAGCGGCTGGCCCAACGCCCTCTCGCAGTGAAACGATGAGTCTATCCCCGCAGACCGTCGCGCAGGACGAGCCGTTCAACGCAGGATTTTGCTTTGAGATTCTGCTGATTTCCAGGGGAGATCATGGCCGAAAAGACGGGTGAGATCGTCAATCTTCGCCGTGCTCGCAAAGACAAGGCGCGCGCTGCAGCTTCCAAAGAAGCAGCCGCGGCTCGAGCGGAATCTGGCCGCAGCCGGGCCGAGCGAAACCTTGCTGATCGAACCCGGATGCTCGACGAAAAACGTCTTGACGCGCATCGGCGCGAGACTGCTCCGAACAGCGATGATGGCGGAAAATAGCCTGGAGGTGATCCTGCCATCCCATTGCCAGCCATAGAACGGCGAACGCCTCCGTCGCTTGCGAGGCTCTCATCCCTGGCCATCGGAGCTTTAAGCCAGACGCGATCTGATCTTTTTTGTCGCCGGGACCGGTACTTGCAACATCGAGATCGGACAAGTTCGATGTTGAGCGGCGTCGGCGCGGCAAGGCCACGAGGTTCCGCGATCTGTCGTTGACGCCGCGTCGTGATTCGCTGCAAGTCTCGCCAAAACCCGTCATTCTGTCATAGCGGCAATCAACCCGGGTGGATCTTCGCCCCGCGGCGGCCGCAAGCCCACTGATCAAGGAGGATCTCCCATGGCCTGGCTTTTTCTTCTCATTGCCGGGTTTTGTGAGATCACTTGGGCGATCAGCCTCAAATATACAGAGGGATTTTCGCGCCTCTTCCCTTCGATCGCCACGATCGCTGCGATGGCAGCCAGTATCGGATGTCTCGGCCTTGCCCTTAAATCGCTTCCTGTCGGCACCGCCTATGCGGTATGGACGGGGATCGGCGCCGCCGGCACCGCAGCCCTCGGCATCTATCTTTTCAATGAACCCGCGACCCTGCCAAGGCTTGCCTGCATTGGCCTTATCCTCTCGGGCATCATCGGTCTTAAGCTCGCGTCATAGTCGCAGGCACCGCAACCCCGCTCACACACGCGGCGCCAAAGCTCAAAAATAGCTCTCCAGCGTGCCGCGCCGACGGACATCGAGCGTCGCGCAATGGAAGGAGCCGCCAAATGCGGCGTAGTGCAGAAATGGGCACAAAATGGGCTCCAATCCCCATTTCTCCATCGCCCGGACCGTTCGCCGATGATGCGGATCAAGGATGACGCGCTTTTCATCCAGCATCAGCACATTCATATTCAGCCATTTCCCGCAAAGGGAGGTGATCTTGAGCATGCGATCGTCGATCGGGTCCGGTTCCGGAGCGACAAGAATGTCGCATTTTTTCAGAATGGGCGGGAGACGATCGACATCCAGATATTCGGGATTGATCAGGAACTTGCCGGGCCCGAGCGGCAGGATCGTGGTATCGATGTGCATCGGAGTGCGGCAGCGGCTTTCGATTTGATGAATGCGGTAGCCCAGCCCTAGATGACGGCGCAACCATTCGATCCCGGACGCATTGGTGACGTTGCTGCGGATGACAAAGAGGTCCCGCCCACAGCGAAAGAAATCGGCGGCATCGAAGACAGGCTCGAATTCGGTGAGAATATAGGAGATCGGTTCGCCTTTCTCCGGGATGCGGAAATTTGGATCGAACAGCTCGTTTGTCAATTGCGGCCTCGGTGCAGCCGTCCAGCGGGCGCCCCGCCTGAAATAGTCCTTGAGGATCGGACGGTAGGAGTGCGTCTCGAAATAGCGGCACGGCCACGCCATGGGTGTTTCGATGATCTCGTCGCCGATCACCAGCATGCTGTCGCGCGGACAGGAATTGCTGAATCCGCGCGAAGACCATTCCGGTGTGCCGAAGCGCCTCCCGTGATCGACGGGTTCTGGCCGCGTGACCACGACACCGAGCGACTGCAGCAGAGCGATAAAGCCATCAAGCTCGCGCTGCGCCGGCTCGATGATGAATTTCGGATAGCGGAAACCCGCCACCAGCGATTGCGCCCGGGCAGCCATGCCTGGAATGTTGCAAGTGACGACCGGATGATCCGAAGGGATGGTCGCCCCTTCGAGCCGTCCAACGATCACTTCCTCAAGCGGATCCCACTCATTGTGCGAGTTGACCGGAGAAACTTGCTTGGCGGGGACGGCATCGAGGCCAACAGTGTGATCCATCGTCTCCATCCCGGAAGGTCCCTATGGCAAGGCGGCCAGCAAAGAGCGGGCGTCGCGGAGTGGGACTTTCCCGCAAGAGGTTGGCCGCTCAGGCCGCACTACTCCATTCATCGCACGGCTGACCCGAGCGTATCTGAATTTTGAAGTCAAGGACGCGCCAAAGGCGCGCGGCCTTCGGCCGTCATGATCCTTGAGTTCAAAATTCAGATACGCTTTTCTGCCGCCGAGCGATGAATGGATTTTTCCGCGCCATGTGCGCGCAAAATAGGTGCTGGCCGCTACTGCCCCAGCTCCTTGAGCTGCCGGTCGAACCAGGCGAGGTCCCTCTTCCAATCGGCATTGTCCGGCGAGAGTTTCGGCAGGCAAGCTCCAATCCTATGCCGCTGCGCGGCAGAAAATGAAGCTTCGAGTCGAGCATCGTCAGCATAAGGGCCTGAACAACCGCGCGGAGAACTCGCACCAACCGACAAGACGACGAGAGCGGATCATGAAGCGCTTCAAGTCGGTGCAACAGGCACAACGTTTCTTGTCAATCCACGATCAGGTCGCCAACCTCTTCCACATCCCGTACCCAGAACATGCAACAGCAGCAGCACGCCGCGTCATGCACGGGCGGGCCTTTGCAACTTGGGAGGATATCTCAAGGGCAAGTTTCGCAGCAGGAGCGTCCCCACCAACATAGACGTCTTTGCTACCTAAACTATGCTAATGTGACGGTGCCCCCTGAGACTGGAGGGAATTGGCATGCCGAAGCGAAGCCATACCACCTACACCATCGCAGCACTGGTTATTTTCTTCATCGGGGCCGACACCTTTCTCGGATTTGAAGCTGCGGCCGCCACCGATGACGCCGTTCGCAATCAATTGGCGCGCAAGGACTGCGCGCTGGGGAAGTTCAAGGATTTCTATCTACAGGGCAAGGGCGGCGATCCGCCCCCCAGCTACACTGGCCGAGTTTTCAAGCTCAGTCAGAATTACCCAAACCAACTGCCGCCCATGGAAGTTTATCCGTGGTTGAAAATTGACTTCAAGAATGGCGGGCCGATCGATCCAAGAGCCTACCTCCAAGCACTTCTCGACTATGGCTTGGAGGGCAACGTCGAAGTCGACTTCTACGTCGAAGACAATAAGGTCCGGAAATGGTACGGGATGCCGTGGATGGATTGGAACACCGAGGTCGCATCAGACTGGCCGGGAACTGACGGACGCGAATTCGTCCACGGCTTCACCCATGAGTTCGATTCGTCCGGCAAAACGCTTAGTACGCTTCAAAACGACTTCGTGGACACTTGGTCGGGCGCCTATTTCAACGATCGCGCCGCGTTCAGCATCGGCCAAGTGTATTGCAACCCGGACAATCCCAGACCGGAGGCTCTCAATCCCGATCCGGCCGGTCTCAATAACTTTGCCAATGGTTCCTACATTATAAAACTCCTCTTTTCGACGGTGACCGAAACACAGCTGCCGATCGTAAGGGGCGCGCTTGAGTGGAAAGCACACGTCTTCATCAATGACGATCCGGCCTGGCGCAATAAGGGACCGGTGTCACGCTTCGCACGCGCGATAGGAACGATCAGGCTGATTCAAATCGATGTTTCCGTTCGTGACGACCGCAGCACCACGGGTTGGTTACTGGGAACCTTCGGCTACGACGGAAACGCAAGCGGCGAGACTCCTTGGAAGCGGATGGTGCCCCTAGGCCTTCAATGGGGAAATAATCCAAAGGTCACGTTCGAGGAAACATGCTCTGGCCCAAATGGACCCTGCAGTCAGGAAAAGCTCACCGAACAATGGATCAACGCGCAGGCAGTGAAGGACTTGGCGACAGAGCCCCTCAACTTCGACCATCTTGGATATGGAGGACGGTTAGCTGGGCCGGTCGACAACGCGAAAGCGTCGTGCATGGGATGCCACCAAACGGCTGGCTTCCCAACCGTCCCCATCCTGCCGGAATTCTCGGCAAATGGATCGGTTTTGAAACTTAACTCTGGCGGGCAGCCAGGCAACGAGCAAAGCTTTAGGATGATGTACTACGCCAACGTCCCGTCGGGAGTGGTGTTCAGTGATAGTCAGCTCTATTCTTCTGACTATTCATTGCAGCTTTCGATGAGCCTTCAGAACTTCATCTCTTTTCGTTGCGCCAAAAAACCTCGAAAAGCGCCGGAGCTCCAACCGGCTGTCTGCGAGCAACTTGTCCAATGGTCGAAAACGCAGAGAAAGTCCATCGACGACCTCCTCACGTTCGGCTCACCTGGCCCGAGCGGCGCCCCCATACGTTCGGGATCCCACGGCGAGCGTCAATGATAGATTCCGCGCCGTCTGAATTTTGAAGTCAAGGATGCGCCAAAGGCGCGCGGCCTTCGGCCGTCAGGATCCTTGAGTTCAAAATTCAGATACGCTTTTCTGCCGCCGAGCGATGAATGGGTTTCTCCGCGCAATGTGCGCGCACTTCACTCCTCGGGCGATTCCGCGATAAGCCGGGCGAGTTCACCCAGCATCCAATTGTCGGCGGGCGCCAGCCGGCCCGAAGCCTGTAATGCACGCGCGATCTCCAATGCGCGAGAAAGATCGGCTCGCCGCTCCTTGGGATTGCAATCCGCGATTTTCTTGTATGAAATGATCAGATCCCGCTGCCACTCCGCGTTCCCCGCGTCCGAACCCGCGAGACGCTCTCTGATCACAAGGCCCGCGCGATAGGATTTCAGAGCCTCGGGGAGATTGCCCTGGCTGACCAGAACGTCGCCAACACGTTCATAGGAAACAGACAGATCCCGCTGCCAGCCCGCGTTCCCCGCGTCTGAACCCGCAAGGCGCTCCATTGCCGAGCGCGCTTCTTTATAAGCCGCCAGCGCGGCTTTCAAATCGCCGCGCGCCACGGCGATGTCGCCAAGGCCGGTTCGCGCCCAGAAAACCTGATGGCCATCTGCCCCGTTGCCTGCAAGTTGCAAAAGCGCCCGATAGGATGTCTCGGCGGCGGCGAGATTTTTCGCATGAAGCTGGAACCACCCGTCCCAGAAAAGCCCCTCGGCATTGCCCGGATCAAGCGCCACGGCCTTGGCATAGGCCTCGCGTGCGGCTTTCGGATCATGCAGCCCAGCGATGGCGCCGAGGTTGCGGTAGGCGATCGCGGCCTCCCTGCGGTCCTGCTCGGCGCGCGCGGTCTTATCTTCGGCAAAGGCATTTAAGAGCTGCGCCGCCTCGGCGGTTTTGTTTTGCTTGAGGAGGTTCAGCGCGCTTTCGAGGCGGGTGTCGCCTGCCTCCGCGCCCTCCGCGATCGATTCAACCGCCTCTCCGACTGCCCGCTCAGCGCCGGGCGCCGCTGCCGCTGGGTTTCTCTCCAGCAGCATTTTGATTAGCTCGGCAATTTGCGCGTCCTTGGCGGCCAGCTGCTCCGAATGAGATCGGTTTTGCCAACGCAGGTATTCCTCACTCACGCCGAAGTATTGGTTGCCTATGTTTGTGTCGTGGCCCGAGGCGGCTCCTTGCCCTGACTGGGCAACGTTCGTGGCACCACCCTTTTTCGCCTGCCCCGTCTTACGCTCGGCAAAAAAATTGAAAATGGCCCAAATTGCACGGATGACGGTGGCGATTCCGCCGCCCGCCGCGACCAGCGCCGCGCCGATCCAGGGCCAATTCCAATGGCCGTTAGAATCCTTGAAAATTTCCAATAGCCACGAAAGCGAGGCAGGCATTTTTAAAAACCGATAAGCTAAAACATAAACCTATCGCAGTTTTTTGCTTACGCCAAACCCAGGGATCGCACCGCGCCTCGCTTCGCGCGGGTGCATTTGCGCAGACCGCCGATCGGACAAAAACGTTTCACGGGGGGGGGCCTCACCC
>DATJBL010000049.1:0-5193 GCA_035515355.1 Methylocella sp.
CCTCGGACGACGAACTGGTTCACGCCGCCAGCGCATAGAACTGTTGCGCTGGACGCAATTTGCCGGTCGAGCGCAATTGGCCCTTGCGGATCATGTGCATGAGTTCGATACCGGCAAGGGTTACCGCGGCTGACCGGAACGATTTGAACCCCAGCATTGGCCGGGCCGCTCGCTTGACGGCTCGGTGAGCCTGTTCGACGATGTTGTTCAAATATTTGATCTGACGGATTTCGATGTCTGCCTCATGTTCCGCGTTGTAGCTTTCGATCGCCGCGCCACATACCAGCGGACCCCCAGAGGATCACGTCACGTTCAAAATGGCTGCCCTTGAACTCGATCATCGTGCTGTTCCGCTGGACCCCTTTCCAGCGATCATACTCAAGGCATCCGCCAAGCAAAATTTGCGACAGAACCTGCTGAATGCTGTCGGTCGAGGGACGGTAGAAAGCCGCGGCCGCCGCCGTGAATGATACGGCCCCGGAGGGCTGCCATTTAAACGTGGAAATGCATTTTTCGCGGGCGACCAGCCACCCTGTCATAGGAGGGAGTACTTGATTCCATCGATCGGACGGGCAGATTCGTCCTCGATGTCAGCGGAAAAGAACCAAAGCGCACTTTTATGCAATAGCTTGAAGAACAGCTTATTCTTGCCCTTCTTCAGCTGAATTCTTGCGCGGTCCTGGCGCGACCTCCAGTCGCGACCTTTGAAAGATTCATGTACTTTCTTGTCGTTTACGTAAGCAATGATCCCGTCATTCGAGCCCATGGTAAGCCAAGCCTTCCTGTCTTTGGGGGACTCCACCCAAGCCACCGCATAGGCGATAGATTGGTCTGCCTGGCTTGCGAAATGTTTTACCATGTGGACAAGGTGGATCGAATCCACCGGGACGGAATCGGCGCGCTCCATCTTCCGCCATGTGAACATATTTCCCGCTTGACCGTAATAGTATTTGGTAAAGTTCAACGGCTCTTTTTCGATCTCGCACGCTTTATTTGTTGGCTTACCTTCTACCGCCGGATCGTCGTTCGCGAATGGGCCGATCATTTGGTAGCCGGGAATTCCAGTATTTCCGGTTTTTTGCGCGTCGACGTGGAAGGTTTGTCCAAACCACGTGAATTCTCCCTTTGCCGAAACATAGAACGGTGCATTCTTGTCCGCCAGCGTCAAGCTACGATCGATTCGCACTCTTGCACTCGGCTTCAAGACAAAACGAGCCGGCAGGATCGTGCTATTCGTCGAGCTTCTCGGCCCGCAGGAGATTCTAATATTGCCCTCGATTCCGCCGATGACTGAGGAATAGGCAATGACGGCCGGCTTCATCACGGCATTTTTCTTCGCGGGTTCCGGAATAATGACATAAAGGTGAACACCAGAGAGATAAGTGAGCGCCGCATTAATATTATTTTCGCCGGCAGATGATTGGCGGATAGCTTTGACGATTTCCGGCAAAGAAGCATGGAAAGCTTCGATCACCGATTTCTGTTCCACATTATCTTTTTCCGCCACGGATAAAAGTTTGTCCTTCATCGCCACAAGGCACGCAGGCGCTTTCTTGCCGAGAACCCACTCTGCTTTGTAAACGAGATTGAGGTGCGGATCGGCTTCGTTCCTCCAGCGATTCGGGGCGGTCGGTTTAAGCAGATTCGGGAATTCCGGGCGCCCATCCTGAACGAACGGGGTAATCCAGTGGCGTGCGCCCAAGCCGACCACGGCCATCGGTTCGTTCATGAATCGCTTGTGATGCGCTTTTGATAGCGGCACGGAAGTGGTCATCGCTTCCAACCGATTCCTATCAGCGCACACGCGGATGGCGAGAGAACGCTTCTGGATGGTCAGCGTGAGGCCGACCCGGTCCTTATCGCGTTTCATGGCGGCGCGGAGTTTCGCGGGCAGGTTCATCTTTTTGATTTTCAGGCCAAGATCGGAGCCATCGACCACCAATGTTTTTGCCTGATCGATCATCACCCGGAAATGCTTCTTGTCGCGGCGGCCGAGCGCCAATCCAGCCATGCCTTTTCCATCCGCCTCTTTGAAATCAATCTCGCAACCGACCGACGGTTCTTCGATGCCGCGCTGGATCGGCCCGACGGTGGCCGGAAGGGGTTCGGGTGGATAACACATCAGGTAAGGGGCTGGGACCGGTGTCTGAGCGGGAGCCAGCTCGATATTCATTTGCGAATAACGGTCTTCGTTTCCGGGACAACCGAACGAGAGCATGGCGTCGCCGCATTGATCAAAGCCCCAGGAAGCCTGCCAATAGATTTTACGAAGGCTTTTGCACCATTGTTTGAACGCAAGGTTCATTTCCTCCCATGGTCCGTAAATCCGTTGGGTGAGATTCAAGTATAATTCGCTGACGTCACTGAAGCCATCCCAAAGGCGGTTGGATTCCGCCTGCAGCAAATGAAATTTCTGATTCCATTCCGGGGTGTGACGTAAAAATGAAGACGTGCATGAATAAGGACCATAGCCGCCTTCTCCTTTTCTGCACATATGTTCGAACGTGATATTTCCGTGTTCTTTGAACCATGCTTCAGCCGTGTCTTTCTCTTCCATGGCGGCTTTTTCTGTAATATAAACTGTGAGTTGTTTCTTGCTTGGATTGTACACGTGGTAAGAGAATGATTGCGCAATGCCTTCCACGTACCAGTGACCGGGAGAAGGTTGCCCCATTGTTTCAAGGCAATATTGATACAGGTGGACGCATTCATGGAGGAGGATATACCTGCCGTGCCATGGGTTGCTGGGCGACAGATAGGCGGCATGGAAACCTTCCTGCGTGATTCCTCCGTAGCCATAACCGCCCGTCATGTGATCGGAAGCCATCGCGCGGATGAGAGCTTCACGATCTTTGCCGCAAATACAGCACATGCGTTTTTCATCGAGGTCCGGCAAGTCGGCGCCAAATAGTTCGCGGTAATGCGGATAAGCAAGTTCGAGAAGCGTCAGGTATTCATGAGCTTGCTTATTGGGGAAATCCGTTTTTAGGGCGTAATGGCGACTAACATACCATGTGAAGCCGGGCGTGTTCTCCACGCGGTCACAGGAATATGTTTTTGGAATCAGCTGACCGACGTGCGCGATTTTGATGTTCTTGAGCGTTGAAGTTTCTCCAGAAACAATAACGTCCACCGGGGTTTCCGCGGGAGCCGGAACTCGATTTGCTTTCAAATTCATTCCTTGCTGTTTGCGTGGATTCTGGAGTGAAGCGCAACGGGTCCAAGCGAAGCGGGTCTCGTCGGAGGTTTGTTGTGCCCGACCATCATCTTTTGTTGCATCGCCTTATCGTCACTTATCGTAGTATCCCTGTGTTCTGGCGTGAAGCGCAACACCCCCGCCCGACCAACGCAACTCCGACCCGCGCCCCGCCATGAGGCTCAGCCCGATCGGCTCCCTTCCTCCACACGGGATATAGTGAAAGCCGCCGATCCTGCGGCCGCCGTAGGCATCGAAATAAGGCAGCCAGCGCCGTCCAGTCCCAGCCAATTCGACGAGAGCGAGGCCATAGTAGCAACCGTCCAGCGAACTGCGCGTGCGCCTCGTCGCAAGCACCTCGAATTCGGTCGGGACGGGTTGAATTCGCGGATTGATCGTCATTTGCTCCTCGATCATGGAGGACGCGGCCCGAGAGTTTGCCCAATGGCCGCATCCTGCTTTCGCAGCGCCACCGTACCCGGGCTGGGTCGGTTGGCGACGACTCAGGGCCGTCTCTTGATGCAAAAGCGAGTTTTGCGCTGATGGGGTGCGGCGTCAAGGCGCTGCTCGATCAATCGGCTACGCGTCGTTCGGTCATCGCGTCGGCGACACTCGGATTGTCAGGTCCAGTGCGACGCCAGCAAGGCGGCACTTCCGAAGTTACCCGCAAACTGGAAATAATGTGGACATCGCAGAAGCGACGCGATTGACCAAATGCGGTCCTCACTGCCGTCACCGCAGATATGAAAAATTCGAGCAG
The DNA here is from genome assembly GCA_035515355.1 of Methylocella sp. Lineage (GTDB taxonomy): Bacteria > Pseudomonadota > Alphaproteobacteria > Rhizobiales > Beijerinckiaceae > Methylocapsa. The sequence continues at coordinate 3,957 of DATJBL010000049.1, forward strand.
ACTGAGTAAGAACTCAGGAAAAACGATCGCGACTCCGCCGTTGTCGGATTAACGTGTCAATGCCCCTACGCCATCCTCTAAAAATGCGCGAAAAGGGACGCCGCCCCATTTCCCAATGGCGCTCCAGCCTTCGACACAGACAAGGCGCGTAATCTGGGTCGTCTGGGGCAGGGCGCGGAGCCGTTCGAGCGTCCAGGCGCGCTTGTTCTCGATCAGACCTGACAGTTCGAGTTTATAATCGGCGCCGTCGATGACCGGCGCGAGCGCTTCTTCGTAGAAAGCGTTAAACGGAAATGGCGTCGTGAGATCGGCATCCCCGAAGGTCGGAGCCAGCTTGTTGGGATTAAACAACGCCGCCTGCGCGCGGTCATTCCAACGGGACGCCGCCCAGAGCAGACGATCGATGGCGTCGTCGTCTTTGAGATCGCAGCCGGTGAGCAGACTCAGCGCGCCAATCGACAGCCCTTGTTTGAGAAAGAGGCGGCGCTCGAGCCGCCTCGGTCGTGGACTTAACTCTTTTAGCAAAGGCCTGGAGTTTTCGGATAATGGGTTCATCAAGGCGTCCCGTTGTCAGTCGGCGGCGCGGGATTCCCGATCCATGGCTTTGACGAGACCCGGCGTGCGCACGGCTAGCGTGACATGGACAATGAGGAACAACACCAAGCCAACCATGGTGAAAAAGTGCACGAGGCGCGCCGATTCGAATCCGCCCATGAGCTCCGTTAGATCCTGAAACTGAACAGGTTTCCAAATAGCGAGACCAGAAATGACGGCAAGGATCGACACCAGCACGACGCCAATATAGATCAGGCGCTCGACGGCGTTGTAGCGGCCGGGAACATGCGGCAGGCGGCCCTGCGATGCGAGACGAAGATCGCGCCATGCAAGCCCCGGGGCGATCGGAAGCAAATCCCGCCGGAAGTGACCCGACAGCAAGCTATAGACAAGATAGACGAGGCGGTTGCCGACAAGCAACCACATCGCGGCGAAATGCCATGCGATCGCGCCGGCGAGCCAGCCGCCGAGCGTGAATTCTTGCGGGAATCGAAAAGGTAACAACGGCGAGGCGTTATAGATGCGCCAGCCGCTTAAAATGATGACCAGCATGACGAAGGCGTTCACCCAATGACTGACGCGCACAAACAACGGATGCCCCGCATGGGTCTCTCTCGCCTTTAACCGCGCGGAAGGAGTCGACATAATTTGATTTTTCCCGATCAATCCGCCGGGCGCCGCT
>DATJBL010000050.1:0-118637 GCA_035515355.1 Methylocella sp.
CGTGACTGCTAGGGCCTCGATATCGCCATTCACCGAATAGAAGTGGCGGCGCGCCTCATCACCCTTCGCCAGGATACGGCTATAGCCGGTTCCGGGCGGATCAATGAAAACGAGATCGGTAAAATCGAGCCAGGTGTCGGCATTATCGATGACAAGCGGGGATGCCGACGGCGAAGGCGACGTGTGATCGAGCAGCAGCCGCCAGGGCCCAAGGGCGCCGAGATCGAGCCAGGCGGAGGCGGCGCCGGGGCCGCCATTGATCGCAAAAGTGACTGGCCGCTTGGCTGGATCGGCGCCCTCGAGCAGGAAGGCGACCGTTGCGACATCAGCTTTGGGGGCAAGGGTTTCAGCGTCGCTTAAGCGGATCGCGCTGGCAATCGCCTTGAAATGCAGGCTGCGTCCTGGAAGTCCGATCGTATGGGATGTTGTTGCAGGCGGAGGAAGCGCGTTTTGACCCGCCGCTGGCGCTTGTGGGTGCTCCGCATCCCCGTGCTGATGTGTATTATTTTGCGAAGAGCCTGTCTCGGCGGCGGACGGGGCGGTCGTTGGTTCTTCCGCCTCGAGGGGTGTGATGGTCACACAGCTTAAGACCGCCGCAAACGTCCATTTCAGCAACCGATAGGACGAGGTCTTCGACTTTAAAAGCACTTCAGCCTATCCTTTAACGCCGCGGGAAGGATGCGCGCTGCTGGCGCAACGGGGAGTCGTTTGCTTGGGCCCGCCGGCCTAAACCTGGCAAGCGCCTGAAAAGCTGGCGATGCTCTACGGCGGTTCGCTGCCGAGCACGGCATACTCGAACTCAGATGGCGATGGCAATTGTTCCGCGGATTCAAACTGAATTGCGCTTGTCAGGCTCCCTTGCGCGAAGGCCAAGCCCCAAGTTCAGTTCATACGTCCGTGGGGGTTCCCAAGCCGCAGGACTGCTTTCACGCCAATGCGCTCCGCTCCTAGATCCAATGTGTTTTTCCTCCGCCGGTGAGCAGCGATCCACCACCCGTTCTGGCGGAAAGATCACAATGACTTCCGTTCCATGGTCGAGTTCCGAATTTAACGTGAAGGTCCCACCGTGGAGTTCTACGAGTCCCTTTACGATCGGCAGACCGAGACCTGATCCTTCCTCGGCGTTCTTTTGCGCAAGCGTTCCTCGCCCGAACGAGGACATGACGATCGGGATTTCATCTTCCGGAATTCCGGGACCACTGTCACGCACTGCGACGTATTGCCCTCTTCTTGAGGTCCAGCCAATCCGGATCTTGATCAATCCGCCTTCCGGCGTGAATTTGATCGCGTTGGACAGGAGATTCAAGACGACCTGACGAATCGCGCGAGCATCCCCCCAAATCTGCGGCAAGTCCGGCTCGACGGCTTTCTCGACGCTGATCCGCCGCTTTTTTGCCTTTAGCCCAAGAAGGCGCATGCATTCCTCGATGATGTGAACGAGGGTGATCGCTTCTTCCTTGAGGTCGAAACGTCCAGCTTCTATACGGGAGAGATCGAGGATCTCGTTGATCAGCGTGAGGAGATGATGGCCGCTCGCATGAATGTCGGTCGAATATTCCTTGTATGAGGCAATCGCATGCGATCCGAATAATTCGCCCTTCATCACCTCGGAAAATCCGAGAATGGCGTTGAGGGGCGTGCGGAGTTCATGACTCATCGTCGCGAGAAAGCGGGATTTGGCGAGATTCGCGGCCTCGGCGCGGTGGCGGGCGAGATCGCTGTTTGCTTTGGCTTCCTCGAGTTCCGCGATGAGTTCGTCTTTCTCGGCTTGGCACGACAGCCCCTTGAGCGACGCTACATGGAGCCGCCGCGCAAGAAACATGAAATGAATTTGGGTGCCGCAGGCCAGCGCAATCAAGGCGAAAGTTTTATTCGAAAGGCTCGCCCAGCAAAGCGAACCGAGAACCGCAAGGGTCATCGGCATCAACGCACCGATCAGGGCGGCTGGAATCGAAGCGGAAATCGTTGCGTTCATGGCCGCGACAAGCATTAGCAGAACCAGGATGAAGCCGCGTGCTTCCGGGTCCCCGGACTGGCCAATGAGCCAGACAATCACCGCCCAGGTGAATCCTTGTAGTGTTTCGGCGAAGATGAATTTCCGCTGCCAGCGGCGGGGGTCAATCGTGGAATCGTTCGCCGCCAGCAGTGTGCCGACAAAACGATAGGTTGCGGCAAGAGCCGCAAGATCGAGGACGAGCCAAAGGAGGACCTTATCGAGCGGGACCCACGTCGTCGCAATGGTCGCGATCACGGCGCCGATTCCGGCCATCGCTAGGCTTGTCGATCGATGCGCCCTCGCAAAAACCCGAAGCAGTTCAATTTCGAAGCCATAGCGGGAGGCGGCGCATGACGTCAGCTTTTCGCACGCTTCGCTCACTTCCGTGGAAAATCGGGCGCGTGGCACATCGGCTGAAACTTCGCCAGAACGTCTGAGCGCCAGGGTATCGGCGGTCACATTCGTCATTCCTTGAAAGACCCGCTCAATTCTTCGCAGCGCTTGAAAGAATGCTGAGACAATGGTGGAAAAGAATTAAAGACCTCCTCAAAGTGATCCTTCAATTTGTTCGCAACAATGACTGGTCTGGGCCTTGCGAGGGAACCGCGGCGTGTTCGCCAGTGCCGAGGGTGCCGAGCCATCGAAACCTGGTAAGCGACTTTGGCCGACGGATGATTGCGTATGACGAAAACTGATTCGATGACAGATCTCGTGGCTCTCGCCGGCCGAATCAGGGGCTGCCGGCTTTGTGTCGAGACTCCGCGCAATGCGCCGCTTCCTCATGAACCGCGTCCAGTCTTCCGGGTGTCTTCGAGTGCGCGGCTGCTTATTGCGAGCCAGGCGCCCGGCATCAGGGTGCATCTGACAGGATTACCGTTCAACGATGCCTCGGGCGATCGTCTGAGGCAATGGATGGGAATCTCGCGTGAGGTCTTTTATGATGAGGCGAGGGTGGCGATTGTGCCGATGGGCTTTTGCTTTCCTGGCCACGACGCTCACAAGGGCGACCTGCCGCCGCGCCGCGAATGCCGCATGACTTGGCACGATGAACTCTTTGCAAACTTACCTCGAATTGAATGCATTCTAGCGATCGGCCGTTTTGCCCAGGACTACCATTTTATGCGAGTGAAAAGACCACTTCCGAAAGGCCTTGGCGTCGACGAAACTGTCCGTCGCTGGCAAGAATTTTCAGGCGAGGCGCCGCGCATCATTGCCCTTCCACACCCCTCCTGGCGCAACAGCGGCTGGATCAAACGCAACCCGTGGTTCGAACGGCAGGTTCTGCCAATGATGCGGTCCGAAGTCGCGCGCGCCCTCGCCTGACGGCGTGCCCGGGGTGCCGTCGTTTTCGCCCAATTTCACGCGCCTTTCGGGCGATGTTCCGCCGATGGGAATGAAATAGAACCGCAAAGCGGAAGCTTGTCTTTTTCAGGCTCTTTTGTCTGCTGTCTAAAGCGTTAAAGGGACGCCGCGTTTGGTGTTTACGGCCTGACTTGCTAAACTTAGTGTAATAATAGGGGAATGAGTGTCATTGGGAGTGTGATGTGGGATCAGCGGATGGCGGGAGAGCCGGGGTAATTTGCAGGCCTCGGACAAGCTTGCCCGCCGGGACGATCCCCCGCCACACCATGGGTTTTGGCGGGGCCGATCAGACCGCCCGTGCCGAGCTTTCGATCGACGGCACCGAAAGGGAGCCTGGACAAGGGCATGTCTATGCAGCCCTCGACCTTGGGACCAACAATTGCCGTCTCTTGATCGCGAGAGCGGTGCCTCCGGGCGTCGGCCAGGACGGCTTTCGCGTCATTGATTCATTTTCCCGGATTGTCCGCCTGGGCGAGGGACTTTCGCGAACCGGCGAGCTGAGTGCGGCGGCAATCGAACGCACGCTTTGCGCACTCGAAATTTGCCGGGATAAGATGCAGGCGCGCGGCGTCACCCGGGCCCGGCTCGTGGCGACCGAGGCTTGCCGGTCGGCGCGAAACAGCACTGAGTTCCTCACCCGAGTGCGCGAGGTAACCGGACTCGAACTCGAGATCGTCGACCGTGAAACCGAGGCCCGGCTTGCGGCCACAGGCTCTGCCTCCCTTGTCGATACCGCAGCCGAGAGCGCCGTTTTGTTCGACATTGGCGGGGGGTCCTCCGAACTCGTTTGGCTTGGCCGTCCCGGTGCCGCTCGCTCGACCACTTCAGCGCTCGACCAACGCATCCGATTTTGGGCTTCATTGAGGCTTGGCGTCGTAACCCTGGCGGAGGCGTTCGGCGGCATCGAAGTCTCGGGTGCAACTTTCGAGGCCATGGTCGATTACGTCGAACCGGAACTCCAAACCTTCGTGGCGATGGTGGTCGGTGAGCGGCGCTGCCAGCATTTCCATTTGCTGGGCACGTCCGGAACGGTGACCACGATTGCGGGGGTTTTTCTTGGCCTTGCCCGCTATGACCGGCGCCGAGTCGATGGCTTGTGGATGTCGCGTCGCCAAGTTGACCATGCCGTCGCGATTTTGCGCAAGATGAGCTACGCGGAGCGGGCTGCCAATGGGTGCATTGGACAGACGAGAGCGGATCTCGTCCTCGCTGGCTGCGCAATCCTTGAAGCGATCCGGCGCGCCTTCCCGGCGGACCGCGTCCGGATTGCCGACCGCGGCTTACGCGACGGCATTTTAATTCAGCTCATGAACGCTGACAGAAATTGAACGCTGTGCAAGGCTTGGCTCTTCCTCGGCGAGGCTTTGATCCGGTCGCAGACGGATCCGGCCGCCTTTCCCCTCCCGCCGATCACTTTGGTGGAGTGGGGTCGGCTGGTTTTGGCCGAGGTCAAGGCAGATAGCGGTCGCGATCTTACCAAAATGTTTCACGTGAAACATTTTGGTCCGATTGGGACCGAAAACCTTACAAGGCCTCAGACAGCGCTTGCTCTCGAACGGGTAAGACCGGCCACCGTTGGTGTCTGGATGGCCGGATCATCCCGGGTTCTAAGGGCGGGCCAATTCCCGCCGGTCCCAAAAATCGCCGTGGGCAAAGCCGAGAAATTCACGGGAGTTTTGCAAGTATCTTTTGCATAACGTAAGCCCCCGAAAAATCAGGGACGCAGTTCTTATGCGCGCTCAACTTCCGACACCTCATATTGTTTGCCTGCCCAAGGATAACGTCTCCTATCGTCGTCGTACCGCAAGTATCTGAAGTTCTTATGGAAGACCGCACAAATGTCACCCAGAACTTTTTGTGCGGTGTTCCGACCGATGCCCCGCCGCTCGAAGTGTCGGTATAATAGGGTCCATGCGGCTACGTAGTCAGCTGGGTATCGTTCATCAGTCGAACCGATCATAATTGTGGGACGGTTCGAAACGCGCTCGAAGGCTCTTCCAAGCCCAACGGCCGCGCCACAGCAGGGCTGACATGACTAAGGCAGCTGGGGGTGGTGGTGACCTTGAAACAAAGCCGCTAGCTCATCCCAACACAAACCCATTGGCAGACGGCTATCAAGATCATCGCTACACAGCCAAATGCCGTTGTCGCCGCCATGACACGAAATGTGGAGCACATCGCATTTTTGAATCAGAGCCCGTTTAACGGCTTTTTTGAAATACTCTCGGTCAAGAGCTAGGCGGAGGTCTGCCTTGATGCCTAACGCTTTCAAGATTTGTTGTGCTATCGCCCCGTCAGCATGATCGAGGTAATGATCTTTCGGGTAATTGCTATCGATGATGAATACTCTTCTCACGGCACCCTCCGGCGCGCCAACAAGCTGAAATTGGGCAATATATGTCGGGCAGGTCTGCTATAGCTGCCTCATCGTCAACTCTGAGCCGAACTTCCTCTCGGGTCAAAAGGCGGCCGTGTAAGAGTGACCAGCAAGTCTAAATCGGCGTTCCGCCAAAACTTCGCGGGACTTGCGAAGGCCGATGCTCTATGCCTGACAGGCGATCCTCACTAAATTCTCGGTATGACACAATCAAAATCTACCTCCGGCCGCGAGGGCGGCCGCTCACTCAAGACGCGGGTGAAGACCGCGCGGAAGCGCTCGCTTTCCTCAACCTTGTGGCTTGAGCGCCAGCTCAACGACCCCTATGTTGCGCGGGCAAAACAGGAGGGTCTTCGCTCCCGCGCGGCCTATAAGCTGATCGAGATTGACGATCGCTATCATTTCCTGAAGCCCGGCCAAAAGATCGTCGATCTTGGCGCGGCTCCCGGCGGCTGGTCGCAGGTGGCGGCGCGCAAGGTCGGCTCGGAAGAGGGGAGGGGGAGGGTCATCGGCATCGATCTTCTCGCCATGGAACCGCTGCCAGGGGTCGAGTTCAAGGTCATGGATTTTCTAAGCGAGGACGCGCCGGCACAGCTCATGGAATGGCTCGGCGGCAAGGCCGATGTGGTTCTCTCCGACATGGCGGCCAATACGACCGGGCACAAGAAAACCGACCATTTGCGGATCGTCGGCCTTGCCGAACTCGCGGCCGACTTCGCCTGCGATGTTTTGGCCGAGGGCGGCACTTTCCTCGCCAAGGTTTTCCAGGGTGGCACCGAGCACGCGCTGCTCGCCCAACTGAAACGCGAATTCGCCACCGTGCGCCATGTGAAGCCGCAAGCCAGCCGCGCTGGTTCGGCTGAGCTTTACGTGCTGGCAACGGGATTTCGGGGCAGCTCTCGAAGCTGACCGGAGGGGCGCTAATCGCTGGCTGGTGTGATGTCCTCTACCGACCCCACCTCCTTGCGCCGGACGAGGTGCGAACCGGCGTCCGGCGGCAGGCTCAAAAAGGCGGCGGCCGCGCTCGATGAGATGAGCGCCATCACGACGAAAGCCCATTTGAAATTCTCAAGCGCAAGCGTCTCCACCCCTGGGTTCAAGAGGGCAAACCCTTGAAGGGCGCCGGCACCGGCCGCGATCCCAAGGCTCAAGGACAATTGCTGGGCAGCGGAAGAAAAGCTCACGGCGCGGCTCATTTTCGACGGCTCGATCTCGGCAAAGGCGATCGCGTTAAGACTGGTGAATTCGAGGGAACGCACGAAGCCGCCGGCGAGCAGGACGCTCATCATGAAAAGGACGGGCGTTGAAGGGGTGAAAAACCCGTAGCAGCCAAGGAAGACCGCGCTCACGAGCGCGTCATAGACGAGCACCTGCCGGAAGCCGAACCATCGCAGAATCGGCGCCGCCGTGCCCTTCATGGCCATCGATCCCACCGACGCGATGAAAGTGACCGAGCCGGATTGAAAGGCGTTCATTCCAAAGTTTGTCTGCAACATCAGCGGCAGCAAAAAAGGAATGGATCCGATCCCGATCCTGAACAAGGAGCCTCCCGTCACGCTGGCCCGGAAGGTTTTGAACGAGAGAAGCTCAAGATCGATCAGCGGAAACGCGGTGCGGCGTGCATGCACCGTATAGATGGCCAAGGCGAGGGCGCCCAACAGGCCCATGAAAATCGTGGCCTCCCAGGGTATGAGGCCGCGCCCGGCGCCGCCAATTCCGAAAAGCACAAAGGCAAGCCCAAGCCCGCAAAGAAGAAACCCTGCCACGTCAAATGGCCAAGGCGCCTTTCCTGCCACATCCTCGATAAGGACGGTTGCAAGGATGAGGCCGATGATGCCGATTGGAACATTGATCCAGAAAATCCACCGCCAATGAAAATAGGTGGTGATAAAGCCGCCAAGCAGCGGCCCCATGACCGGGCCAAGAAGCGCCGGGATTGTCAGCCAGGACAGCGCATTCACGAGTTCGGAAGGCTCGATCGAGCGCAAAAGCAAAAGCCGTCCGACCGGAACCATCATTGCGCCTCCAAGACCTTGGAGAATGCGGGCGCCAACGAGTTCCGGCAAATTCGACGCCATGCCGCAGAGAATCGAGCCGATGGTAAAGATCAGAATCGCGATCCGGAAGACTTTGCGGGCGCCGAAGCGGTCGGCCGCCCAGCCACTCGCTGGAATGAAAATCGCGAGCGAAAAGAGATAAGAGGTGAGCGCAAGTTTCAGGGAAATGGGGTTCTCATGCAGATCTCTGGCGATCGCCGGCAAGGATGTCGCGATAACGGTCGCGTCGAGGTTTTCCATGAACAAGGCGCAAGCAATGGTGAGCGCCGAGATAAGATAGGAAGGCAAGCGCGGCTCTCGAGAGGATTTGGGTTGCGGGAAGGGATCGCAAACGCGACGGGATGTAATGGGCGGACCTTAAAAAAAGTTGCTTGAATTCTTAAGGCCTGGCATCCCGCGAGAGTTGGAATTTGGACTTTTCTCGAAATTCACGCAAACGCGATAAGAAGCGTAACCATTATAATAGGCAATCCTCCTCTAAGGGCGAGACTTAAGCATAGTCCGGCTATATTTGGCTTTAGACTCTTTCTCGCAAGAGGCAAAATAAGCCTCCCGAAGCGGGCAAAGCTGTCTTTGCGCTCCGCTCCGGGCGTGCTATGAGCCCCGGGCAACTCTAAACCGGCGCGAATTTAAAAAAATGCTTTCCCGCACGAGTTCTCGCGGCGCCGGGAGGCCTCTTTCTTTTGCCGGAAGGCAAATCACGGAGTTGGCATTGGCCCTCGATAACCGCCCCCCGCTGACCGAAGCTTTTACCTTTGACGACGTGTTGCTTCTGCCTGGCCATTCTACGGTCCTGCCGGGCATGGCCAACCTTAAAACGAAACTGAGCTCGACGATCAGTTTGAACATTCCAATCGTATCCTCGGCCATGGACACTGTCACCGAAGCGAAGCTTGCCATTGCGCTCGCCGAAGCCGGAGGGATTGGCGTCATTCATCGTAATTTCACGCCGGGCGAACAAGCTGAGGAGGTCCGCAAGGTCAAGCGTTACGAAAGCGGCATGGTCGTCGATCCGATCACGATTTTCCCGGACGAGACGCTTGCCGATGCCCTAGCACTCATGCGCCGGCATGGGATCTCGGGCATTCCCGTTGTGGAGCGGGGACCCGGCGGCAAGCCGGCAAAGCTTTGCGGCATATTGACCAATCGCGACGTTCGCTTCGCCGACAATCCCTTGCAGCCTGTTAGCGAGCTGATGACCAAAAATCTCATCACTGTCCGGGAAGGGGTGAGCGAAAGCGAGGCGCGCCGCCTCTTGCATCAGCATCGGCTTGAAAAGCTAATCGTGGTCAACCAGGATTTCCGCTGTGTCGGCCTTGTCACCGTCAAGGACATGGAAAAAGCCACCTTGCATCCGTTCGCCTGCAAGGATGCCGAGGGACGGCTTAGGGTCGCGGCCGCCTCGACCGTGGGTGACAATGGGTATGAGCGCGCGCTCATGCTGATTGATGCTGGCGCCGATTGCATCGTGATTGATACGGCGCATGGCCATTCGCAATCGGTGCTCAATCAGGTCTCGCGATTGAAGCTGGCCTCGAACAAGGTCGCGCTCGTCGCCGGTAATGTGGCGACTGCCGACGGCGCCAAGGCGCTGATCGATGCGGGGGCCGATGCGATCAAGGTCGGCATTGGCCCAGGCTCCATCTGCACCACCCGAATCGTTGCCGGGGTTGGTGTGCCGCAGCTGACCGCGATCATGGACTGCGCCGAGGCGGCACGGGCCGCCAATATCCCCGTGATCGCGGATGGGGGCATCAAATATTCCGGCGATGTGGCGAAGGCGATCGCGGCCGGCGCCGATTGTGTGATGATCGGCTCGCTTCTGGCGGGAACCGACGAAAGTCCGGGCGAGGTCTATCTTTATCAGGGGCGCTCGTTCAAATCCTACCGCGGCATGGGGTCGGTTGGCGCCATGGCGCGCGGTTCGGCGGACCGCTATTTCCAGCAGGACATTAAGGATCAGTTGAAGCTCGTGCCTGAGGGCGTTGAAGGGCAGGTGCCTTATCGGGGGCCGGCCTCGGTGATTCTCCACCAACTGGCGGGCGGATTGCGTGCCGCCATGGGTTATGTCGGAGCCCCCGATATCGCGGAATTTCAGGCGCGGGCCCGGTTTGTGCGGATCTCGGCGGCGAGCCTGCGCGAAAGCCATGTCCACGATGTCGTGATCACCCGCGAGAGCCCGAACTATCCGACTGGCGAGTGAAGCCATCGCCAAATGATTCTCGTGAGGACCGCCCCGCATGACCCTTCCATCAATCCTTCTGCCGCTCTTCGTTCAGATCGGACTGACATTTTTTCTCGTGACCTGGATGGCGTGGGAGCGCACCATTCTTTTCGGGCGCCGCGAGATGAAATGGCAGGATATCGCTCTGCGCCAAACGCGATGGCCGGATCGCGCCCAGCAAATTGGCAATTGTTTTGAGAATCAGTTCGAAATACCGACCTTGTTCTATATCCTCGTCGTGCTGGAGATCCTGACCAAGAAAGCCGATCTGCCCTTTGTTATTCTGGAATGGCTTTTCGTCGCCACGCGCCTCGCGCATACCTATGTCTTCACGACTTCGAATTATGTGCCATTGCGTGGGCGGTTCTTTATCGCTGGGGTCATTCTCCTGCTTGCGATGTGGGCGATCTTCGCAGTCCGAATTCTCTCTGCTCCCTTGGCAGGAGCGTTATGAAAGCTGGTTTTCCATGACACCCGGCGCCCGCATCGCGGCGGCGATGGAAGTTTTGCAGGACATTGAAATACGTAAAAGACCCGCCGCCGACGCGCTGAAGGATTGGGGCCTCTTGCACCGGTTTGCGGGTTCTAAGGATCGTGCGGCAATCGCTTCGCTCGTCTTTGATGCGGAGCGCAACCGGGCTTCTTCCGCCTTCCTCATGGGCAATGAGTCGCCGCGCGCGATCATGCTTGGCGCCTTGCGTCGGGCTCGCGGCATGGATTCTGCCCGGGTCGCGACGCTCTGCACGGGTGAGGGGCATGCGCCGCCTCCGCTCGGTGCGGAAGAAGAAGAGCGTCTAGCAAAGGGGGATCTCAGCGGTGCGCCGAGCTTTGTCGCAGCCGATTTTCCCGAATGGCTGGAGCCATCCCTTAACGCCGTCTTCGGGCAAAGCCTCGTCGCTGAGATGAGTGCGCTTGCGACCCGCGCTCCAGTTGATTTGCGCGTCAATACGCTCAAGACAACCCGCGAGAAAATGCTCAGGGCTCTTGCACATCTGCATGCGGTGCCAACGCCCTATTCTCCTGCCGGGTTGCGTTTGTCCTTGACACCGGATGGGCGCGGCCCGGCGCTTGCGGCCGAGCCTGCCTATATCAAAGGCCTTGTCGAAATTCAGGATGAAGGCTCACAGCTCGCGGCCGTTCTCGCCAATGCAAAGCCCGGGGAGCAAGTGCTCGACCTTTGTGCAGGCGCCGGCGGCAAGACCTTGGCGCTCGCGGCCCAAATGCAGAATAGGGGCCAGATCCATGCAAACGACCGCGATGGGGCAAGGCTCATGCGGAGCTTCGCGCGGCTCGAACGCTCCGGCGTTCGCAACGTCCAGCTCCATCCACCACGCGGCGATAAGGATGTGCTCGGCTTCCTCGAAGGACGCTGTGATCTGGTATTCATCGATGCGCCATGCACTGGCACCGGGACTTGGCGGCGCAACCCGGATGCGAAATGGCGGATGCGGCCAGGTGCGCTGGCGATCCGGACCGCGGAGCAGGATGCGGTGCTGAAAGAGGCGGCGCGCTTCGTAAAGCCCGGCGGGCGCATTCTCTACGCCACCTGCTCGATCCTGCGGGAGGAGAATGAGGACAGGCTCGCGGCATTTCTAGCAGCCCATATGAGCTATAGAAGTCTTCCTGTGCGGGAGATGACCGGAATGGCTGGACTGCCCGAACTTGAACGGTTCGAATCTCCCTTTGGCTTTGGTCTTCGTCTCACGCCGCTGACAGCGGGCACGGATGGCTTTTTTATAGCCATGCTCATGCGGCGCTAGAGCATGACGCGGAGGAGGTTAGCTGCGGCAAGCTGCGCGGCTTTTCCGGTATCGTTCGGGATCGAACAATCCATCGTGCCGTGCTAGAGCAGCCGGGCGGCGATCGAAATTTGGCAAAGCCGTCGCTTGGTCTGTTTCTCCATTTGGGCTTTCTGCCTTTGTCCTGTCTTGGAAGGAAGGAAGGGAGCTGGTAAACTCATTTTTGGAATATTTTTTATTTTCGTTAAATCGAAAACAATGAGGAAGGCTTACCATGACAGTGATGGCACGCGGCACCGCCGCTCCGACACCCTACACCGAAGCTTTCTACGAAGGCCAGCAGGATGGATCGGTGAAGTCGGCGCAAGTCGTCGTTCCAATCGTCCTATCGCTCTTCCCGGCGCATTCGGTCGTGGATTTCGGTTGCGGTGTTGGCGGCTGGCTCAAGGAATTCGAGAGTAACGGCGTCAGCGATTATCTTGGCGTCGATGGTGATTATGTTTCACGGCAATTGCTGAAAATTCCGGCTGATCGTTTTCGGCCTCTCGATCTGCGGAACGTGGGCGATCTTGGCCGTCGATTCGACCTTGCTTGCTCGCTCGAAGTCGCAGAGCACTTGCCTGAGGATCGGGCAAAATCATTTGTAGCCGCTCTGGTCAAGGCGGCGCCCGTCGTTCTTTTCTCCGCCGCCATTCCTTTCCAGGGCGGAACGGATCATGTGAATGAGCAATGGCAATCCTATTGGGCAAAACTATTCGCGGAGCATGGCTATCTTGCTGTGGATTGCATCCGTCCGGCCGTCTTTGGCGACAGCCGGGTTGAATGGTGGTATCGGCAAAACATTCTCGTCTTTTGTTTGCCCGACAAGTGCCCGCCTGGATATGCGCCTGTCGCAGCCGCTTATGATCTCAATCGGGTTGATCCCGTTATGATTGATCTTTTGGTAAGCAGACCCCATTCTGGACGCGAAGCCGCAACACAGCTCGTGAGCATTTCCTCCAAACTGGCAAAAGCGGTGATTCGCAAACTTCGAGAGCGGCTCTGAACTGTTGCGGCTGCAGGCAGAATTTTTCGGTGGCAGCGTGAACGCTGTCCTGGCTGAAGCTTTTACCGCTTTCCATGAAAGCTTTGGAAGTTAGAGGCCGCGTGCACACGGGCCTAAAATGTCATAATGAAGGTCGCGCGTCGCCCCGATTGGTAAGTTTCGACCTACGTGTTTGCCGCTCGCCTGGCGGCGGTCAGGACGAGATGACCTCGCAAAGCCGTGCTTGCAGAGGGTATTGGCGCATGCGTCCCGATAGACGAGACAATGGGCGATGGTGATGGCTTACGAGAAAATCGGCAAGATCAGTGTTGCGAAGGTCCTGCGCGACTTTGTTGATGATGAAGTCTTACCCGGAACAGCGATCGGTGCTGGCGAATTCTGGAGCGGGCTCGCAGGTCTTGTCGATATGTTTGCGTCTCGTATTGCCGAGCAATTGCGATTCCGTGACGAGTTGCAGTCAAAGATCGACGATTATCATCGCGTCACTGCAAGCCGCCCGTTCGACCCGGCGGACTATGAACGGTTTCTCCGTGAGATCGGCTATCTTGTGCCGGAACCGCCTAATTTTACCATTCGCACCGAAAATGTTCTGGAGATCGCGAGAGTCGCTGGGCCACAGCTCGTGGTTCCGGCCTCGAATGCGCGCTATGCACTCAATGCGGCAAACGCACGCTGGGGCAGCCTTTACGACGCGCTTTACGGAACCGACGCAATTCCCGAGACCGACGGGGCGACACGGGGCAAGGGCTACAACAGGGTGCGCGGCGCCAAAGTCATCGACTGGGTCCGCGCCTTTCTCGACGACATGGTTCCTCTTGCAAGGGGAAGCCATAGAGCGGTCACCGCCTATAAGGTGACCGGCGGTGAGCTCGTCGCGACTCTTGAAGATGGCCTTGAGACGCGGCTGCGGCATCCTGGCAGGTTCGCCGGATATAGGAAGAGGTCGCTCGACTCCTTCGTCATTCTATTACGCCACCACGGTCTCCATATCGAGATCGAGATTGACCAAAACAGCCTTGTTGGGGCAGAGAGCAAGGCAGGTGTTGCGGACGTTATCCTGGAGGCCGCTCTCAGCACGATCATCGATCTTGAAGATAGCGTCGCGGCGGTCGATGCGCAGGACAAAGTCGGGGTTTACCGCAATTGGCTTGGGCTGATGCAGGGAAGCCTGACCGCGACCCTTGAAAAAAACGGCTTGCTTGTTGAGCGGCGGCTTGCGGAGGATCGCACCTATGTCGGCCGCGACGGTGGCCCCTCGACCTTGCACGGGCGCAGCCTTTTGCTGGTGCGCAATGTCGGTCATCACGTTGAAACCGATGCAGTGCTCGATGCTTCGGGCAACCCAATCCCCGAAACCATTCTGGATGCCGCGGTCACCTCGTTGATTGCGATCCATGATCTCAAACGTGTTTCGGGTCTGCGCAACAGCCGGCATGGCTCGATCTATGTCGTGAAGCCAAAAATGCACGGGCCGCAGGAAGTCGCACTTGCCAACGCTCTTTTCGCCGCCGTCGAGGACATGCTTGGTCTTGACCCCCATACGATCAAGATGGGCATCATGGACGAGGAGCGGCGTACCTCGGTCAATCTCAAAGCTTGCATCGCGGAGGCCGCGGATCGTGTGTTTTTCATCAACACGGGCTTCCTTGACCGGACGGGCGACGAGATTCATACGTCGATGGAAGCCGGACCGATGGTTCGCAAGAACGACATGAAGAACACACAGTGGATCGCGGCTTATGAGAATGCCAATGTCGATATTGGCATTGCCTGTGGCTTGCCTGGTCGGGCGCAGATCGGCAAAGGCATGTGGGCCGCCCCCGATCGCATGGCCGACATGCTCGCACAAAAGATCGTGCATCCACTCGCTGGTGCGAACACGGCCTGGGTGCCATCGCCGACGGCTGCAACCCTGCATGCAGTGCATTATCACCGGGTCGATGTCGCAAGCCGCTGGAAGGAGCTTGCAAGGCGCAGCCCGCCGCATCTCTCCGAGCTGCTTGCCATTCCAACCTGCCGGGTGAATTGGGCGCCTGATGATATCCAAGCCGAGCTCGACAACAATTGCCAGGGAATTTTGGGCTATGTCGTGCGCTGGATCGATCAGGGCGTTGGCTGTTCCAAAGTGCCGGACATCCATGACATTGGCCTCATGGAAGACCGCGCGACCTTGCGCATTTCGAGTCAGCATATCGCCAACTGGCTGCACCATGGGATCGTCACCCGCGAGCAGGTGATGGAAACGCTGCAAAGGATGGCTTCGGTGGTCGACCGGCAAAACGCCGGTGATCCGCTCTATCGGCCGATGGCTCCGGCCTTTGACGGGCATGCCTTCCGGGCGGCGGCGGATTTAATCTTCAAGGGGCGCGCCCAGCCAAATGGCTATACAGAGTGGACCCTTCACGCACATCGGCGTGACGCCAAGGCCACCGCCACGAGCTAGTTGAGGCTGATGGCAAACGTGGTTTGAACTGGCGCAGCCACGCATCGGACGGGTGGGCGCAAACCTCACGCCGGACTAAACGTCTCGTCAAAGCGAACTCCATAAGCAGAGGATGGCGGGCGCAGTCATTGCGAGCGGAGGTGACTGCGCGGCGCGACCGCATGACTGCCCAAAGTCTTGCGTTCCGTCGCGGAATTATGGGCGTAGGTCTCCCACGATGGCTCATAAAGCTCATCCGCCTCATCACCCCATGTCACCCAGCCCGGACGTACACCACGGCCGAAGAGTTCCAGGTACGGGCCAGGGGAACAGGATTCGATGAGCTCGTATTGCTCGTCGGGCTTGCGGGAATGCTCGCGTTTTCGTGTCGCTAGATAATTGACCTGGGTCCGGCCAGGTCGCAGGGTTCGCGCGGCTTTTCCCCTTGTTCCAAACAAAATCAATTCGGTGACGTTACGAAAATAAAAGCCGACGCCGCGGCCGTCCGATCCGCCATCCTGGCGGACCTTATGCCACACAATATTAGCTTTGTAGGTGAATCCCCATGCGGCCATGACGGCAAGTCCGTCGGGCAGGAGCGCGTTGGGACACCATAAATAGAGATGTGCAGTTGGAGCCGCGAGGCGAACCACCGGCAGCCTGGAAATCTCGTCCAGAGCAAGCGTGGCGTAACGGGACAGCCGCCGGTGTTCGGGTGCAACTTTTCCCGTCTTGTTTTGGAACCGCCAAGGCGGGTCCGCCAAAATGGTCCTGAACCGTGCACCCGCCGTGGCGGGGAGCAGGTCTTCAGGGAGACGGGAAGTAGGGGCCTTGGCGCTCACGCCTCTATCCTTATTGATCGATCTCAACAGGGATAGGCTGATTCGCTGAATTCACAAATTCGAATAGCAGGCCTACGCGTCAGCTTCAGCGAGGACGGCGGCGATCTCGGCTTCGCACACAAGCACACCTTCGACGAAGGCGCGGCCCTGGTACCACCACATGGTGCGGCGGCGGTTGGTTTTGGTCATATGAAATTCGACCCGATCGCCGGGCAGAACCGGCTTGCGGAATTTCGCTTTATCAATGCTCATGAAATAAACGAGCGGCGGCTTTTGGCCCGGCGAATGGGCGTTGACGCATAAAACACCAGCAGTTTGGGCCATGCCTTCAATCAAGAGAACGCCGGGCATGATTGGACGCTCAGGAAAATGCCCCTGGAATTGCGGCTCATTGATGCTGACATTTTTAATGCCGATGCCGGATTCGTCGCCTCTCGCTTCAATGACTCGGTCGATCATGAGAAACGGGTAGCGATGCGGCAAGGACTTTAACAAGCGTAGAATGTCAAAAGTCTCGATCGTCGTCGGCTTCGTCTCGCTCATAGCGGCTTCCCTCCTGGAGCCTGTCGGAGAAGATCCGACCACATTTGTAAAGATCACGCACCAAGGACGGTAAAATCCGCGCGCCGCGCCCCGGCAAACAAGCCGGCTTGAGCGGGGATGACGCAATAGCGTCCAATCACCACATTTTCTGCAATCCAGGCGAGATTACCAATTCGAGTTGCTTCTCCAATGACGGTGTCGCCCGCTGCCCCGCGATCGATCGTGGCATTGGCGCCGACCTCGACTGCGTCCTGAATGATGACCCGGCCGATTCCCGGCACCCTGGAAAGCCCTTGCGAGGCGGGGGCAAGGCCGCCGAGGGGAAAATCGATGCCAGATTGGCCAATCCGCGTTCCCGGATGAACGGTCACCCTGTCGCCGATCAACGCATGGCTGATCGTGACCTGCGGCCCGATCAAACAATCGCGGCCGATGCGGACATCAGAACCGATGACGCTGTTTGCACCAATGATCGAACCGAGGCCAATTTCAGCGTGCGGGCCGATGACCACTCCCGGATCGATGATCACCCCTTGCTCAAGCCGCGCTTCCGGATGGATCGATGCGCCTGGACTGATTCCCGCTGTCCCCAACAAGGATCTCGGCACGGTCATCTGCGGGAACATTCTTTGCAGAGCAAGCGCGAGGCCACGATGGGGCTCTTCTATCACAAGTGCCAAAGTCGTCTTTGGCACAAGCAGCGCATCAACCGGGTTGACGAAACAGGCGGTGGCGTGGCTTTTTTCTAGAAGGGGAGCGTTTTCGGGACAATCCAAATAAGTGAGTTCGCCAGGCCCCGCCTCGTCGAGAGGCGCGACCCCGGCGATGATGGCGGATAAATCAGCGCTTTCAGCGACGGTGGCTCCGGTGCAAGCGACGATGTCGGCAAGCGAAGTTTTGGTGGCTGGCCGGAAAACGATCGGTTCGCTCATGCGGAACACTCCACAATACTTGCAAACCGAGCGATGATCGCTTGAAGATGAATCGTGATGGTTCCTAGTTCTTTGCTTGTCGCACGATCTTCTTTTGCCCGAAGAAACGATTTAACCGAAAATTGCTTGATTTGAGTGTTGCGCGCACCAGCCTTCTGGCTGGCGCGGGGCAGATCGGCTTGCGAACGGGGTTGCGTCAGAAGGTTGTACCACCCGTGAAACGGAAGAATTGGGTTTGGTCAAATTGGCTTTTGGTGATCGCCTTGGCAAAGTCGAACCTTATTGGTCCAAGCGGCGAGGCCCAGATAATCGAGCCGCCGGCGGAGGTGCGGATCAAGGACGAATCGGCGCCGACGATGATACAGTTGCTTTGCGTGAAAGGGGGGAGATATGGCCCGGCGGAGCAGACGCCGGTCGGACTGAAGTTGGTGCGGCCATTAAACCCGTACAAAGTTCCGGCATCGGCAAAGATAGCACCTTTCAGGCCGAGATCCCTTGGCACGCCATAGATTGGAAACTGCACTTCCAAGCTGGCGCCGTAATAGACAGTACCGCCGAGCGGATTGCCCTCGGGATCGCCGGAACCTATGTCGCGCGGACCAATGCCAGCCGGAGCAAATCCGCGCACAAGGCTTGGCCCCAAGTTGAAATTGTCCACGATCCGCAATTGGCTTCCGCCCCAGGCTGCCAAATCGCCGCCTTGCAGATGCACGAGTCCGACGATTTGATCGTAGATCTCGTGATAATAACGGAGATCACCGGTGGTGCGCACAAAGCGCTCGTCGCCTCCAGCGCCCGCAACGTCCTGGCGCAACTCGGCAAAAAAGCCACCCGTCGGGTTCCGATTGTTATCGAGCGAGTTGTAGCCGAGCGTGTAGCCGAACATGGACGTGAGGAAGGGGCCCTGCGCCTCCTTAAGCGCCAACGAGGCTTCGCCATTCGTCACGCAATTGTACCAGACATTGGGCACGCCCGGCACTGCAGGGAACCCAGGTGTAATCCCGAAAATCGGGTTGTTGCAGTCGTTATAAGGCTGCGACGAATTGTCAGGAATGGAGATATCGGTGCGGTAAATCGAGTATCGAGGCGACACGGTCAGTTCTTCCGTGATCGGCAAACCGAGGCGCAGCGTGCCTCCGGCCGTGAAGTTGCTATAGTATGAATATAGCCACGGATCGCTTTTCTTTGCGTAGAGGTCGAAACCCGCCGCGATCCGGTCGCCGAGGAAATAAGGTTCGGTGAAACTGAAATCGATGCCGCGGCTATATTGGCCTTCGGAGACCGCAAGCTTCACATATTGGCCGCGCCCCATGAAATTGGTTTCGGTCACAGCGACATCGGCGATGAAACCGTCCGTCGTCGAATAGCCCCCTGATAGCGACAGTGAACCGGTCGGCTGATCCTCAACTTCGACGACCACGATCACCCTGTCGGGCGTTGATCCGGGTTCGTTGGTGATCTTAACTTTCTTGAAAAAGCCGAGGCTATTGAGTCTGCGCTCGGCCCGGTCGATCAGGACCCGATTGTAGGCGTCGCCTTCGCCAATTTCGAATTCGCGCCGTATGACATAGTCGCGCGTCCTGGTATTTCCTCGTACGTCTATGCGTTCGATGTAAACACGCGGCCCTTCGTCGAGGACAAAGGCAATCGTTACGATACGGGTCGCCGCATCGCGGTCGCCGCGCGGACGCACCTGGGTGAAAGGGTAGCCGTGCTTGCCTATTTCCTTGGTCAGAGCGTCGACGCTCTTTTCGACCATGTCACCATTGTAGATCTGGCCAGGGGATAGGCGCACAAGAGGGAGCAGCGCGGCACCGTCGAGGTCGGGAAGATGCGACTCCACATTGACCGCGCCGACCGTGTATTGGACGCCCTCTTCAACGGTAATCGTGATGATATAGCCGCCTTGGGCCGGGTCGAACTGGGCATCGGAGCCAACGACACGGAAATCCGCATAGCCGTTTTTGAGATAAAATCGACGGATGCGTTCGAGATCAGAAGCGATTCGGTCGGGATCGTAGACGTCTGAGGTTTTAAAGAACGACAGGAAATTCATCTCCGTCGTTTCCATGAGTTCGCGGAGCTTGCCGGCAGAATAAACCTGATTGCCGACGAAATTGATTGCCTTCACGCCGGTCTTTTCGCCTTCGTCGATTGTGAAGACGACATCAAGCTGTCCATTCGGCAGATCGACCGTCCGGGCGGTGACGGATGCCGCCGCGCGGCCGGAACGGCGATAAATATCCTTGATGCGCTCGATATCGGCGTCCACCATGGCCTTGCTGTAGGGGCCGTGGGATTTCGACTGGACCTCGGCCGTGAGCGTTTCCGTCTTGACCTTGCTGTTACCTTCGAAAGCGACCCGGTTGATGACGTTGTTCTCGGTTACGATGATGACGATCCGGCCGTCGACCCGGCTCACGCGGACATCCGAAAAAAGGCCCGTGGCGTAAAGGTCCTTGACGCCCTTGTTGATGGAGGCCTGATCGGTGCCGGGAAAATACCCTTGGATGGTTTCGCTATCGACTCGCCTATTGCCTTGAACGGCAACGCTTTCGGCAAGAGCGACGATTGTACCTCCCGCCAGCCAAGCCAACGCCACGACGGCGACCGCAATCCGGCCCCGAAATATACGCATCACTCGCATCTTTAGACCGGCCCCTATTTCAATAACGCTAACCCGACGTTAGCTGGCGCTAGTTGATTGAATAAGCTTATTTTACCGGATGTCCCCCGCCGCATCGTTCCGGAATTCTTAAAGGCATTCTCCAGTATCGCCAGCGCTTGTGTTTATCGGGTTTACTACGCCCCGCAAACTAAGAATTATAGCATTGTAGCGTTTTCGCATGAGCGTGGCAGGCAAGACACGCATCTCGGTGAGCGAACCGTTAACCAAGAAGGTTAACCGCCCGCTTCAATTCGGTTCAACCAATCCACACCGGATTTCGCTTCGAGGGCGCGCACTGGGGTGCAGCACTAGGCGTCCTCGACAGATTAGCCCCAATGCATCAGCTGACGCGTCAGGCGAAGGACATCATTGTACGTGGCGAAGATCATCAAGCTTGTGACCAGCATGAGCCCGATCTTCAGTCCGAACTGTTGCGCCTTGTCGTTCATGGCCTTGCCGCGAATCACCTCCACTGTGTAGTAGAAAAGGTGGCCGCCATCGAGAAGCGGGATCGGAAACAGGTTTAGCATCCCGACTGAAATCGACAGAATTGCGGCAAGGTTGAGCAGGGCTCCAAAGCCGATCTTGGCCATCGCTCCGGAAACTTCGGCAATCCGGATAGGTCCCGAGAGCTGATCGGTGGTCTCGGTCCCGGCCACTAAGCCCTTTATATAACCACCGGTCCGCGCGACAACATACCAAGTCTCCGAGGCCGCGAGTTTAAACGAATCCGCAAAATTATAATGCTGGATATGCCAGTTCTCCGGCTTGCCCTTGGATTGGACTCCAAGCACCCCGACCCGGGTCGTGCCAAATGCGGTCACGACGTCGCGCCGCTGCGGGGTTGCGACAAGTTCCATCAGTTTGCCGCCGCGATCGACTGTGAATACCAGCGCGGTGTCGCTCTCGGTCTGCACAATGCGCTGCATCTCTTCAAAGCTGTCGACCTTGGTGCCGTCGATCGAAACGATCAGATCGCCCGGCTGAAATCCCGCTGCCTCGGCGGCGCTTCCAGCGGTCACCCCATCCACGGTCGGCAAGAGGATGGCGCGTCCGTTGACATAAAAAATACCCGTGAAAATAATGATCGCGAGCATGAAATTGGCGATGGGGCCGGCTGCGACAATGGCCGCGCGCTTCCAGACGTTTTGCGCGATGAAACTGACCGCCCGCTCTTGCGGCGACATGGCCTCTATCGCGGCCTCATTTGTCATCGAGGCTCCGTTGGCATCACCATGGAATTTGACGTAGCCGCCGAGCGGCAATGCTGCCAACCGCCAGTGTGTGCCGTAGCGATCGTTGAAACCGAAAATTTCAGGTCCGAAGCCGAGCGAGAAAGCCTCGACTTTGACGCCGCACCATCGTCCAATCAAAAAATGTCCGAGCTCGTGAAAGAAAACGACTAGGCTTAAGACGAAAAGGAAAGGCAATATATATCCGGTGAGCGCCCATATGCCTGTCAGAATTGCCATTTGATCTCCTAGCCGGTCTTCACAAAGCTTCCGGTGTCGCTCCGAAAACGTCGCGCTTCTCAGGACGCTGCCGAGGCCAACAAACGGGAAGCTGGGAAGTTCCTTCGTCGTCGCAGCCCGACACACGGGACCGCTTCCAGCACTTTGGCGCAAGGCAGAGCGCCAATCCAGGAAGAAATTCCCGTCCAAGTCATGTCGATTCGAACCGTTGTGGCTTCCATAGATGTTTTTAACTTCAAAACGCCTTTTTGCATAGTGTCACATTTGCCCCCCAGAATGAGGCGGAGTGAGTTTCCTTAAACTTTGTCCATCTTTTAGATAAGCGTTTACCTGCAATATGACCGAGCCCCAAAAGCACCGCGCCTCTTGATCTCCGAGCGCGACCTTTCGCGCACCGCATGATCCATCGCGAGAGCGTCGGCAACCGTCTCCGGTTCGCGTGCAACTCCATCAATCAGTGCAGAATTGCAGGCCTCCTCGACGACCTGGGCAATATCATAAAATGATATTTGCCGATTCAAAAATGCCTCAACTGCGACTTCGTTCGCGGCATTGAGGACGGTCGGGAGACCTTGGCCAGCGCGCAAGACCTCGAATGCGACTCGCAAAGCGGGAAAGCGCTCGACGTCCGGACGCTCAAAGGTGAGTTGTCCGGTGGCGGTCAAGTCAAGCCTGCGTGCGGCGGTTGAGCTTCGGTTGGGATAAGAAAGGCAATGGGCGATGGGCACTTTCATGTCAGGTGCCGCAAGTCCAGCGGTAACCGAGCCGTCTGTGAAGGCGACAAGACCATGGACGATCGATTGGGCATGCACGATAACGTCGAGCCGGGCTGCTTCGACACCGAAGAGATAATGGGCTTCGATGACTTCGAGCCCCTTATTCATCAGTCCGGCGGAGTCGATGGTGATTTTTGGACCCATTGACCAATTGGGATGATTGAGCGCCTGTTGGGGCGTAGCATTCGCGATGGCCTCGCGTGTCCAGGTCCGGAACGGGCCGCCGGACGCCGTCAGTGTGATCATCTCGATCGTCTCGAGGCTGGCAGCCCCCATGGCCTGAAAAATCGCGTTATGTTCGCTGTCGACGGGCAGGAGCCTCGTGCCTGAAGCGGCGGCTTGGCGCATGAAGGGGGCGCCGGCGCAGACCAGGCATTCCTTGTTGGCAAGCGCGACAGTGCGGCCGGCGGAAAGGGCTGCGAAAGTCGGCTTGACCCCGGCGGTTCCGGCGATAGCTCCCATCACAATATCAGCCGGCCGCAGCGCGGCTTCGACGACGGCCGCTTCGCCAGCTCCGGTCTCTATTCCGGTGCCAGCGAGGGCCTCCTTCAATTCGGCATAGCCGGAAGGATCGGCCAGGGCAGCAAATTTCGCGCCGAGATCGCGCGCGAGCTGCGCCAAGGCCTTCGGATCGCGTCCGCCCGCGATTGCCTCGACACGGAAGGCGCCTCCGGCGCCAGCAATGATTTCCGCCGTTGATCTGCCGATCGATCCGGTCGCCCCAAGAATGACCACGCCGCGCGTTTCGCTTGCAGCCGCAGGTCCTTGCTGGGATTGAATGACATTCTTCATGCCGCCTCGCCGCTAGGGTCACAGATTCAAGGAGCATTTTCGGGCGAGACGTAAGAGTTCACACGCGAGCATGTCCCAAAGAGGTAAATAGCTTTTGGCTCGATTATGCTCAATATCTCTGAGCCCGAGCGCTCCTTTTTCGTCACCCAACGTGGCATCCAGGGAAATGCCGTCCGTCCTACGACCAATCAAACAATCCTGCCGCTATCGAAGGAAGCCCCCGCGAGGCTCCAACCAAGGCAGCAAAAACGGCGGCGGCGATAAAACCATCGAGCCGGTCCATGAATCCCCCGTGGCCCGGAATCAAGGTGCTTGAGTCCTTGATGCCAAAATGCCGTTTGACAGAGGATTCGAACATATCGCCGCCTTGCGAGACAGCGGCGCCGGCAAGGCCGAGCGCGAAAAGGGGAAGGGCCGCCGCCGGGGCGCCAAGACCATTAAGTCCAACGGCCGCGCCGGTGAGCGCGCCCGCGAACACACCGGCAAGCGTGCCAGACCAGGTTTTCGACGGCGAGATCCTCGGGCAAAGTTTGGGACCGCCGATCAAGCGGCCGCCAAAATAAGCGAAAACATCGGTTCCCCAGACGGTCGCAAAAAGCCAGACGATCGCTCTTGCTCCGTAACTGGAAGAGCCATGCAAAGCCCCAACTGACACGACCAGCAAACCCGCATAGGCCATTCCGCTAAAAGCCCAAATTCGGCGCCCCGGCCCCGCCGCGAAGGCGAGGGCAAAACCGCAAGCACCAAGGACCATGAAAGCAATGCTGATCGAAGCCCTGCCAACAAAATAGGCACAAAGGACGAGACCGATGCCGACTAGGAAGAACCGGATGCGAGGACGCCGTGCTGCGATCAGATTTTGCCATTCGAAGCCGACTGCGAGGGCGGCACAAGCCCAAATGACATCGAAAGTCAGACCACCTTGCCAGACGGAGACGAGTGCTGCTGTCATCAACACAAGGGCCGACCCGAGGCGAGGCAAGAGATCAGCCAATCCGCGCCGTCCGAACAAACTCAGCGGCGGAGTTCTTTGGGTCGGTGCACCGGAGGTATCGTTCAGCATGGCTGATCGCGCATAGCGCTTGTGGCGGCGTCACTCATGTTTTGGTAACACCGGCCAGCAATTTGCCGTTCCCGTACTGCCCCGTTACTCTGCCGAATCGGCGTTCCCGGGCCGAAAATTCGGTCAAGGCCGCCGAGAAAGCCTGCCGGTCGAAGTCCGGCCAATGCATTGGCAAGAAGACAAACTCTGAATAAGCCGCCTGCCACATCAGAAAATTTGAAAGCCTCTGCTCGCCCGATGTCCGGATGATGAGATCAGGATCGGGAATGCCCGCCGTGTCGAGATGACGGGCAAGCAATTTCTCGTCGATGTCGGATGCTGCGATAAGCCCATCCACCGCTTCTTTGGCCAAAGCACGCGCCGCTGCGGCGATTTCTTGCCTGCTCCCATAGTTGAAAGCGACAATCAAAGTTAGCCGCTCATTGAACTTCGTCCGATTCTCCGCTTCTTCAAGCAGAGCGCGGATGTCGGGCTTGAGATTCTGGCGGCCACCAATGACCTTCACCTTGACGCCAGCCTCATGCAAGTCATTGAGATCATTTCGGATAAAGCGTTTGAGAAGACCCATAAGGTCGGCGACTTCTTCGACGGGCCGATTCCAATTCTCCATGGAAAAACTGTACACCGTCAAATAGTCGAGCCCGAAGTCGATCGCCGCCCGCACGGTTTCACGAAGCGCTTCCAAGCCGCGCCGGTGCCCTTCGATCCGGGGCAGCCCGCGCCGCGCGGCCCAGCGGCCGTTGCCATCCATGATCACGCCGACATGTACAGGTGCACCCGGGCGGCGTTGTTGTGCGGGAGGCGCCGTCTCGTCCTTAACCATCGTCGGCATTGTCATGTCCTGGCTCGACAGCCGCCCCGGCCATTCTTTCTCTCAGGCGGCGCTCCATTTATACAAAACAACTCTTTAAACATGTAGCCCCAAACATGTAGCCCCCATCTCTCGGCGGGGTGAGCCACTACGACCGCATTCAGCGAATGGCGTTGGCAACCTACGAGGATCTTGCGTCGGGTTTTACAAAACCAACTTGGACTAAACCATAAGCCGGGACTGCTAATAGCAGATCGGGCGGCTCACACTTGCATAATTTCGGCTTCTTTTGTGCTCAGGGCGGTGTCGATCTCTCCAATGAAGAGATCCGTCACTTTCTGAACCTCGCTTTCGTGCCGCTTTTCGTCGTCTTCACTGATGACCTTGTCCTTCAGCTGCTTTTTGAGGATGTCGAGGCCGTCACGGCGGACATGACGGACGGCGATGCGTGCTTCTTCGGCGTATTTATGTGCGACCTTCGCCATTTCCTTGCGCCGTTGCTCGTTGAGTTCGGGAATCCGAATCCGCAACACCTGACCTTCAACTGTTGGGGAGAGGCCCAAATTGGAATTGCGGATGGCTTTGTCAACCGCTGCAACCATGGCCTTGTCCCATACCTGAACGGACAGCATCCGTGGCTCCGGCACGCTGATTGTCGCCAGCTGGCTAAGCGGCATTGTTTGGCCATAGGCCTCGACATGCACGGGTTCAACAAGGCTCGCTGATGCGCGCCCGGTGCGTAAGCCGCCCAATTCATGCTTCAACGTCGCGATCGCGCCTTGCATGCGCCGGCGAAGATCTGAAATGTCGAATTCAGCGCTCATCTCGAAACCTTTCGATCCTATGGCTCATGCACAAGTTCTTGAGTCCGTGCTTTAGCCCATGTAAGGGCTTACGCCAATTCATGATTTTGGGGCACTACCAAAGTGGCCTTGCCGCGCCCCTCAAGAGCGGCGAGAATTGCGCCCGGTTCCTTGATCGAAAAGACGATTATGGGAATTCTGTTTTCCCGCGCAAGCGCGAAGGCGGCGGTATCCATCACCGCGAGATTTTTGGCGATGGCCTCGTCATGTGTCAGCTTTTCGTAGCGCGTCGCGGAGGGATCGCGTTTCGGGTCCGCCGAATAGACGCCGTCGACCTGCGTCGCTTTCATGATGAGGTCACAGGAAAGCTCCGCGCCCCGCAGCGCCGCACCGGTATCGGTTGTGAAGAAGGGGTTGCCAGTGCCGCCAGCTAAGACCACGATCCGGCCCTTGCCAAGATGATGCAAGGCTGCCTGGCGCGAATAGGGTTCGCAAATCGCTGGCATCGGCAAAGCTGAAAGGGTTCGCGCTGCTTGACCTTGCTTTTCGATTGCATATTCGAGAGCGAGCGCGTTCATGACGGTTGCGAGCATGCCTATGGAATCGGCGCGGGCCCGTTCAATTCCCTTATCAGCGCCTTCGATACCACGAAAAAAATTTCCTCCTCCGACGACGACCGCAACCTCAGCACCGCGCAGAGCGGCGCTCGTGAGATCTGCCGCAATCCGCGCAAGCGTATCCTGATCAAGGCCATGACTTTGCGAGCCCATCAAGGCTTCGCCGGAAAGCTTGACGACGACGCGCCGCCACACCAAAACTTTAGATTGAAATTTGGTCTCGCCCGGTTCGCTCATCGGCCTTCCATTTTAACGTTGCATCAGCACGGCTTGCTTCTCTTCTTCCTTCGCTTCTTCGGGCAGCACGCCGAAGGCGATGCCGAGCATAACTTGCCTAAATTCTCTGCGGAAGGTGCTGCATTAGCGGCCAAAGAAGCGCGGGGATTGGTGTGTTCATTTCCCGCTTCGAGCATCAGCTTGGACAAACCGCTCTTGTGCAAACCTAGCCGCGCAGGACCATCAAAGCGGCGGTGGAGCGGAGGTCGCGCCATCTGTGACGCCGGCCAACTCACGGCGGCGGATTTTCGCGCAATGTCCCGGCACAACGGCGCTGCTCGATGGACCAAGCTGGCGGAGGGAGCGGGATTCGAACCCGCGATACGGTTTCCCGCATACACACTTTCCAGGCGTGCGCCTTCAACCACTCGGCCACCCCTCCGCTCTTCACTCAGCGCGGACCAAAGCTCGTTGTATGCATCCGGTCCGTACTTTCGTTCCTGCCGATGTAGGATCTTCTGGATAGGTGCGCAACTGCCCTGCGCCGGGTGCGAGCGGGCCGGGGCGACGCATGGTGCGGACGACTCCGCGTTGAAGTCGCTCGGGATGAGGAATTGGCTGTCGGCGGGGATCCCTCGAGCCCAGGTTTATGTCATTGCCCACATGTCAGGTTTCAGGCGAATTTAATAACAGGGACAGGATTGCGGGCAGCGAGGCAAAATGCCGCCACGCTGATTTGCATTGGCAACCGACTCAACACCGAAATCATCTGCTGAGCTGCTCGGGCGGCGGCTGCGACGGATTGCGGCAATGGACGAGGACTGGGCGGGCATTTCAAATGCTTGTCCCGAGACATGTCTAAACAGGCACATCCTTTTAACATAGACCAGCTTCCGGTTCCGGGGCAGGCGAGACGCTCCGGGAATGTCGGCTAATTTTTTCAATCTCAAATTCGATGAGTTTGGAGAGCACCGGCCCCTAATGTCTCTGGGCGTGGTCGCTTCGGGCTTGTGTTTCTTTGTTCCCGCATGATCCATCCGAGGCTTGAATTTCCCGGATTATGCTTCATTAGACCTTCGGGATTGCTGGTCCTGTTTAATGATTGTGAAGGAAATGGGACATGCCGATCACGCCGATCGACGAAGGCAACGCGCCAGCGCTCAGGAGAGGCAATGCGTATTGTTCATCTGATCAAGCACTGCCAACACTCAAATGGGAATGTCAATGTTGCCGTTGACTTGGCCTGCGGGCAAGCGCGGAAGGGCCATGACGTTGTTTTTGCCAGTGCTGGTGGACATTATGACGCGCTTCTTGACAAGTACGGTGTGCGCCGCGTGGAGATACACCAAGGCCAGGAGAGCAGTCCATTTCGGCTCGCCGCCAATTTTGTCGCCTTGCTCCGGCTGTGCCGGCAGTTTGAGGCGGATGTTATTCACGCGCATATGATGTCGAGCGCGGTGTTTGGCTATCTGGCCTCGAAGCTGACCGGCGTGCCGCTGGTGACCACTGTTCACAACTCCTTTGACCAGCACGCGGTACTGATGCGCCTCGGCCGCACCGTCGTCGCAGTCAGCAACGCGGAACGGGATTTCCTTATCAAGCGAGGGTTCAAGCCAAGCCAGGTCGCTGTT
Source organism: Methylocella sp. (assembly GCA_035515355.1). Taxonomy (GTDB): domain Bacteria; phylum Pseudomonadota; class Alphaproteobacteria; order Rhizobiales; family Beijerinckiaceae; genus Methylocapsa. The sequence goes on from DATJBL010000050.1 coordinate 28,389, forward strand.
GTCCTGAATGGGCCCAACGGTTCGCCGCGGGAAGACTTTGGAACCCCTACCGACGCGGTGCTTTCCACGCCTTCAATCACGACCGTTTGCGGCCTGCACCCGCGTAAAGGTGTGCATGACCTCCTTGCCGCATTCCGCCTGCTCCAGCCGGAGTTTTCAGACTGGCACTTCAATATCATTGGAAATGGTCCTGACCGGGCGAAGTTGGAAGCACTCGCGGAGAACCTTGGAATTTCCGGATCGACGCATTTCCTAGGATCGGTCGAAGCGCCGCAGCCTTTATTGCGGCAATCGCAGATATTTGTCTTGGCCTCCTATGCAGACCCATGCTGTCTTGTGATTCCAGAAGCACGAGAGGCAGGTTGCGCGATCGTTGCCACCGCAGTCGGCGGAACGCCGGAACTTCTCGGGCAGGGAGATGCGGGTCAATTGGTTGAGCCCGGCCATCCCGAGCAGCTGGCGGAGGCCCTGCGCGGGCTCATGCGAGATGAGGACACGCTGCGCAACTGGCGGGGTCGCGCGAAGAATGGGGCAAGCTATTTCACGGTCGATCGCGTCGTGGAGGATTATGACAAAGTCTACGCCGCCTTGAAGCACGGCTGAAGCACGGGGTTATTGCCCCGGTCATGCGATCCAAAGTGTAGCATCTTGACCTTTGTCTTTGGATAGCAGAACAAAGATGAAGATAAAGCCACGATCTTGACGTCAATGAAGCAAGCTATTATTGCCGCTGGTGTCACCTGCTCCGTCTTGGGCTGGTCGCTCACTCCCGTGCGCGCGGATTTCCGTCTCTGCAATAACTCGGGCAGCAGAGTTAGCGTTGCGCTTGCCTATACTGATGGCGAGACCTGGATCAGCGAGGGTTGGTGGAATTTGAAGGCGAGCGGCTGCGAGACCTTGGTGCGCGGGCCTTTGGCCGCGGAGTTCTACTATGTCTATGCGATGGACGAGCATGGCGGCGAATGGAAGGGTAAGGCCTTTATGTGCACGCGCGACCGTGAATTCCGTATCATCGGGCGGGAGGATTGCTTCGTGCGCGGCTTTGATCGTTCTGGCTTTTTCGAAGTCGATACGGGCAAGGACGCTAAGAACTGGACCGTTCAATTAACTGATTCGACCCAAGCTCCACAAAACCCCTGAACAATCTCGGCGAGGATAGAATGCGGCGGCTGCGCCGGTGCAAGATCATCGCGACCTTAGGGCCTGCTTCGTCAAACCCAGCAATGATCTCGGCATTGTTCCACGCTGGCGCCGACCTTTTTCGCATCAACATGAGCCATGCCACGCATGATCAGATGCACAGGCAGGTCCAAATGATCAGAGCGCTCCAAGAAGAATGCGGACGTCCGATCGGCATTCTCATCGACCTCCAGGGGCCAAAACTACGTATCGGCACCTTCAAGAACCGAGTTGTCAAACTCGGCAAGGGCACACGTTTTGCTTTCGATTCGAATCCTGAGCCGGGAGACCAGAACCGTGTTTGGCTCCCCCATTCCGAGATCTTGCGTGCGCTGAAGCCGGGCGACACAATCCTGATTGATGATGGCCGGGTCCGGCTTCATGTCGCTGAGACTGATGGCAAGCGTGCCGTTGCGATTGTCGACGTCGAGGGGGAGATTTCGAACCGCAAGGGGGTAAGTTTGCCGGATACCGAAATTCCGGTTTCCTCGATCACCGAAAAGGACCGGGCCGATCTCACGGCCGGGCTCGATGCAGGGATAGATTGGGTTGCTGTGTCTTTTGTGCAGCGGCCAGATGATGTCGCGGAGGTCAAGAAATTGATCGCAGGCCGCGCCCTCGTGATGTCTAAGGTGGAGAAGCCGCAAGCGATTTCGCGGCTCGATGAAATCGTGCAGATCTCCGACGCGCTCATGGTCGCGCGCGGTGATCTCGGAGTCGAGATGCCGCTCGAAAAAGTCCCTGGTTTGCAAAAGCGAATCAATCGCATGGCTCGCCGGTTCGGCAAGCCTGTCGTTGTAGCGACACAGATGCTCGAATCGATGATCAATTCACCCATTCCAACCCGCGCGGAAGTCTCAGACGTCGCCACTGCAGTGTTCGAAGGTGCCGACGCCGTCATGCTATCTGCGGAAAGTGCCGCTGGCTCCTTTCCTGTGGAAGCGGTTGCGACCATGAACAAGATTGCCGAAGAGGTCGAGCGCGACGGCTACTACCGCAGTATCATCAATGCGCAGCGTGCTCCTCCTGAAGCGACCAATGCCGATGCGATCGCCATCGCCGTCGCCGCGCGTTATTTCGCGGAAACGCTTGATTTAAAAGCGATCGTTGCCTGGACGTCTTCTGGCGCGACGGCGTTCCGGATCGCGCGGGAAAGGCCTGAGGCACCAGTCCTTGCTCTCACGCCGAACCGGGAGACGGCCTGCCGTCTCTCCCTCGTATGGGGCGTCCATGCGGTCGTCACCAAAGACGCATTTGACATTGATGACATGTCGAAGCGCGCCTGCAAATTTGCCGGTCGGGAAGGATTTGCAAAAGCGCAAGAACGCGTCATCATCGTTGCTGGCGTTCCATTCGGCACGCCCGGCGCAACCAATATGGTCCGGATCGCGATCCTTGATGCGAATTCGAAATAAGCCGCACACCCACGTGGCGGGATAAGCGAGCCTTACCTGCCGCTCTCGCGACAATTTCATGCCAAATGCGCCGGCGCTTGAGTTGGTTCAATGACAAAATTGGAGGCCCACCCGGAAGCGATGGGGCGTGGGCCAGCTAGTCCGCTGGATGTTCCCTCTTAAGAAAAAGCCTGCAGGCCTGTGATTGCGCGCCCGAGGATGAGAGCATGAATGTCGTGCGTGCCCTCGTATGTATTCACCGTTTCGAGATTGGTGAGATGGCGCATGATCGGAAAGGCAGCCGAAATCCCGTTGGCCCCAAGCATATCGCGCGCCGCGCGGGCAATCTCGAGTGCTTTGCCGGCGTTGTTGCGCTTGACGAGTGAGATGGCTTCCGGAGCAAGCTTGACGGCTTCCAACATCCGGCCGATGCGCAACGCGGCCTGAAGACCGAGGGCAATTTCGGTTTCCATATCGGCGAGCTTCTTTTGGACAAGCTGATTGGCAGCAAGAGGCCGGCCAAATTGCCGTCGTTCGAGCGCATAGTTTCGCGCCGTCTGGAAACAGGTCTCGGCTGCTCCCATCGCGCCCCAGCAAATGCCGTAGCGTGCGTGGTTGAGGCAGCCAAAAGGTCCTTTCAGGCCCGAGGCGTCTGGCAAGAGGTTCTCTTCTGGTACGTCGACACCGTCCATCACGATCCCGCCGGTGGGCGAGGCACGAAGCGAAAGCTTTTGCGAAATCGCCGGTGTAGCGAGTCCTTGCATCCCTCGTTCGAGAATAAATCCACGGATAGCATTTTGATGCGGACGTGATTTGGCCCAAACGACCAAGACGTCGGCGGCTGGACTATTGGTGATCCAGGCTTTGGTGCCGGAAAGCCTATAGCCGTCCTTGGCATTGTCGGCCTTGGTGCGCATCCCTTGCGGGTCGGAGCCAGCGTCTGGTTCGGTGAGCCCGAAACAGCCGATCCATTCGCCCGTGGCGAGCTTTGGCAAATATTTGTGGCGTTGGGCCTCGCTGCCATAGGTATGGATCGCGTGCATGACGAGCGAAGACTGTACGCTCATCATCGAGCGATAGCCGCTGTCGACGCGCTCGATCTCACGGGCCGCAAGCCCATAAGCGACATGGCCCAGACCCGCTCCGCCATATTCTTCAGGAATCGTCGCGCCGAGCAGGCCGACGCGGCCCATCTGGGTCAGAATCTCGCGGTCGAAACGCTCTTCGAGATAGTCCTCGCACACACGAGGGGCGAGGTATCCTTGCGCGAAGGCATGGGCAGAGTCACGGGTGAGTTTTTCATCTTCTGTGAGCTGGCCATCGAGATCAAAAGGATCGTTCCAGGCAAAGGGACGCGCGATCTCATGTTCCTTTGCCATCGCTTATTTCTCTTGAGCGCGGGCACACCCAATATCGCGGACACGGTTCGAAAATTCCGCGCCGCATTCAAACCCGGCGCTGCTTCCGTCTCTCAATGGCTGGCAGCCGGAGCAACTGGCGGGGATGTCGCGGGCTGGCCATTTGGTGAGCCGAAAAAGCGGAAGAAATCCGATTTCGGGCTCATGACCATGCGCGTGTCGCCGCTTTTCAACCCCGTCTCATAGGCCTGCATCGAGCGGTAGAAGGCAAAGAAATCCGAATCCTTGCTGTAAGCCTCCGCAAAAATACGGTTTCTCTCGGCGTCGCCCTCACCTCGGGTTTGATCAGCATCGCGCCGTGCATTGCCGAGGAGGACGACGACATCCCGGTCGGCCTGCGCTTCGATTGTTTGTTTCTGCTGGGAGCCCTTGGCTCGATATTCCGCCGCCTCCCGCGCCCGTTCGCTCTGCATCCGCTTGAAAACTTGCTCGGAAATCTGCCTTGGCAAATCCGCATGACGAATTCTCACATCGACGGCGGAAATGCCGAGGCGGCCACCTTCCTCGTTCATCTGCTCGCGAATTTTGGCCATGAGTTCGGCGCGATTGTCGCGCACGATTTGCGTTTGAGTCGCTTCGCCGAGCACCCGGCGGACCGCCGAGTTGAGAATGTACCCAAGCTGGCTATTTGCCAACTCGGGCGACCCGACCGTCTGGTAGAATTTCAATGGATCAATGATCCGGTAGCGCAAAAATGAATCCACCTCGAGCCGGTTATTGTCGGACGCGAGCACTTCCTGTTTGGGTGCCTCGACCACAAGGATCCGATTATCGAGAAATACAACGGTCTCGATGAACGGATATTTGAAGTGAAGCCCAGGCTGGGTGATGAGACCGCGCCCCGGGACTGGCTCGCCGAACCGCAAGACAAGTGCCTGTTCGGTCTGTTCGACCGTGAACGCCGAAGCCAGAGCGACGGTCAGGACGAGGATAAGTGCGGCGATTGCGCCGAATGTCGCGGCGCCCTTCATTTGCGGCCTCCTTCGGCTTCGCGCGGCGCCAAAGGCCCGAGCGGCAAATAGGGAACGACCCCTTGTGTTTGACTGCTGCTCTGATCGAGGATGACCTTGTCCATGCTACCCAGCACACGTTCCATGGTCTCGAGATAGAGACGTTCACGCGTCACTTCTGGCGCTTTTTTATATTGCTCATACACTTTGTTGAAACGGGCGACCTGGCCGGTTGCCTCGGCGACGGTTTGGAGCTTGTAACCTTCGGCCTCTTGGATGATTGCCGCGGCTTTGCCCTTAGCCTCGGGCACGACCCGATTGGCATAGGCTTGAGCCTCGTTACTTAAACGGTTCTGGTCTTGCTGGGCCGCGATGACATCCTTGAAGGCGGCGATGACTTGCTCTGGCGGGTCCACCGATTGCAATTGCACCTGCAGGACCAAGATGCCAGCCTTGTAGCTGTTCAAGACCTTCTGCATGATCTCTTGGACGCCCGCCTCGATCTTTGGACGCTCGACAGTCAAAATCGGCAGGATTTCGCCGCGGCCGATGACTTCGCGCATGGCACTTTCGGCCACCGCCTTCACCGTTTCGCGCTGGTTCGAGATGTTGAAGGCGTAATCCTCGGGATGGGTGGGATCGATCTGCCAGATCACGACAAATTTCACGTCAGCAATATTGTCGTCACCCGTGAGCATTAGGCTTTCTTCGGGTAGGTCGACCTGGAGCTGGCCGTTCGGCACACGCCCATCCTGCCGGATGGTGAATCCGATATTAATCGTGTTGCGGTCTGTGACCTGAAGCTTTTCCACGCTGCCGACGGGAAAGGGAAAATTGTAGTTGAGACCAGGCGCGGTCTTGCCCGTATAGCGGCCAAAAATCTTGTTCAACCCGACTTCGTTGGGGCCGACCGTATAAAACCCTGACAAGAGCCACAGAATCGATGCAGCCAAAGCCAAGGCGAGGAGACCGCGTCCCCTCATTCGGCCGGGGCCGGGCATCCACTGTTTAAGCTTATCCTGTCCCCGCTTCAGGAATTCTTCGAATTCCGGAGGCGCGCCTCCGCTGGGCTTTTGTCCCCAGGGTCCAGGGCTGCTGGGTTTCCAGGAGCCGCCATTTCCGCCTTCATTGCTCCACGGCATCAGACTCTCTTTTTATGAAGGTGCGCCGAAAGTATCGCGCAAGAATGAAAAGATCGCGCAGAAAAACGAGCTTTGACTGCCAAAGCCGCGACCGGACAAGTTTCGCCCCCCTCATATAGGGGAATCAGAGGTGAACTACAACGATAAGCAATGGCGGCGATCGAAATCGACGAAGGCGAATGTTGCCTCGTCGTTCGCCGCCGGTCTTGGTCGGATCCGGCTCACTTCTAGCCAATTGGACCAGTCGATCTGTGGAAAATTGATCGCGCCTCGCGGGGCGACATCGACGAAGGTCAGATGCATGCGCTCGGCATGGCCGATCAAACTTTCGTAGAGCATCCCGCCTCCAGCCAAAATGATCTCCTCCGCGCTCATCGCTTGCGCCCGCGCTTGAGCAAGCGCCAGCGCCGCGTCGAGTTCATGCGCGACATGGATAATCTGGGTCTGGGCGCTGACGCCTGAAGGCTCGAATTCGCGGTCGCGTGTCACAACAATCGTCTCTCGCCCGGGCAAGACGCGCCCGATCGATTCAAAGGTCTTGCGCCCCATGAGCAGGGGCTTGCCCATTGTGATCTTGCGGAAATGTTTAAGATCGCTCGGCAAATGCCAGGGCATCCCGCGGCCGTCCCCAATCACGCCATTTTCAGCGATGGCGGCGACGATTGCCAGCGGGACCTTTTCAGGCGCGGACCAAATTCTCCGCCGCGCCTTTGTGGCGGTTCCTTCTCCGCTCGGTCCTTTATCCATTGCTTCGTCAATTCCCGACGGATCGCTCTCTGACGTCAAAGAGACAGCTCCTTACCACCTAGGCGAAGATTCGTTGCGGTCGACCCCGAATAATAAATTCGGTTCGAAAAAAACTCCGCAAGCACCCTATTTGCTTAACGTTTGGTCCGCGGGTAGCCGCCAGGAAAATCATATTCTTTAGCCGCAAAGAAAATAAAGAGACAGCACCTGCGATCAAAGCTAGGCGATGGCCAAAGATTTGCGATGCATGCAGTATTCAAAAGAGCGCTTTCGAATCGGCCGGCCCATGTGGTAACCGAACGCTGGCGGTTTTTCTAGTCAGGCGGTGATCACGCGAGGGTATTGACTAGGAGTCCATGATGGAAACCATGGCTTCCGCCTCAAGGTTTGTCTGTCTCTGCGCGCTCTTGGCGCGCCTCCGACGAAGCAAGTTCGTCGTTTCGGCACCTTTTGCGATGGTCCCCGGTCCTTGGCCCTTCAACAAGGCGGACGACCATTCCGCGCAGGCTGCGTACATCTTGCTCGGTCAGTTGCATCCGGTGGAACATATTGCGGAGATTCCGCCGCATCACCGTCTGCTTGGATTGCGGACGAAAAAAGCCCGCGCGCTCGAGTTCGGTCTCCAAATACTCGAAAAAAGATAAGGTCATTTCACGGGGGGCGGCAGGTGATCGCTGGGTCGTCGAAAAGGGCGGCCTCGCATCGGTTACGGCACGCATCCACTCATAGCCGGTCAACAGAACCGCTTGCGCCAGATTGAGCGAGGCGTAAGCAGGATTGACCGGAAAAGTGATGATTGCATCGGCCAAAGCGATTTCATCATTGGCAAGTCCAGTGCGTTCCGGTCCAAACAACACGCCGTGCCTTTCGCCGCTTGTGATTCTTCCAGCACATTCCGGCATCGCTTCGGCTGGGGTCAGAATTCTCTTATGCTGGCCTCGCTCGCGGGCGGTAGTCGCCCAAACAAAATTGAGGTCTAGGATCGCGGCCTCGACGGTTTCAAAAAGCCGAGCAGTCTCCAGAAGATGCACAGCGCCAGCCGCGGCGGCATAGGCGCCCTTTCGATAAGCGCCCGAACGGGGCCAGCCCTCGCGGGGAGACACAAGGCGCAGCTCGGTTAAGCCGAAATTGGCCATGGCCCGCGCGCACATGCCGATGTTCACGGCAAGCTGCGGGCGTACCAGGATTATGGCTGGGCCACCGCTGAGGCTCGGCTTTGTCCGGTCTGTTCCGGCGCCTATCATGGGCGGATATCTCCAAATCTAGTCGCGTCGGGTTGCAATCCGTGATTGAGAATGGGATCTTTGCCGCGGCGCCTCGCGGAAGCTGGCCTGCCTTCCGCCGTAGGAGGATTTCTCTATTTTGTCTGCGGCAGGGAGGTTCAAGGAACTGGAGACGCGAATTGTGTTCCCTTGCGGGCCTGCAAAATGAATTTGCGTTCCTTGCAGCTTTGATTATAAAGGTAACGAGTGGCGCGTCGCCTTCGGGTTCCGCGCCCTGATTTTTTTGGCGCGCCATTTTCCCTCTGCCGTGCTCTTCAGTTGGAGATGGGACGGCCGAGAACTGCTACAAAAATCGGCAAAGCCTCCAGATAGCCCAACCTCACAGGGATGAATCACTACGGCAATGACTAACCCTTTGGAATTCCTTCAGGAGGTGCGTGCCGAAGGCAGCAAGGTAACTTGGCCTTCGCGGCGGGAAACTTTGATCACCACGGCACTCGTCCTGTTCATGGTCTTGCTCGCCAGCCTCTTTTTCGTCGCGGTAGATTGGGCTCTCCGTCTCATTGTCACCGGACTTCTAAGTCTCGGTCATTAGAGAGCACCTCTCACGTCGCCGTTAAACCTCTTAGCGATTGAAGTTGAAGCATTCTAATCTTGTATGGCGTCGCATCCAATAGGCACTCTGGTGGAATTCAGATCTCTTATAAAGAACATTAAAGGCCTAAGCTAAGATATTGTTTTGCAATTGAACTGCAGCTCTCTTGCGGACGTTGCCCCAAAATAGGTAGAGGAAGAGGTTTGAAGCTTTTCCAATGAGCACGCGCTGGTACATCGTTCACGCCTACTCGAATTTCGAAAAAAAGGTCGCCGAATCCATCAAGGAACAGGCGGCGCAGCGAGGTCTTTCGGGCAAATTTGAGGAAATCCTTGTTCCGACCGAGCACATTGTCGAGATACGCCGCGGCCGCAAAATCAATTCCGAGCGTAAGTTCTTTCCGGGCTACGTGCTGGTGAAATGCGACCTTAGCGATGATGTCTACCATTTGATCAAAAATACACCGAAAGTTACCGGTTTTTTAGGCGCTGACAAAAAGCCGATGCCGATTTCCGATAGTGAAGCGGAGCGGATCAAGGGCCAGGTTGCCGAGGGTGTTGACCGGCCAAAATCGTCGGTCTCCTTTGAAATCGGCGAGACGGTGCGGGTTGCTGACGGACCCTTCGCCTCCTTCAACGGCATCGTCGAGGATGTTGACGAGGACCGCTCGAGGGTCAAGGTCGCGGTTTCGATATTCGGGCGTGCGACTCCCGTTGAATTGGAATATGGGCAGGTCGAGAAAGTGTGAGCAGGGGCGGGGCGTGGTTTGTGAGGACGTCTCTATTCTGCTCGCATGATTCATTAGCTTATGGGTATAATGGACAGTAGAACTTGAGAAAACCATCCGCTGTTCAACGGCGGGGGGTGGCTCGAAGACGTGGGAGACGGGCGCCGCCATTGCCTGGCGGACTCTCGCCGGACCACGACCGCAACCGCCGGCACAAGGCCGGCATTGTATGGGAGTATCGCAATGGCAAAGAAGATCACGGGCTACGTGAAACTTCAGGTGCCGGCCGGAGCGGCCAATCCTTCGCCTCCGATCGGCCCCGCGCTTGGTCAGCGCGGCTTAAATATTATGGAATTTTGCAAGGCGTTCAATGCCCGGACGGCGCAGATGGAAAAGGGGACGCCGATCCCCGTTGTGATCACCGCCTTCCAGGACCGGTCCTTCACTTTCGAGATGAAGCTTCCGCCGGTCTCCTATTTTCTGAAAAAGGCTTCGGGAATCCAGTCCGGTTCGAAAACCGCAGGCCGCGGGTTCGCGGGCAAGATCACCAAGGCGCAGATCCAGGAAATCGCCGAGAAGAAAATGCCCGATCTCAATTGTGCCTCGGTTGAGGCGGCGGCACGGATGATTGAAGGCTCGGCCCGTTCCATGGGTCTTGAGATTGTGGGGTAGGGCGATGCCGCATATTGGAAAACGTGTTTGCAAGGGGCGCGAGGGAATTGACCGGGTCAAGCTTTATGCCGTCGCCGAGGCCGTCAAGCTTGTCAGGGAGCGCGCCAATGCGAAATTCGATGAAACCGTCGAGATCGCGATGAACCTCGGGGTCGACCCGAAGCACGCCGATCAGATGGTGCGTGGGGTGGTCAACCTTCCAAATGGGACGGGGCGCAACTTGCGCGTTGCGGTCTTCGCGCGGGGTACAAAGGCCGATGAGGCCACGGCAGCGGGGGCGGACATCGTTGGGGCGGAGGATCTTGTCGCCACCGTCCAGGGCGGCACCATCGCCTTTGATCGCTGCATCGCGACTCCCGACATGATGCCTCTCGTTGGCCGGCTCGGGAAGGTCTTGGGTCCGCGAGGTTTGATGCCCAATCCGAAGGTGGGCACTGTGACGATGGACGTCGCGGGGGCCGTCAAGGCTTCGAAGGGCGGGGCGGTGGAGTTCCGGGTTGAAAAAGCAGGAATCGTCCAGGGCAGCGTCGGCAAAGCTTCCTTCGCTCAAGAGAAACTCGTCGAAAACATTGTTGCCTTCGTGGACGCGGTCGCAAAGGCCAAGCCTCAGGGTGCCAAGGGGACGTATATCCAACGGGTTGCCATCTCCTCGACGATGGGCCCAGGGGTTAAGGTTGATCCTGCAACGCTCGCGATATGACATTCATTTCTGCGCCGCAAAAATTGCATTTCAGCCCTTGGCATGACAGAATAATAGGTTTAAATAGGAGGTTCGGGGCTGATCGGATGTAGCAGCCCCGAATCCACATAGTTTCCGCAGCCGCGCGGTACTGTTTCAGGGTCGCCAGGGCGACGCCTTTAGGCAAGTGGCTTCTGGCGAAGGGTATCTTGCGGCGTGGCGGGTAGGGCTGGAGGATAGGTGGTGACGCCTGTCCCTTCCGGCCATGTCCTGTCCGAGACTGCCGGCGTGAGGGGTCGTCCTTTATTGGTCGAACTCAAACTTAATCGCGACCGCCGATCCGGTTCCTACCGGAAGGGGTTGGGCCAGCATAGACGGGGTGATGACACGAATTTTGGATTGCAGGAAGGCTTCGCCTTTTTTGGTTCCTTCGATTTTGGTCTACCCCACTGTCCGGCGCGGCTCGTTCGCTCCGGGGACAGGCACAGCGTCGCCTCGACGGGTGGTTTGCCCCGCGTCGCTGAGGCGGCAGATGCAGCCTGCGGGCCGGTTTTCTTGAAGGCCGCGCCCGCGTAAGGAGACACACCGTGGACAGAGGGGAAAAGAAACAATGTGTCGCTTCCCTCACTGATGTCTTCAACTCGACATCGGTGGTGGTTGTTGCGCATTACTCCGGCCTGACCGTGGCCCAGATGCAAGCTCTGCGTGTGCAGATGCGGGCGGCGGGAGCCAAGGTGCAGGTCGCCAAGAACCGTCTCGTTAAGATTGCGGTGCAAGACACTGAAGCTGCCCCCATTTCTGGGCTTATGAAGGGCCCGACCTTGATCGCCTATTCGGACGATCCGGTCGCGGCGCCAAAAGCTGCGGTGGCTTTCGCCAAAGATAACGACAAGCTCGTGATCCTTGGCGGCGCCATGGGGGCGACCGCGCTCAACGTCGATGCCATACGCTCGCTCGCAACGCTACCGTCCTTGGACGAATTGCGCGGCAAGCTCGTCGGCCTCATCCAGGCCCCGGCGACGAAGCTCGCGCAGCTCACAACGGCGCCTGCTGCCAAGCTTGCCCGCGTGTTCGCAGCTTATGGCGGAAAAGACGCCGCCTGATGCCGTAAACGTGACGGACCAACAAATCTTTTAAGCGGATCGAAAAGCTCAATCGAAGGAAGAGGAAAATGGCCAATCTGGAAAAGATCGTCGAGGACCTTTCGAGCCTTACCGTGCTCGAAGCTGCCGAGCTTGCCAAGCTGCTCGAAGCAAAATGGGGCGTGTCTGCGGCGGCGGCGGTTGCCGTGGCAGCCGGGCCTGCGGCTGGCGTGGCGGCGGCGCCCGCTGAAGAGCAAACCGAATTCACCGTGGTCCTTGCGGCGGTGGGCGATAAGAAAATCGAAGTCATCAAAGAAGTCCGTGCAGTGACCGGGCTTGGCCTCAAGGAGGCAAAGGATTTGGTGGAAGCTGCACCTAAACCTGTCAAAGAGGGTGCGAGCAAGGAAGAAGCCGAGAAAATCAAGGCCGCGCTCGAAAAGGCGGGCGCTAAAGTGGAGCTTAAGTGATTATCAGTGGGCCTTTACGGAGGTCTTTATGTTTCGCTGGCGGCGGCTCTATCCAATTTTGGGGCCGCCGCTGAGCCGAAACCAATATCATTTGCAATCAAATTCGAGACTTCCGAGCGAGGCCGTTCACGGTCAAGTGAACACCCCAGGCTGAGAAAGTTACTTCCCTTCTAGCGCCCGGCTGGATGCGGATCTCGCGAATTTCCGTTCGAGAAGTTCGCTGTTTACATGAGGTGCGAGGAGCGACATGGCTCGTAATATGGCGCAGACGTTCACCGGCCGTAAGCGAATTCGTAAATTTTTCGGGCATATCCGCGAAGTGGCGGAAATGCCCAACCTTATCGAAGTTCAAAAAGCCTCGTATGACCAATTCCTGCTCGTCGATGAGCCGGAAGGCGGCCGTCCGGATGAAGGGCTGCAATCGGTTTTCAAGTCGGTTTTCCCAATTTCAGACTTTTCAAACACGGCTTTGCTCGAATTTGTCCGCTATGAGTTCGAGGCACCGAAATATGACGTCGACGAGTGCCGTCAACGCGGGATGACCTTTGCCGCGCCGCTCAAAGTGACTTTGCGCCTGATCGTCTTCGATGTCGATCCTGACACCGGCGCAAAATCAGTCAAGGACATCAAGGAGCAAGATGTCTACATGGGCGATATGCCGCTCATGACGATGAATGGCACGTTCATCGTCAATGGGACTGAGAGAGTTATCGTGTCCCAGATGCACCGTTCGCCGGGGGTATTTTTCGACCACGACAAGGGCAAAAGTCATTCTTCCGGCAAGCTTTTGTTCGCGGCGCGGATTATTCCTTATCGCGGCTCCTGGCTTGATATTGAATTCGATGCCAAGGACATCGTCTATGCCCGTATCGACCGCCGCCGGAAAATACCTGCGACTTCGATCCTTTACGCCCTTGGCATGGACGGCGAGGAGATTCTGTCGACTTTTTATAAGACGATTACGTTTGCGCGGGATAAGGATGGCTGGCGTCTTCCCTTCGAACCAGATCGCATGAAGGGAATGAAGGCTGCCCTCGACGTTCTTGATGCCGACACTGGCGAGGTTGTCCTCGAAGCGGGCAAGAAACTCACCGTGCGCACAGCGCGCTTGCTCTCGGAACGAGGCGTCAAATTCCTGCGCGCGCAAGATGAAGATCTCTTCGGACAATATATCGCGTCCGATCTTTATAACCCCACAACTGGCGAAATCTTTGCCGAGGCGGGGGACGAGATCACCGCCAAATCTCTGGCGCTCTTGATCGAAGCCGGCTTCACGGAATTGCCGGTGCTCGAGATCGATCACGTCAATATCGGACCCTACATTCGTAACACTCTCGCCGCTGACAAGAATAGTTCTCGCGAAGAGGCGCTCTTCGACATTTACCGCGTCATGCGCCCCGGAGAACCGCCGACCCTCGAAACGGCGGAGGCGATGTTCCATTCGCTGTTTTTCGATCCGGAACGCTATGATCTTTCGGCGGTCGGCAGGGTCAAGATGAATATGCGCATGGATCTTGATGCGGCAGATACAGTGCGCACTCTGCGGAAGGAAGACATCGTCGCGGTTATGCGAGCGCTTGTTGATCTGCGCGACGGGCATGGAGAAATCGACGACATCGACCATCTTGGCAACCGCCGGGTTCGCTCGGTCGGCGAACTCATGGAGAATCAGTATCGGCTCGGTTTGTTGCGGATGGAGCGGGCCATCAAGGAGCGCATGTCTTCGGTTGATATCGATACCGTCATGCCGCAGGATCTGATCAATGCCAAGCCCGCCGCGGCATCGGTGCGCGAGTTCTTCGGTTCGTCGCAGTTGTCGCAGTTCATGGATCAGACCAATCCGTTGTCAGAAATCACCCATAAGCGGCGGCTCTCGGCGCTCGGTCCGGGCGGGCTCACGCGCGAGCGGGCAGGTTTCGAGGTGCGCGACGTCCATCCGACACATTACGGACGCATCTGTCCCATCGAGACGCCAGAAGGTCCGAATATCGGCCTGATTAATTCGCTCGCGACTTTCGCCCGCGTCAACAAATACGGGTTTATAGAAACTCCTTACCGGCGACTGAGGGATAGCCGCGTCAGCGATGAAGTCGTTTATCTTTCGGCAATGGAGGAAGCCAAATATTACGTCGCGCAGGCAAATGCGCCGGTCGACGCCGATCGGAAACTGACGGAGGATCTCGTTGTCTGCCGGCACTCGGGTGATGTTGTCATGGTCCCGCGTGAACGCGTTGACTTTATGGATGTTTCGCCAAAGCAGCTTGTCTCGGTTGCCGCCGCTTTGATCCCGTTCCTTGAGAACGACGACGCCAACCGCGCGCTCATGGGTTCCAATATGCAACGCCAAGCCGTGCCGCTCGTTCGAGCCGACGCTCCGCTTGTTGGCACAGGCATGGAATCTATCGTCGCGCAGGATTCCGGCGCCGCCATCGCGGCGCGGCGCACGGGTTTCATCGACCAGGTCGATGCGACGCGTATCGTGATCCGGGCAACGGAGGAAACTGAAGCTGGCAAGCCCGGTGTTGATATCTACCGGATGATGAAGTTCCAGCGCTCGAACCAGTCGACCTGCATCAATCAAAAACCACTGGTGCGTGTCGGCGACTTCGTGCGCAAGGGCGAAATCATTGCTGACGGTCCGTCCACCGAGCTCGGCGATTTGGCGCTCGGCCGCAACGTCCTCGTCGCTTTCATGCCGTGGAATGGCTACAACTTCGAGGATTCGATCCTTCTCAATGAGCGTATCGTCAAGGATGATGTCTTCACCTCGATTCACATCGACGAATTTGAAGTCTTGGCGCGAGACACTAAGCTTGGTCCGGAGGAAATCACCCGCGACATTCCGAATGTGTCGGAAGAAGCCTTGAAGAACCTCGACGAAGCGGGAATCGTCTATATCGGTGCCGAGGTTCAGGCGGGTGACATTCTCGTCGGCAAGATCACGCCGAAAGGCGAAAGCCCGATGACGCCGGAAGAAAAGCTGCTGCGGGCGATCTTCGGTGAGAAGGCATCCGATGTCCGCGATACCTCTTTGCGGGTGCCGCCCGGAGTTCAAGGCACGATCGTCGAAGTGCGTGTGTTCAACCGGCACGGCGTTGACAAGGATGAGCGGGCCCAGGCCATCGAACGTGAGGAGATCGAGCGTCTTGCGAAGGACCGCGACGACGAACTCGCGATCCTCGATCGCAATGTTTACGCGCGTCTGATGGACGTTCTTGTAGGCAAGAAAGCAATCGCGGGACCGAAAGGGTTCAAACGCGACACCAAGCTTACCAAGGAGGTCATCGAGGATTATCCACGCTCGCAATGGTGGATCTTCGCGGTCGAGAACGATCGGACGATGGCCGAGCTCGAAGCCATGCGTAAGCAATATGACGAGGCGAAGAAGGGCCTTGAGAGCCGCTTTCTCGACAAGGTCGAAAAACTGCAGCGCGGTGATGAATTGCCACCTGGCGTAATGAAGATGGTGAAGGTCTTCGTCGCCGTTAAGCGCAAGATTCAGCCTGGCGACAAGATGGCTGGACGGCACGGTAATAAGGGTGTCGTCTCAAAGATCGTGCCGCAGGAGGATATGCCGTTCCTTGCCGACGGAACCCCGGTTGATATCGTGCTCAATCCCCTGGGCGTGCCTTCCCGCATGAACGTCGGCCAGATTCTCGAGACTCACCTTGGCTGGGCTTGTGCCGGCCTTGGCAAGCAGATCAGCGAGACGGTGAACAGCTATTTGAAGGACAAGAACACAAAGCCGCTGCGCGACAAGTTGATCGAAATCTATGACGCTAAAACAGAAATCATGGAGCTTCCCGACGAGACGGTCGTCGAACTCGGTGAGAATCTGCAGCGCGGCGTACCGATCGCGACGCCGGTGTTCGATGGCGCCCGCGAGAAGGACATCGTGGAAATGCTTGAGAAGGCCGGACTCGATAGATCTGGCCAGGTGACGCTCTACGATGGGCGCACGGGCGAAGCCTTCGACCGGAAGGTCACGGTTGGCTACATTTACATCCTGAAGCTTCACCATCTCGTCGACGATAAGATCCATGCGCGTTCAATCGGCCCCTACAGTCTCGTCACCCAGCAACCGCTCGGTGGGAAGGCCCAGTTCGGCGGCCAGCGGTTCGGAGAGATGGAGGTCTGGGCGCTCGAAGCTTATGGCGCCGCTTACACGTTGCAGGAAATGCTGACCGTGAAATCCGACGACGTGGCGGGCCGCACCAAGGTTTACGAATCGATCGTGCGCGGCGATGACGCTTTTGAATCGGGGATTCCCGAAAGCTTCAATGTACTCGTCAAGGAGATGCGTTCACTTTGCCTCAATGTCGAACTCAACCAGGCGACGAAACTGCAGAGCCAGTTACCTCCGGCCGAGGCAGCCGAATAGAGCAGGCAGGAGAAAGCCGCGCTCGAGCACGGCTCGCGCGCGGCAGCTTTTTATATTTCCGGCAAGGGGCCTTTGACTGGCACCGCGCAGGCCCAAGCATCAGGAGATGGCGATGAATCAAGAGGTCATGAATCTCTTCAGTCCAGCCGTGCAACCGCAGGCGTTCGATCAAATCCAGATTTCGATCGCAAGCCCGGAGAAGATTCTGTCCTGGTCCTTCGGCGAAATCAAGAAGCCGGAGACAATAAACTATCGTACTTTCAAGCCCGAGCGCGATGGCTTGTTCTGCGCCCGGATTTTCGGTCCGATCAAGGATTACGAGTGCTTGTGCGGCAAGTACAAGCGGATGAAGTATAAGGGGGTTATCTGCGAGAAATGCGGCGTCGAGGTCACGCTGTCGCGCGTGCGGCGTGAGCGTATGGGGCATATCTCACTCGCAGCGCCGGTCGCGCATATCTGGTTTCTGAAATCCTTGCCTTCGCGCATCGGACTCCTTCTCGATATGACGTTGAAGGACATCGAGCGCATCCTTTATTTCGAATCCTACATTGTGCTTGATCCGGGTCTGACGCCGCTCAAGGACCGCCAGCTTCTCAACGAAGAAGATTACCTGCGCGCGCAGGACGAATATGGCCAGGATTCGTTCACGGCCCTCATCGGCGCTGAAGCGATTCGCGAAATTCTGCGCGGCATGGATCTGAAAAAGATCGCCGAGGAACTTAAGGTGGAGATCGCCGAATCGACAACGGATCTCAAGCCGAAGAAACTTGCCAAGAGATTGAAGATCATCGAGGCTTTCATGCATTCCGGCAACAAGCCCGAGTGGATGATCCTCACCGAAATTCCAGTCATCCCGCCGGATCTGAGGCCGCTCGTGCCGCTCGATGGTGGTCGATTCGCGACCTCAGATCTCAACGATCTTTACCGGCGTGTCATCAATCGCAACAATCGATTGAAACGGCTCATCGAATTGCGGGCACCTGACATCATCGTGCGCAACGAGAAGCGGATGTTGCAGGAGGCCGTCGACGCTTTGTTCGACAATGGCCGGCGCGGCCGTGTCATCACCGGCGCCAACAAACGGCCATTGAAGTCGCTCGCAGACATGCTGAAGGGCAAACAGGGCCGGTTCCGCCAAAATCTACTTGGGAAACGCGTCGACTATTCTGGCCGTTCCGTGATCGTGGTTGGGCCTGATCTCAAACTGCATCAGTGTGGCCTGCCAAAGAAGATGGCGCTCGAGCTCTTCAAGCCCTTCATCTATTCTCGCCTCGACGCGAAGGGTCTGTCGGCGACTGTCAAACAAGCGAAAAAGCTGGTTGAAAAGGAGAAGCCGGAAGTTTGGGATATTCTTGACGAAGTCATCCGCGAGCATCCGGTTATGCTGAATCGCGCGCCTACGCTGCACCGTCTTGGCATTCAGGCCTTCGAACCAAAGCTGATCGAGGGCAAGGCCATTCAACTGCATCCGCTCGTTTGCGCCGCATTCAACGCCGATTTCGACGGTGACCAGATGGCGGTGCATGTGCCGCTGTCACTCGAGGCGCAGCTCGAAGCACGTGTCTTGATGATGTCGACCAACAATATCCTGCATCCTGCGAATGGCCAGCCAATCATCGTGCCTTCCCAGGACATTGTGCTTGGCCTTTATTATGTCTCCTTGATGCGGGACGGCGAGCCGGGGCAGGGGATGGCATTCTCGGATATGGGCGAACTTGAACATGCGTTGCATGCCAAGGTCGTCACCCTGCATTCGCGGATCAAAGGGCGGGCGTGGAGCTTCGATAGCGAGGGCCGCCGTGTTTCGAAGATCTTCGATACGACCCCTGGCCGGCTGATCCTCGGCCAATTGCTGCCGCATCATGTCAAGATTCCTTTCGATGTCGTGAATAAGCTCATGACGAAGAAGGAGATCTCGAACATGATCGACGTCGTCTACCGCAATTGCGGCCAGAAGGAGACGGTCATCTTCTGCGACCGGATCATGGCGCTCGGCTTCCGCGAGGCATTCAAGGCCGGTATCTCCTTCGGCAAGGACGACATGGTTGTCCCAGAAACCAAGCCGCGCATTATCGCTGAGACGGGCGCGCTCGCGAAGGAATATGAACAGCAGTATAACGATGGACTGATCACCCAGGGCGAAAAATACAATAAGGTCGTCGATGTCTGGATGAAATGTTCGGATAAGCTGGCCGAAGAGATGATGGCGCGGATCTCATCCGTGCAAAAGGATGAGGATGGACGCGACAAGCCAATCAACTCGATCTATATGATGTCGCACTCAGGCGCGCGCGGATCGCCGACCCAGATGAAGCAGCTCGCGGCGATGCGGGGCCTCATGGCGAAGCCCTCGGGGGAGATCATCGAGAGCCCGATCATCTCCAACTTCAAGGAAGGTCTCACGGTGCTCGAGTATTTCAACTCGACGCACGGTGCCCGGAAAGGTCTCGCCGATACCGCCTTGAAGACCGCGAATTCAGGCTATCTGACCCGCCGCCTCGTCGACGTCGCTCAGGATTCGATCATCACCATGAACGATTGCGGATCCAAAAATGGCATCCGCATGCGGGCCATCATTGACGCGGGCCAGATCGTCGCCTCGCTCGCGTCGCGAATTCTTGGGCGCACCGCTGCTGAGGATTTGAAGGAGCCATCGGGGGCGGTCATCGTTAAAGCTGGTGAGATGATCCAAGAATGGCATATCGACCGCATCAACGCGGCTGCGATCCAAGAAGTGAAGATCCGCTCGGTCTTGACGTGCGAAGCCAAGAATGGCGTCTGCGGCAAGTGCTACGGGCGTGACCTCGCGCGCGGCACGCCGGTTAATATGGGCGAAGCCGTGGGTGTCATCGCTGCCCAATCGATCGGCGAGCCTGGCACGCAACTCACCATGCGCACCTTCCACATTGGCGGCGCGGCACAGATCGCCGATCAGTCGTTCATCGAGTCCAATTTCGATGGGGTGGTGAAGGTCCGCAACCGTCACGTTGCCCGTAACAGCGAGGGCGACCTCATGGTCATGGCGCGCAACGTCGCGATCGTGATCGAGGGACCGGACGGCACGGAGCGCGCGGTCCATAGGATCCAATATGGCGCCAGGCTGAAGGTCGACGAGGGTGACAAGATCAAGCGGGGCGACCGGATTGCTGAGTGGGATCCCTATACACGCCCGATCCTGACCGAGATCGATGGGACCATTGCTTTCGAGGATCTGGTCGAAGGTTCCTCGATGACGGAAACCATTGATGAGGCAACCGGCATCGCCAAACGTCTTGTCATGGATTGGCGACTCAATCAGCGTTCTTCGACGCTGAAGCCTGCAATCGTCATTAAAAACGCCGAGGGAAAGATCGGTAAACTTCTCCGAGGTGGCGAGGCGCGCTATGCGCTGCCGGTCGATTCGATCATCGCGGTCGATCCAGGTGCGCAGGTCAAGGCCGGCGACATCATCGCGCGTATCTCAACGGAGTCGGCAAAGACACGCGACATCACCGGAGGTCTGCCGCGTGTCGCTGAATTGTTCGAGGCGCGCCGTCCGAAAGATCACGCGATCATCGCCGAAGCCTCAGGTACTGTGCAATTTGGACGCGACTACAAAAACAAAACGCGCATTTCGATTATTCCGAATGAAGAGGGTGCGGAGCCAATCGAATATCTCATTCCGAAAGGCAAACATATCCATCTTCAGGATGGCGACGTGATCGAAAAGGGCGATTATATCGTTGATGGAAATCCGGCGCCGCACGACATTTTGGCGATCAAAGGTGTCGAGGAACTCGCCGCCTATCTCGTCAATGAGATTCAAGAAGTATATCGGCTGCAGGGCGTCAACATAAACGACAAACACATCGAGGTTATCGTCCGGCAGATGCTGCAGAAGATCGATATCGTCGATCCTGGCGACACCGAATTTCTGCCCGGCGAGCAAGTCGACCAGGTCGAACTTGACGAGGCTAATGCTGCGGCGCTCGCGGCCCGGAAGAAACCAGCCTCTGGAACGCCGGTCCTTCTCGGCATCACCAAGGCGTCGTTGCAAACGCGCTCCTTCATCTCGGCCGCCTCTTTCCAGGAGACGACCCGCGTTTTGACCGAGGCGGCCGTCAACGGCAAAACCGATACATTGGAGGGCTTGAAAGAAAACGTCATCGTCGGCCGCCTGATCCCAGCCGGTACAGGGGCAGCAATGGCTAAGCTTCGCCGTGTCGCGAATATGCGGGATGAAATGATCTTGGCGCAGAAAGCGGAAAGCGCTGCAGCGGCAGCCGAAACAGTGCCCTTGCTGAACAAACCGGGCGACATCTCCGCCGGGGCCTCTTCCGTGGCGGCGCCCGATGATATTCCTGCGGGGGAATAGACGGATCTGAAACCGGTCGCAAAACAGGCCCGCTTGCCGCTCCGAGCTGTAAGCGGGCCTGTGGCGCAGAGGGCCACGGCCATCATTGGATGGCCCGCGCTGGTGCGGGGTCTCTTTCAGAGGACAGGCGCAAGGGTCTTCCCTCGTGCCGGGCGAATGCGCCGGAAGTTTAAGCGATCAAATGCCTATCACCGCTGGGAGGCAGTATTTTGGCGGGACCGTGCACGGGCCCATGAGACTCCAGGCGCATACGGCCTTCATCGTCCAGCAATGGGCACAGGCATCGCATGACGACTGAAGCCGCGGGGGCACTCGTTCTTTTTTCAGGCGGCCAGGACTCGACGACGTGCCTGGCTTGGGCACTTGACTGTTACGAGCGCGTCGAGACGGTTGGTTTCGATTATGGTCAAAGGCATCGGGTCGAGCTCGACCAGCGAGCGAAGATCCGTGAATCGCTGAGTAAGGATTTCGCCATTTGGCCCGAGCGGCTTGGCGAGGATCATCTGATCCGCATCGACGCCCTCGCACAAATTTCCACGACCGCGATGACCCATAATGTCAAGATCGTCGCCGACGGGGGTGGCCTACCCAACACTTTCGTGCCCGGTCGCAATCTTATTTTTCTGACTCTGGCGGCGGCGATCGCCTACCGGCGGGGCTTCAAACATATTGTCGGCGGTATGTGCGAGACGGACTTTTCTGGCTATCCGGATTGCCGCGACGATACGATCAAAGCCATGCAACTCGCCTTGAATCTTGGTATGGATGCGCGCTTTGTCCTGGAAACGCCTCTGATGTGGCTCGATAAAGCCGCGACTTGGCGCCTCGCGCAGACGCTCGGGGGAACGGCCCTCATTGACCTCATCCGGGAGCTTACCCACACCTGCTATCTTGGCGAGCGCGCCATCAGGCATGATTGGGGCTACGGCTGCGGCTCCTGTCCAGCGTGCCAGCTTCGTGCCGGCGGCTGGCTGAAATACAAAACCACCATTTGACGGGCGGTACCTTGAAGGATGCCTCGGCTCGGCTGTGGCGGATCCGCAACGTCGTCGTGATTAATGCGAATCCGGAAGTAAATCTCCGCACAAAACCTGTGACCACAGCCATATGTTGGTTATAGTCATGAAAAATAATGACCGGCTGGCGGCGAAGCCGAGGGCTTAACCGATGATTATGCGGCGCGCACTGCAAAAGGCATTAAGCCCAGCCTGTCTTGCCGCAAGCCTTGTTCTCACCCAACCCTCCGAGGCCGTCGAGTATGGAATCGGCGAGTATTTCCTCGGTCTCGAGATTCCCATGGCGGGATATGTGCCGCCGCCAGGAGCCTATTTCTGGGATACGTTTTTTCTGTATCAAGGGAGCAGGCCAGCCCTCGATGTGAGCTTCGTGTCCAACATCGCCCAGGCCGGCTATTTCATTAGTACGGATTTAGCCAACGCCACTTTCGGAATCGTTGCAACGATCCCTTTTATAGGGGACCGGAATTCCGTTCCTTTTTCATTTACCAATGCGGCTGGGATTAGCGAGACCATACGCCAATACGCAGAGATTGCCAGCATTGCTGACACGGACTATAGCGCCGTCCTTGGCTGGCACGCAGGCGACAATAATTGGTGTGTTGTGCTGACGGGTTTTGCTCCGACCGGTGATTATAATGCAAGCCGCTTTGTCCAAACGGGCCTGAACCGGCCAGCGCTCGACCTTAAAGGAGCCTATACCTTCCTCAGTTTAAAGACGGGAGCCGAAATCTCGGCCGCGCTCGGCATGACCTTCAACGCCCTCAACACAATCACAGACTACCAAAGCGGTGTCGAGCTTCACTTCGAATGGGCCTTGAACCAACATTTCTCCTCCGGGATCGCGGCTGGCATTGGGGGCTATTTCTATCAACAGCTGACCAGCGACTACGGAGCCGGGGACACCGCTGGTTCCTTCAAGGGCCGCGTCGCGGCAATTGGACCTTTGCTCTCGTATTCATTCAAGGCTGGAGATCAGGAAGTGGACCTTAGCGGCCGGTGGTTCCATGAATTCGCAGTCGAGAACCGCGCCCAAGGCGATGCCATTTACGGAACGATCAGTTTCCGGCTTTAGGCATGTCAAATTCTGTGCCTGTGTGAGCAAATGCGAGGAATTGGGCTTCCCGCGCGAGCCGGATCTCTGCCAAGATGCTCGATTGGCACAATCGGCTGGCTGGATGCAATCAAAACGATCAGAATAGATGGCGGAACAAAAAGAAAAGAAACGCCGAGAGGCCGATCGCGCAAGGAAGGGTCAATACCCAGGCGAGCGCGAGGCTGCGCACTGTTGACATTTGCACGCCAGATCCATTGGCCGCCATGGTGCCCGCAACGCCGGACGATAAGACATGGGTCGTCGAGACCGGCAAACCGAAATTGTCCGCCGCTGCGATCGTTCCCATCGCTACGATTTCGGCCGCTGCGCCTTGGCCGTAAGTGAGGTGCTGCTTACCGATCTTCTCGCCGACGGTAACAACGATGCGTTTCCAGCCAATCATGGTGCCAAGGCCAAGCGCGAGCGCAACCGACACCTTTACCCAATCCGGAATGAATTTGGTCGCGTTGTCGAGATCTTTTTTATAGGTCGCAAGGGTTGCGCTGTCTTGTTTTGAAAGCTCGCTTGCCTTGTCCTTCTGCAAGAACCTTATCGCCTCGGAGGCAAGATACATGTCGTTGCGGGTGTTGCCGACCTGCGCTGCCGGGATTTTCGCGAGGGAGCCATAAGATTCGACCTCCGTGGCGATGGCGCGGATGAGCACGGCGAGGGAGGGATAGGTGCCTTCGTCGAGTTGGCGTGAGGTCAAATAGCTCGTGACGGCGGGGCGCGGATCGCCAAGCACATCATATCCCGCCGCCTTCGATTCGACGACCTTGGACGCGGCCAGCGAATCTTGCATGAAGCGCGGGAGCTCGCTTGCCGGAGGTGTCCTGTTCAAGGCATAGGCCGTCGGCACTGTTCCGATCAGGATCAGCATGATGAGGCCCATGCCCTTTTGCCCGTCATTCGACCCATGCGCAAAGGACACGCCTGCCGAGGTGAAAATGAGAAGCCCGCGAATCCACCAGGGCGGAGCAGAGGCTACCTTTGGCTCGGCATAGAGCGCGGGCATACGAATAATGAATTTCATCAGGATGAGCAGGAGGCCGGCACATACGAAACCCGCGAGCGGCGAGAACAAAAGCGCATAGCCGATCTCCGTTGCCTTGCTCCAGTCAACACCTGAGGTTCCGTCACGCCCGCGCATGAGCGAATTGGCGATCCCAACGCCAATAATGGAGCCGATCAATGTATGTGAACTCGATGCTGGGAGGCCCAGCCACCAAGTGCCGAGATTCCAGATGATGGCAGCGATCAACATCGCGAAGACCATCGCAAAACCAGCATCAGAGCCAACCTGCAAAATCAATTCGACCGGCAATAAGGAAACAATGCCAAAGGCAACCGCGCCGCTCGAGACGAGCACTCCGAGGAAATTGAAGAAGCCGGACCAAACCACTGCAACGGGAGGAGCGAGCGAGTGCGTATAGATGACCGTCGCAACCGCATTGGCCGTGTCGTGAAACCCGTTGACGAATTCGAAGCCAAGGGCGATCAGCAGCGCGACACCGAGCAACAGGAAAGGCAATATGCTTGTGACCGGCGTCCCGGACGCCGCGATGTCCTTATAAATATTGTAAGCGGCAAAGAAGAGCCCCAGAGCCATGATCGCAAGGAAAATCAGGATCGACCGGATCCCCATCGGCTTATCGAGCTGTGGCCGCGCGCTGGTGGCTTGCGAGGAGGCAACGTCTGTCGAAGAAACGGCCGTCATCGGAATTGCTCCCTTCATTCCCCTGGACGGTTAGGAACTACGCATGACAGGCGTGTGACAAGCAGCCCCAAATTGTTTGCATTGCAGCAAAGGAACAGCGGCAAAGGCCGGTCTCTTTTCAACCGGAATCGCGAGGGCATTAAAGTAACTTTAAGTCAGCTGATGAACCTCGCTGCAAGATAAGGCACGATGCGAGAATCACCCTTCGGCATTCGTAGATCTTTTCTGCGCGACGGCATGATAGCATTCGAGGCCTGCCTCCATCAACTTTATCGTGACTTGGGGAATGTGAGCCGTTCTTCGTGAAAGCCCTTCGTGTCCCCGTGCGCGACATCTTTCAAAATGAGGATCCGGGGTTCTCTCCTTGAAACTAGGCGCTGAGTTTTTTTAGGATCGCTTGGCAAAGACAAAGGAGACCACAAGCCGCTGAACGAAGCGGACAAGTCTTCTAGCCTTATGGTGCCGGGAACAGCGCGTCCGTCTTGCCGGTCAACCAATAGGCTGCAAGGCCTATCCATTCCCGCACGCCAGTATCGAGCATGAGCAGCCTATCAATGGCGAAGCCGATGATCTCAAAATCCCGCCCGTCGCCAAAAGTGCGGTAGGCGACAGGGTAAGGCACGACCGGAAATCCCACGCGACGAAAGATGCCAACCGACCGCGGCATGTGCCACGCTGAGGTCACGAGTAGCCAAGTCTCGCCAGGCTTTGGCTTGAGGAGCTCGCGGGTAAACACGGCGTTTTCCCAGGTATTGCGTGATTTTGCCTCGAAAACCATTTGCTCCTGGGGGACGCCTAAGGAAAGCCAGAGTTTCCGTGCGCTGGTCGCCTCCGGTGACCCTTCATGCAAAAAACTGGCGGATCCGCCCGTAAAGACAAGCCGCGCATTTGGATAGCGCCGCGCCAGTTCGACGCCGGTGGTCATCCGCGCGGCATCGGCGTTCAAGAAGACCTCGCCGCGAGCTTGTGATTTTGCCGTGTCCAAGGCACCACCAAGCACAATGATGCCGGTAGGCTCTGCCATGCTGGTCGAGGGTTGCGGAAACCGGTCCTCCAAGGGGCGCAAAATACCGGCTCCGATCGGCGTCATCGCCCCGACCGCGAGCGCCACGATTGCGCCAGCCATGAGAACACGTCCCGCGCGGCCAAAAGGAGTGAATAAGAGGATGACGCCGAAAGTACCCGCAAAGACAACTAAGGACACCGGCTCCGCGAGGAACCAAAAAATTTTTGACGCAGCGAAAAACATGAAGGCATCCATTAGATGAAAATGGCTGATTCCATAGATGCTACCCTGACTTGGCGGCGGTTCAGCGGGGCTGAGTTCCCCACTCCGCTGTCAGCTCTTGTCAGTGTCCCGGATCTTGGCCTCCTCCTCCCCCTCCGGGTTCGCTGTGGTTGCCGCGGGAATAGCGTAGGCACCGCCGAGCCAGCGGTGAAGATCGATGTCAGCGCAGCGCTTTGAACAAAACGGACGTGTCGCGAAGACAGCCGGTTTGCCACAGATGGGGCACGGGTTTGCCGGAGTTGCCGCGGATTTTTCCGCAAGAGGTTTTTCGGATTTGGTGCCGGGCATGGGTTTGACCGGTGTGAGAGGGGTGTTCACACCCTGTTCAACCAGGAAAGATGGGCTGGAAAGCCCTCACCAGAAAGTAGCAACATGGTTTCGTAGAGCGGCAGGCCGACGACAGCGGAATAGGAGCCGACGAGCTTTTGGGCAAAGGCGCCGGCGAGACCTTGGAGCGCATAGCCTCCCGCCTTGCCCCGCCACTCACCCGATCCGAGATAGGCATCGATTTCATCCGATGACAGCCGCTTGAAGCGCAGCCTTGTCTCGACAAGCTTGTGGCGGGCGCGGCCTTTTGGTGTGATAAGGTAGACTCCTGTGTGAACCCGGTGCGCTCGTCCCGACAGAAGGCGCAAAGATTGTGCCGCTTCCGCTACGACCTCGCATTTCGGTAGAATGCGGCGGCCTACGCTGACAACCGTATCGGCTCCAATGACGTAGGCCTCGGCAAGTTCCGGCCTGCGTGAGGCAATCGCTGCGGCGGCCCTTGTTTTCTCCTCGGCAAGCCGCGCGGCGAGAGTCCTTGGCAGCTCATTCTTGCGAGGGGTTTCATCAAGATCCACGGGCAGCAAGGCATCTGGCTCAATACCGATCTGCTGCAAAAGTTCAAGCCGCCGGGGCGACGCCGACGCCAGTACAAGCCGCGGCCTCCAAGCCCTATCGCCGCCGGTCATGGCCGTTCTCCATCGCCGAACCCTGGTTCATTTGAACCGGTAGGTAATACGGCCCTTGGTCAGATCATAGGGAGTCATTTCCACAAGAACCTTATCACCGGTGAGCACGCGGATGCGATTCTTGCGCATCTTCCCAGCCGTATGAGCGATGATTTCATGATCGTTTTCGAGTTTCACGCGAAAGGTCGCGTTGGGAAGCAATTCGACGACCGTCCCTGGAAATTCAAGCAATTCTTCCTTCGACATTTGTATCCTTAATATTAAGCCGCCCTGCTCCGTGACAACCTCGCCAAGCTTTTGGCGCGGACCCTAATCGAGAAAGGCGGCTTTGTGAACTGGCTCGGCAGCCCGAAAGCTATGCAGCGGCAATTGAAGTGGTGAATCGAACCCGGCGTCATTTCCGCGCTTGCACAACGGGCGGCGCCTGAGGCGCGGTCCCCAACCCTTGGCGCGCCGCCTCCTGCGCCGCATAGGCATTGAAGCGGCGCACCGCGAGGGGAATCGTCGCTAGATAGATAAGGGTCAAAGCAATCAGCATTTCCATCGGAAAGATCGCCAACAAAAGAACGCAGGCGACGACACCAAAAAGGACGACGATCACATATTCGCGTGGAACCCGGCCGATCCTTTTGCCCGAAAAATGCGGGATGGGGCTCGCCATTAAGAAGGCCACAATCAAGACATAGGCGATTTCAAAAGGAACGAGGGCGCGCACATTGGGAACCGCGAGAATCGAGAGATTGAGATAGAGCGGCAAAAGTCCAACGATGGCGCCTGCTGGCGACGGCATACCGGTGAAGAAACGCGCCTGCCAAACGGGCCGGTTCGGATCGTCGGCCATCACATTGAAACGGGCAAGGCGAAGCGCCGCAGCGATCGTAAAGACAAGCGCCGCGAACCAGCCGAAACTTTTCATCTCGTGAAGGCCCCAGAAATAAAGGATCAGCGCCGGCGCTACCCCGAAATCGACAAAGTCGGCGAGCGAATCAAGTTCGGCGCCAAAACGTGATGTGCCGCGTAGGACCCGCGCGATGCGTCCATCCAATCCGTCTAGAATGGCGGCGGCGATGACCGCAATGACGGCTGTCTCGAACTGGCCTTCGATCGCGAAACGAATCGCGGTCAGACCCATGCAAAGCGCAAGCAAGGTGACGAGGTTGGGGACGATGATCCGAAGCGGCACAGCGTGAAACCGCCGCCGGCGCCGTGGCCTACGGAAATCCTCGAATTCGCCGTGGTCATCGTACAGCCGCCGGACGTTTGCGTCGTAAGCATGGAAGCCCTGGTCTCTACGGGAGCCGGGCGACGCGTCCTCGGGATAAAAACTCATTTTTGCAACATAAGGAGGTGTGCTCTCCGCCACAAGATTTGATTGTAGCCAGTTAGCCAAGTGTCTTTGGTTTGCCAAGGCCGGGATTATTCAATAAGTGCTTTATTTCTCACGGGTAAGGTTCGACCGCTTTGCCGGCCTTAATCTAAACACTGTCCGGGCCAAATTCATCGAAGAGCTGGAGGGCTGCTGCGGCCAGGCGCTAGCGGGTCGGCTCCCGCGCCGGCGGCCTGTTCGTAAATCAGCGGCCTGTTCGTAAATCAGATGTCTTTAAAGGGGAGGCGCTTGTGGCGGATGTGAACGAAATTGAACGCGCTCTTGCTGATGCAATCAAGAAGCGGATCCTGGAGGGGAGCGGGAAACTGAGTGAAGTTAAAACCGTTGATGGCGTCGTGCATGTGACCTTCTTGGGCGTAGCGGATGATGCCCATGTGTTCGACACTTTGAGCGGCGCCTTGCTCGATGTGCGCCTTCTGTTGGAGGTTCAGCCCGATCTCGATGTAAAAATCCGGCGAAAGTAAAATTGGGCTTCTCCGCTTTGCTGAGGCTCGTTTTGCCAGCCGACTGGCAAACAGCTAAGACCCCGCCCGGCTCCGGGTTCACATTGCCGCAATTCTCGTCTAGGGAGACACGCCCGAACGAAAACACTTCGGGCTTCTGCTAAAAGACGCGCCGCGAGCCTGTTGAGAGACGCGGCCCTTTCGTGTGCTTTGACGAGACCAAATGCCCAAGCGGACGGATATTTCCACCATATTGATCATCGGAGCGGGGCCAATCATCATTGGTCAAGCTTGCGAATTCGACTATTCCGGTACCCAGGCCTGCAAGGCTCTGCGCGAAGAAGGCTACCGGATCGTCCTCGTCAATTCCAATCCTGCGACGATCATGACCGACCCGGAAATGGCCGACCGCACTTACGTCGAGCCCATCACGCCGGAAATTGTCGCCAAGATCATCGCCAAGGAGCGTTATGCCATTCCCGGAGGCTTCGCGCTTTTGCCAACCATGGGCGGGCAAACCGGCCTCAACTGTGCGCTCTCCTTGAAAAAGATGGGCGTGCTCGAGAAATACGATGTCGAAATGATCGGCGCGAGTGCAAGCGCGATCGACATGGCCGAGGATCGCAAGCTCTTCCGCGAAGCCATGATGCGCATCGGTCTTTCGACGCCGCGCTCGCATCAGATCAAAACCTTGCCTCAGGCGCTGGCTGTCCTCGACGACATTGGCTTGCCGGCGATCATTAGGCCGTCCTTCACAATGGGGGGGACCGGCGGCGGCATCGCCTATAATAAAGCTGAATTCATCGAGATCATCGAGCGCGGGATCGACGCCTCGCCGACGAGCGAAGTGCTCGTCGAGGAAAGCGTGCTCGGCTGGAAGGAATATGAGATGGAAGTCGTCCGCGACAAGGCGGACAATTGCATCATTGTTTGCTCAATCGAAAACATCGACCCGATGGGCGTACACACGGGTGATTCGATCACGGTCGCTCCGGCGCTCACATTGACAGATAAGGAATACCAGACGATGCGCGATGCCGCGCTCGCAGTTTTGCGCGAGATCGGCGTTGAGACCGGTGGCTCCAATGTACAATTCGCGGTCAATCCGAGGGATGGCCGCATGACCGTCATCGAAATGAACCCGCGCGTCTCACGCTCTTCCGCACTCGCCTCAAAGGCGACAGGTTTTCCGATTGCAAAGGTCGCGGCGCGGCTTGCCGTCGGGTTTACCTTGGACGAAATCGCTAACGATATCACCGGCGGCGCAACCCCTGCCTCGTTCGAGCCGTCGATCGACTATGTGGTCACCAAAGTTCCGCGCTTCGCCTTCGAAAAATTTCCAGGCGCCGAGCAGATTTTGACGACGGCAATGAAATCGGTCGGCGAGACCATGGCGATCGGCCGGACTTTTGCCGAAAGTCTGCAAAAAGCGCTGCGCTCCCTTGACATCGGATTGGACGGACTTGGTGAAATCGAAATTGAAGGGCTCGGTCTTGGCGACGATATGAACGTTTTGCGCGCTGCCTTGGGCCGCCCCACGCCCGACCGGCTGCTTGTGGTCGCGCAAGCGCTGCGGCACGGCATGCCGTCGCATGAGATCCATGAAGCTTGCGGCATTGATCCTTGGTTCATTGCGCGCATCGAGGAAATTCTCGGCCTCGAAGCCAAGGTGCGCGCGCATGGTTTGCCAGGTGACGCCGCCAACTTACGGATGTTGAAGGCAGCAGGATTTTCTGATGCGCGCCTTGCGAGTCTTGCCTGCCTGCCGGAGGCGGAGGTATCGCGCTTGCGGAAGAGGCTCGGCGTGCGGCCGGTGTTCAAGCGGATTGACACGTGTGCAGCGGAATTTTCCTCGCCCACCGCCTATATGTATTCAACCTATGCGCCACCTTTTGGTGGGGTCCCCGTCTGTGAGTCCCGGCCGACTGACCACAAGAAAATTGTCGTTCTGGGCGGCGGTCCAAACCGGATCGGGCAGGGCATTGAGTTCGATTATTGCTGCTGCCATGCGAGCTTCGCGCTGCGCGAGGCTGGTTTCGAAACGATTATGGTCAACTGCAATCCGGAGACGGTTTCGACCGATTACGACACCTCGGACCGGCTCTATTTCGAACCTTTAACCTCCGAGGACGTGCTGGAAATCCTCGCGAAGGAAGGCGAGGCGGGTGAGCTGAGGGGTGCAATCGTGCAATTCGGCGGCCAGACCCCGCTCAAACTCGCCCACGCGCTCGAGCAGGCGGGCATCCCAATTCTTGGCACATCCGTTGATTCCATTGATCTTGCCGAGGATCGTGACCGTTTCAAGCGGCTCCTTGACAAGATCGGCCTTAAGCAGCCGATGAACGGAATCGCCTATTCGGTCGAGCAATCGCGTCTCGTTGCCGCCGATCTTGGCCTGCCCCTCGTCGTGCGGCCTTCCTATGTGCTAGGCGGCCGGGCGATGGCGATCATTTTCGATAACGCGGCATTCGACGATTATCTCCTCGGTACCCTTCCGGGTCTCGTTCCTTCCGAAATCAAAACACGCTACCCGAATGACAAGACCGGGCAGATCAATACCGTGCTCGGCAAGAATCCGCTTTTATTCGACCGCTATCTATCGGATGCAATCGAAATTGACGTCGATGCCCTGTCGGATGGCAAGGATGTCTTCATTTGTGGCATCATGGAACATATCGAGGAGGCGGGCATCCACTCAGGTGACAGCGCCTGTTCGCTGCCGCCGCGCTCCCTTACAAAGGAAAAGATCGCCGATCTCGAGGATCACACGAGAAAGCTTGCCCTGGCACTCGGTGTCGGCGGCTTGATGAATGTGCAATATGCACTCAAGGACGGTGAAATTTATGTACTCGAAGTCAATCCGCGCGCGGCGAGAACCGTCCCTTTCGTCGCCAAGGTGATCGGCGTGCCGATTGCTAAAATCGCGGCTCGTATCATGGCCGGGGAAAGTCTTTCCGGGTTCGGATTGCGGCCGCCGCAACTCCATCACATCGGCGTAAAGGAATCGGTGTTTCCCTTTGCCCGCTTTCCGGGTGTTGATACCGTTCTTGGGCCTGAAATGCGCTCGACCGGCGAGGTCATGGGGCTTGATAGCTCCTTTTCGGTCGCTTTCGCGAAGAGCCAGCTCGGCGGTGGCACAAATGTGCCAAAGAAGGGCACCGTCTTCGTATCGGTGCGCGACATCGACAAACCGCGCGTGCTTGAGACCACGCGGTTATTGGCGGGGCTCGGATTCAAGATCACCGCGACCGGCGGAACCGCGCGCTACTTTGAGGGCGAGGGGGTCAGGGCACAGAGGGTGAACAAGGTTTCGGAAGGCCGTCCGCATGTCGTGGATTTGATCAAGAATGGCGAAATACAGCTCGTGTTTAATACCACCGAGGGCGCCCAGGCGCTGGCCGATTCGCGGTCATTGCGCCGCGCCGCTCTCTTGCATAAAGTGCCCTATTACACAACACTTGCCGGGGCAATTGCCGCGTCGCAAGGAATTCGGGCGTATCTTTCCGGCGATCTAGAGGTTCGTGCCTTGCAAGACTATCTTGGCTAGTGCACGATCTTTATCGTTAGAAAGGCTTCGCGTTCTGGGTGAAATCATGCGAAGAAACATAGACTTAAAGATCAATCGAAGTTGATGTAAAAACGAACTAAGGCGTGGCTGCAGCGCGGCAAAATCGCCGCCTGGTCTGCCCCGGTGAGGCTAGCCTCTTGCGGCGGGCTCCGCGAAGGTGGTCTATTAATCATCATGGCTTCGATGGCGTTGTCTTTCGACGGGGCCCGCGACGTGGCGCGGTCTCGGGGTGGAAGATTTGTGAAGGGAGGTTGAGCGTGGCCGAGACGCTCGTGACGCTGGCGGAACATTGGTAAAGCCAAGCATGATCTTGGAAATTTGCTTTCATTCAGGATGATCGAAGTCGTTTGGAGCGGGGGCCGTTCGCAGCCTTATCAGGCCACGCTGCAAAAAGAGCAGTAAACGAAAGAGAACGAGCATGGACAAGTTCCCCATGACGGTGGGTGGTTATTCTGCCCTCGAAGAGGAGTTGAAGCGGCGCCAGCAGATAGAGCGTCCGCGTATCATCCAGGCGATCGCGGAAGCGCGTACGCACGGCGATTTATCCGAAAACGCGGAATATCATGCCGCCAAGGAAGCTCAATCCTTGAATGAAGGGCGCATTGCCGAACTCGAGGACAAATTGTCACGTGCAGAGGTTATCGACGTCTCGAAACTCTCTGGAACGACGATCAAATTCGGCGCGACGGTCACGCTTGTCGATG
Organism: Methylocella sp.; assembly: GCA_035515355.1. Taxonomy (GTDB): domain Bacteria; phylum Pseudomonadota; class Alphaproteobacteria; order Rhizobiales; family Beijerinckiaceae; genus Methylocapsa. Next base: position 61,571 of record DATJBL010000050.1, read on the forward strand.
AAGATACCGATGAAAAAAAGGTTTACCAGATCGTCGGGGAAAGCGAAGCCGATGTGAAGGCTGGGCGAGTGTCCATTACCTCCCCGACGGCGCGGGCGCTCATTGGTAAGAAAACCGGTGATTCCGTCGAGGTGAATACCCCAGGGGGCGGCAAGAGCTATGAAATCGTAAATGTCGCATTTCAATAGCAAAGCCTGGGTCATGCGAGACGCCGTTCGTGTCTGTAAAAAGCGACGGAGGGCTCGCAGAGATTTGCCGAAAGAGAATGTTTCCAAGACATTCTCTTTCGCCCACGCCGGGGATCGTCGGAGACCGTCAAAAGGGAGCGGCTCGCCAAGCACGAACCTCGAGTCTGAGCAGATCGGCTTCTTCAGTAATCCATTCCGCCCAAGCCGCCCGGCGGATGCGCCGGAGTTTCCTTCTTCGGATGCTCGGTGACCGTTGCCTCCGTGGTGATGATCATACCGGCGATCGATGCGGCGTCCTGGAGGGCCGTTCGAACGACCTTGGTCGGGTCGATGATGCCGAGCGCGACGAGATCGCCATATTCACTAGTCTGCGCATCGTAGCCATAGCCGTAATCCTTGGCTTCGAGCAGCTTGCCGACTACCACTGTGCCGTCCGCACCGGCGTTGTCGATGATTTGGCGTGCCGGAGCTAGAATCGCCTTGCGAACGATCTCAACGCCGGTCTTCTGATCGCGATTCCCGACCTTGACCGTGTCGAGGGCCACGGCGGCGCGTAGCAAGGCGACGCCACCGCCTGGAGAAATGCCCTCCTCAACGGCTGCGCGGGTCGCATGGAGCGCGTCCTCTACGCGATCCTTCTTTTCCTTGACCTCGACTTCGGTCGCGCCGCCGACGCGGATCACCGCGACACCGCCGGCGAGTTTGGCTAAACGTTCTTGGAGCTTCTCACGGTCGTAGTCCGAGGTGGTTTCTTCGATCTGCGCCTTGATCTGGCCAATGCGCGCCTCAATGTCCTTCTTTTCACCGGCGCCCCCGATGATCGTGGTTGCTTCCTTGTCGATATGCACCCTTGTGGCGCGGCCGAGCATCCTAAGCGTCACATTTTCCAGCTTGATGCCGAGTTCTTCGGAGATCAGCTGTCCGGCCGTCAGAATTGAGATGTCTTCAAGCATGGCTTTGCGGCGGTCTCCGAAGCCTGGCGCCTTGACGGCGGCGATCTTCAGTCCGCCGCGCAACTTATTGACCACTAGCGTTGCGAGCGCCTCGCCTTCGACGTCTTCCGCTATGATCAGCAAAGGCTTGCCACTCTGCACGACTGCCTCAAGAATCGGCAAGAGAGCCTGCAGTGAGGTCAGCTTCTTCTCATGCACGAGAATGTAAGGCTCTTCGAGCTCGGCGACCATCTTTTCGGCGTTGGTGACGAAATAAGGGGAGAGATAGCCGCGGTCGAACTGCATGCCTTCGACGATTTCGGTCTCGGTCACGAGGCTTTTGGCCTCCTCGACCGTGATCACGCCCTCGTTCCCGACCTTTTGCATCGCCTTGGCGATTTCTTCACCGATAAAACGATCACCATTGGCCGAGATTTTGCCGATTTGGGCGATCTCCTCGTTCGAGGAAATTTTCTTTGAATTTTTCTTGAGGTCGGCAACAATCGCCTCCACCGCGAAGTCGATGCCGCGCTTCAAATCCATCGGGTTGAGTCCGGCCGCCACAGCCTTCACACCTTCGCGGGCGATGGACGAAGCGAGCACGGTTGCGGTGGTGGTGCCGTCGCCAGCGATGTCATGCTGCTTGGAGGCGACTTCACGCACGAGTTGGGCGCCGAGGTTCTCGAACTTGTCGGAAAGTTCGATTTCCTTGGCGACGGTCACACCGTCCTTACTGATGCGTGGTGCACCAAAGGATTTTTCAATCACGACGTTGCGGCCCTTGGGGCCGAGTGTGATCTTCACCGCATTATTGAGAATCTCGACTCCACGCAGAATGCGATCGCGCGCGTCGGTGGAGAAGCGGATGTCTTTGGCAGCCATTGCTATGCAACTCCTGAAGAGAGAAACCGCTTGGGACCAGGTCAGTCGGCAAGGCCAAGGAAGCCGATTTCCTCCGTGAGGAGGAGGCGATCTTCGGCACGATGCCAGTATGCGTTCTAAAGAAAATGCAACCGCCAGGTTCAGCCAAGACGAACGCATCGCCGGCAGTGAAAAACCAGAGGCACGCTCCTTCCTCTATTTCGTTTGCGAGCAAGCGGGTGGGAGGTAGGGCGTGAGCGCAAGTTGTCAAGCACCGACGATCATAGACCGACTGCGAGATGGTCTGGTCTCATCCGACCGGCTGATGTGAATTCCAGCCCGATCCCTGACCGCTCAAGGGGCAATGAAGCTAGATTGCTGTGGATGAATGACGTTAATCCTATTTTTATCACGTTGAAATAGTTATAATATAATCGTTAGATATCTGCATTATCGAAAACATGGTAATTTTCCGGTTGATTCGCTTACGAAGCTCGCCGCTGGAGGTTCCGAATAGAGATACTCAATGCGGAAGAGCTTCTGCACTTCATGTGTGTTTGTGATTGTACTCGCGCATCATCAGTTTTTCTTCTTGATCGGAGCCTACAACGAACCCTTTGCAGCGCAAGGTCACTCTCGCTAGGCGCTTTATGCCATGTTCACGCCGGTCTACAATTATGGACTTGGGTGTTCTGGACAATTTCTGGGTCCATTTTCTACCGGGGGTACGCAAGACCATCAGCCGCCGCCGTCTTGCTTTCCCGCCAGCGGCCTGCGCTGGGGCCGCAATCCTAGTGAGCTTCGCGCTTCGCCTCAAGGCTCACCTATCCATGCTGGTTGCAGCGCTATCTGCCGTCGTTATCTTCACGCGAGCAGGCGAGAGGTGGCCACCTTTTTTAGGCCGCCTCGCCCTTCTCGAAAATGCCACTTATTCCTCCTACCCATTGTATTTTCCGATTCGGCATTTCTTCTCATGATGGTGACTGCAAGCTCACTTGGTGTGCATCGGCGCTTCGGTCTGCGCAGGATTGGATCCGCGCCAAGGCAAAATACTCAGTCAGAACAAGTCCGCGATCTTGAGACCGTCCGAGAATTTCAGATCGCTGGTGGCCTCAGATTGAATCACATTTTGGAGGAGTACTCGCCTGAGTTTTTTCACAAAGAATGACCGGCTATCTCGTAAACTCGGAATGAGCAGCTCCCGCAAGTTTTCTGCCGCATTCATTCGATATTGTGACGGAGACAGTCGGCCTTTTTCGAGGAGACGAGGTAAGATGGCGACCTTTGACGAGCTCATTAAGGAAATCGAGTCGCGGTACTGTCTCGGGTCCAGGGGAGGCGCGCTCGTTCAAGAAACGGTCAGACTGATCTCTGCTCAGCCAGGCGGGAGGGACGGTTTCCTTGATAGGTTGAAGGCCGCCGGGTTCGCCGTCGAGGTTGCTTCCTGGTTTGAAGGAGGTGATCCGGTACCTCTTTCAGGACAGGAGTTAGAGGAGGCGCTCGGCAGAGATGTCATTCATGAGATTGCCCATAAAGCCGAGATAAGCCAAAGCTTTGCGAGAACGATTTTGGGCTATGCAATACCCAAGATCATCGCTCTCCTGGCAGAGGGCGCAACTGTTCCCTCGGCAAACCCTCCTTCAGAATCAATTCGTCTCGACTCGGTCATCCCGCTTTCATCCTCTCCCGCCGCGGAATCCGCATTGCAGGAAGCAGAGCAAATTCGTCCTAGCAAACCGGAACACACTGATGCCATTCCACGAAGGGCGTCATCGCGTTTCAAAAAGTTTTTGGCCTATGGCCCAGGCGCGGCCGTAGCAGCCTGCCTTCTTGGTTTCGCATGGGCGGCATCACAATTTTCTGCGGAGCGCACGGAGATGCTCGGCAGGGTGCAAAAGATGTCCGAGGAGATCGAAACGCTCAAAGCCGATGTCGGGGCTTTGCGTTTCGCCCAGAACCAATCCGGGACAGAGGCCACCGTCGTCGAAGACCTGAAGACGCGTCTCGACGGAGTCAAGGGCGAAACAAGTGCCTCGCTTGCCGAACTAAGGGATAAAGTCGAACAAATGCAGCGCGAATCCGCAACGATGATATCCCAAGTTATCGAGCGTCTCGACGGCGCGCCGCCAGCCGCACCTCAAACGACTGATAGCACTTCGCAACCAGCGGCAGGCGCTCGCAAGCAGACGCAAATTGCCGCGGCGCCGGTCAAGCTAGTGCCTGAAAACGAACATGGAAAGAAAAAATTAGGCGACCCGAGCGCCTTCGATCCGTCCCAAAATTCAAGCGCCCCAAGAACACCCAGCTCATTCGCAAGCCCCTTATTGGCTCCCGGCGGCCCCCAATTGATCACGACCTGGGTTGTTCGTGATGTTTACAACGGAATCGCTCTCCTCGAGAGTCCGCATGGCTCGATTGAGGTGACGCCGGGAGAGATCATTCCAGGTGCCGGCAGAGTGAAATCCATTGAAAGGCGCGGCAGCGGCTGGGTTGTCATCACGACCCGTGGCGTTGTCGATTCCGCCCGCGACAGTCTCGAACCTTGATACCATCTACGCTTTTGGCTTTGTCAGTCTTCGGCCGGAAATTCTGAACTCGAAACCTAGCTCAGCCGAAGGTCGCAATAGCGTCGGCATGCCCCAATCCTCTCCCTTCGGCGGCCTGTGCGATCGGACTCCGCTGGAAGCGCCGTAAGTTGGAAGATCGCGGCGGCAATAAACCAAACAGCGCCACCCGCGTCCCGGTATTCGCATGCTTACCGGGCATTGTCGGGAGAAAGCACGGGATTCCCCGCCCTCCCTCTTGTGGGACTGGTCTCCTAATCAGCGCCGCACCATGTTCGTATTTTTCAGCAGGGCGCGGTGATCCGGCGCGGGCATCCGGCCCCACCGCCGAGACCTGAAGCTCCAACGCAAGGTATAAGCAAATGGACACCATAGCCATCACACACCTCCAACCGATCGTCTCTTTGATCGCCGGGATCTTGATCTTAATCGTTCCGCAACTGCTCAATTACATCGTCGCGATTTTTTTGATCATTTCAGGCATTTTGGGGCTTGGCCTGATTCGATGATTCCCCGGCGCTCCAACGAGCAACGGCCTGCTGCAAGGGCTGGCTTTGACCATGCAGCTCTTTTCCCCGAGACCGGTAGATGAAAGATAAAAGCCAAAATCTCGGCGGCTCACGCACCCGCCATTGGTTTGGTTATCTCTGGCATGAAGGCATTGCCGAAAGCCGGCGGACCATTGCGCCGGCATTCACCCGGCCAAATCCGGCAGAGTGGAGCGATGACCAGATCACCGCGGCGTGGCTCGGGCACGCAACGGTCTTGATCAATTTTTACGGGATAAAGATACTCACCGATCCAGCTCTCTTTCCGCGGATCGGAATTCGTTTGCCGGGTCTCACTCTCGGACCCAAACGTCTGACCGCGCCGGCGCTGACTGTTCGCGACCTTCCCAAGATCGACATTGTGCTTCTTTCCCACGCACATTTTGATCACTTCGACATGCACACGCTCCATCAATTTGATCGGTCGACTATGGTGATCACAGCCGGAAAAACAGGGGATTTGCTTCGTTGGACGCGGTTCCGTGAAGTGAGCGAGTTAGGTTGGAATGACTCAAGGTCTGTCACCACTCTCTCCGGCAAAATCGACATTGCCGCGTTCCGTGTCAAGCATTGGGGCGCCAGGAAGCGGCGCGACAGCTACCGCGGTTACAATGGCTACGTTCTCGAGAGAAACAGCCGCCGCATCATTTTTAGCGGCGACACCGCCTTGTGCGATTCGTTTGCGGAGCTGCGGGTTTCCGGTCCTTTCGATCTGGCGATCATGCCGATCGGCGCTTACAATCCCTGGCTTCGTTCACATTGCACTCCAGAACAAGCCGTGCAGATGGCCAATGAGGTGGGCGCTCGTTTCATCATGCCCGTTCATCATCAAACTTTCCGCCTCAGCTTCGAGGACTTTCGTGAACCGATCGCGCGTTTCGAGGCGGCGCTTCGTAAGACACCGGAGCGTATCGCTCTGCGCGAAATCGGCGAGACATTCGTGGTTCCTTAGAGGCCATGCGCCAACACGAGCTGCGACTCGAATCGGTGAAGGGATGGCAATTCCTACGCGATAAATCCCAGAAATTCGAAGTCGGCGGCGTCCCGGCTTGAGACGTTGTTTCTTCGCACCGACCTTCGTCGGAGTGTTTCAAATTGAAGCGTTCACGCTACGGTCTGCGAGCACTTTCATGCGCTGAGACCTCCACCATCCTCTCTCCCGGTTTTTCGGCATCATGCTTCATATTCTTTCCCGACGATCCGGGCAAAGTCGATAGGACGTGGGGATTAACGAATCGCTTACCGCGATCGGTCAATCTTAAGGAATGGTCGTCTACAGGCGCGCGCGCGCTATCCTTTATCCACTGGCTCTTTATTGCGTCTCCGGCGCTATCGCGGGCTATTTCGTATGGCATGCGGTGAACGGCGAACGTGGGCTTCGAACCAAGGATGAATATGAACATAAGATCGCGAGCCTGCGCGGCGAGCTCGACGATCTCAAATTAGAGCATGCGGCTTGGGATCACCGAATCGCGCTTCTGTCCGGCCGTGAAATCGATCGTGACCTTCTTGACGAGGAGGCGCGCACATTGCTTGGTCGCGCGAACCGAAAGGATCTTGTCGTCTTTTTGCCACGAACGCAAAAATGAACTCCAGATGTGTACGGACACAGCCGTGAATATCCCGGCTTTTTGAACAGGAACCTGTTCTCGCGGAAAACCGCGTCATATGCCACCCCAAAGGGAAGACCAGACTCTATCCTACCGTGCCGGTGACGGAGCAGTCTGGGGGGAAACATCGATCTTTCGAGTTTCTGACAATCAAGGACCCTGCGGTCTCGCTTTGACGCAGGTTTGCACAGCAAAGTTCTCCTACAAGGCCCCAAGGAACCTTCAGTGCTGCATGAGACTTCAGACGAACGTTTCTTTCGTCTCGGACTAACTGATGCGCTACAACTATTCGCTGGATGCCTTGAACTTCTTCCTGGCCGACGTTCGCCAGGGACTCGGACCCTATCTTGCAGTTTATCTTTTGACGGAGCGGCACTGGGCGGAAGACCGAATCGGCCTCGTGATGTCGATTGCCGCCATCTCCACTCTGGCGGTACAGACACCGGCGGGCGCTTTCATCGACGTTAGCCGTGCCAAGAGAGCGATCATTGCTGGTGCCGCGCTTGTCGTGACCGGCGCATCTCTGCTTCTTCCCTTCATGCCGTCATTCATCCTCGTTGCCGGGTCGCAAGCCGCGGCTGGGGCGGCGGACGCCTTTTTCGGGCCAGCGATCGCTGCGATCACCTTGGGCCTCACCGGGCCGCAAGCCTTCACCCCCCGGATCGGCCGCAACGAGTCCTTCAATCATGCCGGCAATGCGATCGCGGCAGGGCTTGCGGGCGTGAGTGCATGGCAACTCGGACCTATTGTCATCTTTTATCTTATCGCGGCGATGGCTCTGTTCTCGATCGTAAGCGTTTTGACGATTAAACCCGAGGCGATCGACCATGACCGCGCCCGCGGTCTTCACGATGGTCCTTCAACGTCGGCGGAAAGGCCTTCCACTCTGAGCATGCTCGTCAACAACCGGAGCCTTTTGATCTTCTGCTTTGGCTGCGTCGCCTTTCATTTCGCGAATGCCGCCATGCTACCCCTCGTTGGCCAGAAACTGGCTTTGCAAGACAAGAATCATGGCACTGCCCTCATGTCCGGCTGCATCGTTGCCGCGCAGGTAGTGATGGTGCCGATGGCAGCTCTCGTTGGCCGCAAGGCAGATCTTTGGGGACGGAAGCCCTTGTTTCTTGCCGGTTTCGCGATCTTGGCCCTGCGCGGCTTTCTCTACCCCATATCCGACGATCCTGTTTGGCTATTTTCCGTGCAAAGCCTCGACGGCATCGGCGCCGGACTTTATGGCGCGCTTTTCCCCCTCATCATCGCGGATCTGACGCGCGGCACTGGACATTTCAATTTGGCACAAGGAGCCGTGATTACGGCGCAAGGCATAGGCGCCGCGCTGAGCACATCCTTGGCTGGACTCCTCGTTGTTCATGCGGGCTTTTCCGCCGCCTTTCTCGTGTTGGCCAGCATCGCGGCTTCAGGATTTCTGCTGTACCTTTTAGGGATGCCGGAAACACGAGACTCTGGCGCGCCCTTGCCACGCACGACGCGGGAAAGTGCCATTTCCGCGTAGCCCTTCGGGCCGGCCAGGGGCTCGCTTTCCTTGTGCTGCCGCGCTATCTTATCGCCAACTTGCCTCCGCCATTCCAGAAGGGCTTCTCATGGCTGCCGCATCTTCTCGTGCCCGCGGTGAAAGCGCGCGGGGAATGTTGCCAAACGCGCCCGCGAAGATCGTTCCATTCAGCAAGGACGAGGAGCTTACCGCCTATCGCATGATGCTGCTCATCCGCCGGTTCGAGGAGAAGGCCGGCCAGATGTATGGCATGGGTCTCATCGGCGGCTTTTGCCATCTCTACATCGGACAAGAAGCGGTCGTGACCGGGGTGATCATGGCGGCTGGGGAGGGAGATCAGACGATCGCCAGCTATCGCGATCATGGCCATATGCTTGCCTGCGGGATGGATCCCAAGGCCGTCATGGCCGAATTGACTGGCCGGCGGAGTGGCGCCTCAAAGGGCAAGGGCGGCTCCATGCATATGTTTTCCCGAGCAAAACAATTTTACGGCGGCCATGGGATCGTCGGCGCCCAGGTGCCGCTCGGCAGCGGGCTCGCATTTGCCAATCTTTATCGCGGCAATGGTAAGATTTGTTTCACTTATCTTGGTGACGGCGCCGCAAATCAGGGCCAAGTCTATGAGAGCTTCAACATGGCGGAACTTTGGAAGCTGCCTGTGGTTTACGTCATCGAAAACAATCGCTACGCGATGGGCACTTCCGTCAGCCGGTCTTCGGCGGTAACCGATCTTTCCAAACGCGGCCAATCCTTCAACATTCCGGGCGAGCAAGTCGATGGCATGGATGTGCGCGCGGTGAAAGCCGCCGCGACCCGTGCGGCCGAATGGTGCCGGGCAGGCAATGGCCCGATCATTTTGGAAATGAAGACCTATCGCTATCGCGGCCATTCCATGTCGGACCCGGCAAAATACCGCTCGAAGGATGAGGTGCAAAAAATGCGCGAGGAGCACGACCCAATCGAACAGGTCCGTGCGCGTCTTTTGGCGAGTAAGCAAGCAAGCGAAGATGATCTCAAGAAGATCGACGCGGATGTCCGTTCGATCATCTCCGAGGCGGCTGACTTTGCCTCCCACGAGCCGGAGCCCGACGCCGCCGAGTTGTGGACCGACGTGCTGGCATAATCCAGTTAATGGGAAACGAGCTGGGCAAGACAAGGACAGCTGATGGCGACGAACGTTCTTATGCCCGCGCTTTCGCCAACTATGGAACAAGGCAGGCTCGCGAAGTGGCTAAAAAAGGAAGGGGATGCGGTGCGCTCTGGCGACGTCCTCGCCGAGATCGAGACCGATAAGGCCACCATGGAGGTCGAAGCAGTCGACGAGGGCAGGCTTGCCAAGATTCTGGTGCCGGGTGGAACTGACAATGTCGCGGTCAATACGCCGATCGCGGTGATCGCGGCGGACGGCGAAGATGCTGATTCGGTGCAGGCGCCGGAACCAGGCGTCACAAAGCCCCCCGCTGAGAAAATGCCCACCCCTGAAAAAATGCCCGCAGAGGTGAAAGATTCTGCAAGGGACACCGGGCCCGAAATTCCCACGGGCACCCAGATGGTAACGCAGAGCGTGCGCGAAGCTTTGCGCGACGCGATGGCCGAGGAGATGCGCCGTGACGACAGCGTTTTCGTCATGGGAGAGGAGGTCGCCGAATATCAAGGCGCTTACAAAGTCACGCAAGGCTTGCTCGACGAATTCGGCCCGCGCAGGGTCGTGGATACGCCGATTACCGAACACGGCTTCACGGGGCTCGGCATCGGCGCGGCTTTCGGGGGATTGCGTCCCATCGTCGAATTCATGACCTTCAATTTCGCCATGCAGGCGATGGATCAGATCATCAATTCCGCTGCCAAGACACGCTATATGTCCGGCGGCCAGATGCACTGTCCGATCGTGTTCCGGGGCCCCAATGGGGCCGCCGCGCGAGTGGCCGCCCAACACAGCCAGGACTATGCCGCCTGGTTTTCGCATATTCCGGGGCTCAAAGTCGTGATGCCCTATTCGGCCGCCGATGCGAAAGGGCTTTTGAAAAGCGCGATCCGCGATCCGAACCCGGTCATCTTTTTAGAAAACGAGATTCTCTACGGGCATAAATTCGAAGTGCCCAAGTTCGATGATTTTCTCGTTCCGATCGGCAAGGCACGCATTGCCCGGACCGGCAAGGATGTGACGATCGTCTCTTTTGGCATCGGCATGGTGCATGCCTTGAAGGCGGCGGAAGATTTGGAGCGCGAAGGAATCGAGGCCGAGGTCGTTGATCTGCGCACCCTTCGTCCGATGGACACCGAGACGATGATTCAATCGGTCAAGAAGACCGGCCGCTGCATCGCCGTTGAGGAAGGCTGGCCGCAAAGCGGTGTTTCCGCCGAGATCATGGCGAAGATCATGGAAGAGGCTTTTGATTATCTCGATGCGCCGGTGACGCGGGTTTGCGGGAAGGATGTGCCAATGCCTTACGCGGCGAATCTCGAAAAGCTGGCTTTGCCACATGCCGGAGAGGTCGTCGCGGCGGCGAAGGCGGTGCTCTATCGCTGAACCGCAAAGGATGTGAGCCTCTCCATGCCGATTGACATACTGATGCCAGCTCTCTCACCTACCATGGAAAAAGGCAATCTTTCCCGGTGGCTGAAGAAGGAAGGCGATAAGATCAAGCCGGGCGATGTGCTCGCCGAAATCGAGACCGACAAGGCGACGATGGAGGTTGAAGCCGTCGACGAAGGCGTGCTCGCCAAGATTGTCGTCCCGGCAGGCACTGCCGATGTGCCGGTCAATAATGTCATCGGCTTGATCGCAGGCGAGGGAGAAGATCCAAAGTCGGTCGCCGCGCCGCACACCATGCCGCATCCTTCTGCGGCTCAAAGCCATCAGCCGAGCAGCCCGTCAGCACAAGTGCGCCAAGAGTCCCCAACGCCTGCGTCTGCACCTTCGGCTTCGGCACCGAGCCCCATCGCCTCCGCCAATGGTCAGCACGGGCCGCGCATTTTTGCCTCGCCTCTCGCGCGCCGGATCGCCAAGGAATCAGGGCTCGACCTTGCCGCGATTGCAGGCTCGGGGCCGCATGGGCGTGTCATTGAGCGGGATGTGACGGCGGCGCTTGCGAAGGCTCCGGCTCGCCCCGCAGTTGAGGAGGGCAGGGCGCCGTCGGCGCCGGTGCCGCCGTCCATTCCCTCGGATGAAGTCATCCGGCAGAATTATGCGCTGGGGTCTTTCGAGGAAGTGCCGCATGATTTGATGCGCAAGACGATCGCCCGCCGTCTCATCGAGGCAAGCCGGACGATCCCGCATTTTTATCTCACCATCGATTGCAATCTCGATGCTCTCATGAACTTGCGGGAAGCGATCAATGAAGCGGCGCCCAAAGACAAGGATGGCAAGCCAGTCTATAAAATCTCGGTCAATGATTTTATCGTCAAGGCACTTGCGCTCGCGCTCATTCGCGTCCCTGATGCCAATGTGACCTGGACCGAGAGCGCCATGTTGAGGCACAAACATGCCGATGTCGGGGTCGCGGTAGCGATACCCAGCGGTCTCATCACCCCCATTGTACGCGCCGCCGAAACGAAAACCCTCTCCGTGATCTCCGGCGAGATGAAGGATTTTGCCGCCCGCGCGCGTGCCCGAAAGCTTCGTCCCGAGGAGTATCAGGGCGGCTCGACGGCCGTGTCCAACCTCGGAATGTTTGGAATCAAGAGTTTTTCCGCCATCATCAATCCGCCGCAAGCAACGATCCTTGCAATCGGCGCGGGCGAACAACGTGCGATTGTCAAAAATGGCGCACCCGCTGTTGCAATGATGATGAGCGTGACTCTCTCCTGCGATCACCGCGCTGTCGACGGTGTGGTGGGGGCGGAGCTTCTCGCCGCGTTCAAGGCCCTGATCGAGCAACCCGCGGGGATGCTGGCGTGAGAGTCCGTCGCTGTCGCTCCCACCGGGGACGCCATAATGGCTGAAAGTTACGATATCCTCATCATCGGCGGCGGGCCCGGCGGCTATGTCGCGGCGATCCGCGCCGCGCAGCTCGGCTTCAAAACGGCCGTCGTCGAGCGTGAACATCTCGGGGGTATTTGCCTCAACTGGGGTTGTATCCCGACGAAAGCGCTGCTCCGTTCAGCGGAAATCTTTCACCACCTCAATCACGCCAAGGATTATGGTCTCACGGTCGAGGGCAAGATCGGGTTCGACGCCGCCGCCATTGTGCAGAGATCACGCGTGGTTTCCGCGCAATTGAACAATGGCGTCGGCTTTTTGCTCAAGAAGAACAAGGTCGATGTCATTTGGGGTGAGGCCACAATCACGAAACCCGGCGAGGTTCTGGTCAGCACATCGAAGAAGCCCGCGATGCAGCCTCAACACGCCATTCCCAAGCGCACGCTTGGCGCGGGGACTTATGCAGCCAAACATATCCTCATCGCGACGGGTGCGCGGCCGCGCGTGCTGCCAGGCCTTGAGCCGGATGGTAAACTCATCTGGACCTATTTCGAGGCCATGGCGCCAGAGAAATTCCCAGACTCACTCATTGTGATAGGGTCGGGCGCGATCGGGATCGAATTTGCCTCTTTCTATCGCAGCATGGGCACGAAGGTGACGGTCATTGAAATATTGCCGCAGATTCTTCCGGCCGAGGATGCGGAGATCGCGGCGCACGCCCGCAAGCGCTTCGAAAAACAGGGCATCGAGATTTTCACCTCGGCCAAAGTGACGAAGATTGAGAAAAAGCCGGAGGGCATTGTCGCGACTCTTGAGGACGGCAAGGGAACATGGGTGCTTGAAACAGAGCGCATCATCTCCGCGGTCGGCGTTGTGGGCAATGTGGAAAATCTTGGACTCGAAGCGCTCGGCGTCAAAACTGAACATGGCGTGATTGCCACAGATGGTCTAGGCCGCACCAATATTGCCGGACTTTACGCGATCGGTGATGTCGCTGGCCCTCCGATGCTCGCGCATAAGGCCGAGCATGAAGGTGTGATCTGCGTTGAGGCGATCAAGGGTCTTGATCCGCATCCCTTGGACAAAACGATGATTCCGGGATGCACCTATTGCAGCCCGCAGGTGGCTTCGGTTGGCCTCACCGAGGCAAAAGCCAAGGAGCTAGGTCTTGACGTCAAGATTGGCCGTTTTCCCTTCATCGGCAACGGTAAGGCGATCGCGCTTGGTGAACCGGACGGGCTCGTGAAAACCATTTTCGATGCCAAGACCGGAAAGCTTGTCGGAGCCCATATGGTCGGGGCCGAGGTCACCGAGCTGATCCAGGGTTTTGTCATCGCCATGAATTGCGAGACCACCGAGGTGGAACTGATCAATTCGGTCTTCCCGCATCCGACATTGTCGGAAGCGATGCATGAAAGCGTGCTCGATGCTTATGGCCGGGTGATCCACATGTGAGGCGTCGCTGCGCGATCATTCGCGCGGGAGCCAGCGACTGCCAATCTTGTGGTAGTGCTTTTTGACCGCCGCCCAAGCGACGCGGAAGGCGATTTCTTCCTGACGCGGGTCACTGGCATATTCGTCATAAGCATTGTTGAAAGCCGCCCGGAAAATGTCTTGCGCGTGGGCGGGCAGGTGGTCGCGCACGGAAGGTGGCAGGTCTTCATTGCTTGCGTAAGGCATAGGGCTTAGCCTCGGCCGGTCGTCTTCACTCTATTTTCTAAAGTTGGCTTTCGTTCCGTGAATGGAAGCCGGGCAGCCCAGATCGACATTTGCTGAAATCTGGCCGCTCGCTACCTATCTCCAGAAGAACGCAGTACACTCGAGGCGTCACGCGGCAGCGGTGTGACTGCTGGAGAAGATGTTGCATGGCTTCGGGTTCCGATCTGCTCGACAACAATCATAGCAGCGCCACAGACGTGCGCCATCCGGAAAAGGCCCATCGTCCGGATCAGCCGTCGGCGCGCAAGCCTGCCTGGATCAGGGTCAAGGCGCCAGGCTCGTCGCAATGGGCAGCGACGCAAAAGATTGTCCGCGAACATAAGCTTGTCACGGTTTGCGAGGAAGCAGGCTGCCCCAACATTGGCGAATGTTGGGAGAAAAAACACGCAACCTTCATGATCATGGGCGATACTTGCACGCGTGCCTGCGCTTTTTGCAATGTCAGAACCGGTCTGCCCCGCCCCCTCGACCCCGCCGAGCCTGCCCGCGTCGCCGAAGCGGTCCGGACGCTAGGGCTTGCCCATGCCGTCATCACCTCTGTCGACCGCGATGATCTTGATGACGGAGGGGCGCGCCATTTCGCATTGGTGGTGGAAGCCATCCGGGCCACGAGCCCAACAACGACGATCGAGGTCTTGACCCCGGATTTTCTGCGGAAACCAGACGCGCTCGAGATCCTCGTTGCCGCCAGGCCGGATGTCTTCAATCACAATCTTGAGACAGTTCCCTCGAAATATCTCGAGATCCGGCCCGGCGCCCGTTATTTCCACTCGATCCGGCTGCTCCAACGTGTCAAGGAATGCAATTCCGAGATCTTCACCAAATCCGGCTTGATGCTGGGACTTGGTGAAGGACGCCACGAGGTATTGCAACTGATGGACGATCTACGCACGGCCGGCGTTGATTTCCTGACGCTTGGCCAATATCTTCAGCCGACCAGAAAGCATCATCCGGTCTTCCGTTTCGTCCCACCCGAGGAATTTGCCTCTTTCGCCGACATCGCGCGCGCCAAGGGCTTTCTCCTCGTTTCAGCCTCGCCCTTGACGCGATCCTCGCATCATGCAGGGGAGGACTTTGCCAGGCTGAAAGCACGCCGCATGGCCTTGCGAGAGGGGGGCTGAGCGGCTACAGCAGGGGACGCGAATCGCCGTCAGGCTTTGCCGTCCCGCGACATTGTTGCCTGCGGAGCGCTTTTTGTTTTGTTCCATGCAGTAATCGGCCATGCCTTCATTCCAGACCACTCACCGTGTCGGCCACGGCGCCTCGGAAATGTTCGAGCTGGTAGCCGATGTTGAATCCTATCCTCGATTTGTACCGTTGTGCCGCGCCCTGCGGATCCGCCGGCGCAACGAAAGCGCAGGCGTCGTAACGCTCATCGCCGATATGGAGGTTGGCTATAAGGCCATCCGTGAAACGTTTACGAGCCGCGTCACCTGCGACCGCCCGAAACGGAGCATTCTCGTCGAATATATTGACGGGCCATTCAAGCACCTCGAAAATCGCTGGATCTTTCACGATCGCGAGGAAGGCAAGGCCTCCCTCGTGGAATTTCGTATTAGCTACGAATTCAAAAGCCCGGCTCTGGGTCTGATCATGGGCGGAATGTTCGACGCGGCGTTCCGAAAATTCGCGCAAGCTTTCGAGAACCGCGCCGACATCGTCTACGGCAAGGCTCCCTAGCACCCGAAAATTTATCGCCGATGAACGGCATCGACAAGCATCTCGATACCCGTTGCGACCGCAGCGACGCGGATTGCATCGCGCCCCAGATCGCCAAACCGCTTTTCGACCGTGATAACGGCGCCGCTGCGGTGTGCGAGGCCAAAATGCACGAGGCCGATAGGCTTTTCAGGCGATCCGCCACCTGGCCCCGCAATTCCGGTGATTGAAACGGCGAGGCCGGCGGGGGAATGCGCCAAGGCACCGGCCGCCATGGCCTCTGCGGCCTGCTCACTGACGGCGCCGAACCGTTCCAAAATGGCTGAAGAAACGCCGAGACATTCGACCTTCGCGGCATTGGAATAGGTTACAAAACCCCGCTCAAACACATCGGATGAGCCTGCGACCGCGGTAATCAGACCGGCGAGCAGGCCACCCGTGCAGGACTCGGCGGTCGCAATGGTAAGTCGCTTAGCGCGGCAGCTGCTTATGAGGTCAGCTGCGCAACCAAGGAGCGAGGAAGGGAACATCTCCTTGCGTTCCGATATGACAGCGAGATTACGACGCCGCGGACGCGGAGCAAAACCGTTCTATTACCACGTGAGTCCTTTTGAGAAAAAGCTTAACAAATACTGCTAAAACCGCAACAAAAGAAGAGCTGTTGCCTGCCTTGTATTTCCGGTCCAATAAGCTCTGCTGTCGGGAACGCTTCGTCGGCTAAATTCAATACATAAAACTCCCATGGCAGATTACCAAGCAAAAACATCAAATTGATATCCAGCGCGGTCGACTTACGTCAATGCCGACCATGGCGAGAGCGTATAACAATAGCCGTCATATCACAATTGATATAAGTTATATATCGGAAAACGAAGAGGCTTCGCGCCGTTGAACCAGGCAACACAGGCGGCAGGGATTGCATGCAAGTATACACAATATAAGACGATAATAAACGCATAAAATATTCGTAATTCATCAATTCGCCTGCAAAGACTGTTCGGTACGCTCAAGAGGCTTCTAGGTCACAAGGCTCAAGAGTGGGAGTTTCTGGAATGATAGGCTTTGATACGATTGGACCCCCAATGGCCAGAAATCGGGAGAGGGGAGAGACCTTAGGCGCTTCCTTTTTTTGCAAGGCAGCTCTTTGGTGGATTTTGTGCGTCCTGCCCGCTGGCGCCTCGCCCGTGATCGTGACCGAGCCGCTGACCGTCATGCCTGGCAATGTTGTGAGCCTGTCAGGGAGCGGGTTTGGCTCATCGCCCAAGGTCTATTTTGGCGCCGTGCATTTGGCCAATCCCCAAACCGTGAAGATGATCAAGGGAGACAAGAATTATGTCGCCTTTGAAATACCGAAAATTCAGGCGTTTGACATCTATAAATTCGCGGTTTCCGATGGTGCGACCTGGAGCACGATTGTTTACGTGAACCTACCAGTCCCGATGCACTTCGACCGCGCCGACATCGCAAGCGGCGACACATTTCGCATTTTCGGGCGCAACCTTTATGTGGCTTCGGCTCCGGGTTCGCCGACGGTGACCTTGATCGATAAAACGGCTGGAACGCAGCTTGCCGCCCCGGTCAATTTGAGCAAAAGCGATGCCTATAGCCTGACGGTCACTGCGCCTCCCGGCATCGTCGCAGGCCACAATTATGTTGCCCTGGTCTCCAATGGGCCGGGTTCCGCCTCTTCCCAAGTCTGCCTCCTTGGTCATGCCGCGAACGGTGCTGATCATTTCAACCTTGGCGTGGCATGGGGCAGGGATTTCATTTACGAGAATGGTCCGAAATACAATGGAACGGCCGACAATGGCGATCATCATGTGTTTGATGCCACCAACGATCCATTCCTGACGCTCCACGCCAAGGGCGATGGGGTGACCGACGATCAGCCGGCGATCCAGGCGGCCCTCAATCAAGCCTCATGGCACGGCGGCGGCCTCGTCTATCTGCCGGCTGGAACCTATCGGCTTGCCTCCCCCTCGGGATCGAGCATCAGCATGCCTTCGAATGTCGTCTTGCAAGGACATGGGTCCAGCGACACAACAATCCTTGTAGGTCCCGCTACGAAGCAACCTGCTTCTTATATATTCTGGGGATTCTTCTTCAATGCCGGCGTGACGATGTCGGGACTGGCCGACCTTGCCATCAAGAACATCGACACGCTCAGTCAGACGGTTTTGAGCACCGCCGCTGCTGGACCGAGCAGCAAGATCTTCATCCAACGGGTGAATTGGGATCTGGGCACCGGCCAATATATAAGCTTCTCCAATTTGGACAGATTGCTCATTGCCAATTCGACATTCCATCAGGCGATCAACAAGCTCAACCCCAATTCGGCGCATCCGGACGAAAGCGGCGTCGGTGCCTTTTGGCTTCAGAAACTCACGAATTTCATCTTCCAAAACAACGCCATTTCCTGGGCTTCGAGCGGCAACGCGTTCCTGACAATCAATGGCGGAATTTTTGAAGGAAACCACTTCACCCGGAGCGCGTCCGACAAAATCGCCGTCAATGCGTCAAACATCGGGTGGCTGAACGGCGACTCGACCGACCAGCCCATCACCATAGGAGAGTCCGTGCAACGTCAGATGGGCCGTCAAATCGCGGTAGAGTTCGCTCAGAACGTCGTCATTCAAAGCAACATCTTCGATGTTTCCGATGGGATATTGCTACATAACTTCAATGACGGGGAAACCATCAATAGCGAAGGCGGCGGCGCCAACAACCCCCAGCAGGATATCGGGACGGTGACGGCCGCCACATGGTCGAGCGTCAGCGCCAACACCAAATGCGCGGGGACATGTAACTGGAACTATTCGCCAGCGTCTGCCTACAACTCCGGTTCCATGATCGCCATAGTCAGCGGTCAGGGATGGGGCCAGTGGCGACAGATCATTTCGAAGAACAACAATACGTTTACAGTATCTCCCAATTGGAAGGTGCTGCCAGCAGCCGGAGACCAATTCGCGATATTTGTGCCGTCCATGCAGAACACGGTGATCCGAAATAACATTATGCAGGGAAATCCGCGTGGAATTCTGTTATATGCGGCGGGGTTTTATAATGTGTCCATCATAACCAATAGCCTGACGGATAATGGGGGCATTTTCCTCTTCAGTGATCAGGACACAAAAGGATTAGAATTCGCTAGCCCAAAAATCGGTGCCTTGCGAAACATTGAAGTGAATGGAAACAGTGTCAAGAACACCAGGGGCCTCTACCCGGCCTATATCGTCAATTGCGCGGCTTTACTGGATCCAAATTCTATCTGGGGTACTGGGTTGGATAGCATAGAGGTGCGCAATAATTCAGTGACCGGAAAGCCGGGTACACCACGCTATGACTTCAATGACGGCCAGTATATGAATAGTGTCTCCTACACGGATCCGGCCGGTCCCTATTCGCCAAACGGTTCGGCATATGCCATCGTCGGTACAATATTCCAGGGCAATAGCTGCACGAATTGCCCAACGTTCTACTCATTGAGTGGCGGTGTGGCAGACACAGTTATCTGGAATTCCAGCATCAATGGTGCAACTCCCTATCCGCCGGGGACGTTGGTGACAACGCCGGTGGTCACCGATCTTAAGCTGACGAATACAACTTCCATAGGGACGATCGTCGGCCACGATTGAACGCGCGTCTTTCTAAAGGATGCACTGAAACGAAGAAAGAATGACCATGAGCAATTCATCGGGTCATCACCCATGGTTACGACTAACGTGCCTTGAGGAAGTCAGGGAGCCCTTTGGGCTCCCTCTGAGCTCGCCTTTATTGTGGGGGCGGGGTGATTCCGAGCACGGCCGCCGCAGCGATGACGAGCATGCCCAGCACCAGTTCGAAAGCGACGCTTCGGCCAAGGCGGTTGATGTGCTTTATTCCCTTCAGCTCGGCGCGGCGCAGTTTTGGCATAAAAACGAAACGGTTGAAATAAGCCAAGGTGAGCATGACCGCGACGAAGCCTATTTTCGTGAATAAGACGTTCCCATACTCAGTATCGAAAAGCACCCCGAATGACCCCGCGACGCGAAAGCCGGCATTGGCGATCCCGGTTGCCACGATCAACGTCACGGTGACCATCCCCATTAAGGAGAAGCGCGACAAAATATCGACGGTGCATACACGCGCTTCCTCGGGAGTGAAGCGGCGTTGTTCGACGAGCCCGGAAAGAAGCGGCGGGAGCCCGCCAACCCAGGCGCCGGCGGCGAACATGTGGATGGCATAGACGGTGATCATAATGGCACCATAAACGCCAGAGCCGCCTTCGGCGGCATGACCGAGCCAGGCTTGGCTGATCAAGAGCAAGGCACCGATATGAAGGAGCGCGGAGTACCACAGCCGGCCATGCCAAGGCAGGAAGGCGACAACGACAGCGATCGCAAAGAGTGCGAGGCGGATGATGGACACCGTGCCAACCGGCGTATCGTAAAAGAAAAGTCTCAGATCTTCCGGATTGACAACACTATGGAAGTCGCTCGTCATGTTGATCAGAACGAGCGCCATCCAGGCGACGCCCGAAATCGCCAAGATTGGCGCTGCGATGCGCAGCATGATGGTTGTCGCAGCAAGAGTTTTGGTCAGTTGTCCAGGATGGGCGAAGGAATGTTCGCGCGGCATGTAGAACCAAAAAAACGAAGATCCGAACAGCACGAACACCGACGCGAAATGGATCCCGCGTGTGATGACGAGAGGCCACCACGTCAACCACAGGGCCTGACCGGACGATTGATCCATTTGCCCCATGGCTTCTTGCCCAACGTCTTGAGCGGCGTCTTGCGCAAGGACGAGATATTGAAAAATCGTCATGACCGACCCCTTTCAGGGCTGATGATTTTCGTTGATCCCGGCCGGGCTCGCCGCGTGTTTTCCATCTGGCGGAGGCCCGGCCGGCGATGATTACACAACCGTCTCGTTATTCCGGCTTAAGAGACCGTGAAGCGGAATGAGCCGGTGGTCGTGTGCGTATCGACCGAAAGCGCACGCCAGTTCACCGTGTAGGTGCCGGGTCCGAGCGGGCGTCCAAGATGCACAATCACTTCCTGCTGGTTCGAGGGATTGTTGACGGGTTTGCTCGCCGGGATCGCCCCAGCGGGCCCTGTGACCGTAACAGCGGAAAAGGCGGTAACCACGCCTTGCGTATACCAAAGTCTGAGTTCGTGGACAGGCCCGCTCACGGTTCCTCCGACACCCGGCATCGCATGATCAAGAAAAGCATGCGCGAAGGCGGCGGTCGCGGCCAACGAAGAGGCCAGCAAGGCCACGATAAAGGGTTTCAAGAGCTTCTGCATGGTGTCCTCACTGCGGAAAGGCATGCCAGGGGTCGAAGGCCCTGGATTGTTCGGGGCCGAAGATCGGCTTGCCAAGCGTATTCGGGAAGAGATCGTCGAGGTAGAAATCGACGTTTGCCATAATACCGGGATGTTTGCCGCTGGCTTCATTGATCGGGAACGCGCCGTAGAGGCCAATTTGATAATCATGGGCGATGTAGTAGATCCCTGGGCCGATCACGCCTGTGGTTTCATGCGTTCCGGGAACCGATCCGAGAACCGAGGGGCCGATATTGGAAACAGGGGTCGTGAATTGCGCCTCTATGTCCAATGTGAGGTTCCTGAGAATTTCCGGCACCTCGCGAACATAGCCGTTCATGTAATTCAGGCTATATTGAATTGTGAAGCCATAGTCCAATGTCGTGGGGTTCTGTTGAATTAGGATGTTGTTATTGTAGATGTTGGATACCGTCGGCACGTCGTAGTCTATCTCGCCAGTGACCGCGAAGGGACGCAGCCATTCGTTCTCCAGATCACCGAAGCCCTTGCCGATGAAAGCCTTCGGCGTGATGGTGGTATATTGAGGAGCGATGCCTGGAGTGCCCGACGCGCCCCATGCTTCGGCAACAGCCAGGGACACAACAAATTCATGCTCGGTATTGACCATGATTTGATCTTTCACCTCCGTCTCGATGCCCTCCCAGCCGTTGGCACGGGGATTGACCGCGTGCAGGAACGTGCTGTCGATGGAGACTTGGAGGTCAGAGGTGATTCTTTTGGCGTAGTAGAGATTGAACTCGTAGTTTTGCGTGCCATCCATCGGAGGATAGGTGGTCGTTGAATTGAACGAATAGGCGAATGTCGGAATGGTCAATTCGTCGTCGACGCCTGGATCGTCGATGGCAAGCGTGGCGGGAAAAATTCTGTTGCCGATGATCGTATGCGCGGAAGCCGGTCCAACGCCGGCGAAGATGGCCGCTGCGGCGAATGCGCTGGCGCAGGCCAGGGAAGTTTTGTAAGACATGATGAATCCTCGATCTAAGAAAGAGAGTGGCCTAATTCGCTATTTCGTGACGATCGGTTGTGCGGGCGGAACAACCGGCGGAGGCGGAACCATCATGTCGAAACGGTAGGCGAAGCCCACTTGGACTTGGTTCTCGGTCAGATAATGCTGCGCTACAACATAGCCGCCCGCTGGAAGCACAAAGGCGTTCGGATTAGCGAAGGGGTAGTCTGAGATGTGACCGAAGTTCGAATGGCGGTATTCCGCCTGAACCGACCAATTGTCCGTGATGGCGTATTCGATGCCGCCGCCAAAGGTGAAGCCCGCCCGGGTGTTCGAGAGGGTCGTGTTGGTGCCGGGAACGCCGGTGAAGAATCCGGTCGTATCGAAATAGGTGCTGTTGAAGCTGGTCACAGCAACGCCGCCGGTCCCGAAAATCAGGATCCGGTCGAAGGCAATGCCAAGGCGTCCACGGACTGAGCCCTGGATGCCCGCGTTGGAGCTGGCCGTCATGCTTCCGAAAGTGTCTCCCGCAAAGTCCGCCAGGGGCACCCCAACGCTTTTGCTCAGGCTCGTGCCATCGACGGACCCTTCAATGCCAGCTACAAACCACGGGTTGGGCTGGATGTTGTAGCCGACACGGGCGCCGCCGATGACCCCCTGCTGGCCCTCGCCAAATGAACCGCCGGCCAAACCAAGGTTATTCGCCGTTCCGGACCACGACACATTGTCCTGGCCCCAAGCGTAACCGACCTGGCCGCCGAGATAGACACCCGACCACGTGAAGACCGGAACAACCGGCGGAGGTGTTGGTGCGGGCTCGGCCGCGAAAGCAGAACCGGCAATGGCGATTGCGCCAACCGGCACAAAGATGAAACGATAGCCCATAGGACTTCTCCGTTGAAGGCAGAATGAAAAGGACGCTTATTCCGAGTGAACTAAGCCAAGCAGCAATGCTTGCTTAGAACATTGAGAAATCCGGGCTCGGAAGGTTCACGTCGAATTTGTAGCTGAAGCCCAGTTGTACCTGGCTTTGGTTCAACGTGCGGTTCGAGTATAGGACGCCACCGGCCAGGCCGGGCACCGTTGCAAATGCCGTGGAGGCAAGCAAAGTATTTCCTACGGTGCCGAAATCTGTATAGCGATATTCTGCGAATACGATCCAATTGGGGGTGACGGCATAGTCGATGCCGCCGCCAGCCGTCCAGCCCACGCGGGTATTCGAAAAGCTGTTCGACCCGAAGAAGGGGGCGCCGCCGTTGATGGCCGCCAATCCGCTTGTGTTGCCGACGACCGAGTAGCTGGTGTTGAAGCCCGCGAATGCGACGCCGCCGGTGGCATAGATCAGGAGCCGATCCCAGGCGATGCCGAAGCGGCCGCGAATCGAACCCTGGATGTCAGCGTTCGTGGACGCGGACACGGAGGTGCCTCCCAAGCCGACGAAGGGGGCCGCGAGCGTATTGCTCAGGCTGGTCCCGTCGACCGAGCCTTCGACGCCTATGACAAACCCTCCTCCCGGTTTGTCGATCTGATAGTTAAAGGCAACATGCGCGCCACCGATCACCCCGCTCGGAGAACCAAAGATGCTAGGGTTGTAACCGAGGCCGCTTGAGGGGTCGTATGCGACGTAGTAGATATTGTCGTTGCCCCAAGCATAGCCAATCTGGCCGCCGACATAGAGGCCGGTCCAGGTAAAGGCCGGAGGTGGCGGAGGTATCGGTGCGGGTTCGGCTGCAAAGGCAGAGCTGCTGGAGACGGCCGCGACGGCAATCGCGCCAGCACGAGTCAGGAACGTTTTCTTGGACATGATGAATCCTCGATCTGAAAGAAACTGACAATCGCAAGCCCGCCGCAGGAGGGCGGCGCCGTGCGATCACTCTTCGATCAGATCAAGAAAGGCGGTGCGCGGGGCTGCCCGCAAATGGCCGTGAACCGTGCGTCTGAGCCGAGATGCGCGGGGGGAGCTTCGATCGTGACCAGCAGCGGTGCATAGGCCGCCGGCACTGCGTCCTGTGGCAGAATGCCGATTGCAACGTGAACTTGCGCGCAGCACAAACAGTCGGGGCAATTGCCGCGATCGCAGGGCGCTGGCTCATTGTCTGCGGGATGCCCGACTTGCGCACCAGGATGCACGCAGCGAAGAGCCAATTGGTCTGCACGGAAGCTTGCCGATGCGGCGTCAAGGTGAGCGGTGGTGAAAGCAGATCGCTCGGCAAACCTGAGCGTGTGCTGGTGCGGCGCCGCCATCAATTGCGCAAGGCAGGCAACCACGGCGAGACAATGGAGAATAGCGCGCGTCCAACCTCTCACGGAGCTTCGCGAAGCATTCGAATGGCGAGTAGGTATGACGAGGGCCGCTCGCACGAGGTGCGCCTTTGGAACGTCGGTAACGATTGCATTATCAAAATGCGAACCCTTTCCGTGTTGAGTCAAGCAATAATGCGTAATGGTATAGGTTAGGGCTGCTGAAACGCAGCGATTATTGAGCTCCGTGGCTTTCTTGCAACAAATTACGGATGTTTAACCTTTGTCGAAAGTTCCTGATTATTGTTGTTCTGAGTAAAACTTTTCATGATTCTGCCTCGAGTTCGCCGCAAGTGGCTGGCAAACCCCACCTTGATGTCGATTTTGTTGCTCCAGCGTGTTGTGAATGAGGCGGAGACTGGTGATGGATGTCCCGGAAGGCCCCAAATTTTCCAGTCAGCGCGCCGGCGATTCCTTGAGGCTTAGCCTTGGGGGACGCTGGACGGTGGACGCTTCGGCGGCGATTGAAGCTCGAGCGGAGGGCCTGCTTGCCGAGAGCACTGGAGCGAGCAGGGTTGTTCTCGATCTTGGCCAAGTCGTTCGGCTCGATACGGCGGGAGCTTGGTTGATTGACAGGACGCGCCAGGTGCTTGACGCCAAGGGCGTCGATGCAACGCTCGAATCGATCCGGCCGGAATATGAGATTCTGCTGCGCGAGGCTCGCTACCGAGTTCTCGCTGTACCGAAGCCGCCGCGCGGCTCCTATATCGTTCGCCTTCTCGCCGATATCGGGGAGAGCGTGGTGTCCGCTGGGGCCGATCTTTACAGAGGCATCGGCTTTCTTGGCGAAGTTGTCACAGCGATCGGAAAAAGCCTGGTTAGCCCTTCCCATTTCCGCGGCACCTCGCTTGTCGTGCAGATCGAGAACATTGCTCTGCGCGGCGCGCCGATTATCGCCCTAATCAATTGTTTGGCGGGCGCGATCATCGCGCAGCAGGGTATTTTTCAATTGCGGCGGTTCGGCGCGACAGTTTTCGTCGTCGATCTCATAGGCATTTTGATGCTGCGCGAGCTCGGCGTTTTGTTGACTGCGATCATGACGGCGGGGCGCTCCGGCTCGGCGATCACCGCGGAACTCGGCTCGATGGAGCTGCGCGAGGAAATCGATGCGCTCACTGTCATGGGGCTGCGGCCTGTCGAGATATTGATCGTCCCTCGCATCGTCGCACTTATCATCAGCCTCCCTCTCCTGACGTTCATTGCCGACATGTCAGGAATTGTCGGGGGCCTCATCGTAAGCTGGATCTATGAAGGGATCACTCCCGCAAGATTTTTGACGTTGCTAAGGGATGCGATCGTCCTTCACACTTTTTTCAGCGGTTTAATCAAGGCGCCCTTCATGGGGCTGATCATCGGCTTGATTTCCTGCGTGGAAGGTTTGGCGGTTAAAGGTTCGGCTGAATCTCTTGGGCGGCAGGTCACCGCTTCGGTGGTCAAGTCAATCTTTATGATCATCGTGGTCGACGGACTCTTTGCCGTTTTTTTCGCGGGGATCAGATATTGAACAACGTCAGCTCTGCGGGACATGCAAAGCCGGAGGCACGGCCAGAGCAAGACGGGTGCGTCATGCCGGAGGTCGCCATCAGAGTGCGTAACCTTGTCGTCGGCTTTGGGGACAGGCTCGTCATGCAAGGCCTCGATCTTGACGTTTACCGGGGTGAGGTTTTGGGGTTCGTCGGCGGCTCCGGCACCGGCAAATCGGTTCTCACCCGGACGATTTTGGGCCTCCTTCGAAAACGCAGCGGGCTGATCGAGATTTTTGGCGCCGATCTTGATACCGTTTCACCGCGCGAATATGCCGCGATCGAGCAACGTATCGGTGTGATGTTTCAGCAGGGGGCGCTGTTTTCGGGTCTTACCGTCAAGCAGAACGTGCAGCTGCCAATGCGTGAGCATTTGCAATTGTCGCCGCGCCTTTCGGAAGAGCTCGCAATGCTCAAGATCGGGCTTGCCGGGCTAGAGGCTGATGCCGCGAATAAATACCCGGCCGAACTCTCCGGGGGCATGACCAAACGCGCGGCTCTCGCGAGGGCTCTGGCGCTTGATCCCGAGCTCGTTTTTCTCGACGAGCCAACGTCGGGCCTTGATCCCATCGGCGCGGCGGAGTTTGACGAATTGATCGCCACTTTGCAGCGCACGCTCGGGCTGACCGTGTTCATGGTGACCCATGACCTCGACAGTCTTTATTCGATCTGTGACAGGATTGCCGCCTTGGCGGACGGAAAAGTGGTCGCCGAAGGGCCGATTTCGACGATGCTTGCCTCGCGGCATCCGTGGGTTCATGCCTATTTCCACGGCAAAAGAGCGCGTCTTGCAAGGTTGGCCGGGGGCTCCATCGGGGACGAGGGGGAGGGATCTTTGGCGGGGGATGCGACGAATGGCGGGCCGGGTGGAACGTCGGCGCCCCAGGATTGAAAGGCAAGTGAAGTCAAATGGAAACCCGTGCGAATTACGCTCTAATAGGTATCTTCACCTTGGCGGTTGTCGCCGGAATTTTCGGGTTCCTCTACTGGTTTTCTGGAGCTGAAAAGCAAGGCGGACGGAAGACCTACAAGATCGTTTTCACAGGATCGATCTCGGGACTTACAAATAATGGTGTCGTTCTCTTCAACGGCGTTCCAGTCGGCGCCGTTACTCAGATCGGTCTGATGCCGCAGGATCCGTCGCAAGTCTATGCGATGGTCGAAGTCGGCGAGAAAGTGCCGGTTCGTTCCGACACCAAGGCCCAGCTTGAATACACCGGATTCACCGGAGTTGCATCGATCGCCTTGAAGGGCGGTGCGAGCGATGCGCCGCCGCTTTCCACGAGCGCGAGGGAGCCGGGTATCATCGTCGCCGAGCGCTCACAATTCCAGGATCTTGTTGCAGCCGCGCAGCGGATCGCTGACCAATCCACCGACTTTTTAACTCGGGTGAATCATCTGATCGACGAAAATTCTGCCTCGGTGACGGCAAGCGTGAAAAATTTCGAAGCAGTCTCTGGGGCACTTGCCACCAAGTCGCAAGACATCAAGATGATGATCTCCGATTTCTCGTCGCTGTCGGCGAAACTCAATACGGCGGCCGATAAAGTCAATTCCATGTTGACGAATATCAATGGCTCTTTCGGAACAGGCGAGTCAAAGGGACCACTCGGGGACATTGCTGCGGCCGCAAGGTCGGTCAAGAAAGTCGCTGATGATTTCGATTCAAGGATGAAGGAAATCGCTGCCAACCTTAATCGCTTCACGGGCCCGGGCCTTCGGGAATATGAGGCCTTGGCGGTGGATGGCCGCAAGACGCTTGAGCAAATCAATCAGGCGGTCCGCTCGATCGAGAACAACCCGCAGCAGTTCCTGTTCGGCAAATAACTGCAAGTTTCAAAATATTCTGGTGCGATTCGCTGCTTTGCCTGATTTATGCGGGCAAGGGAGAACTTCACACGTTCCTCCCACATTCTGAAACAACCATTGACGCTCGAGAGGCTGCCGGTCTCTTCTTTAAAGCTTTTGCCCGCTGGAACTCTCCAACCTCCGCTCCGTTTCGACGTGAGACGAAAAAGAGGAACACCCTGGCGCGGCCCATCACGCCCTTGCTTGACGGATCTGAAGGGTTTGGCCCGCATTTATGACGCAAAAATTAGACCCCGCCAGTCTGGTGAGGACTCGATGTGCTCGGATCCTTAGGATTCCCACAATAGGAGAAAGCCATGCAAAGTTTCACATTGCAAAGTTTTCGCGCAGCCTTGGCCGCGACGAGCCTTTTGACGGCCGCCGGGCTGCCTGGGACCGGATCCTTTTCCTTGACCCGACCTGCCGTGGCGGCAGGTGCCAATGGCCCTGAGGGCTGCCCCGGCGATAACGGCGGCCTCACGCTGGCGCCAGGCTTTTGCGCGACCGTGTTCGCCGACAACATCGGTCACGCCCGGCACCTTGTCGTTGCCCGAAATGGCGTTGTGTATGTCAATACTTGGAGCGGCCGCTATTACCGTAACGAACCCCCGCCTCCCGGCGGTTTTTTGGTTGCCCTGCAGGATACCAAGGGTGACGGCCGGGCCGATATGGTGGTTCGATTTGGTGAAACCCCGGAGACGGGCGGCGCCGGCGGCACCGGAATTGGGATTTACAACGGCGGCCTTTTCGCCGAGATCAACGACCGCATCGTCCGCTACGCCTTGCCGGCGACCGGGATCGCGCCAAGCGGAAAGCCCGAAATCATCGTCTCGGATCTGCCGCTTTCTGGCGACCATCCCATGCATCCTTTCATCATCAGCGAAAAAGGCGATCTCTTGGTTGATCTCGGCTCGGCGACGAACGCTTGCCAAATCGCGAACCGCATGACGCATTCACCGGGACATATGCCCTGTACGGAGCTCGAGACGCGTGGCGGAATTTGGCGCTACGATGCTAACAAGACGGGACAGCACTTCTCTCCTAAGGAGCGCTTTGCCACCGGACTGCGGAATGGCGAAGGTTTTGCCTATGATTTCTCGGGCCGGTTGTTTGCAACGCAGCACGGACGTGATCAGCTTTCAGAGAATTGGCCGGAGCTCTATCAGCCAGAGCAGGGCGCCAACGAGCCCGCCGAAGAGCTGGTCGCACTTGAACGTGGCAGCGATTACGGATGGCCGGAATGCTATTTCGACTACACCCAGCAAAAGCTGGTCCTCGCACCAGAATATCGAGGGGATGGTGGAAAGATCATTGGCATCTGCGCGCAAAAACAAGCGCCGGTCGCCTCCTTTCCAGCGCATTGGGCGCCGAACGATCTCCTAATCTACAAGGGAGAGCAGTTCCCGGTCGCCTATCGGGGCAGCGCCTTCATCGCTTTCCACGGGTCGTGGAACCGGGCGCCCTTCCCCCAGGAAGGTTACGATGTCGTGGTGCAGCCGCTCGCCGATGGCCACCCTTCCGGGCCATTTGTGCCGTTCGCGGATGGTTTCTCCGGGCCGGATAAGACCCCGGGCGGGGCGATGTACCGGCCAACCGGGCTCGCGGCTGGGCCAGACGGCGCCCTCTATATCGCGGATGATGTCCGCGGACGCATCTGGCGGGTCGTTTTCCAGGGAGATGCGACGGCAAAGATCGAGGCCGCACCTGCCGCTCCGTCCGGTAGCAAACCCGCAGCTTCTAGCGAACTTCCGCCAGAGGGAATTCACCCGGAGGCTGGTGCACAAGAGGTCGCGGCCCTGCCAACTCCGGCCGGCGCGACGCCGCAAGAGGTGGCATTGGGCGCGCATATCTTCCGCGGAGAAGTGGCAGGAGGCACCTGCGCAGGGTGCCACGGAACGAACGGCGAGGGCTCCCCTTTAGGCCCAAGCCTCAGAAGCGCGAAATGGCTTTGGGGAGATGGAAGCCTCGCGTCGATCACCCAGATCATCGACACTGGCGTATCTAATCCAAAGCAATATCGTGGCGTGATGCCGCCCAAAGGAGGCGCAGAGCTGTCGCAATCCGACGTCAAAGCGGTGGCCGCCTATGTGTGGGCGATCAGCCATCCCGCTAGCCATTGAGGCGTTAAGGTAAGGCTATTGTAGCCTTTCACCCCTCATTCGTCTTGGCATGATCGCCGGCAAAAAGATGCAAGCGGCCAATTTCCTTGGCGAGCATCCGCAGATCCTGCCACGCGAGCTTTTTATGGGCGGGTTGGCGCAGAAGATAGGCTGGATGCAACATGGCGATCGCACGGATGGGCCGCTCGCCCGCCATATAGGTGAACCAACGCCCGCGCATCCGCATGATGCCGTCCTTGCAGCCGAGCAGAGTCTGTGCCGCCGCGGCGCCAAGGCAGACAAGAATCTTGGGGTCCACGAGTTCGATTTGACGGCGTATGAAGGGCAGGCAAGCCCCCGTCTCAAGGGGCGTCGGCGTCCGGTTTCCCGGTGGCCGCCAGGGCACAACATTGGCGATATAGACCTTGCTGCGGTCGAGCCCGATTGCGGCGAGCATCTTATCGAGCAATTGGCCGGCACGTCCGACAAAGGGAACGCCTTGGCGGTCCTCATCCGCGCCGGGCGCCTCGCCAACGAACATAATCTCCGCGCTGGGATTGCCATCGCCGAACACAAGCTGCGTCGCCGTCGCCTTCAGGCCGCAGCCGTTGAAGCGGGAAAGCCTTTCGCGCAGATCGTCGAGGTTTGCCGCGGCGGACGCGCACTCGAGCGCAGTCTCCTCAATGACGCCGGGGGGCAGACTGGAGGCGGGTTGGCGTAGGGGCGAGCAGGCTACTTCCGGCCGCTGCTGCGGCGCGGCAGGAAGCGCTTTTTTTTCCGCAGGGACGGACAGCTTGTTTCGGCTCTCGGCGAATCTGTCATGTGGGGTATCATCGACGGCCATATCGACGCCCATCTCAGCGTACCAGCGCAGCAACCTAAGTAAATTTTCAGCCACGGTCAGAACCATCAAAAGCCGGCCGGCAATCGCACCTATTTCCCTCCAATGGAGGTCTTCCCATGCGGGAAAACAAGCAGCTGATCGCGCAATGGAACTCTATCCTGCTTCGGATTGAACTCCAAAGCGTGATCCTCTACGTTTACAAATCTCATTCTTGAGGCTTGGGCCGTGTTCCTTAACCCCCTTTTTGCAAATAGCTTATTTTTTAAATCATCGCCAAATCTTAAAGGATGGCGCGGAGCAAAGTCCGAGTTTCGAGCCTGTTCCGGGAGGCAAGGACCAGCAACATGACCGACGTAGGATCGAGATTGCCCCCCCGTGAAAGCATGGATTTCGATGTCGTGATTGTTGGTGCCGGCCCCGCAGGCCTTGCCGCCGCGATCCGTCTCAAGCAGCTCGATCCAGAAATCTCGGTGGTGATTGTCGAAAAAGGAGCGGAAATCGGCGCTCACATTTTGTCTGGCGCGGTCATTGATCCCTGCGCGCTCGATATGCTCCTTCCCGATTGGCGCCAAGACAAAGAGCGCCCGCTAAAGACGGAAGTCACGGCCGACCGCTTCTATGTGCTCCGTCCCGCCCGGGCGTTCCGCCTGCCCAATATGATCATGCCGCGTCTTATGAACAACCACGGCAATTTCATCGGCTCGCTCGGCAATGTGGCGCGCTTTCTCGGCAAAAAGGCGGAGGCTTTGGGCGTCGATGTCTTTCCCGGCTTCGCGGGCGCCGAGATTCTTTATGGCGCACGAGGTGAGGTTATGGGCATCGCGACTGGAGATATGGGCATTGCGCGCGACGGCGAGCTCAAGAACAATTTCACGCGTGGCATGGAGCTTCGCGGCAAATACACTTTAATCGCCGAGGGCGCGCGCGGCTCGCTCGCCAAGGAGCTGATCGCGAGATTCGAATTAAGCAAAGACCACGAGCCGCAGAAATTTGGCATCGGCTTGAAAGAGCTCTGGCGGGTAGATCCCGCTTTGCACAAGCCCGGCCTCGTCCAGCATTCCTTCGGCTGGCCGCTCGATAATGAGACAGGCGGCGGCTCGTTTCTTTATCATTTCGAGGATGGCCTCGTCGCCGTCGGTTTCGTGGTCCATCTAAATTATTCAAATCCAACCCTTTCCCCGTTCGATGAATTTCAACGTTTCAAAACCCATCCGATGATCGCGCCCTTATTTGAGGGCGCTGAGCGAATTTCGTTTGGCGCGCGCGCCATCACTGAAGGCGGATTCCAGTCCGTGCCAAAACTCGTCTTTCCGGGGGGCGCACTCATTGGCTGTTCGGCGGGTTTCGTCAATGTGCCGCGCATCAAAGGTTCGCAGAACGCCATGTACTCCGGAATGCTGGCCGCCGAGCATATTGCCGATGCGCTCAAAAGCGGCCGTACTCATGACGATCTCATCTCTTACGAAGAGGCGTGGCGTGGCTCGCCGGTCGGCCGCGATCTTTACAAGGTCCGCAATGCCAAGCCGCTATGGTCGAAATACGGGACATGGGCCGGCATTGTCCTTGGCGGCTTTGATATGTGGATGAATGAAATTTTCGGTGCTTCGCCGTTCGGAACTTTGCCGCATGGCGGGCCGGATTACGCGACTTTGAAGCCGCTCGCAGAAGTCGTGCCGATCCATTATCCGAAGCCGGATGGAAAGCTGACGTTTGACCGGTTGTCCTCGGTGTTTGTTTCAAACACGAATCATGAGGAAGATCAGCCCTGCCATTTGCATCTGAAAGATCCGTCCATTCCAATTAAGCAGAATTTACCGCAGTATGGTGAACCGGCGAGGCTCTATTGTCCGGCGGGCGTCTACGAAGTCGTGTATGGCAATGAGGCGTTGAGAAGCGATCCGCGCTTTGTGATCAATGCGCAGAATTGCGTTCACTGCAAAACTTGCGACATTAAGGACCCCGCGCAAAATATCGATTGGGTGCCGCCCGAAGGCGGCGGCGGTCCGAACTATCCGAATATGTGAAGGGACTACCGACCGTGTATCTCCGCCAATAAAGGAAGGATCGCTCCCGACCACACCCTGCTATTCATCGCACGGCTGCTATCCGAACTTTGAAGTCAAGGACGCGCCTGAGGCGCGCGGCCTTCATTTCTGCCGCCGAGTGATGAATGGATTGCTCCGCGCGAGTCGTGCGGCGCGAAGTTGAAAACCGCTCAAAATACCGATTTTTTGCTCGATCCTACTGCCCCTAAGGTTGCAAGCTGTCTGAGGCCTTGAGTAGTTTCAAGCCAGGATCGGACAAAAATGTTTCACGTGAAACATTTTGGTAAGATTTCGCCCCGGAATCGGACAAAACGTCCTAATCCTCGAAAGCTGCTTCATCACGCTCGCGCGGCGCGGCGGCTCGTGCCAATCTATCGTTGATGGCTTCGCCCAATCCTTCATGCGGGATGGGGGCGGCCGCGATGCGGGGCAGACCAAGCGCATCGAGCTTTCGCAGATAGGCGAAGAGATTGGCAGCCGCTTGATCAAGATCCCGGGCAGGGGAGAGATCGAGCACGTTTTTATGCGCGCCAAAAGTGCCGCCGAAATCGAGTCCTGCCTCATCAGCCTCGAGTTTCATGGCGTCGAGCCGAAGTTTTGCACGCGGCGCATAATGCGAGGCGAGCATGCCAGGGGAGGCAAGCTTGCCTCCATGCGCCGGGCCGGCAAGCGGGTGGCCGAGCACGGCTTCGATATCCCCCCGCGCGATCCCCCCTGGCCGCAAGAGGCGAGGGGGGCCTTCGAGACAAGCGACGACGGTCGACTCAACACCGACGGAACATGGGCCGCCGTCGAGAATGAGATCGATTGCCCCCGCTAGATCCTCGGCGACATGCGCTGCGGTGACCGGACTGACCCGCCCCGAGCGATTGGCCGAGGGCGCGGCGAGCGGCCTCCCTGCCCCGACGATGAGAGCAAGCGCGACCGGATGGACAGGTACGCGCAGGGCAATCGTTGGCTGGCCGGCCCGCGCGGCGGCACAGACCGTCGCGCCGGGCGCGAGCGGCACCACAAGTGTTAGCGGCCCCGGCCAGAAGGCCTTCGCAAGGCGCAACGCCTCGGCCGTGAAAATGCCCTGTTGGAGTGCCGCCTCAAGGCTCGCGACATGCGCGATCAGCGGATTATAATTCGGCCTTTGCTTCGCTGCGTAAATGCGAGCGACGGCCGCGTCCGAGGTTGCATCCCCCGCAAGCCCGTACACGGTCTCGGTGGGGAAGGCGACGAGACCACCGGCCCGCAGGACTTCCGCAGCCTCGGCAATTCCGGCCGCGTCCGCTGCAATTTGCCTCGCGCGCGTGGAACTTTGCGGAACACTTTTCATTTGGCGCTTTTCGTCCTTGACGACAC
This sequence comes from Methylocella sp., assembly GCA_035515355.1. Classification (GTDB taxonomy): domain Bacteria; phylum Pseudomonadota; class Alphaproteobacteria; order Rhizobiales; family Beijerinckiaceae; genus Methylocapsa. The sequence goes on from DATJBL010000050.1 coordinate 95,364, forward strand.
AAAAGTTGCAATTGCCTTATAATTTAATGTTTGAGCCAGTACATCCTTGGCTGGCGGAGTTTTCCGCGATCAAGGTTTTAGATCTTTGCGGAGAGGCCGATGAGCTATCGCGCGCCGATTGCCGACATTCTTTTTGCCATGGTTCATGAAGTGGGAATCGATCTTGACGGCAAGGATGGACTCTATGCCGGTCTTGGCGATGGATTGGCCGAAGCAACTCTCAGGGAAGCTGGGAAATTCGCCGAAAATGTCCTCGCACCTTTGAACCGCATCGGGGACAAGGAGGGGGCGAAATTCGACGCGGGCAAGGTTACCGCCGCGCCGGGCTTTGCCGGAGCCTACCGGCAATGGGCAGCAGGAGGGTGGAATGCGATCACGGGCCCTTCTGACTATGGCGGCATGGCGTTGCCGGTGCTCCTCAACACCGCCTGTATCGAAATTTGGAACGCCGCGAATATGGCGTTCAGCCTTTGTCCCCTGCTGACGCTAGGCGCGATCGACGCTTTGCATTCGCACGCAACCGAGGCTTTGAAGAGGCTCTATCTGGGAAAGCTCGTTTCTGGGGAGTGGACGGGGACCATGAATTTGACCGAGCCGCAGGCGGGCTCCGATTTGGGCACCCTTAAAACAAGAGCCGAGCGCCAGCCGGATGGAACGTACAAGCTTTCGGGCTCCAAGATTTTCATCACTTATGGCGAGCACGACATGGCCGAGAATATCATTCATTTCGTACTCGCGCGTTTGCCTCATGCGCCAAAGGGAACAGGCGGGATTTCACTTTTCCTTGTGCCGAAATTTCTTGTCAATGTGGATGGCACGCTCGGCGCACGCAATGACGTCTATTGCACATCACTGGAGCACAAGCTTGGGATCCACGCCTCCCCCACCTGCACAATGGTCTATGGCGATCATGGGCATGCGACCGGGTTTCTGGTGGGCGAGGAGAACAAGGGGCTTACTTGCATGTTCACCATGATGAACAGCGCAAGACTCAACGTGGGGGTGCAAGGCGTCGCGCTCGCCGAGCGTGCGTTTCAGCAGGCGCTTGCTTATGCGAGAGAACGGCGGCAAGGCCACGTCGCGGGGGACCAGGGCGAGGCGATGAGCCTGATCGTTCGGCATCCCGATGTCGCGCGCATGCTCATGACGATGAAGGCTCTGACGGCGGCCGCACGGGCGATCTGTTTCATGACGGCCGAGTCAATCGACCGTTCCCGCCAGGAAAACGACAAAGCCGCGCAAGAGCGCGTGGCGGGGCGCGCGTCTTTGCTAACGCCGGTTGCAAAGGCATTCTCCACCGACATCGGCAATGAAGTGGCCTCGCTTGCCATTCAGGTCCATGGCGGGATGGGCTATATCGAAGAGACCGGCGTTGCGCAATTTTTGCGCGACGCGCGAATCGCCGCGATTTATGAAGGGACCAACGGCATTCAGGCCATCGATCTCGTGCAGCGAAAGCTTGGTCTCTCTGAGGGCGCTGTGGTGGGCCGGGAGATCGCCGATATGCGCACGTCGGTCGCGGCGCTGGCCGAGAGCAACGCCGAAATCTTCGGTGAAATGGACTCATGTCTTACCGATGCCCTCGACGCGCTGGAACGTGCCACGGCTTTCATGCTGAAGACATCCTCGGCGCATCCTCAGGATGCACTCGCAGGTGCCGCACCCTATCTGCGGCTCTTTGCTCTCGCGCGGGGCGGCACGGCGCTCGCCAAAGGCGCGCTTGCCGCGCAGCGGCTCTTGGCCGCCGGGAATCGCGATCCAGCATTGCCCGGGCGAATCGCGACGGCTCGTTTCTTCGCCGAAAATATCGCAACCGGCGCGGGCGGTCTCGAACGCGACATCACGCGCGGTTCAGGCTCCGTGCATGCGGGTGCTGCCGCGCTTTGGCATTGAGGCCATGCAAAGCAAACGAGCCGTATGATGGAGACACCAAACATTCGGATCAAGCGGGAGGGTGGGATCCTGCATGTCATCTTCGACCGGCCTGAAAAAAAGAATGCTCTGAACCGCGCCATGTATAGGACGGCAACGCAGGCGCTGCGCGAGACAGACGGTGATCCCTCGATTGGTGCGATCCTCTTTGCAGGCGCCGGTGGTATGTTCTCGGCGGGCAATGATCTTGCAGACTTTGTTGAAGCGAGCGCGGAACCGGGGGAGTTTCCGGCCTTCGCGTTCATCAAGGCGCTCGCGGCTTGCGAGATACCCCTTGTCGCTGCGATTGAAGGCATCGCGATCGGCATCGGTGCGACGTTGATGCTTCACTGCGATCTTGTCTATGCCGCGCCGGGCACGCTGTTCCGTCTGCCTTTCGTGGACCTCGGTCTCGTACCGGAGGCGGCCTCTTCGCTTCTCTTGCCGCGACGTGTCGGCATGACAAAGGCGGCCGAGTTCTTGCTGCTCGGAGAAGCTTTTGGTGCGGAAGAGGCGCTGCGTCTCGGGCTCATCAATGCCATCGTTCCCGCAACGGAACTGTGGGGAGTTGCGACGGAAAGGGCAGGGCGGCTCGCCGCAAAACCCCGTGCAGCCTTGGCTGCGACGCGCCACCTCATGCGCGGTGATGCTGACGAAATCCAATCAAGGATCGAGGAAGAGGCACGCCTTTTCTCCCTCGCCATGCGGTCAGATGAGGCCCGCGCCGCCTTCACCGCCTTTCTTAGCAAAAGGCGCTAGATCCGCTGGGAAAATCTGAACCGAGGCAGCGGAACCAACTTTATGATTAAGACAGGTCCATTAAAGGCCAGCTTACCGAGCTGTTGCCGTCTCGAGTACGAGGACCCAATCACCGTCTCCGGCAACATTTCTGCCGGGAGGGATGAACTCCTTTTTCCCTGAATTGATCAATGGCAAGTCGTCTGTGGCAATATATTCTCCGCTCGTTGGATCATACCAGCCCCCTGTCATTGGTCCCGCGAGTTTAGACAGATCGACCGTGATCGTGCGCGTTGACGGAAGGTAGGCTATCACCAACGAGCCATCGGAAGTGCGTGCGGCCGTTACATAGCTGTTCGCGGGGATGGAACCTAAGCCCGAAATTCTCTTGATACGAGCTGAAACCTTCGCAGCAAAAGCAGAATAATTTTCAACGCGGGTCAGGAACCTTCCAATGAAGCCTGAAAGGCTATCATAGCCCGCAACCACGACCTCATGGGCTTGGTCAGGAACGAGATCATACCACTTGCGTGGCTGGAAGAGATCCTTCATGTAGCCGAGCTGGACCACGCCTGGAGTATCCAGATTTGCTTTCCATTCCTGCGGAAAGCGCCAGGTGTAGAAGCTCCCATAGAGCTGGCCGGCTGCGCCGCTGAGCATCGCCCAATATTCTTGCCGTCGTAAATTCTGAGGCGGACCGCCATCGGTGTTGGCGAGGGATTCGAACTCGTAGTTCGCTTCCACCATGAAAACTGGCTTGAAGTCCGATCGGTTATATTCAGTCAGAACCTGGGCGTAGGTTGGGCAGTAGGTGTAGGCTGCGTCAAGCTCGACAAGCGGTGCCCATGACGGATCGTCCAAGGACCCGCTCGTAGGATAATTGAGTTCTACCGTATGGATGTGGTTCGGATCCGTGCTCCTAATACCACGCGCCACGGCCTGCACCAAAGCATCATCGCTGGAGTTCCGCCAGGATTGGAAGTCATTTCCGTGCATCCACACGATGTTTGGAAAAGCTTTGTAGCGATTGCCTAGGAATTCTCCATATGCAAACGCTTTAGCGATGCCGTTCGCTCGCAGCGGATCCAACCATTTGCTGGTCTCAATGGGATCGAGAAGAATCGCCATGCCTTTTGCAGCGGCGATATTGATCATATCATCGACGCGCTGGAAATAGACGGGGTTCGGCGTCGAAAGGTCACCAGCGATGGTAAACGGTGCGATGCCATCGAACGTCGTAGCGTCGTCATTGCACACATCGGTGAAACTGCAAAGAACGCTCACCCACAACGTATTGACGCCATGCTTCTGGCGGTTATCGATATATGTGGCGGCATCGGCTTCAGACAAATTGGCGATCAAGGCTTGAGGGGAGTCTCCGACCATCAAAAAGGGGACATTGTTTTGATCGACGAGATAGCGGTTGTTGGCACTGGCTTTAAGGGGATATGCAGGTTTTGCTAGAGGCGCGATGGCGGCAACAGCTGAGGGCACATTCTGGCTTTGACGATATGGCCGAATTTCTTTTGCTTCTGACGGCGGCAATTGCGTATTGCCTGCCTCGGCGAATGCACCACTAATACAATTGCCGGCTAGCAATCCCAAAATAGCTCCAATGATTTGCCTCGCAATGCCGTCTCGGAGCCCTAAGCATGCGACTGATCTGCAATAACGGGCACTCTTCACAACGTGACTCCAAATTCAAAGTCTCTCAGCAAGCACGGCGCCACGGCCACGTAACGCCGACCGCCGACCTCGTCTCGTCGTCTCAGGCTTATCAAGCCATCAAGGATCCTTCCCAGCGGAATTTTCCTCGCGAGCACCGCCGCTGCCCGGATCAGAGTCAATATCGCATTTCTCGTGCTGCGAAAGCTCAAAGCGCGCTGCCGTATACAGCCGCCGATGAAATCTTCTTAATCCAGCGGTGGCCAGGCAAGGTCTGAGTGGGGCACATTGCGGAGCAATCTTAGCGAAGCTGAGAAGTGCCTTCCGGCACATCGATTGGGCACTTCTTAAATGTAAACACCACTTCAGGCGGTCCGATTGGGAATGCCATCCTAAAGAGATTTTTCAAAATCTCGGGAAAATTCATATGTTTGGAGAAAGATCATGGACGGTGAAAACAACACCAACACCAACACCAACACTGAAAGCAACACCAACACCGACAGCAACACGAACACCAACGCGTCGACAGCTCCGGCTCCAGCCCCAGCTCCGGCGGGTCATTAATTACGTGGAGCAGGCGGCCAATACTCAAAATGAGCACCAAATTATTCCACAAAAAGGCAGGACGCGTTCAAAACACTTTTAGTCTGCTTGCCCTTGAGTTTGTTTCGATTTGATGTCCGTTTTGGGAGTTAAGCTGCTCAGCCGGCTCGGCTGAGAAACGGGTGCAGGCGCGCAGCCTTCTACGGATGCAGCGCTTGCATCCCTTATAATTTCAAGATGGCGAGGCATGCGCTGTCGGGTGTTCTGACTAGGCCGGGATGAGATCGTGAAGTGCAATCGCCGCTTGCTTTGTTCGCGACCTCATGCCCTTGGCCCCGGGCGTCCTCGGCGCGGTCATGATGCCGTCGTGCTGTCGTCGCGGGACGTCATCTTGGAGGGAGAGTCGAGAAATAAGCGGCGATCGCCTCGATCTCTTCCTCGGTCAGCTTGCGGCTCATGTAAGCCATCTCCTTGTGCGGGCGCCTGCCCGTGTGAAACGCTCGCAACTGATTGACAAGATAAGGCTCGTTCTGGCCGGCAAGATTCGGGACCTCGCCGAATTTCGAGATCCCATTGGCACCGTGGCAAGGCGCGCAGCCCGTGATCAGCCGGGGATCCAGCTTTTGCGCGCCGGCAGGGCCCGCAATGAAAATCGCGGCGGCGAAGATGGCCAGCTTCAATGGGAACAGAAGCCAAAAATCCACGTCTTCGGCTGCGAGGGACCCATGTAGCAAGGACGCCCAGATGGCGCGCCGGGGGAACAGCCATGCGCCGAGATGAGGGTTCACGCACCGGACCCCATTTTCATAGTCAGGGATCTATGCCGCATTAATCGCTGTCATGCGGTTGTTGGTTGCTGTTCGGGGCGGGATTGCCTTCGCAGCTAGGGCAATCCGGCGCCTGGGGAGGCGTTTCCTGTGCGAGCACCTCGACATCCCGGTCTAGGGCGGAGACGACCTTGAAGGTTGTCTGGTAGGTTTTGCTGTCGTGCCGGGCAATGGCGACATATTCGCCCTCGGCAAGGGTCGCCGACGGAAAGGCGCCGATCATCTCGCGGATGATGTCGCCGCCGGGGGTCAGAATCGTGAAAGCCGTATTCGTGAGAGCTTCGCCGCCGGCGCTATTGACGAGCTTCAAGGTCATGGTTGCAGCGCGGTGACGCAGGGTCGCATCGGTGAGCTTGCCGGCTTGAACCCTAAGATCGGCGCTGATGACGGAATTCGTCGGGCTCGGCGAACCATTGGTCGCCGCGTCAAGCAATGTTGATACAATATGGTAATTGCCTTCCGGTAATCCGATCGTGTCGCCGGATTTGGCATTGGCGACAACGAGCTTGGCTTCCGGATTGCCGGTCTCCGGAACATAGATCGATATCGATAATTTGGCCGGGTTGATGGGGGTGTCGCCGAGTTCGCCCGCAAGTCGCAAACCACCCGCATTCAGCACAACGGTTTCGCTGAGGACGGTGCCGTTGATGCTGATGCGCTTTGTCGCACCCGCCAGGCCCAGGGCAGCATGAACAATAAAATCTCCGTCGGGCAGGGGCAAGTTCGGCGTCGCTTCGCTCGATTGCGCGACGAGTTTATGGTTTCCGTCCGGGCCTGGAACGACCTCGAAAACGCGCCACTGCAGGCCTTCACGGACCGCCTGCGAGTCGGTAGCGGCGAAAAGTGCCATCAATCTGACGACGCCGCGCGCTGTCTCGGATGGCGCCGTTCCTTGATCGATCGGCAGGCGCAGGGAGGGCGGGCCGGCGCCGTCGACGCCCGGCGATTGCGCCAGAGCGGGAAAGGTGAGGAGGCACATGGCGGAGAGCGCCCATCGCACGAGCCAAGCGGCGCGGGCGATGAAGCCCTTTCCGGTCCGGCACAGCGCCGGTGTTGCGCGCGGATGTCTGCGCAAGGCTAATCCTCTTGCCTATGCAAAACCGTGGAAGCCGCTGCCGCGAGATTGGTCATGGAAAGCGGGTGAAATGAAAATTCGATGTGATGGTGGCCAGGTTTAACCTCGACACCGCGGAACAGGATATTGGCGCGCAGGACGGATTCTTGATGTCCGTCGACGCGGACCTCCCAGCCCGGATAGAAAAGATCGTGCAGCACAACGATGCCTGCTTTTGGGACGTCGGCATCGATCTCGACCGCATTGTCGGTATATTGGACAATCGCGACATGGGAAGGCGACGGCGCTTCATCCTTGGCGAGGCTCGCAATCTGGCCAACCGCTTGCGAACGGCCGAGGCTCGCGGTTTGGATTCGTCCTTGGGCAACGCCCGGGACGTAAGGACCGCCGTGAAGATCGGCGAGACTCGACTGGTCGATGAGGACCTCGCTCGCGGGATCGAAATCCGGCAGCACATGCTCGTCGAGGACGTCGTCGTTGTCGACCGCCTTGATGTTGGATGAGAAATAGACCCTGGGCGCCGTCTTGCCGAGCTTGTAGATGTATAGGGTGCCGCCCGCAAAGAATTCCTCAGCCTTTGGACGTGGAATGTCGCGCGGGAGATCCGTCAGGGGCCGGTCGAGAACCAAATATTCAAGCCCGAGCAGCGCGGCAAGGCGGCTATTGTAGCCGCGAAACGTGCCTGGGTAGTGGCGCAAGGCGAAATCCTCGGCATCCTGGCCGGGGCCGACCGCGCGTTCGTAGTCGTCGATGCGCAAGGGATTATAACCGAGGGTATTTTCAAGTTTCAGAACCATCGAGGCGTTCTGCCACGGCCCTTTGAGTCCAAGGATCTCGACACGCGGCCGGTCGCGGCTGCGCTCTTGTGCCGCGATGTCCTGGCGCAAAGCCTCGATCCCGGCGGCATCGGCGGGGCTCATGCCCGCATAGACGCTATAGCGATCAAGCGGCTCTGCGTTGAGCGAAGACGCGGCGTTGCGCCAGAGGATTTCGGCGCCGCTCAAAAGCACGAAGAAACTTGCCGCGAGTGCCCGCCGCTCGGGTGTTTGAAGACCGAGCAAGATTGCGGTGCCAACCATGGCCAGACCGCCGGCGGCGGCGAGCGTGGCAAGCGAATTTATCAGATGACCTTCCCGTAAGGAAAAGGCAAGTCCGCTGCCGGTCAGCGCCGCGAGGGCAAGCGTCGTCGAGCCAATAAGCGCGAGGGCGAGCCATTTCGGCAGCGAGCGGAAAGGCCGCGGCAGGCCATCCTCTATGTAGCAATGCAACAAAAACCCGGCGGCGAAGGCAAGCGCGATATTGACGAGGAATGTCGCGTCAGCCGGTCTCCGATAGAGGGATACGCCGGGCAGCCTATCAAATGCGAGCGCAAAGAACGGCGTATAGCGCCCCAGCGCGTAAGCCAGGGCCAGCGACAGCAGAATAAGAAAGAACCGCGCCCGCCGCTCGAATAGGCGCCCGGCGCCAAACCCATGCCAAGCAATGAGCAGGAAGGGCAGAGTGCCAATAAAAAGATAATCGACGGCACGGTCGGTCCAATCGGCACGCGGCATGGTGTCATAGTCTGGCCCCCAATAATCATAGAGCTGATCAAGGGAGCCAAAGAAATTCGGCACAAACAGCGTGATGAGATTGACCGGCGCGAGCGAACCTACCGCCGCGACACCGAATGGAAAGCCCGGCCGGTTCGAGTCGGCGAGAAACTGCATGGTCAACAGCGCCGGAACGCTTAGAATCGCGAGAATGAGCGCGGCACTCAAGGCAAGCAGGCCTGCCCGCTTGCGTAGATAAACAAAGGTGATTCCTGATTGCAGGGCGCAAAAGACAAGATAGCCGACAAGAACCGCACAGAGCAGGAAAGCCACTTGATCGCGGCCAAGCGCCATGAGGGATGCGAACAGGCCGAATGCCAAGGCGAAACGATAGGAGCGGCGCTCTAAGGCGATATCGAGACACCATAAGGCCGCCGGAAAAAACGAATAGGAGATAATGATGCCAGTGTGCTGAAGCCGCGACGAGGCGGCCCCGCCAAGCATGAAAACGATCGCAGTCAGGACAGCCGCCGCCGGATGCCAGCGCCACCGCCGGGATAGGCCAACAACGCAAATTCCTCCTGCCAGAAGATGGGCAAGGATGACTGCGTCGAACAACTGCATCGAAGCATTTGGCGCAATCAACGCAAAGAGCACCATGCTCGGGGTAAAGATCAGAGATTGTGGATCGGCAATTGTTGGATGGCCGCCGAAATGATAGGGATTCCACAATGGAATCTCACCGTGATGCAACGCATCACCGAGGAAGCGGAACATCGCGTAAAAATGGTTCTTCGAATCCCATGGCACGACCGTGCCCGAGAACAGCCAGCAGGCGAGCGCGACAGCATAGAAGAGAACAAGACATAAAACCGCAAGCCGGAAGGAGCGGCGCGTCCAGACTTGCGTGCGGTCTCGCCGTTCCGTTTCGAACGAATCAAGCCGCTGCCGAAGTAGTTTGTTGCTTAGCGGTTGTGAAGAGACGGCATTGCCGAAAAGCGACATTTGTGATCCGGTGCGGGCTGGTTCAATGCGGGTGAGCGAGATGACCTCGCATCGCGCAAGATAGAACGGCGAAGCGGTGCGTTGTGAGGCCTCCCGAAGAAGCCATAAACTGTAGCATGCCCGAAGAGGTAGGCAAAATGAGCCTAGCGCGGCCGAGTATGCTTGAGATCCTTTTGTGCATGTGGGGCCACGAACAGCCGATACTAAATGAGTAAGTCTGGAGACTAGCCAATTCTGATCGGTCCTTAAATTGACGTTTTCGTGGCAATGACCTTCTTCCAGATCCGCTTTGGCTTGTACGCAACCCGTATTGAACTTCGCTTCGCGGAACTGTCTCCTTGGCGAGACTCCTGCATGGGAGTTTCCGACGGGAACTTAAGCATTGCGAAGCTAGACCTTAATCAGGAAAGCATGAACTCTCCATGAACGATACGATCGCGCTTTTGCGGGCGAGGCGTTCCGCGCCTCCGGCGGCAATGTCCGGCCCGGGTCCCTCACCCAAGGAGATAGAAATTCTATTAGCGCTCGCAGCGCGGGTTCCTGATCATGGCAAGCTTGCACCGTGGCGCTTCATCCTATTTGAGGGCTCAGGGTGTACGCGGGCCGGCGAGATTTTTGCGGATGTTTATTGCAAGGCGCATCCAGGCGAAGACGATCGGCGCATCGAAGCCGAGAGGACACGTTTCTCTCACGCGCCACTGGTTGTCGGCGTCATCTCCCGTGCGGCCCCGCATCCCAAAATCCCGGAATGGGAACAGGTTCTATCGGCAGGGGCGGTTTGCATGAATCTGATGGTGGCCGCGAACGCTCTGGGGTTTGCCTCGATCTGGCTCACTGAATGGTATGCCTATGATCGCGCCGTTCTTGCCCGGCTTGGCGTCGCGGAGAACGAAAAAGTCGCTGGATTTATCCATATCGGCCATGCGGAGGGTCCTCGCGAGGATCGCGTTCGCCCGCAGCTAGCTGATATCGTCAGCCGGTTTTAAAGCGTATCATCATACGCGGCGAGCCAAGGGCGCCGTCAAGTAGGAGACTTTTGGAATGGCGAATATGTGGGTGCGCAAGCCGATTGCAGCGCTTCAGGCCGAGGCAAAGGAAGGCGAGTTCGGGGCTGCGCCTGGCGAAGCGCGGCTGCACAGAACACTCTCGCTTGCGAGCCTTGTCTCCCTCGGCATCGGCGCCATTATCGGCGCGGGCATCTTCGTCCTGACTGGCCATGCTGCCGCCGCCCATGCAGGGCCAGCGGTAAGTCTTTCCTTTGTGCTCGCGGGAATTGTCTGCGCCTTCGCAGGCCTCTGCTATGCCGAAATGGCCGCAACAGTGCCAGTTGCCGGGAGCGCCTATACCTATGCCTATGCGACCATGGGAGAATTCGTTGCCTGGGTTATCGGGTGGGACCTCATCCTCGAATATGCGTTCGGCGCGACGACTGTCGCAATCGGCTGGTCCGGCTATGTCACAAGCTTCTTGCGTGATCTCGGAGTCGTGATTCCAGCCGAATTTGCGTCGGCGCCACTCACCTATGATCCGGCGGCGGGAACCCTGTTGGCGACCGGTACGCTGGTTAATTTGCCGGCCGTCTTTGTGATTCTCGCGGTAACCATGTTGCTTGTTATCGGCATCCGGGAATCAGCGCAGGTCAATAACACAATCGTCGCCCTCAAATTGGTGATCGTCGTGGCGTTCATCCTTGCGGGAGTCTGGTTCGTCAAAAGTTCGAACTGGATCACGGCGAGCAATCCCACGGGCGCCTTCATTCCCCCAAACGCGGGTCCCGGCCAATATGGCTGGAGCGGGATCATTAGCGGTGCCGCCGTCGTGTTCTTTGCCTATATCGGCTTCGACGCCGTATCGACTGCCGCCCAGGAAGCGCGAAACCCGCAGCGGGATATGCCGATTGGCATTCTCGGATCACTCGCGATCTGCACTGTGCTTTACGTCCTGGTAAGCCTTGTCATAACCGGTCTTGTGCCCTTCGACAGGCTTGACGTGCCGGATCCGATCGCGCTCGGCGCCGATGCCATGGGGTTTGGCTGGTTCGCCTCGGTCATCAAGTTCGGCGCGATCCTCGGTTTGAGTTCGGTCGTTCTGGTGCTGTTGCTTGGCCAACCGCGGATTTTCTATTCCATGGCGCGCGACGGTCTTCTGCCGCCCTTCGCGGCAATCGTCCATCCAAGGTTTCGCACCCCCTACATCACGACGCTGATCACGGGTGTCATTGTCGCAGTTTTGTCAGGCCTTCTACCGATCGGTCTGGTCGGCAAACTCGTCAGTCTTGGGACCCTGTTTGCTTTTGCTGTCGTGTGTCTTGGCGTTCTTGTTTTGCGGATCACCCATCCTGAAATTCACCGTCCTTTCAAAACACCGGCCGTTTTTGTGGTGGCGCCGCTTGGCACAGCTTCGGCGGTATTTTTGATGGTGAGCCTGCCGAGCGAGACGTGGATGAGCGTTGTCATCTGGTTCGTGATCGGCCTCGCCATTTATTTCCTTTATGGGCGCAGCCACAGCAATTTGGGGAAGGGCAAGACGGTGCGCTGAGTTCGGCAGCGACCAGAGGGGGATCCTGGCCTTTGAACCTCGTCCCCGATCCTTTCACTGCTTGCCTTTGACCGCTTCAATCAGTTGCTTCAAGCTAAATGGTTTTGGGAGAAACCCGAAATCCTCCCCTTCGGGCAGGTTTTTGGCAAAAGCATCCTCGGCGTAGCCGGAAACAAAAATAACTTTAGCCTTGACGCCGCGTTTGCGTAATTCACCAAGCATGGTCGGCCCATCCATCTCCGGCATCACGACATCGGAAACGACAAGGTCGATGATCGCGGCGTGTTGCTCGACGATCTGCAAGGCTTCGATGCCGGAGGACGCTTGCAATACAGTATAGCCACGCGAAGCGAGCGCGCGGGCTCCGAAGGCCCGGACTGCTTCCTCGTCCTCGACGAGAAGGATCGTGCCGTGACCTGTGAGATCAGCAGCTGGTGCATTCGCTTGTTCGGCGGAGCGTGGTGCTTGGCGTTCGTGCGGAATATAGCGGGGCAAAAGGATCGTGAAGACCGTGCCTTTGTCGATTGTGCTCGTGCAAAAAACATAGCCACCCGTTTGCTTTACGATGCCGTACACCATGGCGAGGCCAAGTCCCGTTCCTTTTCCGACCTCCTTGGTGGTGAAAAACGGCTCGAAGATCTTGTCCTTCACTTCGGGCGCGATGCCATGGCCGAAATCCTCGACCTCGATAGCAACATAGTCAGCCAGAGTGAGCGACGTCTCGTTGAAGCTGGCGCACTCGGCAGCGGGTACATTGCGGGTGCGCAGAATAATCTTGCCGCCGTCCGGCATCGCATCCCGGGCATTGACGATCAAATTGACAAGAACATGCTCGAATTGATTGACGTCGGCTTCGACGAGCCAGAGATCGCGGCCGTGGCGCAGTTCGAGATCGATTTTTTCGCCGACAAGCCGGCGCATCAGCATTTGCAAATCAGATAAGACATCGCCCAATTGCAGGACTTGGGGCCGCAATGTCTGACGGCGCGAAAAAGCCAGAAGCTGCCGCACCAGCGAGGCCGCCCGATTGGCGTTTTGTTTGATTTGATTGATGTCCTGAAACGATGGGTCCGTCGGGCGGTGATTGGCAAGAAGCAGGTCGGAGTAGCCAATAATCGCGGTCAGCACATTGTTGAAATCATGCGCGACACCTCCGGCAAGCTGTCCGATCGCCTGCATCTTCTGGGATTGTGCGAGATTGTTCTGCAAAGCCCGCTGCTCGGTCGTGTCGAGCGCATAGACCGTGACGCCACTTCCGTCATGTTCTTCCGCGGCAGAGACGAACAATCTTGCCGAGCGCTCGCCTTCGCCCGTGAGACCGACATCGACCGGCGCGATATCCGGCGTCGAGCGAAACGCTGCGGCGATGGCGGCTTCAAGATTGGCGCGGTCGCGATCGAGTACTCCGGCGAAAATCGAGCGCGCAGCGAGGTCTGGTTGCTTCAAGCTTTCCGGCATCAGCCGCGCAAAGGCCGCATTCGAACGTGTGATCCGGCCATTCTTATCGAGGATGGCGATCGCCATCGGCGTTGCATTGAAAGCCCGCGCGAAGCGCATCTCTACGGCGCGCAGATCCTCGGCTGGTTCCTCGCCAGACAGGTGGTTGAGGACGAGCGTGCGCGATGGCTCCGATTGACCGTCTTGATTGAACGAGAGGCTGTGGAGCACGCGCGCGGGGCGGCTTTGACCCTTGTGATCTTTGAGGTCGACGTCGAATTGCTCCGTGCATAATTCGCCTGCGCGGCCGGTGACCGAGCTCATCCGTGCGGCGCCGCTACCGGTCATGAAGTCGGTTAACTTGAGACGTCCGGAACCGGCCTCCGCCGGGTCGTATCCGAGCCATCCCGCAAGGGTCGCATTCATGTAAGAAATGTGGCCATCGCGGCTGCAAGAAAAAAATCCAGCCGGCGCATGATCCAAAAAGTCGATCGCGTGCCGTAATTCCTGGAAGACACTTTCCTGTCTTTGCCTTTCGCCTGTGACATCCGCGACAGACCACAAGCAGCCGTCGCGCGCCCCTCCCAATGCGAGCGGGCTGACTTCGATCTTATACCAGCCAGCCTCGCCCCCCCTGTTGAGCGGTGGCGACAAACGCACCTCCTCCATATTCGCCTTGCCATTGCGTGCGGCTTGCGCCAGCCGGTATATGGCCTCGGAGATCTCGGGTGAGCCGGAAAAGAGCCGCTCCACCGGTCGCACATCCGCGAGGCGACGTGCGCCCGCCAACGCCAAATAGGTCTCGTTCGCATAAAGGATCTTGCCCCCGGCGCTGGTGACAATCAGCCCTTCACTCTTCCCGTCGCAGATGAGCTTGGTGACGTCGCTCCGCGACGCCTGTCCCGAAAAGCGCAGAAGGCCCACCGTAAAGGCGAATGATGTGCAGATCCCCGCGATGGCGAAGAGGGCAAGCAGCAAGATCACAGCATTGACGCCACTTTCATCCGGCAGGAAGAAAAAAGCCGCAACTGCCCCAACCAAAAGTATAAAAAAAGCCAAGGTTAAGGTCTGGCTGCCGACGGGTCCTGTTTCACGGCCGATCGCGAATGTTATCTGCTCGCTCATGGAATTTCATCCGTTGGACCGGGTTTGATCATTTTTCGTACCTAAGTCGACGTTGCAGGCCCTCCTGAAGCAGTGATTTGGTCTGGCGCCAAACGGCCCGACAGGGGATACCTTCAGCTGGCCTCTCATCCCACCCATCCCGCAGAGACGCCGTGATTCCCTGGGCCCGCGAGCCACGGACGGGTCAGCCGTCGAATTGTGGTGAATTTCGTTAACATTTGTTATCCTTGACCAGCATGGCGCTCTGAGGCGTGCTACGCTAGAAAACCTTTATCGACATTTTTTACGGGTACGCTGCGTCATGCCGGAGTTAACCGAAAATTTTTTGGCCAGTAAGAGTTTCACCTTAATCGCCGCGGCGATCGCGTTCCTCGCTGCGGCGATTCTGTTTTCTGTGATTTTCCGCCTCGTCTCCGGGCGAAAACTCCGGCTTTCGCGCAACGGACGGGCCCGGCCTCCCAGGCTTGGAACCGTCGATGCCTTCGATCTTGACCGGCAACGCCAGCTTGTGATTATTCGGCGCGACAATGTTGAGCATCTTTTGATGATCGGCGGTCCGAATGACCTCGTCATCGAATCGCAAATCATCCGCGCCGAGAGCCGTGAACCACGTGACTTCCGCGATGCGAGAGGCCGCGACAAAGAACCGAGAGAGGCCTCATCGGCAGGGGTTTCGTGGCCTTCTGTGGCAGAAGCCGCGCCGCCAAATCCGCTCCCACGGAAAACGCCGGTTCCGGCTCCGGCTGCTGCTATGCTGGATCAAAATCCCGGAGGAGTTGGGCTTCTAATGGAGGATCCGATCACGGCATCCGGGTCTTCCGCTGTCTCGCCCTCGGTCAGGCCGTCCGCTTTTCCGTTCCCACCAAAACGTCCTTCGCCTCAGCCCTTTGTTCCTACCGGCCCGAACGCCTCCAATCAGCGCCAACCCCTTGGCGGCCGTGCGGACCGCCCGCAAGCGTCCGAGCCTGCGGCGGGACCTCCACCTCCCAAGGACTTTCGGCGGGCGTCGGTCGCTACGCCCTTCGTACGGCCCTCCGGCCTCCGCCAGACAAACGGAACGGGCGTCCGGCTTGCGCCTTCGAGCGCTGCCGAAATGCCACCGGCGGCCTCTAACCTCCCAAAGCCTCTGTCAAGCTCGGAGGACGTTCCGACATCGCCTGCGCTGAGCATCACCGCGCCGGGCGGCGAGCCCGCGGCTGCCGCGCCAACAACTGGGGCGCCTGCTCCAACCGCTATTTCGGGCGGTTTGGCCCGCAACTTTCCGCCACAAGCCGACGTGGATACATTGGAAGCAGAGATGGCCAAGCTTCTCGGACGCGGTCCAAGCTAAAAGACGGAAAGAGAGCCCCCAAACAATTCATATTGAACGGTCCGTCACGGCTGCGGGCCCTCGAAACGGGGACTTTCGTGCCCGGTCAGAAAAACAAGGGGCCCGACCGGCACCGCTTTAGGTTTCACGATAGGTTCGCTCGCGCCGTTCATGGCGCTCCTGCGCTTCCACCGAGAGGGTCGCGATCGGCCGCGCGTCAAGGCGTTTCAGGCTGATCGGCTCGCCGGTTTCTTCGCAATAGCCATAAGTTCCATCATCGAGCCGAGCCAGCGCCGCGTCGATCTTTGCGATCAGTTTGCGTTGCCGGTCACGCGCCCGCAATTCAATGGAGCGGTCGGTTTCAAACGAGGCCCGATCCGCGAGATCGGGATGATTTTCGTTCTCATTCTGCAGGACAACCAGTGTCTCCTGGCTTTCCCGCAAAATATCTTCCTTCCACGCGATAAGCTTGCGCCGGAAATATTCCCTCTGGCGCTCATTCATAAAAGCTTCGTCTTCGGTCGGTTTGTAGCCGCCTTCTATTTGCTCGACAGCCACGTGCGAGTCTCCCAATCCCAAATCGCAGCCCTTATACCGATTGCGTTCCCCATATACAATCGGTGTCGGCCAAGGCTCGACTCCGCGACGCGCTCGCTTCGAGTGGTGCCCATGTTGCTTGATCCTGTTGATGGTTTTGCTTTGCGGCAACGCTGGCGGGCTCTAGCAACCCTTAAGACCTTCGTCCAGCATGGCAGTTGAGCACGGGCGCCGAATCGATCTGCGCCGGCCCTGCTGCTGAATTCTTTTGACTCCCAAGCCTCGCAAATAAATCCGCGAAGTCGCGCGCGGCGTGGACGACATATTGCCGCGAGGCCTGCCCGAAAGATGACCCCGGTGCGCGGAGCGCCCGGGGCCGGCTCTTAAGTTGCGGCCAGGCGGGGAAACTTTCCCGGCAAGACAAAATGGAGAAGCTTGCGCAAGGCTATCGCTCCGCAATCAATAGTAATAACGGTTGTGGTATATCCCGTCAGGATACCAAGCATAGGGGTCCCAGCGCTCCGGACTCCACCAGCCGTAACAGGGTCCCCACTCAAAGTGGCGGCACTCGCGAACCCGATGGCAGGTATGACGGCCACAAATCCAGCGGGTGTTTGCAACAGGCTGCACCTCGTCAGCCGTGCTGGTAAGCGGGGAATCAACTCCGCTCAAAGGCACAGCCAAAGCGGATTGGGCAATAAAATCGAGGCTGCCAAGACTAACGCCTGCAGCCAAGAGAAATCTCAAACTTGTGTTCATAGCACTCTCTCCACTCTTGGCCGCATGAGCGGCCCAGCTCGAATCTCCTCGTGAACCTTCCAATTGGAAGCTGGATCGCTGGTTTTGAACGCTGATCTTTCCTCGCTGTTCCAATTCCATAAGCGCGCCGGGTCGCGAGGTGGTGGATTGGCCTCAGTAGCCTCAATTTGCGGTGTTCGCGAGTTCGAGCAGGAGATGGACGAGTTCGGCCTGGCGGTGCGTTCCGGTTTTTTCAAATATGCTGGAGAGTTGCGAGCGGGCTGTCGCTACTGAAATTCCTCGCCGCCTCGCGGCCGCCTCGCGGCCGTCACCCTTGACGATCTCGGCCGCCAGTCCCGCCTCGGCTGCGGTTAGACCGAAACGCTCGTGGAGATCACGGACAAGGCGCTGGCGGACCGTTTCTGGGTCGATGATCGTGATCATAGCAACCGGGGCCCGCAAGCCGAGCCACGGGACCTCGGGGAGCAGCTCCTTGGTGCGAAACGGGGTCACTGTCGCCTGGAGGGGGGCACGCTGTGGGCCGCGCGGTATTTGGAATTCTCCGCCGAGCGGTCCGCGCAGCGGCCCGATCATGGGTGCACACGAGGCGATCAGCCGTTGCAATGTGTCGCGGCCATCAGTTGTCGCGAGACATCCATCCTTGAGAACCAGCCCATTTTCGGCATCAAGGAGTGCCCGCGCCGCGGCATTGATGTAGAGGGCATTTCCGGCAGCGTCGGCCAAGATCGCTCCCCGGTGCCAGCCTTCGAAACGCTCCGGCGTCGAGCCATTCATGTAATCCAGGGTTCGGAGGCGCCGATGGATGCGTATGGCACGCGCAACGTGGCGCACTGCCGCTGCGAAGATGCGGGTTTGTTCATTTGTCAGAACATCGTGGCCGGGTGCATTGATGACGCAGATCAGCGAGGACACCCGCTCCTCGGCATAAACATTGACGCCCAGCATCCCAAGGCTGTAGTCGGCAGGCTTCCACCATTCGTTGAAAACGGGCGTCCTGATGAACTCCTGCCGAGGCATCAATGCGTCGAGCGAATAGACCTTGCCGGCAGGAAAGGACATCGTATTCGTCCAGAGTGGATTGTGGAACGCCCAGTAATTCCAATAGCTGGCCTCCAAATCGGGATAGGCGCGCCGCGAAATCGAAGCAAAGCTATTGGTGCGCTGGTCCATGGTCGCGATGATGGCCTGCATCGTTGAGGTCGCATGGGCGAGTTTCCCCAATACCGTCGGCCAGAGATTTCCGTCGAGCACCGCCGCGTAGATGAAATCGATGAGGGCGATAAAATCGCGGTCATCGCTCACGGGTCTGTCCCCCGGTCCAGGCTGAACGAACGCCGTTAGCCATCTGAGCTGGCGCTAGCGGTTGGCTTCCTTTTCGCATTTGCACAAAGCTGATGGGAACGTCAAAGACGGGAGACCCCGGCTGGGGACCAACGGTTGGAAAACGCCATGGAACGCCGATCCCTCTCCCGGCAAAAAATCGCAGCTGCGCTTGCTATCGATCAGAAAAGGGTCCGTGGGCTTGCCCCTTCTCAAGCATCCGGATCCCCTCCAGGCGAACCCTAGACGGGTCCGCAAAGTCTGGCAACATTTCGATATAGGACAAATGTCCGATGCACAGCGCCAACGTTGCTGCAATAGTCCGAGAAACAGCGGGTGAGTTGCCGATCCTCCCAGCCTCACCCCGAGAATTTAATTACCGAACAATTTTAATCGCGTCGGCCGCCGCTCCCCCGCCTTCCTTCGCCAGTCCTCTGGCGAATAGCGGTGGGACGGCGGCGTTTGCGTCTAGGGACTCGGTTGGGTGCTTTGGCGCCGAACTATTGGTCTAGAGTCGCCGCAGGCGAACCTGACAAGCCAGCCGGTCAGCCAGGACGAGCGGGAACGTTGCTGTTACCGAGCCATTGGCGCAGAAAAGAGCTCGACCAGCGCGCCACGGCGCGGTCGTGCCGGAACCAACCTTCGATATGGCGGTGGCGAGGCCGGGCGCCGGGTTCGGCAAGACCCTCCAAAGTCAGGAGCGACCAGCGGCACATGGTTGCGAGGGTCACCTCCGGATGGAATTGGAAGCCATAGGCCTTATCGCCGTAACGGAAAGCCTGCGCCTCGAAATCCTGCCCTTTCGCAAGAAGAGTTGACCCACATGGCAGATCAAAACCTTCCCGATGCCATTGATAGACGTGGTTTGGGAAGGCGCACTCGCAAATGCGGTGTCCGTGTTCCGTCGGATGGATGGGGTAATAGCCGAGTTCCACCCGACCCAGAGGATGGGGGCGGACGCAATGACCGAGGTGGCGGGCGAGCATCTGCGCACCAAGACAAATGCCAAGGAACGGCTTGCCTTCTTTCAGCGGGACTCCAATCCACTCGATTTCGCGCCGCAACCAAGCATCTTCGTCATTGACGCTCATCGGACCGCCGAACACTATGACCCCAGCATAGCTTTGCAGCGTTTCAGGCAGCGGGTCGCCGAATCGGGGGCGTCGGCAATCAAGCTCGTATCCTCGCACCCGCAGGAGCCGGCCGAGCCGCCCTGGAGTGGAATGTTTTTGATGCAGGATGATGAGAACCCTGCGGCAAAAGTTGGGGTGAGCTGGATTCATTCGCAATTTAGAAATCAAACCTGACCGTCAGGAGAGTGCAGCCCGATTTTGCTGCAATCGCGAAATCACCGGTAGGATTACGGCCTTTGGCAAAAATGGCAAGAACAAAACGCTGAGCTTATTCAAGAATCCAGGCACGATCTCGCAATGTCCCGCCATGAGCCCGCTATAACCCGCCTCGGCGACCTCCATGGCCGAGGTGGCCGGAAGACGGGAGAGACCCATAGTGGGGCCAATCCCTGCCCGGGACTGGAAATCCGTCCTTGTGTAGCCAGGGCAAAGCGCCGACACGGTGACGCCTTGCGAGCGCAGTTCCTGCGAGAGCCCTCGTGAGAAGGACAGGATAAAGGCCTTCGAGGCATAGTAGGCTGCCATTCTGGGACCGCCCGGAAAATAGGCCGCGATGGACGCGACATTGAGGATTTTTCCGCGCGCCTTGCGGATCTCGGGAAGGAAGCGCAGAATCATTTCCACGGCCGCGCGAATATTCAGGTCGATGATCGCCAATTGTTCAGCCGGATCGAGGTCCGCAGCGACTCCTGCAAGGCCGAATCCGGCATTGTTCACGAGAATTTCGGGTGTGGCATTTTCGGCCTCAAGCGCCGCCGCGAGTTTATCCACCGCCACGGGTTCCGTGAGATCCAACTCAATAACCAGGGGCCGGGGCCGACCCCCCACCGCGATTTCCTCCGCAAGGGCTTCGAGCTTTGTGCGGCCGCGCGCGACGAGGACGAGATCATGACCGTGTCCTGCGAAAACTCGGGCAAGGTCGGCGCCGATCCCTCCAGAAGCGCCCGTAATCAAGGTTACGCTGCGAGCTTTCGGTCGCACATCGCTCCGAGTGGAAACCGCCTCACTCATGCTTCGCCTTTTATCGCGGCCGCCGACCATGGGCCTTCGAAGGCGTGAGCCTCGGTTGGAACTCGCCCTGCGACATGCTGACGAAGCAAAACCCTCTCGCGGGTCGAGACGCCGAGAAGTTCGGCGATGCGCCAAATCGTATTTTCTTCGAATTCGTCGGCGGCGCCGTCGGCATAAGCGATTTCCCACAGCATTTCCACGATCTTCTGCCGCCCATCATCATCTAGGGCGCGTTTGAGGACGCTGGTGAAGTGATAGAAATCCACGGCCTCGCGGTCGCTTTGTTCGGCCGCCGCAATGAGCTCCATCGCCGCTTTCTGATCTAGGCCGAAACGTTCGCCGATGATCGTCCTCAGGCGGCGCTGTTCGGCGAGATCCGTCTTGCCGTCGACATTGGCGACATGAATAAGCAAGGCAACCGCCGCGAGACGATAATCCTCTTCGTCGAAGCGCCGGGTCAGCGGCGCCGTGCCGGAGATTTCGGCGACAAAATTCTTCAGGGCATCAAACATCCCGGGTCTCCAATTCAATGTCACTATGAAATATAGGATGCAGGCGCCCCGCGCGCATCCGGAACGAACATTGCCTCGAAGGTGATAGGCACAGGTCTTTACCATTTTTTTGTTGGATGGTTCTATTCAAAAAATCCGCAATTTTCGGCAGCTATGCTTTAGCGCAGAAGCAGACAAGTCCAGTAACCTTCCGGCCGGTGATAGGCACGGCGCAGGTCGCCAATCCAGGTGTTGCATAATCGCCGCGAGGGAAAACAATGTTTCTCGTCCCGCCAATCGACAAGTGTCTGGCCATAGGCGTCAGTATAGGGCCGTCCTCCGGAGAAATGTCCGAGCCAAACCGAGGGCCACGGGAGCACCGCTGCCGTGGCAGCCGGGGGTGCCCAAAAAGGCGCCCCGGCCGAGCAGGGGACTCCATCGCCTTCCAAAAAGTCCGGGACGGGAGGGGGGCCGGGCGCCCAGTCCGCGGTGTAACCCACCCCTCCGATGCTTAATTCCATCGCGAAGGCCAAACACCAAGCTGCGACTCGGAGGGGTTCCCGGAATACCATGCTTATCTTGTCTCCATCGAGTCCGTTGCCTAAGGAAAGACTCCGTCAAAACCCAGATCCATGTGTCCGTACCCGGCACAGGCGCTGGGCTCAGGCCGCGAGCCGGCCAAGCTCGGCCATGTTCGCCAACCATTTTTCGCGTTTGGCGTCGCTCATCGTATCGACCATTCCAACGAGGCTCTCCTTGATTGGCCCGATCCCGCAAAATCGAAGGATATTGCGTTCCAAGCTCCTTAATCCGTGGGCGCCGAAATACCAGCGGTAGATGAAAGCCGGCATGCCCATTGTGACGATGACGCGGGCGCTTTTGCCTTTGAGCAGCCTCGTGAGCTTTCCGTGCGCAGGGTCAGTTAACTCAAAGGCGAAGCCGGGGCGGAAAACTTGTTCAAGAAAGGCCTTCAACAGGGCAGGCATTGAGCCGAGCCACAAGGGATAGATAATCACAAGATGATCAGCATTCGCGATGGCCTCTTGGGCAGGTTGCAGAATGGATGGCGCCGACGCGCGGTTAAATTCCTCTCTCGTACGCAACAGCGGAAAATCGAGTTGAGCGGTCTCGATGCGCAGGACCTGGTGACCGGCCGCTTCGGCGCCTTTCGCATAAGCATCGGCGAGGGCATGGCAGAGATGATGTCCGGCGGCGTCCGGATGGCCTTGAATAATCGCGATCCGTCGTGCCATTGAACTATTCTCCTCGTTGTGTTCTTGGCATATGGCCAAGCGGCCGACAAGGAATTAACGGCGGTGGCGAGCCGGCTTCTGCCCTGCGGCATCACCTCAGCTTACAAGGCTCCGGTCGAAATTTCGTCGCAGCACGTTGTCTCTCGGCCAGAAAACGCTCTAGAGAGACAAATGGGACGCGCGAGCGGCGCCAGACGCCTTCTGCTCCGGACCGACGCCTTTTGGAACCAAGATGAAATTTACTTTTTCCTGGCTGAAGGATCACCTTGCCACCGATGCCACGCTCGACGAAATCGTCGCCGCGCTGACCCGAACTGGCCTTGAAGTCGAGCATGTCAGCGATCCGGCTTCGGCGCTCAAGGATTTCGTCATAGCCCGTGTCGTCGAGGCGAAGCCGCACCCGAATGCCGACCGGCTGCGGGTCTGCCTCGTTGACACGGGAGGACCGGCTCCGGTGCAGGTCGTCTGCGGGGCGCCGAACGCCCGGAGCGGCATGAAATCGGTGTTTGCCGCCCCCGGCGCCACGATTCCCGGCAAAAAAATTACCCTGGGTAAGGGCGTGATCCGAGGTGTCGAATCGAATGGCATGCTTTGCTCGGGTGCCGAGCTTGAAATCTCCGATGACCATGACGGCATTCTTGATTTGCCTGAGGAAGCACCCACCGGCCAGCCTTATGCGGTCTGGTCGGGTCTCGATGATGCGGTGGTTGAGATCAATCTTTTGCCCAACCGGCCCGATGCCGCGGGGATCGACGGAATTGCCCGCGACCTTGCGGCCGCGCGACTTGGCAAACTAAAAAATAGGCCGATTACCCCAGTCAATGGCGGTTTTCCCTGCCCAGTCGGGGTTCGGCTCGATTTTTCGCCGGACGACGCGCGTCTTGCACCCGCCTTTGCGCTTCGCCTCGTCAAGGGCGTTCACAATGGCCCAAGTCCCGCCTGGATGCAGAGGCGGCTCAGGGCGATTGGGCTGCGGCCGATCAACGCGCTCGTCGATATCACCAATTATCTGACGTTCGATCGCGCCCGCCCGCTGCACGTCTTTGACGCAAAAAAGATCCA
>DATJBL010000051.1:0-2926 GCA_035515355.1 Methylocella sp.
GCCATGGCCTCGATCATGACAAGCCCGAACGGCTCCGGCCATTCGATCAGGGTCAGCAATGCGATTGCCCCGCTCAGAAACTCGGATTTCTCCGCGTCCGTAATCTCGCCCACGAACTCGATGTCGGGGCCATTCAGGAGCGGCTTGATCTCGGCGGCGAAATAGTCGGTATCGACCTTGTCGACCTTGGCCGCGATCTTGAGCGGTACGCCGCATCGGCGCGCGACCTCGACTGCCTTCGGCAGGCCCTTCTCGGGCGAGATACGGCCGAGGAAGGCGAGGTACTCGGGCCGCTTTCCCGTTGGCATCAGCAATCGTTCCGGCGCCCCGTGATGCACTGTCCCCACCCAGCACGCATCGGGCAGGGGCGCACGCTGCGAATGGGAGATGGAGACGACGGGCGCGGACGAGAACGTCCGGAAGACCGCCTGGTGCTCGGGCAGATCGAGGCGCCCGTGCATGGTCGTAACGAAGGGGACCGGCAGGCGCGAGAAGAGCGAGAAGGGGTAATAGTCGAGATGAAAGTGCAAAAGGTCGAACTCGGCGGCTCGCTGGGCGACGCTTTCGAGCATCGACATGTGCAGCGCATTGGCATCGCAGACGGAGCCGTCGAGGCGCAGCGCACGCGGCCAAACGGGCTCGAGCTTCGCCCGCGTTTCTGAATCTCCGCTCGCGAAGAGGGTCAGATCGTGGCCGGCCTCGATGAGGGCCTCGGTCAGCCAGGATATGACACGCTCGGTCCCGCCATAAAGCTTGGGCGGTACCGCTTCGGTGAGCGGCGCGATCTGTGCAATGCGCATGCGGGCACTCCTTTGGCTGCTTAGGCGCATCGCGTCGGTGAAAATTGAGATGCGCCGCGGGGCTAACGAAGACCTGACGACGGCGTTCCCGCGACAATGCGGCTACGAGAGTCTGGAAACCCCCAGAGCCGGCGCTGCGTTCCCCGGTTGTCCAATACTTGCAGTGCACAACACCAGGTTGGGCGAGACGCCTCAATTTGCGGACGCTCCGACCCATGCGAGCACGCACCCCCGCAAAGGACTTAAAAGAATGGCCACCATCGCGGACCTGCTCACCCAGACGCTTGCGGACGCCGGTGTCAAACGCATTTGGGGTGTAACGGGCGATAGCCTCAACGGACTAAGCGACAGCCTGCGCCGGCTGAATCGCATTGTTTGGATGCACGTGCGTCATGAAGAGACGGCCGCCTTTGCCGCTGGAGCCGAGGCAGCTTTGACCGGGAACCTGGCCGTATGCGCGGGAAGTTGCGGACCTGGCAATTTGCATCTGATCAACGGCCTATTCGACTGTCACCGCAACTACGTTCCCGTTCTGGCGATTGCCGCCCACATTCCATCGTCCGAAATCGGATTGCACTATTTTCAGGAAACACACCCGCAGGACCTCTTTCGCGAGTGTAGCCATTACGTGGAGCTGATCACACACCCGCAGCAGTTTCCCCGCGTGCTCGAGACGGCAATGAACACCGCGGTGAGGGAGCGGGGCGTAGCCATGATCGTTCTTCCAGGCGACATCGCGCTAAAGCCAGCTCCGAGCAAAGCCACGGTGCGCTGGACGAGTTCTCCACAGCCGGCTGTCATTCCCGCCGAAAGCGATCTCAATCGGCTAGGGCGGCTGCTCGAATCGTCGGAAGCGATCACCATGCTCTGCGGGAGCGGGTGCGCCGGTGCTCACGACGAAATAGTGGCACTTGCCGATTTGCTGGCCGCTCCGATAGTGCACGCTCTGCGGGGCAAGGAGCACATCGAATGGGACAATCCTTTTGATGTAGGCATGACAGGGCTGATTGGTTTTTCTTCCGGCTATCACGCCATGCTTAATTGCGATACGCTATTAATGTTGGGCACCGATTTTCCCTATCGAAATTTCTATCCCACGAAAGCAAAGATTGTGCAGGTAGACATCAGCCCGGAAGCGCTCTGCAGGCGTGCGCCTGTCGACCTCGGGCTGGTTGGAGACGTCAAAGCCACCCTTCAGGCAATCCGCCCGAGGCTGCAGCCGAAAACAGATCGGCGATTCTTAGAGCGTGCAAGGGCGCATTATGAAACCGCGCGTCGCGGTCTCGACGAGCTTGCCAAACCGAGGCCCAAGGATAAACGCATTCATCCACAGCGCGTGACACATCTTCTAAATTCCTTCGCCAAGGAAGACGCTATTTTCACGGCTGACGTGGGCACGCCAACGGTGTGGGCGGCGCGCTATCTCTCCATGAACGGCAAACGCCGCCTGATCGGCTCGTTCAATCATGGGTCCATGGCGAATGCGTTGCCCCAGGCCATAGGAGCGCAGGCGGCCTTTCCAGACCGGCAAGTCATCTCTTTGTCCGGTGACGGCGGCTTCACCATGCTTATGGGGGACGTTCTGTCACTGAAACAGCTCAATCTGCCGGTCAAGGTCATTGTATATAACAACGCATCGCTTGGTTTCGTGGCCATGGAAATGAAAGCGGCCGGCTTTCTCGACACCGGGACCAACCTTGAAAATCCAGATTTCGCCGTGATGGCAAAAGCAATCGGCATCCATGGCATCCGCGTTAAGGATCCGGCCCATCTTGAAAGCGCGATCAAGGAGACGCTCGCATACGATGGGCCGGTACTTCTTGACGTGGTGACCGCTAAACAAGAACTCGTTTTACCCCCGAAAATTCAGCTCGAGCAGGCAAAGGGGTTCAGCCTCTATATGCTGAGGGCCATCATAAACGGCCGTGGCGACGAATTGGTTGAGCTTGCGCAAACCAATTTAAGGCGTTGAAGCAAGCTGCAACACTAAACCCTTGATCCACGAGGGCAGCTTAGCATGCAAGTGAATCCGAATGTGCCTGGCAGAGCATGCGCACCGTGCTCGTCGAGTACGAAGCCGGTGCCGGAACGGACCCAACGAATGCAAGGTCTCGCAGCAATGGACG
>DATJBL010000052.1:0-29792 GCA_035515355.1 Methylocella sp.
ACATAAGCTTGCCAGGGGCTACCGGCCGGTCGCGACCTTTTCGGCACATGAGATAGGCGATCAGCGTTTTGCCCGTGCGATTGAAGATTATCTGGAAAAGGAGCGCCTTCATATCGATCAGGCGCTACGCGAATATGAAGATCTTGTGCCGTTCAGAAAGGACCCTTGATCCTCTCCACAATCGCGCCAGTTAAGGTATAGCGTGCCGGTCATGTGCCTCCGCATTGGCACGACTCCTTTGCGGACGCGTAAACCCAGACGCGCGCGGCGGAATTGCGACGCGCATTTCGATGGGTGCTTTAGGCCCATCACCGACAATTGGCTGCTGGTCCACGCGCGGCTGCCCAAGAGCGCCGAGATTCGAGACCAAGAAGAGGAAGCCCATGCCGCCACCGGCCTACGACGAAACAAATATCTTCGCGAAAATTTTGCGTGGCGAAATACCGTGCCACAAGGTCTTTGAGGATGATGTGGCGTTGGCTTTCATGGACATCATGCCGCAAACCGACGGCCACATGCTCGTCCTGCCGAAATCTCCCGCCCGCAATATTCTCGACGCCGATCCTGAGATGCTCGGCAAGCTCATCGCCCGCGTGCAAACACTCGCACGTGCCGCCAAGGAGGCGCTCGCGGCGGACGGGATCACGGTCCTTCAATATAACGAGCCCGCTGGCGGCCAGACCGTGTTTCACCTGCATTTTCACATTCTTCCGCGCTGGAAGGATGTAGCGCTGCGTCCGCACACCGGCGCACACGAGAAGCCCGAGGTCCTGGAGACCTTTCAGAATAAGATCGTGGCGGCGCTCAAGGCGATCTAAGCGCCATCCGTCAGATGAAATCGATGTCCGCGCGGGCCTCTAGCTCAGTGCTTCAGATCCGGTTCCTCAACCGTCTCGGCTTCATCATCGCCCGGCGCATCATCATCCTCATCATTTTCTTCGCCGCCCTCTTCCCCTCTGAGACGGCGTGATTTGGCGCGGCGCACCTCGGGCTCGGGCCGGACTCGTTTTTTGCTCGCCTCGACGATGTCGCGCTCGGGACGAGGCAGAACAGGACCTTCTGGATAGACAAAGCCCAATTTCTTGACGCCGTCTTCTTCCGTGGTTACGACAACCCGCACCGTGCCACCATTCTTCAGGCGGCCGAACAGAACTTCATCGGCGAGCGGCGTCTTGATCGCCTGCTGGATGACGCGTGCCATGGGCCGGGCACCCATCTGC
The DNA here is from genome assembly GCA_035515355.1 of Methylocella sp. GTDB lineage: Bacteria > Pseudomonadota > Alphaproteobacteria > Rhizobiales > Beijerinckiaceae > Methylocapsa. The sequence continues at coordinate 1,221 of DATJBL010000052.1, forward strand.
TCGTCATAGCCATGTTCGACCAGCCAGCTGCGCGCTTCGTCGGTGAGTTCGATCGTGACATTACGATCCGCAAGCTGGGCCTCGAGCTGCATGATGAATTTGTCGACGACCTTGACGATGACCTCTTGCGGAAGATGCCTGAACGTCACCACCGCATCGAGACGGTTGCGAAACTCGGGCGCGAACATCCGGTTGATTGCCTCAACATCCTCCCCCTCACGCTTCGACCGTGTGAAACCATAGGCGGCACGTTGCATATCGGAGGCGCCGGCATTGGTCGTCATGATCAAAATGACGTTGCGGAAATCGACGGCCTTACCGCTGTGATCGGTGAGCTTGCCGTGGTCCATAACCTGCAACAAGATGTTGTAAAGATCGGAATGGGCTTTTTCGATCTCGTCGAGGAGAAGGACGCAGTGAGGATGCTGGTCGATCGCATCGGTCAGAAGCCCTCCCTGGTCAAAGCCGACATAGCCTGGAGGCGCGCCGATCAGCCGAGAGACTGTATGGCGCTCCATGTATTCCGACATGTCGAAACGGACGAGCTCGACGCCGAGGCTTACCGCGAGTTGGCGGGCGACCTCGGTCTTGCCGACCCCAGTCGGCCCTGAGAAGAGATAGCTGCCGATCGGTTTCTCGCCGTCGCGCAAACCGGCGCGGGCCAGCTTGATCGCCGCCGTCAGTGCCGCGATCGCATCATTCTGGCCATAGACGACCCGCTCCAGAGTCTCGGTCAGATGTTCGAGAACCTCGGCATCGTCCTTCGAGACGGTTTTTGGCGGGATCCGTGCCATCGTCGCGATGGTTGCTTCGACTTCCTTGATGCCAATCGTCTTCTTGCGTTTGGCCTCCGGCAGAAGCATCTGGCTTGCCCCAGTCTCATCGATCACGTCGATCGCTTTGTCGGGCAATTTGCGGTCATTGATGTAGCGCGCTGAAAGCTCCACGGCCGCCTTCACAGCTTCATTCGTATAGCGGATCTTGTGGAACTCCTCGAAATAGGGCTTCAGACCCTTCATGATTTCGATGGCGTCAGGAATGGAAGGCTCGTTGATATCGATCTTCTGGAAGCGCCGCACAAGAGCACGGTCCTTCTCGAAATACTGCCGGTACTCCTTGTAGGTTGTCGAACCAATGCAGCGCAACACGCCTTGAGCAAGGGCCGGTTTCAGAAGATTCGAGGCGTCCATGGCGCCGCCTGACGTCGCTCCAGCACCGATCACAGTGTGGATTTCATCGATGAAGAGAATCGCCTTCTTATGGTTTTCGATTTCCTTCATCACCTGCTTCAATCGTTCCTCAAAGTCCCCGCGGTAGCGGGTGCCTGCGAGAAGCGTGCCCATGTCAAGCGCGAAAACCGTGGCCTCAGCTAGGACTTCCGGCACCTCGCCCTTGACAATCTTGCGAGCGAGGCCTTCGGCGATTGCGGTCTTGCCGACCCCCGGATCTCCGACGAGCAAGGGGTTGTTTTTGTGGCGGCGGCACAAAACCTGAATGGTGCGCTGGACCTCCGCCTCACGTCCGATCAGCGGATCGATCCGGCCTTCCCGCGCCTTCTTGTTCAGGTTGACACAATAGGCCTCGAGTGCGCCTTCCTTCTTCTTCGAGTCGCCGTTTTCCTTGGCGTCCCTTGCCTCGCGTGCTTCGGCATCCTCCTCGGTCCCACGCGGGGTTCGGGACGAATCCGAAAGGCCAGGCCGCTTGGCAATCCCGTGGCTGATGTAGTTGACCGCGTCGTAGCGCGTCATGTCCTGCTCTTGCAGGAAATAAGCGGCATGGCTCTCGCGCTCGGCGAAGATCGCGACAAGCACGTTGGCACCCGTGACCTCCTCGCGCCCGGAGGATTGAACATGGATGACCGCTCTCTGGATGACGCGTTGAAATCCAGCCGTCGGCTTGGCGTCCTCACGATCATCGCTGACCAGATTGTCGAGTTCCTGGTCGATATACTCACGAAGATTCTTCCGCAGAAGATCAAGGTCAACTGAACAGGCTCGCAGCACCGCGGCCGCATCCCCGTCCTCGGTCAAACTGAACAACAAATGTTCAAGCGTAGCATATTCGTGGTGCCGCTCGTTGGCGATGGCCAGAGCCCGATGCAGCGATTGTTCGAGATTGCGGGAGAACGACGGCATTGGCTCCAACCTCTCACTTCTTTTCCATGATGCACTGCAGGGGGTGCTGATGCTTGCGCGCGTGATCCATGACCTGCGTTACTTTCGTCTCGGCGATTTCGTAAGTATAGACCCCGCATTCGCCGACCCCATGCTGATGAACATGAAGCATGATGCGGGTTGCCTCTTCCGGACCCTTGTTGAAATATTTTTTCAGGACGGAAACCACAAATTCCATCGGCGTATAGTCGTCGTTTAGAAGCAGGACGCGATACATATTCGGATGGCGAACCTGCGTCTTTGGACGGGTGATGACTGAGGTGCCGGAGCCGGGACCGCCGTCGCTCCCCTGTCGTGGCTCTTTGGCGGCCAACACTGGACCGGCGGTGGCCTCGCAGGCGCCCCGCTCGATCGGATCGTCTCCTCGCCAAATCATGTCGTCCGTCACCACCAAAAACCTCGCCCTACAAAGATATTCCACCCGGCGCGTTCGCCAAGAGGTGGACCTTTAGTGAACAACGCGCGAGCGATGTCGGCAAGTAGGAATTGACGCCAAGGTCGACGCTTCTGCCATATTTAATCTTACCTCGTGTTCGGTTTCTCGGCCATACGAGTTTTTGACCAACTGGCAGGATCTGAGATGGTTTCTTGCCAAAAGAAGAAGCCTCACGCCGAAAAAACAGGCATGAACGCGTGCAAAGCACGTAGACAAGATAAGAGGTCCCGCAGACGCGAGCGGTTCAAAATTCGGGGAGTTCAAGGGTGAGGAGCGAGCGCGCGGGCTCGCGGTGCGGCAGGCTGAAACGGCGCCCGTCCGCAGAAGTGCGCCTGCCCACTAGAAGAGCGTCTTAAGGTTGGGCCGGCTTGGCGGCTTCTCCAAGACACTGCAAAGAGAGCGCACTCATTTTCATGAGATGCGCGAAGAAATTTGCGTAAGCAAATTTCATGTAGCTCGTCTGAATTTCGGCGGCAGATGTCAGGGTTTTGGCGCGAAGCAATGCTCCCGCCAAGGCCGTCCGGTTCTCAAGACATGTCCTAGAATAGTCCAACGTTTCGGTCGCGAACAAGTCAAAAGCTTCGAGAAAAGGTCCAGCGAGGGATTTTGCCGTCCTCAAACCTTCCTCGCTGAGTTCCTCCAGAACTTCGAAATCCTCGGCCAGCGCCGCTTCGGTCAGCCCAGCGACCAGATCTAGGCCGCATTCGGCTACAGGCTCTTCGAGAATGCTCGCGGAGCCTGCGGGCGGCTCGGCTGGCAGCTCTGCTACGGAAAGGGCCGCGGAGTCTTCTTCGGCCGTGACAGCCACATCCTCCGCTGCAACGGCAACCTCTTGCCTGATCTCGGCCATGGGATCCCTCTTCGCCAGGGGAGGCCGGTCCTGCCACGGCCTCGCAACGCATGACCCCCAAAGCTGCAGAGGTGGATAGGATCATGCAAAACAAACAAAGGTTCAAGTCGCTGCTAAAGGTCTCGCCTGCTTTTGAAATCAAACTCTAATTGTGCGGAGAGCTGTGTGGCCAGCTTTATGGCGACGAAAAGCAAAAGAACTGGCGCCGCCAATTTACGACAAAGACCACCGGCCGGTCACGGCCGAGCCCCGAGGCCCCTTCCGGCCGGTTCGAACTCCCTTGCTCCTTGCCAGTGGAGCTTGGGCGACGGAAAAGAGCTGTTAGCTCTTCAGACCAGGCACTTTGGAGAAGGCGACTTCGAGCGGCTTGAAAGCTTCCTTGGCAAGGCTTGAATAAAGTTCGCCAAGCTTTGTCGCCTCAGCTACGAAACCCGCGTAGGAACTCTTCCAATAGTCCGACTGGATCTGAATCGCGCTTTCATAGGATTTCGCGCCGAGCAGCTTTTCAACGAAGGCGGAACCATTCTCGAAGGATTTCTTGGAATAGTCGGCCGTTTCGGTTGCGATCGCCTGCAGCGTCTTGGTGAAATTCGTGGTTGCCGCCGTCGCCGCGTCGAATTGCTCCTTGCCGTACTTTTGGATGTCTTCAAACTCATTCGCCATTTGTGTCACTTTCTTTATCGATTGTGGACCGGCTCTCACTACCGAGGGCGGCTGGAATTGCGAGTCCGGTAGGCTCGCGAGGATCTTACTTAGTGCATCGCACAAATCACGTCAAGGTGATGGTGCAGTGCAATATATGTTGGAACCGGATGCAATTGAACCGAAGCCTTAACCAACCGGTAACCGCGTCCCACTACCGTTCCCCGAGAGGATCATCCAGCCACGCCTGGATTGGGACTTGACAGCTGAATTGCGGGGACGCTGGAAAATGGGGAAGATTGTCGCGACGTTTTGCCGCAAAGAAATCGCCGCGGCCGGGGCCGGCGTTGCCTTGGCGGTCGTGGGCCTTATGGCTGCCCCTGCCGAAGCCCACCGCTGGCGGGCCCACCGCCATGCTTGGATGAAAGCCCATTTCGAAGGACGCAGGCACCATGAAGCCTCGATCCGTTACCATCGTGTCACCGCGGGGGGCGGCGCATCGCATATCGCGGCGATCGTCGTGGACGGCAATTCCGGACACACCCTCTATGCCCGCAACGAGAACGAACAGCGCTTTCCGGCGTCGATCACCAAAGTGATGACACTTTATCTTTTGTTCGAACAGCTCGAAAAAGGACGTCTGCGGCTCGACAGCGAAATTCGGATCTCCTTTCATGCGTCCGCGCAAAAGCCAACCAAGCTTGGCTTGAGGCCTGGCCAAACCATCACCATCGATGACGCGATCAAGGCCGTCGTCACCCGTTCGGCGAATGACATTGCGGTCGCCATTGCCGAGACAATCGCTGGAGATGAGGAAAACTTCGCGCATCTCATGACCCAGAAAGCCCATACGCTCGGAATGAACGACACGCATTTCGCCAATGCTTCCGGCCTGCCGAACCCTGAGCAGCTTACGACAGCGCATGATCTCGCAGTTCTAGGGCGAGCAATCCAAGAGCGCTTTCCGCGTTACTATCACTATTTTTCGATTCATACCTTCTATTACGCGGGGGCCGCAATCACGAACCACAATCACCTCCTCGATCGGGTCGAGGGAATGGACGGGATCAAGACCGGCTATACCCGCGCCTCGGGCTTTAATCTCCTGACTTCGGTTAAGCGCGATAGCCATTATGTCGTCGCGGTAGTCCTCGGGGGCGCAAGTGCGGGAGCCCGCGACAGGATCATGGCCGACTTGGTCGAAGAGGAGATCGACAAGGGCGCGACGGTGCGCACGGCCGCATCGATCACCGATAGATCCGCCAATCCGTTTGTCGCGGAAGCAGCGATGGGAGAAACAAGTTCTCTTCGTACGGCAGCGAAAATAGACGCGCGGCTTGCCTATGCGCCGAGCCCTCCGGCTGACCCGATCCAGATTGCCTCCCTTAACACCGAACTTCCAGCCGCAAAGCCTCGCCCCGCTTATGTCTCCGGCGCGCCGAAGTCGGAGGCCTCCCCGGCCCAGCCGCTTGGTGAAGGCAGTTGGAAACAGGCAAGTCTCGATGGTTCCACCGCCCGCACTATTTCCGCGAACGCGGGCGGTTTTCCGACCGCAACGCCTTCGGCGGTGCATGCAGCAGCCAGCTCTTCAGCAGCGCAACTGCACGCGGCCGACAAAGTGGCGGCCACAATCGAAAATCTGCCCCAAGGAGGCGTTTTAAAGATCGCCAATGGCCGTCCCCCGGCGCCGGCACGAAACAGCTGGATGATCCAGATTGGCGCCACCCCCGACGTAGGCAAGGCAACCGAACTCCTCGCCCGCGCCAAATCCGAAAGCCGCCAGGCTTTGATGTCTGCGCAGGCGTTCACCGAAAAGGTACAGAAGGGCTCGGAAACACTTTACCGGGCACGCTTCGCGGGCCTTGAAGAGGAGAGCGCACAACGCGCCTGCGTGGCCCTCAAACGTTCGGGATTTTCCTGCTTCGCGACCAAAAATTAAAGCCCGCGGCGCTAAAGCCTCACTCTCACGCGCCGCGCTCTTCGGACCTAGTGATGACGACGCATCAACACATCCTTGGCTTCGTTGACACGAGCCGCCAAATTCGTAGACCCCCCGTGATCGGGATGCAATTTCTTCATAAGCGAACGGTGCGAGCGGACAACCTCCTCCTCCGACGCGCCCTTCTGAAGTCCCAAAACTTCATACGCCTCATCCTCGGACATCGTCGCGGGGCGGCGGCGCGCGCTTCGGCGCCCCGGGTCTCCTTGGTTCTGCGCTGCAGCACGCCATCCGGCAAAGCGGCGGTCGAGATAGGCTTCCATAAGCCGCGCGCCCTCGGGGTCGTCCTGACAACAGACGTCGTAGAGAGCCTCGCATTGCGGTCTCGTCATTGAGTCCAGCGACTTCCCCTCCTCTGGCCCGGCGAGGACCGTCCCCCGCATTTTGCCGCTATCGTGATCGAGTTCCATTTCGATCATGGCCGAGCGGACGCACGACACCTTCCGTTTCCCCGATGACGGTTTGAAGATTCGCAAAAGCGCACCGTTGCGCATTCCCAGCAGCCAGGCCCCAAGACCCCCAAAACCTATCGCCATGTCGAGGCGCCCCCGCAACAACAACAACAATGCCACGGCAAGCGCCGCACCCCCGCCGCCACGCCTGATGACAAGTGCGAGCGAAGCCGGATCCGCCTCCGCGAATGCCCTCAACGCGCGAAGCAGCACAAAAAACAGGATTACGCCGCCGAGAAGATAAATCATTGCATGCTCACTTAGCGCATCTGCGATAAAAGATGGTCCGCTGCGACCGCGCCCCGTGCACGCGCCTCGAATTCAAGCGCAACGCGTCCCCCAGCCGCGTAAGCGGCAGCGGCCGAGAGCAGAGCAACAAGCCGCTCCGGTGCCGATAAATCAAATGCCGCATAGGCCCCACCCGTCAGCTGCGCAATCTTCCGAAAAGCTTGCTCGGCGACGCTATCGCGCCCTTCCTGAAACAAAAAAGCTTTTACGCCCAAAAGCCCGAGCTCCCCGGCAAGCCCTGTCAAAACATCGAGTCGCTCTTCCATCGCATCGCCGACGAACACCAGGGCACGCACCGGGGTCTTCCGTGTTTCCTCAAGAGTATGCCGCAAAACCTTCTCGATCTGCGTCTCGCCGGCGCCAACCGCGATCTTGCTCATGAGGGCGGCTAAGCTCTGCCCGCCCGCTACGAAGCTTGAGGCCTTACACTCGGAAAATCCCCGATAATAGACGAGCTGAACGTCGACCCCGCCATGCGCTGCCGCTGTCGTGAACATGCGGCCCTGCACACTCTGGGCGATATCCCACGTAGCCTGTCGGCTCATTGTTGCGTCGAGGGCAAAAATGAGCCGCCCGCGCCCCGACTCGGTCACTGCCGGCAGTTTCGCCGCAGCTTCAAGGAATTGATCGATGTCCGACTTGGTGCTGGACTTTGGCACGGCAACCGCGCCCTTGTCCCTTGGCTGGCCCACTTGGCTCCCCGCAAGTTTAGCTTTCCCATTTTTATAGATCGTGCGCGCGAGACGCAACGGCAAGCTTTTCCATGCCTCTGAGCAACGGACTGCGCAAAACTATGCCACCTCGTATTTTTCGATTTTCCAAGACTCCGCTTCAGCTTGCGAGCGCCACTCCTGCCAGGCGGACAGCGCCATGACTGCGTCCATATAAGCGCGGGTCCGGGGGGTGACGGGAACATCATAGACATGCAGACGATTGACCACCGGCGCAAACATTGCGTCAGCTGCCGAAAAATCCCCAAAGAGGAAGTTGCCGCCCTGCCCGAAGGCGTCCCGGGCTTGCTCGAATGCCTGCTCGAGACGCGCGACATCGGCGCTGGCTTCGGAGGTGAGCGGATGTTTCTTGACAGGCCGGCGCATGTTCATCGGCAGCAATCCGCGCAAGCCGGTGAAGCCCGAGTGCATCTCGGCAGCGAGCGAGCGCGCCTGTGCCCGCGCTGCACGCGCCTTTGGCCAGAGTGGTTTTTCCGGAAAGAGCTCGGCGAGGTATTCGATGATCGCGAGCGAATCCCACACGACGATTTCGGCGTCATGCAAGGAAGGACATTTGCCTGAGGGGGATACGCGCAAAATCTCCGCGCGCGTCGTGTCCTGCGCCAGCGGGATCACGACTTCATCGAAGGCAATGCCGAAATGCCGCATCAGGATCCATGGACGAAAAGACCAGGAGGAATAGGCTTTGTTGGCGATGATGAGGGTGAGGCTCAAGGGTTGCTCCAGGGCTTTTGGCTGAGGGCATCGCGATCAACACGCTGCTTGGTCAGATCCATTAATCCACCACCTCAGCCTCGGCGGCAAGGGGTCGCGGGCGCTTGCAATCGAAACCCCCGAACGGAACTTTTCTCAATTTGCTGCCGAAGCAGAAACAATTCTGCAACAGCATCTCGAGAGCGCAAAAGGAACCCGCTCAGCGAGGATCTTAGGGCGCTTTGGAGCATTGATCTTACAAGTCAATGGACATGACAGCGCCCGTTTGACAGCGGGAAAGCCGATCGTCATTGTTCCGCATGCGGCACAACGGGGCAGACAAATGGGCGCTGATTGGAATCATCCTCGGTCGGCCTGGTTCCAGCGATTCATAACGCCGGAGAAAAAACCGAGAGCAAAAATGCGCGCGCTTGTGATTCTGTCTCTGGGCACGCTGTCTGCCGTGACAGTAACCCCAGCTTTTGCAAAACAGAAATTTCAACCGTCCAAATGCACCCATTACTCTGAGTGCATGCAGGATGCTCGTCCTTATTGTCAGAAAGATGCCGCAAGCGAGCCGGAAGCCACTCGTGCTACGGCCTATACGGCGTGTTTCGCGCGCTATGAAAGTACATGCAGGGAGGTTAATTGCGATCAATAATTTATGATAGCCCGCGCAGTGCGGAAGTGGCGTGCTGGGAGGATCAATTCTTCCCCTCCTCAGCCGCGGCGGCCCTCAGCCACCAAATTTTGTTGTCCCTCGCGGCGGTGTTTCAGGTGAGGTGCTTCCGATCATGTTGAAGCGCGCCTTCTGGTCATCGGTCAAGGAATTATAAAAATCGATCAAGGCCGGTTTCGCGGTGTTGACAGCGGCTGCAAGGGTATCGAGACGTTTGGCCGCCGCGTCGAGCCGATCCGTTAATCCAAAGAATTGTAGAGAGTCGTGAGCGGCGGGCGGAAGACCCCCACGGCCTGAATCATTGCCTCAATCCGCTTCACGACCGCATCGAGCCGCGTGAGTGGCGTGCTCCCTAGCCTTTCGACAGAAAGCCGCTTCACATCTCCCATGCTTCAAGCTTCGGGAACTCCCCTATAAGAAGCGGGTTCTTTTTCTAAGAAATCGCGTATAGCGAATAGTTAGGAGGCTATTTTGCTGTCCACTCGATGCAGAATGGTGTTCTTCACTGCCTTTGCCAGCGCGGCGATTGTCGGCGTGTGCCGCGTGGCCATGGCGCAAACACCACCTTCCCGAGCTTCGGGCTTGAGCGAATCTATGGAATCCGCGCAAGCTGAAATAGATCGGGCCTTGTCGGCCGCGCCTCCCCACGTGGCGCGAGAGGCTGCCGTCGCCAAGGTCGATAGCCAAGGAAGGATCGTGAAGGTTCTTCGCGCAGGATCAAACGGGTTCACATGCATGCCCGGAGACCCCGAAGAGATCGGCCGGCCCGCGATGTGCGAAGATGAAGCATCCATGCAATGGTTCGCCGATTTTTTACAGCATAAGCCCAAACCAACCAACACTGTTCCAGGCATCATTTACATGTTGGCTGGCGCGACCCAGCGAAGCGACTCGGATCCCTACGACAAGGCAAGCCCACCAATCAGGGTGGGGCCCCACTGGATGATCATGTGGCCATTTGATCCCCAAACAACGGGACTTCCGACCACGCACAAGCCCACAGGAGCGTATATCATGTGGGCAGGCTCGCCATATGCTCACCTGCACATCATGGGGGCGCCATAAGCCGTATCAAAGCGGCAACCGGCTTGGATTTCCTGGCTTCGGGCGAAAAGGCCTGCGCCTGTCACCTCGAATTGGCTTTCACCGCCGCAGCCCACGCCTCGAGCGTGAGCATCGCCTGCCGCGAGGTTTTGGCGAGGCCATGTTCCGTCTTATGCCAATGATAGGGCCGCAGGATGAGATCATGGAGCGCAAGCCAGGCCGCAGCCGAGGTAAAAAGATAATAAGGAAGGAGCAGCGGCAGAAAGGGCCATAGACCAAGCAGCTTGCGCCGCTTCATCCCGAGCAGGGAAAGCCAAAGGATGGATGCCGATCCGAAAAGCGCGGCGGACATCCACAGCACCGTCTGAATGAACGCGAGGACGGAGGTCGGCGATGGAAGACCTGCCTGGAGATTATGAACAACGAGCACAGCAAAAAGCGGCCAGAGCGGCGGCGCGATGACAAGGCCCGTCATCATCAAGCCGAGCGCCAAGCTCTTTGAGAGACCAAGCTCGGAGACGAGGCGGCGAGGGTCGCGCGTCAGCGTGATGAAGGTCTGCATCCAGCCCTTGGACCAGCGCCGCCGCTGCGTCAGCCAAGCGTCGAGCCGAGCCGGTGCTTCCTCCTGGGTGCTTGATGGCAATATGCCAACGCGGAAACCGAGTCGTGCCAGACGAAGACCGAGATCGGCGTCCTCCGTCACATTCCAAGCGTCCCACCCGCAGACCTCGCGCAAGATAGCGGTGCGAAAATGGTTCGACGAACCGCCGAGTGGAAGCGGCAGCCCGAGTTCGGCAACCCCAGGGTTCAATACGTCGAACAATACGGCATATTCGATGGCAAACAACCGCGTGAGCCACGAATCCTCGATATTGTCGATTGCGAGCCGCGCCTGAAGGCAGGCCAACTCCCGTGGGGCAGCTATGAAGCGCTCCGCCGCCTCACGCAATTGGCCAGGGGCAGGAGCGTCTTCCGCATCGAAGATGACAAGGAGGTCGCCGCGCGCAAGGGGCAAAGCAATGTTGAGGGCACGGGGCTTCGTTCTCGGCCAGCCGGCCGGCGCGATCACGAGCTCGTAGATGGCGGGCAGATGCAAAGCCTCGATGGCGCGCCGGGTGGCGTGGTCGTCGTGCTCGATCACGAGCTTGATGTCGAGCTTGCAACGCGGGTAGTCGATGGCATCGAGCGCGGCGACGAGCTGCGGCACGACGCGCGCTTCCCGGTGCAGCGCGACGACAACCGAATAGACCGGCAGATGCCGGTCTCTCACACGACGCCGCCACGGCTCCCGGCCGCCACCAGCGCTCGCCGCTCCGGCAAACAAGCGAAGCCAAATCGAGGCGAGAAAGACACAGGTCATCATTAGAGAGATAAACGTTAGCGTCGGCACCGGCGCCAGGCCGAATGCAAAACTGGCAGTAGAGATGGCTGCCATGGCAAAAGCGCATTGCGCTGGACTTGCGCCGGCTTTTACGGAAAGATTTGGATCGAGATTGGCGAGGCCAAGACTCGCCTCCCAGAGGACCGTCGACGTCGCTCCCGCACGCAGCAAGCGCGACATATGCGATGGCGTGGTGACTGCAAGGTCCCCCGAAAAGCGCTCGCCCCGCTGTGCGCGGGCCAGGAGTTCCGCGAGCATTTTGCCGCGCGGCGCCGAAAGCCAGCGGCGCCCGCTACTCGCATCAAGCGGCGCTATCCCGCCGTGAATGGCATAAGGATAACGCGCAGCCTTGCCAAGCGTGACCTCACCTTCGACGAAGGCGACACCAAGCCAATGCGCAAGGCAACGATAAAAGAAACGCTCACCCACCCTGCCGCTTGCGAGCAAAGCAGCCTCAGGTGCGACGGCTTGCCGGCAAGCCTCCTCGGCCGCCGCGCATAAAAGCTCGGTCTCGACGCCGTAGGAAGAGAGAAAGGCGAGCGCAGGGGGTAATTGAAGGAGAGCCTGTTCCTGGGCTCTGGCTGCGAAAATGGAAAGCGCGGGATGGAAGGAGACGCGCGCATCAGCCCGTGGGGATGCGGCTATAATTCCGCGAGGTCCCATGCAAATCCATTGATCCAAAAACGGAAGCTAGTGGAAGCTTGGCCGATTTTCACGGATTTGTCTATTAATATTCGTCAGCAGTCATAACAAATTCGAAGGCGAGAATATCTGGACGTCTTCTTACTGGTGCCTTGTCGCCACGATTGACGTCATCCGTCCTCTTCGGCGGCCCCGCCAAAAATAGGCAATCAAGCCAGAAAAAAGGCCGAACGCATAGCCGAGTTGCAGGCAGATGACGACCAATGCTAATTCCAAAAAAGCATGCATTGGCCCAAGCGCGTGAGAGACGGAATCGGCAATAATCGTGACCACTGCCAACAAGCTAATCGGAAGGAGAATCCATACCTTAAAAAAGCGTCCCAAAATCACCCCAACCAAAAAAACCCCCATTGCAAGGATAGTCACGGACGTTTCCTCCTTGTTGCAGCTTGCCAAGCTGCAATTTAATTTGCATCACATTACACTAATCGTCACAGAAAAAACACAGTAAAATAGCGTCGTTCGTCAAAATGGTCATGGTCCAGCTTGCTCCCCAGACCCAAACCTAAACTTGTGAGATAAACACTTTCAAATATCAGCCAGTTCAATTTGATTGATTATTTTCTCAGATGGCGTTTGAGACGGCTGATGACCCAACCCGAGCGGCCGGCCGCTTAAGGCAAGCGCGAGCCTTTCTGCTTTCAGGAACGGCGTGCAGTCTCAGCCGCCGCTATTTGCGTCTAAATGTGAGATAAACTGGCTTCCGACCTGCACGGAGCGCTTTCGTCTCGTATCTCGTGCCGGTCCAACCTGGCCAAGGCCATTGCCAATCCAAGGGACCAGCCGCCGTCCAAACAAAGTCGGGCGAGCGCAAAACTTGCGCCAACGTCCAGCCGGCATTGTCGTCGAGGTCTGTTGCGAAACGAAGCTCGGCGCCTGGACGCATAACCCGAGCAAGGCGTGCCAGCGTTTCACCGGAAAGGAAGCGGCGTCTGTGATGGCGCCGCTTGGGCCAAGGATCGGGATAGAGCAGATAAACGCCGTCCAACACCTCTCCCGGGAGAGCCTCGATCACGGCCCGGGCATCGCCATTGTAAATTCGCACATTGTGCAAGGACCCCGCTTCGACAAGTGCCAGGGCCTTGGCAATGCCGTTCAAAAACGCCTCGCAGCCAATGTACCCCGTCTGGGGATGGGCGAGCGCTTCAGCGGCGAGATGCTCGCCGCCGCCAAAGCCAATCTCAAGCCACAACGCCGCAAGGCCATTCCCAAAAAGGCAGGCGAGATCCGAACGGGGCTGCAACACGTCAAGCGACAGACGCGGCAATGCCGCGTCCAAAAGTGCAGCTTGATGACCCCGCAGTTTCTTGCCACGCCTCCGGCCGTGCAGCTGCGGGAAATTCGGCCGCAAATTCCTTTCCCGAGAAGATGGCAAAGGCTCGCCGCTTTGGCGTTCGTCAGGAGTTTCGCGGCTCATGTCCCTGCGGCGCGGGTACCAGTTAATGCCACATCAGCTGAGATGCGCCTTTAGCTTCTCCGCCAAATCTGTCTTTTCCCAGGAGAAGCCGCCCTCTGCATCAGGGATGCGGCCAAAATGACCGTAGGCGGAGGTGCGGGCATAGATGGGACGATTAAGTTGCAGATGTTCCCGGATTCCCCGCGGCGACAGACGCATGGCCTCGAAGAGGGTTGTCTCAAGCTTTTCTTCCGGAACTTTCCCCGTCTCGTGAGTATCGACGTAGATGGACAGCGGCTCGGCAACCCCAATGGCGTAGGAAAGCTGGATCGTACAGCGATCGGCGAGTCCGGCGGCCACGATGTTTTTCGCAAGGTAGCGCGCGGCATAGGCAGCCGAGCGGTCGACTTTTGTCGGGTCCTTGCCGGAGAACGCGCCGCCGCCGTGTGGTGCCGCTCCGCCGTAAGTGTCAACGATAATTTTCCGGCCCGTCAAGCCGCAATCCCCATCGGGGCCGCCGATCACGAATTTGCCCGTTGGATTGACGTGCCAGGCCGTGTCGAGGGTGATCCAGCCCTCCGGCAGAGTCTTCCGGATGTAGGGCTCGACGATATGCCGCACGTCGAGTGAACTTAAGTTCTCATCGAGATGCTGGGTGGACAAGACGATTTGAGTGACACCGACCGGCTTGCCATGCACATATCTCACCGTCACCTGGCTCTTGGCATCCGGCCCAAGCTTCGCCGCGTCACCGGAACCGGCCTTCCGCTCAAACGCAAGCTCCTCAAGAATCTTGTGGGCGTAGTAGATTGGCGCCGGCATGAGCGCTGGAGTCTCGCGGCATGCGTAGCCAAACATAATGCCCTGATCGCCGGCGCCCTCATCCTTGTTGCCGGCGGCATCGACGCCCTGCGCGATGTCAGCGGACTGCGCATGCAACAAAATCTCCACCCTCGCGGTGCGCCAGTGGAAGCCTGCCTGCTCATAGCCGATATTCTTGATCGCGCCACGCGCCGCGGCTTCGATCGCATCCTGGCCGATGGGGGCGCCGCGCACTTCGCCCGCTATGATGACGCGATTGGTCGTCGCTAAGGTCTCGCAGGCGACGCGCGTTTGATAGGGGTCCACGCCGGCCTTCGCGCCTTCCCGGAAGAAAAGATCAACCACCTCGTCGGAAATCCGGTCGCATACCTTGTCCGGATGGCCTTCGGCAACGGATTCGCTTGTAAATAGATAATCTTGGCGAGCCAAAGCTGTCTCCAAATAGATCCTGAATGTCGCGACAAAGCTTTTGGGAAGTCGTTCGGTTTGTCAAGCCATCGCCGCCGCAGTGTTTGTTAGAACGAACGCGACCAATTCACTCAGCCGATCCATCGCCGGAATCTGGGGTTTCCACGGCGACGCGTTCGGGCTTTTCGTCCTCTCCCGCCAGCGACGAGACGAGATCCACGATCCGTTTGCGGACTTTTGGGTCGTGAATTCGTGCAAAGGCCAAGTTCAAGTGTAGCCCTTCGGGCGTTGAGAGGAAGTCCGCAACGTAGCTCGTATTGGAGTCCTCCGAGACCCCCATATGGGACGGCTCGAGATTTGTGATGGCTTCGAAAGACGGAGCGCCTTCAAAAAAGAAGGCCGGGGGGACATCAAGCGTTCTTGAGATTTGCTGGAGCCTGCTTGCACCGATCCTGTTGGTGCCCTTTTCGTATTTCTGGATCTGTTGAAACGTCAGCCCCAAGGCGTCGCCAAGCTTTTCCTGGCTCATGCCGAGCATAACACGCCGCATGCGGACGCGGCTGCCGACGTGCCGGTCAATAGGATTTGGTGCTTTTTTCACGAAATGCGTTCCAATCGCCACGGTTCCGCTTCAGCGCCTGAAAGCCACGAGGAGTCGGGATTCTGATGACTTACTTATAGCGCAAAAGCGGCCACGAGATATATCGCTACCCGACTCTTCCCCGAGAACACCGCGCGAAAGCGCTCACCGATGTGCAAAGCCCTGGTGGCGGCGAGTTTTGCGGCGCCGCCAGGACAATTATGAAAAAAGCGCTCCCTGTTTTTCAGGCGTGCAGCAACACAGGGACTTGCAGCGGTACGGCGAGAACCCTTCTCCTATTGCCACGCAGTTCGCGCAGCCGTTCCAGCGTGCGCGCGTCGAACGAAGCCGTGACTGCGACGACGTCTTGCTTTCCTATCCTGCGAGGCAATCCGAGCGGCAACATCCGGAAGTGAAGCTGGACGAGCCGCAGCAGCAAAACAGGCTCAATCTCGATAATTGCTGTTGTGATTCCGCTTTCCAAGCCCCATTCGACCATGCCCGACAAGAGAGCGTTCGCGATCGGCGCGGCGAAACGACCCCGTTCACGATGACCCGGCGCGACGCAGTGGCGGGTGCACTCCCAGATATGAGGGCCCACGGGACGCTCGACTTCGCAGAGCTCCGGCATGACCTCAGAAAGAAGATGGGGGCGCGTCGAAGGGAGCATACGTTGATAACCGAGCACTCGGCCACGCTCGATGTAGAGCAAATGCACCGCATGCTTGCCATCAAATTGATCAATCTCGAGCCCATCTGGCTTGGCAAGGTCCGTCCAGCCCAATTCCTCGACAAAGACCTTGTGCCGTAAGCGGTAGGCTTGCTCCATCTCAGTGCGATAATGATGCTCATTTTCAGCGGTAACGACGTGAATCACTGACATTCTCCAGGTCAAGATTTCTGGAAAATGCCAGTCGCCGAGTGCGAGAGGCTATTTTCCAGCCAAATCGATTGCTAGAAAATGCCTATGGCAAATGCATGAGGATAGTACGGAATCTCGTACCTTTTTAAGCGATCAATCCCCGACGGATCGCTTCCGCCACCGCCTGCGTACGATTCATCGCCCCGAGTTTTACGCGCGCAGATCGCATGTGCTTATCGGCACCGTGCTGGGAAATCCTCATGACAGCGCCGATTTCCCAATCAGCCTTCCCTTCTGCCGCCCATTGCAAAGCCTCACGCTCGCGCGCAGTGAGCACGATCGGACCATTCGTTGGGTTTTCCTGCTTCAGCATGATGGCCCGGCCGACAGCGTAATTTGCGACAAGCATCAGCATGCCTTGCACCTCCGGACCAACCTCGATGTGTTGTCCGGCAACAGAAAACAAGACCGCTTGCCTGTCGAGGGTTTGCAAAGATAAAGTAAACCCCTCATTTAGGTTGAACTCGGTCGCCTCATCCATAACGCGGCGTGCCTTTGCATCGTCCTGGACCAGCGGGTCCAACTCTTTCCAGAGGAACGGCTCCGGAGACATCATCAGCCGTTTGATCGTCGCATCGTGCGCCACGTAGCGACGCGCCGCATAGCGGATAGCCCATTCCATCGGCCATCGATTGAGCAGCACATGCCCCAGTTGATCGCGCCGGCTGAGATCCGCGCTCGGGACCGTAGCGGCGACCATATGTTCCACCCCAAATCTCGAAAGATACCGCATCACCTTGGCCGAGACATCCTCGACGTTGCGGGCACGATCCAGATCTCGAATAAAGTCGAGGGTGTGTTCCAATGAGTGGCGATGATTGCTCAGCAGCATGATCATTCTCGCCTGGAGGCTTGTGGTGCTAACGCCACATCCAAACCTAAGAAAGCGCCCCCCGTAGGGCGATCAGGAAAACCAAAACTTCTGATGGAATAAAAGGTGACCTCAAACTCTAAATATATGTTGGCGGTTTCGTCATTATTGTCAAGGGCGTAACCGTCCGGCCAAGGCCAAGGCAAGAACCGCGACCCAAAGAAGCAACGGGCTGGCAAACGAAAACCTCGCGAAAAGCGGTGCGGCGATGCCCTGCGGCAGGCCCCCGTCCACGACCCCCTCCACGCCAAGCGGCAGGTCTGCCAAAACCCGGCCATAGGGATCGACAATCGCGGAAATCCCAGTATTCGCGGCACGAATCAAAGGCAATCCTTCCTCGATCGCCCGCAGCCGCGCCTGCGCGAAATGCTGATAAGGTCCAGATGTTGACCCGAACCACCCATCGTTCGTGACATTGAGCAGCAACCCAGGTCGTTCGCTTGACCCTCCGGCACCGGGTACGGCCTCGCCGGGGAAAATCGCCTCATAGCAGATCAGTGGCGCGACGGCCGGCAACCCGGGGACAACCAATAACCGGCGGTCAGAACCCGCTTCGAAGCCACCCGGAATGTGCACGAATTGATGCAGGCCCCAGCGGTCAAAAAAGTTCTGAAATGGTAAATATTCACCGAATGGCACAAGATGGACCTTGTCGTAGCTGTCCAGAATATGGCCGCCGCTGGCAACGACTTGGATCGCGTTAAAATAACTCACCCCATCGGGACCGAGGCGCCCTCCTCTAACCTCTTCTCGAGCCGCGCCGGTGACAAGGACCGTATCCTCGGGCAAAACCGCGCCGATTGCGGCAAGCGCTCCGGCATCGTGCGACAAGATGAAAGGAAACGCTGATTCCGGCCAGATGAGAGCGGTGACATCATCAATGCCCGAGTGCCCAGATTCCACCGCACCCACCGATAGCCTCAGGTAGCGCGAGAGGATCCAACTTTTGTTCTCCGGCCGGAATTTCGCGTCTTGGGGCAAATTGGGCTGCATGATGCGTAACTTCACACCGGGCACGGATGCCGAGGTTGCATATGCAAGACGCCAGGCGCCAAATCCGCAAATCCCGCAAAAGGCGAGGCAGGCGGCAATGATCATCCGCGGCGGGCGCCTTCCCGTTCGCATCGCGGATTTGCCGCCGAGCAAGGCTGGGGCAGCAAAGATGAGAACCACAATAACGGTGAGACCATAAAGGCCAAAAATCGAAGCCAGCTGCGCAGTGAGGAGATTGCCGCCAAGGGCCATGCCAAAACTGTTCCACGGAAATCCTGTGAATACATTTCCGCGCAGCCATTCCGCGAAGCCCAATCCGGCGGCGAGGCTAAAGAGACGACCCCCACCGGGCACCCAGATCAACCGCGCCAGCAAAAAACCGAGAGCCGGAAAAACCGAGAGAACGGCGGGTAGCCCCGCCACCCCGACCGGCAAGGCCCAGGCGAATTCGTCGGCTTCGACGAGAAACGCTGCGCCGAGCCACCAAAGACCGGCAAGAAAATAGCCAAAGCCCCACCACCAGCCGGCACCAAAAGCACGCCACGCCGAAACCGGCAAACCGAGAAGAGTTTTCCGGAGAGCGGCTTTTGGCGGCGTCTGACCGCTACCGTCGATGAGCCAAACGGCCACCGTCATGGGGATGACCATTGCCAAGAAAAAATTGAAAGGGGCCAGCGCGAGTGCGCCCGTCGCGCCAGCAGCAAATGCGATGAGGCGGCGGCGCCAGCCGGAGGCAAGGATGACCGCTATCGCGATCGCGGGCATTGCGCGCTCTCCGACTCATTCATCATAAGGATGATCCTCGCATGATCCCGCAATGGGGACCAGACTCGTGACAGCATCATGCAAACCTTCGGAAAGGGTCCAAGGCCTTCTTGCGGAATCTATGAAAGAAATATGATCCGCTAGCGTCTTGCCGGCGAGTTGCCCTCCTCAAAAGGCGCTTCCGGAAGATGATTGCCTTCGATGTTGCCGGAATGTAAAGGCTGCTCTGGCATGCGGATCTTGACCCGTTTGACGCGGCGCGGATCGGCGTCCGCGACTTCAAACTCGATTCCGCCCTCCACAATGATTTCACCGCGTACCGGAACATGCCCGGCTAAGGCCGTGACCAGCCCTCCGAGGGTATCGACCTCCTCCGCATCGCTGATCGTCCGAAGGTCGGCGTCGATCACGCGGGAGACTTCACCAAGGTCAGCACGCGCATCGACGAGGAACCCGCCCGCGACGGTTTCGATCTTCGGGCGCTCTTCTTCATCATGTTCATCCTCAATGTCGCCGACGATCACTTCCATGATATCCTCGATCGACGCGAGGCCTTCGGTGCCGCCATATTCGTCGATGACGAGGGCCATGTGGGTTCTCGTCGCCTGCATTTTGACCAGAAGATCGAGAGCTGGCATGGATGCGGGAACGAAGAGGACGGGGCGGAGAATGTTGGCCTGCGATAAGGGCGCGTCCAATGCAGCATGCATCAAACGGCATCCCGCCGGCGCTTCACCATTGAGTTGCCCGTTTGCTGGGCCGGCGGCGCCTTGCGGCCGCTCCGGCGGCTTTGCGGCGAGATAAGCGACGAAATCGCGAATATGTACCATGCCACGCGGATCATCGAGTGTTTCGCCATGCACAGGCAACCGCGAATGACCGGCGTCGCGGAACACAGCAAGCACACCAGCAAGCGTGGTTTGCAATGACACAGCAACAATGTCGGCGCGGGGGACCATAACGTCGCCAACCTGCACCTCATGCAGGCCAAGGACATTTTTCAACAGCGCACGCTCTTGCGGCGAAACATCAACTTCGCTCGAAGTATCAGCAAGCGCCTCCTCGAGGTCGTCGCGGATCGAAGCCCCACCCATGCCGAACAACGCACGCAGCCGATCGAAAAGGCTTGGCTTCCCGCTCGCTGGCTGTTTGGCAGCTGCCTCGCCGGCGGCCGGAATGTCGTGTTCACTCATGCGCGCCGACCACTTCCTGGATTGACGAGGCCCTGTACGGATCGTCAATTCCGAGCCTCGCAAGGATCGCGCGTTCGAGCGCTTCCATTGCCTCGGCTTCAGAGGCCTCGACATGGTCGTGGCCGATGAGATGCAAAAAGCCATGCACCAATAGATGCGTAAGATGGTCGTGCAATAGTTTTCCTTCTTCAGATGCTTCCCTGGAAGCGGTCTCGAATGCAATAACGATATCGCCCAGAAGAGACGCCAAGGCCGGATCGCCCTCGCCGGGAAACGAAAGGACGTTGGTGGGCTTATCAATCCCACGCCATTTGCGGTTGAGCTCGCGGATGAAGGAATCGTCACAAAAAAGGACGCTGACCTCGGCGTTGGCGGCAAGCACGACGCCGCTTTCCTCAACCGCCGCGAGGATGGCAGCCCTAGCTAGTCGCGAAGGCGAGTCAAGGAACGCCCAATCCTCGGTTTCAACCGCAACTTCAATCGCAAGGCTCATTTTCGTGCCCCATGCCTCATCGCCGCAGTCCGCGCTGAGGCCCCTTCATAAGCGCCGACGATCCGGCGCACGAGGTCGTGGCGGACGACGTCGCTTTCTCTAAAGACGACATGACCGATCCCCTCGATGCCGGAGAGAAGTTCGATTGCTTCGCTGAGTCCGGATGTCTGGCCGGGCGGAAGGTCGGTTTGCGAAGGATCGCCGGTGACGATCATGCGCGAACCCTCGCCGAGACGGGTCAAGAACATTTTCATTTGCATCGACGTCGCATTTTGCGCCTCATCGAGGAGCACGCAAGCACTGCTCAAGGTGCGCCCGCGCATGAACGCCAGAGGCGCCACCTCGATCATGCCCGTCTGCATACCGCGTTCCAGCATGCGGGCATCCATGAAATCGGCAAGCGCGTCGTAGATCGGCCTCAGATAAGGATCGACCTTATCGCGCATGTCGCCTGGAAGGAACCCGAGCCTCTCGCCCGCCTCCAGTGCTGGCCGCGACAGGATTATACGTTCGACCGCGCCTTGTTCCAGCAAAAGCACGGCGAATCCGACCGCGAGCCAAGTCTTGCCGGTGCCTGCCGGCCCCTCCGCGAACACGAGCTCGTGGCGTTTCATCGCCCGCAGATATTGATCCTGTGCCGAGTTGCGCGCGCGGACGATTCCGCGCCTGCGGGTGCCGATCTGCTCGAAAACTGCCCGCGCACCCTCGTCCTCCTTTGGAAATAGAGTGCCTTGCATCGCGCCTTCCTCAATCGCGCCATCGACGTCACCAAGGCCCACCGGCTGGCCGAGCTCCACGCGCGCATAGAGGTTTTCCAAAACCAGCCGAGCATGTTCGCACGCTTCCAGCGAGCCCTTGATCGTCACATGGTTGCCATTCGCATTGGCGATCACCCCGAGCCGACGTTCGAGCTTCGCGAGATTCTGGTCATATTGGCCGAAAACGAGAGAAGCGTGCCGATTGTCGTCGAAGGCGAGGGTTATCTCGGCCGGGTCGCTCTCGTCCAAGGGACGCCTGAAATCTTGTCGCCCAAACGGCGCTGAACGTTCCGATGGTTTCAAAGAAGCGCCTCATGCGCGGGCCGGTCTGACAGAAGCCGCCCAAATAGTGAATTGCCGCCGGCGGAGATGATCTCGACCCGGACAATGTCCCCGATGCGATCGAGACTACCTTCCAAGTGAACCGCTTGGAGATAGGGAGTTTTGCCGGCAATTTGGCCGGCATGGCGGCCGGGCTTTTCAATGAGCACATCCAGCGCACGACCAACCGTCCGGCGATTGAACGCATGGCGTTGCTGATCGAGGAGAGTCTGCAACCGCGAGAGGCGCTCCGACTTCACGGCTTCGGGGATCTGGTTTGCCAGCTCCGCCGCTGGCGTGCCGGGACGGGCCGAGTATTTGAACGAAAAGGCGCTGGCGAATTCGACTTTTTCGACCAAATCCAGGGTCAATTCGAAATCCTCATCCGTTTCGCCGGGAAAGCCGACGATAAAATCGGAGGAGAGGGCAATGTCCGGCCGCACGGCCCGGATTTCGCTCACAAGCGCAAGGTAATCAACACTCTTGTGCTTGCGGTTCATCGCGGCCAGGATTTTGTCCGAGCCGGATTGCACCGGCAAATGCAAGAAAGGCATGAGGCAGGGCTGGTCGCGATGGGCCTTGATGAGACTTGCGTCCATGTCGCCTGGATGGCTCGTTGTGTAGCGGATTCGGGCGACGCCTGGCACCTCGGCTAGCCGGGCGGTGAGCATGGCAAGCGATGCTCCGGCGCCTTCCCGCGTTTCGCCGTGATAGGCATTAACGTTTTGACCGATGAGGCTCACCTCGCGCACACCTGCGGCGGCAAGCATTTCGACTTCGGCAGCAATCCTCTCTACCGGCCGCGATGCTTCAGCGCCTCTTGTATAAGGTACGACGCAGAAAGTGCAGAATTTATCGCATCCTTCTTGCACAGTCACGAAGGCGGACACCCCACGCTTGCGGATTTCGCCCGGGCTCGGGGAGGTGATATGATCAAACTTGCTCTCGGCGGGAAAAGCCGTGTCGAGAACCCGGTGAGAGGTCTCGGCGCGGCGCAAAAGCTCTGGTAACCGGTGATAGCTTTGCGGGCCGACAATAACATCCACGGCCTTTTGACGCCGGAAAATCTCTTCCCCCTCGGCCTGAGCGACGCAGCCCGCGACGACGATTTTGGTCTCCCGCCCTGTCCGGGCGCGCGCGGCCTTGAGTGCGCGCAGCTTCCCAAGCTCGGAGAAAATCTTCTCGGTGGCGTGTTCTCTTATGTGGCACGTGTTCAAGATCACGAGATCAGCGTCTTCCAAAACCGGCGTCTCGGCGTAGCCTTCCGGCGCGAGAACATCGGCCATCTTCCGCGCATCATAGACATTCATCTGACAGCCGTAAGACTTTACGAACAGCCGGCGGAACGATTTCGCAGGGTCTGGTCCGGGTTTCTCCGCGGTCTCCCCGCTCGAACGTACTTGATTTACTCCTGACATTGTCCCCTATGGTCCATGAGGCGCTCACCTCTTAATGTTTGGCTCAATTCAGCCCGCCGACCTTAACCTTGACCTGCGTTCTTCGGAACCCACGACTCCCCGCCAGGCGGTACTTTATAGCAGGTCGCGCCGCATAACGAGAGCCGCCGCCGGCTCCGCGCCGGCAACGCGATAATAAGCCTTGCGCTCGCCAACCGGCTGGAAGCCGAAATTCGCATAAAGCGTGCGGGCCGCTATATTTCCGACGTCGACTTCGAGAAACAACCGGCTGACCCGGACCGCGGCGAGCCCATCCAGATGCGGCCTTAAAAGGCTCGTGGCGATACCGCGGCGGCGCCACTCGGGTGCAATGGCAATTGTCAGGATTTCCGCTTCGTCGGCCGCAATTCGAGAAAGAACAAAACCCGCGAGATATTCTTCCTTGGTCGCTTCGATCGCGCCATCGGCGAAGGTCTCCGGCGCAACAAGAAGCTGCTCGAAATCGCCTTCTTGCCAAGGATAGGCAAAGCTCGTCGCGTGGATGGCGGCGCATTCGGCGCTCCGCTCGACGCCAATCGGGCGAATGAAAGGCGGAGCTTTGGCCGGCCACGTGATCATAGGAAGTCACGACGGAGCCGGTTGAAGTTGCGCCGCCTCTGGCACCTTGACATCGGGCGCTCTCAAATAAAGTGGGCGCGGCGGCGCCAAGGCCGGATCGGCGAGAAGCCCGAGCTTCGCAACGAAGAGAATGTCCAGTTCGGGGGCTCCGCGCACGATCTCGATCGGCGTTCCCGCCGCCGAGGCCTCAATTGCGAGCAGTGCCGCCCCCGATCCTGCCAACCGCACTGGGCCCGCGCCAAGCGAGCGCAGGGCCTCGCGAGGCGATACGACGCGGGGCGCCGCTGCCGCCCTCCCGTCCGGTCCAAAAGCCGCAAAGAAAACATTCCCATGCCGCGCATCGATCGCGACGCCGACGAGACCTGGCTGCTGCTCCAAAATCAAAGGAGCGGCGAGGGCCGCTAACGTCGAGACTCCGACGACCGGAACCTTGCAGGCAATCCCGATTGCCCGCGCCGCCGCGATCCCAACGCGCAGCCCCGTGAAAGAACCCGGACCGACCGTGACCGCCACCCGGTCAAGCGACGCAAAGCCCCCCTCGACGCGGGCCATGACCCGCTCGATCAGCGGCAACAGCGCCTCAGCATGCCCGCGCTCCATGGCGATCGTCTCGATCGACTCCGGGCTTTCCGCGCCTTCGTCAAGGACGCAGGCTGAAATTGCTGGAAGCGCGGTATCGAGCGCCAATATTCTCATGCGGCGAAAACCCACATCACCCGAGGCCCTTGGCGGGAGAGCCGCATTCACGCGGTCCAGCCTGAACTAAATTTGCTCGACAGCTTGCACATCCGGGACAAAATGTTTGAGCAAATTCTGGATCCCATTCCGAAGCGTCGCGGTCGAGGAAGGACAGCCAGAACACGCCCCCTTCATGGCAAGATAAACGGTGCCGTCCCGAAAACCGCGGAATCTGATGTCGCCACCGTCATTGGCGACGGCCGGGCGGACGTGCGTTTCTAGGAGTTTTTTGATCTCCGCGACCGTCTCGGCATCCCCAGCGGCAAAGAATTCTTCGCTGTCAGCTTGGCTTTCCCCCAGCGCGGCAAAGCCGTTTTCGTTGCCAAGCAGCGGCTCGCCCGAGAGGAAATGCTCCATGATGGCGCCGAGGATGATGGGTTTCAGCTCCTGCCACTCCCCTGCGGATTTCGTAACCGAGATGAAATTTGGGCTGAAGAACACCCCACAGACACCGTCGATTGAAAAAAGCGCCTGCGCGAGCGGCGACCGGCGGGCAGCTTCCGCGGTTCTAATGTCCAGGGTGCCGGCTGCCATGACTGGACGGCCGGGCAGAAACTTCAAGGTGGCGGGATTGGGAGTGGGCTCGGTTTCTATGAACATGGCAGTCTCCAAATCTCCGGTTCAAGGCCGGAGCCGGATAAATGATCGGAATTACTCTAAAATATGATGGAGAGACCGCCAAGGGGCAAGTGAGAAGCAAGCCGGCCCTTCATCCCGAAGAGCGATTTTCGAGAGAGCCAACGCGAAAATCAACTGGCGCGGCGAGGAGACGCCGTTTGCTGCGGAACCAGCTCCGCTACGCAATCGTTTAGCAAATTAGGCGGCCACGGACCTCACGCGAGTCCCACAGGCAGCCGGCGGCAATCCTGATCGTAGCCGATTGAATCGCAGGACACGGGCGGTTCCCGAGGGGCGGCGATGCTGAACGCGCGGGCAAGAACAATGGGCGAAGATCATGACTCAATTAGCTGAGGTAGGCCGGCATCTCCTCGCCGCGGCGATGGCGGCTCCCTATCTTGAGCGCGAGGAAGAACATGCCCTCGCCCTTCGCTGGAAAAATGAAGCCGACGAAAAGGCCTTGCATGAGCTCACGCAGGCGCATATGCGGCTCGTAATTGCGATCGCCGTGCGTTTCCGCCACTACGGTCTGTCGCTCGCCGATCTGATCCAGGAAGGTCACATCGGGCTGTTGGAGGCCGCCGCGCGGTTCGAACCGGATCGGGAGGTACGCTTTTCGACCTATGCGACCTGGTGGATTCGTGCTGCAATGCAAAACTACGTCTTGCACAATTGGTCGATCGTGCGGGGCGGCACGAGCTCGGCGCAAAAGGCTCTCTTTTTCAATCTCCGGAGGATTCGGGCGAAACTGGCCCAGGGAGGCGATTTACCCAACGGGTTTGAAGTTTTCACCCACGTCGCGGCGGCGCTCGGAGTTTCCCGCTCAGATGTCGAATTCATGGACGCGCGCCTGTCCGGTCCCGATTTATCTTTGAATGCGCCAGTGGGAGACAGCGATTCCTCTACGGGCGCGGACCGGATCACGATGCTCGTCGATGACAAGCCACGGCCTGACGAGGCGGTCGGGCTGGCCCTCGACACCGACCGGAGGACAGCCTGGCTGAATGAGGCCCTGACGGCGCTTTCCGAACGGGAACGCCGGATTGTCCGCGAGCGCCGCCTCGCCGAGGAAGCGGCAACGCTCGAGGCCTTGGGGGATCGCCTCGGCATATCGAAGGAACGGGTTCGCCAGATCGAGAGCCGGGCCATGGAGAAACTGCGGTTGGCACTGACCAAGCGCCACGAGAATGCGGCGGAGGTCATGATTTGAGCCGGCTCCCTCGCTCGGACGGGCCGCTCGGCGTTTGTCGCGAAAGTTTTTCTTAAATTCGTCCGTATTACCAGTTTTCCCCAGGACTTTAGCTCGCTTCGGCAGCTGGCCGCCGGAGAATTGGCCAAACAACGAGGAAGTAGCTTAAGGTTAGGGAGACGAATCAAGAGGGATGGAGGATCCAAAGGCGGCTCGATTTGACCCGCACACGTGGGCAAGGCGAGCTACGACAGAGAACCGGATCAGGAGCCAGCCGCTTGACGGGGGGCGATGGTTGGGGTTCCTGATAGCAAGCTCGTTTCGCCCATGCGCGCCGGAGGCATGCTGCACCGGCATATGCCCGCGCTAGACTCACATCGCGCTAGACTCACATGGAGACAACCCGGATGACAAATACAGGTAAAAAGACGCAAGCCACGCCCGCCAAAAGCGCGCCCGCAGCAGGCAAGTCTTCGAAATCGACCGAAGCAAAAAAGGCCAAACCCGCGCAAAGCGCCTTCGCGAAGCCTCTGCAGCCATCAAAGGAATTGGCCGCAGTGGTCGGATCTGACCCTTTGCCGCGCACAGAGGTGGTGAGCAAAGTCTGGCATTACATCAAGAAACATAAGTTGCAGAACGAAGCCAACAAGCGAGAGATCCTCGCTGACGACAAGTTGGCCGCGGTGTTCGGCAAAAGCAAAGTGACAATGTTTGAGATGAACAAGTTCCTTGCTCAGCACCTGAAGTGAGAGGAGCGTTCGCGCCATGTGATGACAACTCTACGCGGTCTCAAACCGGTTGATAGGGCTTGCGGTCGTGGAACGGGCACAGAAGCATATACCGGCATCAAGCCAATGCCGTCAGGAGGCGCTCGATACCAACCACACGGGCGAGGCCACGAAGGCAAGTACGCTTACATTGGCGGCGGTAACTGCGATCGAACTGATCACTTGGAGTTCGCGCTCATGAGGAGGATCGGGAGTAGATGGCCCGATCATGGATAGCATAACCTCTTCTCGCGTTCTTCAACCAAGCGCAAATCACTAGAAACGCAGCCATCCGGTGAATGGCGGGAACGATAGAGGCCATTCATTGGCTATCACCATGCCATTAATCCGCGTTAAATGGCTCTGCTCCATCCACATTGGCTTGGTGCGAGACCATCGGTCGCTGACCGGCCCCATTGCGCTCAAACTCTTGCGCTCGCTGATCCTCATGGGAAAGACGGCAAATGTTCGTCTCATCGAAAAACTGCTTGCCGGGGCCATGAGCGATTTACGATGCGGGATCATAGGCAAAAATGGTAATCTCCGCAGGACGCCGTCCTATCCAATGCGGTCGTTCCCGCAATCTCGCGACCTTCATTTCGCATCTGAATAGCGAGCATCGCAACCGCGGGCGGCGCCAGCCAGTCCTTCGGAATTGGGGAGTGTGGCCTTGAAATATCGCCAGCTTGGTGCCAGCGACTTGCAGGTACCGGTGATTTCGCTCGGCTCTTGGCTGACCTATTCGGGAGGCATCGAAAAGCGCCTGGCGATCGCCTGCGTCCACAAAGCGCTTGACCTCGGAATCACGCTCCTCGATACCGCCAATGTCTATGGCCGCGGTGCCGCTGAAACCGTGCTTGGCGAGGCGCTTGCGGGAATTTCCCGCCACTCGTACATGCTAGCGACCAAGGTTTTCTTTCCGATGAGCGAGACCGACAAGGGTCTTTCGCGCAGTCAAATCGCCCAACAGCTCGATGCCTCGCTGAAGCGGCTTCGGACCGAGTTTGTCGATCTTTATCAATGCCATCGTTATGACTTTGGCACCCCGCTTGAGGAAACGATGGAGGCTTTGACTTCGGCCGTTCGCCAGGGCAAGACACGCTATATCGGCTTTAGCGAATGGCCTCTCGACAAGATCGAGGCGGCGGCTGGCATGCCTGGCGTTGCCCGTTTCGTCTCGAGCCAGCCGCAATATTCCTTGCTGTGGCCAAACCCCGAAAATGAAATTTTTCCGCGTTGCGCCGAGCTCGGCATTAGCCAGATCGTTTGGTCGCCGCTCGCCCAGGGGGTTTTGACAGGAAAATATAGGCCGGATGCGCCGCCGCCCGCGGGGTCAAGAGCCAGCCATGCGTCCATGGGCGCGATGCTGCCGGAACGCTGGCTAACGAGCCCTGTGCTGACGGCCGTAGAAGAGGTTAAGCTCCTTGCCGAGCGAGAGGCAGGTGTGAGTCTAGCCCAGTTCGCGCTTGCCTGGGTGCTCCGCCGGAAAGAGGTTGCGTCGGCGATTATTGGGGCCTCGCGCCCCGAGCAAGTGGCGGAGAACGCTGCCGCGGCAGACAAGGCCATTGCCTCTGAGCTCTTTGTGCGAGCGGAAGAGATTCTGGCGCCGGTTCTCTGATGAGCGCGCAGCCGCGCGTTGGACTCCTCTCCAG
>DATJBL010000053.1:0-15190 GCA_035515355.1 Methylocella sp.
TCCAAACGCCGCGGCCGGCAGCCGAAAAACAGAGGAATCGACCAGCCCGACGGCTGATCACCCAGCCCGCCAAACTGGGGAGTTTTACTTTGCCCAAACTGAGGAAATTTCGTGTGCCATTGACAATCTTAAATGCCGATCTCGGCAACAGCCGAGATCGGTGCGCGTCCTTGAGTTCAAAGTGCAGATACGCTTTTCTGCCGCCGAGCGATGAATGGATTTTTCTGCGCAGGCGCACGCCGGAAAGATTAGCAAGCATCAAGTCCATAATTCATCGGCTCCATGTCATGGCCGGGCTTGACGGCGGAAGATGCAGAGCGTCTAGCGGCCTGTTCCTGATGCGGACCTATACGGAAGGGCCAGAAGTAGGGAGGGATGGATGGGCAGCTCCATTGCAGATTTGTTCAACCGCGTGACGCTGGGCGTTTATGTGGTGGGTGTCGCGCGTGGGGAAACGCGAAACGCTTTCACCGCCGCCTTTGTGATGCAGGCCTCTTATGATCCCTTGCTGCTGGCCTTGAGCATCAATCCCAACCACTCATCCTATAGGCTGTTGACGGAGGGCCGCGCGTTCAGCGTGAATGTGCTGAAGAAGGGCCAGTTGCAGCTTGCCGCCCATTTTGGCGGGCCAGCCAGCGCCGACAAATTGGCCTCGATGGAGTGGACGCCGGGCCAGACGGGCGTCCCCTTGTTACATCAGGCCCTGGCCTGGTTCGAATGTCAGGTGGTGGACGAACATCCGGCGGGTGACCATGTGGTGGTGCTAGGACGGGTGATCGACGGCAGGCTATTGGATTCCGAAGCCGAGCCGATGATTTATCGTGAGACTGGCACCATGGACGGCGCCGCTGCCCTGTTTCCCGATGGTTTCGGCAACTAAAACCAAGTCCTATTCCCTACATGCTTCGAGACGACCTTCGGCCTCTCTCCCGTCGCGCTTCCATTGCGTTCGCTTTGCGAATTGCTTCGCTCGCAACGGAGCCTCGGGCTTCCTTCCGCTCATGAGGGCTGTGGGGTCCGATATGGATCTCATTGCTGGATCAGGGAACTGCCGCTCATGAGGGCTGTGGGATATCTGCCTCACCTCGTCCTGAAGAGCCGCTGCGGGCGGTGCCTCGAAGGGCGAGGATGGCCCGCCGGTTATCATCCAAGAGCGGCCGCCCTGGCCACGCCGGCCATTCATCTGCCACGCGCCCGGCATTCCCTCGGCGAAAACCGCTTTCAATTCACGCCGCCTGCGAAGGAGGCATCAGCACGCTAGTCTTTCCATTGCAAAGCGCGTTGATCTATCGCAACCGTTTCCTGCCGGAGCAGAAATGCGCCGCCGCCTTCCGCTTGAAACATGCGACGGTAGGCTTTTTCAAAGCAAGATCCCTATGGCCAGTGGGGCTGGAGACTCTTCCGGACGGCGGCAATCTCGGCGGGGCTGTGCTCATCATAGAGGTGGTACAGCTGCAGGCCCTCATGAGTTCGCAGACGATGCAGCGAAAGAGCGATGCCTCCGTCACGCGTCGCAATTGCAACGGTGGTTGCATGGCCATTTGCGAGAAGGTATCGGCCATACGCAATCAACAACCGGTCGGTGCGTGAATCCGCGCCGAGGGGTTCGCTCGGGACTTCAGGCTCTACAATGTCCGACAGTTGAGGCTCGATATATTGCGCATAAGCACCCTCTCGTGATTGTGCTTGCAGCAATTTCAGGACGGTGCCGCGGGCGACGCCAGCGATGTCCCGGCATCCTTCGCTATATTTCCTTCGTATTTCCGAGATGGTTTCCTTGGATACGACGTTTGTGATTGGCCTCGCATGCAGCACGAATTGGTAGAATATATCGCCGCCGTGAAATAGATAGGATGCATCATAGATGATGTATAGCGAAGCAGGCCGCCGCCGATTATAGCTGGTCGCCTCTTGCCCTGCGTCAGCACACTTCGCACTCTCGCTGATTGGAGTCCCTTGAGGGGGCATGGATCGTCGTGCTGGAAGCCTCACTGTAACCGTGACAAGCGGCGATTCAGCGGCCCCGCTACCCGGTTTTTGGCCGCCGGAACCCTCCTTCGCGGGCTCTACCGGGGTAACTTTTGTCGGCTCTGTCATGACGGTAACCTTAGCAGTGAGTCCACTAAAAAATGGCTTAGGCAGGAAGACATGGAAACGCGGGTGCCACGGCATAAGCGTTATCTCAGCTACACAAATTTCCTCCGCCCTAGTCTAAATAGAATGGATGCTCTCCGGCGTAAGAGGCGCTTGGCGCGCTCAATCATTCACATCATCGCGCTTTGCCCTGCGTGGCGGTGAAAACTCCGCCGAAGACTTCCGGGCCATTTTGAATTTCATAGGCATAACTGCCATCCCGGTAGAAAAGATTGATCTTGGCGCCACCGCTCAGCCCAAAAGCGAAACCGCCCTTGTCAAGCCTGGGATCGCCCTCGAACAGCAGATTGGTGTTCCACCCCGGAGGCGAGCAGCAGGAATGAGGAGCCTCGAGATCGGTAATCGCCGTGCCATTCCAAACGCCGGTGATGGCGGTGATGACATAGGATCCTGCCGGGCGATCCTCGGTGGTCAGGGTGCCTCCCGCCGTGATTTTGGTATCGGCGTTGCGGTAAGACCAGTTCCATCGCATGTCGGCTCCGGCATCCGCTGGCGCTGTGGCGGTGAGCGTTGCCAGGAGCAGCAGAATTTTCCAGCCGCCGATCGATTTCGCTTTCATGCTCGTCTTTCTCATGAGGCGCAAGTAAGCCCGCAACGGCCACGGCTTCCCATGCATTGCAAGGCCGAACCGACCGTATCTGAACTTTGAAGTCAAGGATCGAGACCAAACTGATCTCGGCTGTTGCCGAGATCAGCAAGATGTCGAAATCTGACAAGCCGGATTTCGATTGGAAGCGGCGTTTCGCGCCGTCCTTGAGTTCAAAGTTCAGATGCGCTTTCTGGCCGCCGCGCGATGAATGGGTTTTTCCGCGCACCATGCGCTGTTGTAAGCGCGTGGGGATCAACGCCCTCACGCTTCGAGACGATCGCTTTGCGATCTCCTCAGCATGAGGGCGCTCGGGGCATTATCCGGCAACCCTCGGCCTGAGCGAGAGAAGCCTGAGCTTCCTTTGCAAATGGATCTGAATTTTGACGTCGGGACGCGCTGAAGGCGCAACCAAGAGATTTTATCGAAAATTTCTCAACGCTATGCTTCCATTAAGCCTTGCAAGACTTGGCAAATTCCAAAAACTCCTCCTCGGAATAAATCACTTTCTTTTCATTATAAATCAGCTCCTCGACTTTACTTTTTTGTTTCGGGGAGAGGCATCTAAACAGGTTTTTGAAGAGCTTGAGAGCCGCCGCCCCCTGCCAGTCGAGAGCAAGGCTGGTCAGTGATCCCATGCGCTTGAATTGTCTTAAGGATAGAAAAGAGCCGAGGACAGGAAAATCGTCGATGTTCGTGAGCAGGTAAATGTTGAGATCGTTTGGGCAGCGGAAGTCGTGAGCCTTCTCCACCGGGGAAAAGGTCGTATTTTCCGCTCTGTCAGATAGAGCGTCCCAGAGGATTATTTCATCCTTGACGTTCCAATCCGCGATGCTCGCGTAGACCTCGGCAACAGGGGGTTTCGAGTCGAAGAGCTTTTTCGAAATTGCATACCATTGGATACGGTGTGCGTATGCGCCATGGTCGGGTTTGGCTCCATAATCTTTAAAAGGGTGTTTCCGTCTGACCAGCCCATCGAGGAAAGGCTGGCTTTCAAGCGCTCCCCACACCTGGAGAACTTGATCGAAACCTGCTTTCTTTTCCTCGGTTGCCAGAGCCGCATCGAGGAGACCGCTGAAATGAGAATCCCCCTCCGGATAAGGCTTCGGCTTGGGAGGATTTTCGGCCGACGGATTCTTGGGGATACTGTCGAAAAATTCTTTGAACGCTTTCTTTCTTTCTTCAAAATATTTCCGCGCCTTCTCTCCGTACGTCTTGATATCCGATACGCTATTATTGTTTTCCTTATTATCGTACCTGCCGGCAAGGATTGCGGTCATGTCCCTGTCCAGCGCCGCACACGCCTCAAGAACTCTTTTTGGGTCACTCAGAAACAGTTGTATCTCTACATACGCTTCAAAGTATTTTTTATCGTAATCAATCGGTTTGCCGTTTACTGTAAACCCCTTGAATTTGTCTGTTAGTTCTTTTCTGATTTCGTCAGCTGTAGGCATGATCTCCTCCGAGCACATTGAATTCGAGATTTTGGAGAAATCTCTTTCGTCGCGTTCCCGATTGGAGCGCTCCGAGTCGATCCTAAATTCGAGAGCCCCCGGCGGGATGTGCTCGGCGGCACTTTGCGGGGGCACTTTGCGAGGCACTTGGGGACCCGCAGCGCCAATCGATTTGCCTCCTCTATCTCCGCGCCCACTCGCTTCGGGGTGGGGTGCTTGAGGAGGATCGACTTAAAGCTGCCGGGAAGGTTGCTCGCGTAGGTTACCTGCTGAGAGTCAAAGAGCGGCCCCCTGGCCACAGCTTTTCATTCAGCATGCGCCATGGTCGCCACACGGGACGTTCGATGTAGCACTATGCTGGGTTTTGACTTAACATCATTCAGACGAAGGCGAGCCGAGAGTTCAATGTCAAAGACCCTTGTCGTTTTCTGCGATGGCACATGGAATCGTCCTGACGAGATGTCAAATGGACGGCCTTGTCCCACCAATGTCCTCCGGCTTTTTGAAGCCACCTTGCCAGAAGGTACAGATGGCAGGCCGCAAATCATTCATTATGTGGAGGGTGTGGGTACTCGAAAAGATGAAAGACTTCTAGGGGGCGTTTTCGGCGCCGGCATTTCCGAGAATATCAAAAACGCATACGCTTTTATTGTCAGCAACTACCAGCCCGGAGATCGCATCTTTCTCTTTGGGTTCAGCCGTGGCGCCTATACCGCCCGAAGCATAGCGGGCTTGATCCGCAACATGGGTATTTTAACGCGGCATAATTTACATCGTATCAATGAAGCCTACAAATTTTATAAAGACACAACGCCCAAATGGATCCAGAAAGCAAAGACTCAAAAGAGTTCCGGGATAGATACACGCATAAGGGTGAAACCATCGCCTTCCTTGGTGTGTGGGATACCGTCGGTGCCCTGGGGGCTCCTTTCGGTACGCCTTTAGGCTGGCTCATCAATAAATTTTTTCAGTACCAGTTCCATGATATCAAGCTAAGTTCCATCATTGAAAGCGCTTATCATGCGGTAGCGATTGATGAGCGCCGCTGGCCTTTTCGCCCTTGTTTGTGGGAATTGAATGAGAAGCACCTTGAGAAAAATTCCCGGAGCCAAAGCAAGGGGGGGATCCCATTCTATGAAGAAAAATGGTTTCCGGGCGTTCATTCGAATGTCGGCGGCGGTTATCCGGATACCGGCCTTTCCGATTGCAGCTTGAGATGGATGGGAGAGAGAGCCAAACAACGCGGCTTGAATGTCGATTTGGATTTCGCCCTCATATCGGAACCGGTTTACCATCCCGATGTAACGCAACAAATCGCTAAATCGCAAACCTTTGCCTACCGGCTTTCAACAATACTCTTCGCGAAACTGCCAAGCCTGATTACGAAGAAGTTCCTATCACCAGAGGTCGCCATGGAGGTGGAGAAAATCCGCTTTAACGGCGACTATATCCGGAGACTCGATCTGCGGGGAGAGATCGTCCAAGCCGCCACCTACTACCCAAATATAGATAATGCACTCATGACCGTAGCCCAAAGAATTCTCAAGGATCCATCCATATATTGTCCGTGTAACACGCCGCTACCGCAAGCGATTCCACGCAAAAGCATGTTGGACAAGCTGATCGAAATCGTAACTCCGTCGGCCGTCTCCAAGGGTCATGAGCCTCGCATTTAGCGTTTAGAGACGACGGGCGATGCATGGATTCTTCCGCCCATTATGCGCCGGGGCGGGAACGCTGCGTCGTCGCAAGTTCATGGCGGGGCTTGACCCCGCCATCTAAACGTCGGCTTTCCGTTCTTGGATGCCCGGCTCAGGGCCGGGTGATGAGAGGATGGCATGCTCCGGCCTGCGTAGAACTCACTTGATTCTATCAAAAGGGGAGAATCCAATGTCCCATTGCAAGCAAGTCTTCCTTCTCGCTAGCCTATCGCTTGCCGTCTGTGATTTGGCGCGTGCTGACGACTTGCCTGCGCGCGTTGGCGATTGCGCTAAGACCGCGATCAAATCCGTCGAAACCCGGCTCATCGATGAGAGTACGAACAAGCCGATCCCGGGTTCCGGCAGCGCGGTAAGCTTCGAAAATGGCGGCTATCAGGTTTCCTACGACACGATACCGGCGATCGAACATTCGAAGGCGGGCGATCCTGTGCAGATGTGTCTCGTCTCCGTGCCAGACAATTGCCCGAAAGACGACGATCGCGGCCGCGTCTACCGGACCACGAATTTGCGCACGCACAAAAGCTGGACACTCAGGGATTCGGAGCATATGTGCGGCGGCGCGTGAGCCGGTTGTTCCGCTGTTGCGAGATTAGCGCAGCCCCCGCGCTTCAAGAGGATCGTTTCGCGATCTCTGCAGCACGAGGGCTTTGCAAAAGGTAACAAAGGCGGCGCGATGAGATGCCTTGACTACCAGCCGAAGCCGAAGCCGACGTAAGGGTAAGGATAGGGGTAGGGGTAATAATAGGGATAAGGATAAGCGTAGCCCCCATAGGGGTAACCCCATCCACGGCCCCAATAGCCACGGCCATAGTACCCACGGCCATAGTAACGCCGGCCGTAGCCGCCCCGGCCATAGCCGCGACCGCGATATTGGACATGGGTGATCTGATTCGACACCGCTGTTTTGACCGCGGCCGCGTTCGGCGCGATGGGTGCAGCCGAGGACGGGCTTGCCGTAGCGAGCAAGACTGCGCCAGCAACGCCCAATACACCGGCAGCGAATGCCACCCGATTGTTGATCGTTTTGCCGCTCATGACATGCTCCTTTCTGTTTACGCCTCTTCTAACCGCCCGCGAGTCGCTCGACATCCGGGCTGCGCCATGCTCAGCTGGCTGATGCTGCAGTGGCCATGGCGGCCGAGCGGTCAATCGCCCGTTGAGCATTCAACGATCGCTCTGGCTTTTGTAGGTGTCTTTTATAGGGCCCGGCTCAAAGAGCCACTGATTTTGATCAAGCTCCAATCACGATTCCGAAATCTCGGTGGCCTTCCGATCCGATACGGCGTTCATGTGAGGGACAGCCATACTGCTGCCATAAGGATGGTGTGCGAGTGCTGGTGCACGAAGGTTTTCGGCCGCGGTATGGCGGCATTCGGCGCGATCATGGAAAACGCTCGACGCGGCGGCCATATGAAGCTCTCAGCCTCACCGATTGTGTGTTTGATCTTTTGTCTTCTCGGCACGGGAACGGCGGAAGCCCAGCAAGCTCAAACCGACGCATCCTCCCGCGTGACGCCGCGGCAGGATACCGTTGAACGCCCGCACAAGGCTATCAAGGCAGCGGCTGCAAAGAAGAGCAAGACGCCCGGTCAAACGAACGCCTCAGCCGGGCCGCCGCCCGGCCATCAAGAACTTCCGTGTCCCCGTGCAACTTGGAAAGACGATCCCGTTTGTGCCGACGCGCCAGATGAACATACACTTCCGACGCCATCGACGCATGGCGCGGCGTCATCACAAACTGACGGAACGCCGAAAGTGCAGGTTCCGGGGGCGGAAAACCTTGCGGTCCGCCCCGACGTTCAGGCCAACAATAATCCTCGCCTGCCCGGCTATGACTCGGTTCCCATGCTCGATTCCGTGAAGAAAAATATCCCCGATGCAAATGTGTCATCTCCCGGTTCGCGCATGGGGCTCGGACTCGATCTTAAATTTTAACGCAGGACCATCTGGCAGGTTTGCGGGACACTGGCTCTCTTTCCCGCTGGTGTCATTCTTCAAGACAAAGCGGCGGCCGCTGGGCGAGTCGTCCCCAAAGCGCGATCGTCACCTCGGGCTTATATCCGCTCAGCGCGAGAGCTGTCGGGGCCGGCCAAACGGGTTGACCGGCCTTTCGACTAACGGCATGGTCCCGGCACCTACTCAAGAACTCGCGGGAAATGGAATGCACAAAGGCGGAAAACAAAGGCTCTTTGCAGCAATGGCGCTCATGGGCGCCATGACGGCCACAGCCGCCGGCCAAGGCCTGACGTTGCAGCAGGAAGAGGCGGATTGTCAGGGCGATGCGATGCGTCTTTGCGGTCCAGCCATTCCGGACCACGCGAAAATTCGTGCCTGCCTCATCTACTATAAAGCCTACCTCAGCCCGGCCTGCCGTGCGATCGTCGCGCCGAAGAAAAAGAGACCGCTGTAGGAAGCGGGCCTTCGATTTTTGAAGTCAAAAGCCGCATTGCGGGCGATCCGACGGGCGAAAATCACCGCTTCGCCTGGGCGCTCGCGGGGGCGCCCTCGCATATAAGATCCTGGCTCGCGATCCAGCCCTCATAGCCGACGCAAGGCACCTCGATCCGCGCCCACAGCCCATTGCCGGAGCGGCCAGTCACCTCCACCTTGCCGGTGGCAACATATTCAACGCGGCCGTCCGGCTGATCCCGGACATCCGCCGAGGCGGAAACGATGGTACAGAGGCTCGCGGATTGAGGCAGTGCTTCGCAGGCCTTGGCAGGCGCCACCAGACCCGGCGCGGCCAAACTGACCAGTGCAGCCGCGAGGCAGAACATGCTCTTGCTCACTCGCCCTCTCCTGTACTGGCAAGACCCATGGAAAAAGGCACGGCCGCCCGGCCAGACATCCCGTTGATCGGAGCGGTAACCCGAGCGCATTTAAGCTTGAAAGTCAATGGCACCAATCACCGCAAAAGCCGGGACCCGCCTGATCTCGCGGACTCGATCCGCATCTCTCAAATGAAGGATCGTTCAAGTGCGTGGCCAATTCCTTTCAGAAAGCCCGTGCGGTTCGAAGCAGGCCTGTGGAGCGTTGCCGGACCCGGCGCTTCGCGGCGTCGTGGACACGGGATTTCTCGGCCTCTTTTGGCGCGCCTTTCGCTTCGGCAACAAATTCAGCAGGTATCAGTAAGGTCTCATAGACAAGCGCGATCGACTGCGGACCGACGCTAACGCTGCCGCGAAACGGGTTGTCGAGCGCCGCGATTGAAAAAATCACAAGACCAAGTATCGACGCGAGGACTCCGCCAAGGATCATATGGACATGGATCTGCATCTTCTGCAGCCAGATCAAGACGATGTTCCCCAGTGCGCCAAAAGTGACGACCCACCAAAGGACGGCGGGCAAGCCGGTCGTGACATTGGCGAGCCTGGCGCGGCGAAGATCAATGAGGTTGTTGAACTCCCGCAACGTCTCGGTGTGGAAAATGATTTCGCTTTCCTTGGCTGGCTGGAAGCCGACCAGGACCTTGAAAAGCTCATTGATGCGGGTGGTTCCGCCATCCGGAACAACGCCGTTCCGCATCTGCGGCCAGCCATCCTCGATCGTATAGCGGGCATATTCGCGCAGGCGATCCTGCAAAGCGCCACGGATGAGCTGCGGGTAGCCGCTGAAATCGCGGTAGAGGGAGCCGATGCTGGAAGCCTCCTTGTCAACAAGGCTGCCGACATCGGTAAAATTCTGATAGGTGGCAACACTGAGCAGACCGAGCAAAAGCCCGAAAAGCACAAAATAGCTCGACAGCGCAAAGCCGACCATGTCGTTGGCGCCCTCTTCCCGGTGAATCCAGGGATGGACGGTCCAACGCACGAGAAAAATGCCAGACCAAGTCAGCGCAACAAGCACGGAACAAAACAGGAGCCCGATCATCCAACTCGGATAATCATAGATCCAATACAGCATGGCAGTGACTCGCCCTTTTTCGGCACCGGGCTGGAGCCGTCGAACGTCTCAATATGCCTTTCCGCTACCGCACGATGTGCGGTTCCTCACCTCGCCTGAGATGAGGGGCGGCCCATCGGATCTCGAATCCAACAAGCGGGGTTTGTGATCCCAAATGGCGGCATTGGGCGGCTTGACGAGCAGCGGCTGGACGCAAGCCACTGGTGAATATCGCTGCGATGCAGTATGGCTATGACGTTACAGATCAGATGATTTATCACATCACGAGGCTCCCCGGTCCGCCGGGAAGGAATCCCCTGTGCACGGCGCTTAAAGAGGCGCAGCGATGCTGCCGCGCTCCGGTCCATTGGATATGAAACTATGTTGCGCAGAATTATTTCGGGTCTCGGAGCGAATGCTTTTGGCCAGGCCATCACGATTGCAATACAGCTTGTTTCCTTGCCTCTGTTTTTGCTTTTTTGGGACACCTCGACATATGGGTCCTGGCTGATCTTGTCTGCCGTGCCGGCTTATTTGTCGATGGCGGATTTGGGCATGGTCTCCGCAGCGGGCAACAAGATGACCATGGCGCTTGGCCGGTCCGACGCCGCCGAAGCCAACAGGATCTTCCAAAGCGCCCAACTCTTCATGATGATCGTGTGCGGCTCGCTCGCGCTTCTTGTGACGCCAATAGCGCTCTTTGGCCCGTTGCCATGGAGCGTTTCGTTCGATGAGCGGGGCGCGTTGGCGGCGCTTTTCCTCAGTGTCATCCTTGCGCTGTTTGGCGGCCTTGCGGAGGCGGTATTCCGGGCGACAGGCCGCTATGCGACCGGCACCATGCTCGGCAACCTTACCCGCCTTGGCGAATGGGGAGGCTATCTGCTCGGCTTGTTTTTGTTCCGCAATTTCGCTGGCGTTGCGATTTGCGGGTTTTTGGCGCGGGCTGGCGGCACCTGCCTCGGCATGCTTCTCGCTCAAAGGGGCGAGCACAGTCTTCAATGGGGAATGCGCCAAGCCTCCAAGACGGAGATCATGAAGATGGCGGGACCAGCCATCTCCTTCATGGCGTTTCCACTGGCAAACGCGCTCAGCCTGCAAGGCATAACCCTGCTCACGGGAGCCCTCCTCGGCGCGGCGACGGTCGCGGTCTTCAACACCTGCCGCACGATTGCTCGCGTCGCCATGCAGTTGAACACAATGTTGAGTCACGCCCTGTGGCCAGAGTTTGCGCGCCTTTACGGGGAGGGCGGCGCCAGGGCCGTCGAAACCCTGTTTCGCCGTTCAGCCGCCTTTGGCGTCGTTCAATCTGCCGGCCTCAGCCTCTTGCTTTACTTCGTTTCGCCTTGGCTGTTGCAGGTCTGGACGCATGGACTCATCGGCTTCGACCGCGGCCTCATGATGTTGCTGCTGACTTACGCGGCGGTCTGCGGCGCCTGGCATGTCCCATGCGTTTTGCTGATGGCGACGAACCAGCATGTCGGCCTTGCCAGATGGTCACTGGCCCAAGGGGGGCTGTCGGTGGCTCTTGCCTGGGTGCTCGGCACCGCCTGGCAGATCCACGGGATTGCCGCGGCGATGCTCCTTTCGGAAGTCTTCATCGCGGTGGTCTGCGGCTATCTCACCCACCGCGCCTTTCTCTCCGGACCGAGTGTGAAGGGCTATGCACAGTGAAATCTGCTGGTCCGATCCGCAGGGAAAGATAGTTTTATATTATAGATAATCATCATAATTGAATCATCACCAAGCGCATGGCATAAGTCCGGCGCCGGCGGCAATGCAAGTGAGTGACGAATGGACAAATCGATATTGGTCCGAATCTTTGGCTTCCCCGCGACTCTCATTCATGGCGATACGCTCGTCGTGGATCGCTGGCTTTGGTTGAAACGGCGTCTCCCCGTCACCGCGAACGGGGAGACTTTGCTCGACATCGGCTGCGGAACAGGAGCATTTTCGATTGGTGCAGCCAAGCGGGGCTATAAGGCGG
The DNA here is from genome assembly GCA_035515355.1 of Methylocella sp. Lineage (GTDB taxonomy): Bacteria > Pseudomonadota > Alphaproteobacteria > Rhizobiales > Beijerinckiaceae > Methylocapsa. The sequence goes on from DATJBL010000053.1 coordinate 11,782, forward strand.
TCGGGCTGAGTTGGGACGAACGCAACCAGAATGAGGCCAACAAACGGGCCCGCATTTGCGGCGCAAATGCCTCCTTCCAGGTCTGCGATGTCCGGGAACTTCACCTTTTTGAGAATTTCAAAAGCCGATTCGATGTGGCCATCTGCCTCGAAAACATTGAACACATCCTCGATGACCGCAAGCTGATGATTGACATTGCCGCTTGCCTGAAGCCGGGTGGGCGTCTCCTGCTGACAACACCGAACTTCTATTTCAGGGCGATAACCAAGGAAGAAAACGGACCCTTTGATAAAGCGGGGCGCGGAGGACATGTCCGGCGGGGATACACGCCCACCATGTTGCGCGAGCTGAACGAGTCCGCGGGACTGCTTTGTGAAGAGGTCTCGTATTGCAGCGGTTTTTTCAGCCAGAAAACGACGGCCTTGTTGCGGCATGCGGGAAAGCTTCACCCGGCAATCGGGTGGCTCCTCGTCCTCCCCCTGCGGCCGCTTGCAGTTTTCCTCGACTCTCTCTCTCAACACTGGTCAAACTTTCCCTTATTTTCCATTTGCATGGTCGCCCAGAAGCCGCGGTTTCCATCCGTCTAGCGCCAGCTCATCGCCTTGACACGGCAGCGACAAGGAAAACGGCAGCATGCTGACTTTCGAAAGTTTCACCCCCTCGGTCCGCGGTTTTCTTGGCCGCCGCTCGCTTATCCTTCTCGCGGGCGCTAAGGGCTGTTTTGCGTGAAAGTCGCCCTCTCGACAATTGGCAAGTTTCATAGTTTCGACTTGGCGCGCGAACTTTACGCAAGGGGGGCCCTCAGCCTTATCCTGTCAGGCTATCCGCGTTTCAAGCTGGGCAACGAATCCCTGCCGCATGAGCTGATACGCACCTTTCCCCTCATCCATGGCCTCTACATGGCGTTTCCCTGGCGCCACCGGCTTGGGCGGTATTGGATAGAGCAATGGGAATATCTCGACCAATGGAGCTTTGGCATCTTCGTGGCTAGGAACCTCCCCGAATGCGACGTCTATGTCGGGCTTTCCGGTTCTTCCTTGCGGGCGGGCGAAAAAGCCAAGACGAGAGGCGCGCGCTATGTGTGTGATCGCGGTTCATCACACATTCGCGCGCAAGACGAAATTTTGCGCGAGGAGCATGAGCGCTGGGGTCTGCCTTACCCGGGCATCGACCCGCGAATTATCGATGCTGAGGAGTCCGAATATGCCGAAGCGGATTGCATCACCGTGCCCTCCCATTTTGCCTATCGCTCCTTCTTGAGCCAACGCATAGCCCCGGAAAAGCTCCGTCTTTTGCCTTATGGCGTCAATCTGTCGCTCTTCGAGCCCGCCGAAACTCCGCCGGAGGGGAGATTCGATGTCTTATTTGGGGGCGGCATGAGTCTGCGAAAGGGTATCCCCTATCTCGTGCAAGCGTTTCAGCAGCTCCGCCATCCTGCCAAGTCGCTGAGCTTCGTTGGGACGCCCTCCGCCTCGATGATCGAGTTCCTCCGGCAGCGGAGCCTATGGCCAAAGGAGGCCCGCGTCCTCGGGCATGTGCCGCAACCTCAACTCAAGAATGTGATGAGCCGCAGCCACGTCATGGTTCTGCCGAGCGTCGAGGAAGGGCTAGCTCTCGTCCAGGCACAAGCCATGGCCTGCGCCTGCCCGGTGATCGGAACGCATAACACCGGCGCGGAGGATATATTCACAAACAGCCAGGAAGGCTTTATCGTCCCGATCCGCGATCCAGACGCCCTGACGGAACGCCTGCAATATCTTGCGGACCATCCCGAAGAGAGGGCGCAAATGGGCCAACGCGCGTTGGCCAAAGTGCAAGATTTTGGGGGATGGCATCGCTACGGCGGCAAGGCCATGGCCATCTATACGGCCTTGGCCGGCGTTCCCGCCAAACCTCTCGGCTGAAGCCCGAACAGCGCTTTCCGGGCCGTGACTTTGTGCGGTGCGTGAAGAGGAGGAGGCCGCGTTCCGCGCGGAAAGGGAGCCGCATGCACTTAGATCATGAGATCCCGGATCTCTGGCGGCAAGCCCTCACGCAAGCTTCTGCGTGAATAGCTCGGTCGGTTTTTCCAGGCCTTGAGACCATGAGCGCTTTCAGCGCTCATGGTCTAGTTTAGTGGAGGCCTCGCACGGTTACCCAAAACGATGCAACTCTCTACGATCGCCTCTTAATCCACTGTCTCGAGGATGTCGCAACGTTCGCGGACGATCTCCGGTTTTGCTGGAACAACGAGCGTCACGCCGACGCCGGAGCCGAGCAGCTGCAAGGAGATTTCCTTACCGTTGCCGAATTTGACTCCATCGCGATAGGCGCCGTGCTCGAGGCGCGCAAACATCACATGTTCCTCGTCCCTGACGCCAAGCCGCGTCTGAAGATCGCTCGAAATGCCTTCGAGCTTGAGGTGGGTATCGTATTGGACGCAAACAGCGGTCGTGCAATCACCGGGCGAGGCGAGACCGATACTTCCCGAGGGAAAGCGGGTGGTTACATACTTCTCGGACTCGCGTGCAGGCCGGGAGGCGTACATTTCAAGCGAATAGTCACACATTTGTGTCACTCCTAATGTCTCGAGACGGTTGCATCCCCTTCCGCGCATAGCCAAGCCCGGTGCAATAGAGTCTGAGGGCCGCGGCCGGCTTCGGAGCTAGGGAGATCAATAGCCCCCCAACAAGGGAGGGGAAGCGTGGAAGCCTCTGAGGCCAGCAGGCTCGATCCAGGAGAAAACGCTAGCGCGTGCCGCGTTGGATCAGGCCACATCCGGCGGCCGCCGGATGCTCCACTTAAGCACTCAACGCGTGAAACATATTTAAGGTTTCAACGGGTTCGTGCATTCAACATGCTACCGCAACCTTTTGCCGCGTCAAGCCTTTTTGCTGCAACCAGTCACTTTGCTGTTAGCATCGATGAAATTCTCAGCCGGTCTGTAAAGGAGTGAAAAATTAAGTTTGACCTCCCGCGACCGGTAAATCGGCGCGAGCTCCCCATTCGGCCCAGGAACCATCATAAAGGACGACATCGGTCTTGCCGGCGGTCTTGAGCGCCAGCAATAAAATCGCGGCCGTCACGCCAGAGCCGCAGGTTGTAATAACGGGACGCGCAAAATCCAGGCCGGCACGGGCAAACAGCATTTTGATTTCCTCCGCCGGTTTGATTTCACCCCCTTCAACCACCTCGCGCCAAGGAAGGTTGAGACTGCCGGGGATATGCCCCGGCCTCAGTCCTGGGCGCGGCTCGGCCTCGGCGCCGCTAAACCGCGCGGCGGCACGTGCATCGATGATCTGCGCTGAACGAGTTTCGCTCGCCTTGCGGACATGGTCCGCATCGGCGACGGCGGCAGAATCGAAATTGACGGAGAAATGCTGGGGCGGCCGCTGCACCGGTCCGCTTTCGAGGGGGCGGCCCTCGGCCT
>DATJBL010000054.1:0-12100 GCA_035515355.1 Methylocella sp.
TTGTCCCCGGTCTGATCCACAAGGCGTTTTGCGCCCCTTAGTTGGAGAGGACCCACCGCCCATAGAAGAAAGCACCTGCCGCAACCGCGACCGCCAAAATGGCACCGAGAGGCGTTGCAATGAAGCTCGCAATTTCAAGAATCTCGCCCAATAGTTTTCTCCAGAGTGTGTTGTATAGCCCGTCGCGAAAGATTTTTCTTCGGAGCTGGACGGCGAAAACCCCGAAGGACGTGCAAAAAAGAGATCGTAGAAATGTCACCGATGTGCAAGAAAATTCTTAAAACCAGCCTGCGACATTTTGGAACTTCATAGGAGAGTCTTGGGTATTACTAAGTCAGGCTCAAGCAATTTCTGTTCCCCACGCGCGTAAACCATGTGTCGAATAAATCAAGGTCTTTTGGCTGGCTCCGGCGTGATCGATCCAAAAGCCGACCATCGATCTATTCCTGCGGATGTGCGGCTTTACTGGACGGGCGGCGTGTTGACGTTTTTGCAGCCGTCGAGCCGTAGCGGACGGGACTCGCCGCCTTTCCAGTGCTGGCCCGCTGGGTTTGGCGAGACAGAAAAGTGCGCGAGCCGGATCCATCCCCATTGGACGCCGGGCCTCTCGGCGCGGAATGTCTCGCCTCGGCTCTTGGCCCGCCGAGGGAGGACTGCGTCTTTCCATTCACTCCCCGTTCGCGGGCAGAAGAATGCGGGGCTTGATCCCTGTGCCGGTTTGCCGTTTCCGGCCGTGTGGCGGATACGGCATGGTGTGGCGAGGACGGCGCCAGATCGCGGCGGTCGTCTGTCGGCAGTTTCAGGCGGGTCAGCTTTTCGATATTGCGCAAAAGTGCGTGCTCGGCGCCGTCGCAAAGCGAAATTGCGGTGCCCTCGGCACCCGCCCGGGCAGTGCGGCCGATTCTGTGAACATAGGCTTCCGCGACCTCGGGAAGCTCGAAATTGACGACATGGGTGACGCCGTCGATGTCAATGCCGCGCGCCGCGATGTCGGTTGCGACCATGGCCCGGGCGCGGCCGGCTCGGAATGCTTCAAGTGAACGCTCCCTTTGGCTTTGGCTTTTGTTGCCGTGGATCGCGCAAGCCGCGATTCCGTTTTCATCAAGGTGGCGGGCGACCTTGTCAGCGCCGCGTTTCGTTCTTGTGAATACGATTGTCCGGGTCATTTGCGCATCAGCAAAAAGCTCGACGAGGAGATCGCGCTTGCGGCTTGTCTCAACAAGCAAAACTTTTTGGCTAATCCGGTCGGCGGTTTTTGCGGCGGGGGTGACGGAGACCTCAACCGGATTGACAAGAAGGCTCTCGGCGAGCGTGGCGATTTCGGCCGGCATCGTCGCCGAGAAAAAGAGATTCTGCCGTCGTTTCGGCAGCGCCGCGGTGATCCGCCGGATTGCTTTAACAAAGCCGAGGTCGAGCATACGGTCGGCCTCATCGAGGACGAAAATTTCCGCCTCGCCGAGCCTCGCCGCGCGGCTGTCGAGATGGTCTTCGAGACGGCCGGGCGTCGCGACCAGAATGTCGAGGCCGCGCGCCAGGGCCTTGATTTGCGCGCCATGCGACACGCCGCCGAAAACGGTGGCGATACTGAGTTGAAGGCCAGCGCCCAGAGTGCGGAAGCATTCGGCAATCTGGCTTGCCAATTCGCGCGTCGGACTAAGGACCAGGACCCGGCAGCCATGGCGCGGAGCCAGGCGCTTATGTGTTGCAAGATAATGCAGAATGGGGAGCGCGAAGGCCGCCGTTTTGCCAGTGCCGGTCTGGGCTATGCCGACGAGGTCGCGGCCTGCCATGATGGGGGGAATGGCTTGTGCCTGGATCGGCGTTGGATGGGAGTAAGCTTGCTTAGCTAGGGCATGGAGAAGCGGCGCGGCAAGGCCGAGCCGGGAGAATCCAGTCAATTTCAATCTTTCTTAAAGTGGGAGCATGCGCTCGTGGAGCGTGGCTTGTGCCGAACGACCAAAAGGGGGGCGGCCGATGTTAACGGGCGACGCCCCGCGTGGCTGGGCTGTCGGAAGATTAAGAGTTGAGAGCTCTCGGAAAGAGGACAAGTGGTGTCCCTCACGCGTCCGGAGCCTCCAATCCACAATGAAGCAGAGCCAAACACATGGCGGTTCTGGAAAGGGAAGTCAAACGAAAAGCTTGGCTGGCATGCCTGAAGAGAGCGGTCTCTCTCTTTCGAATCGGAATCATCTTGAACTCTTTCCGACTGAACGCAAGCCATGGTTCCGAACTCCAGGGCAACCGGCGAGAAGGTTCACGCGAAAGTCGTGGCCCACAGAGGATTGAAACGTAACGCTTGTGCGGAATAGCACAGAATAGGTGCGTGCGAGCGTCCTAGTAGAGGCGGTGCGCCAGTGCAGCAAAAGCCGACTTTTCTGTTCATAGCGAGTTCAGGCTTAAGGGACACTATAAGGCATCTGCTTTGGGGCGAAGCCCGGGCGATCCGCTCTTTCCGGGGCCGCAAAGTCGAGGAGATCAAAATGACCAAGTCCAGAAAAGCCGGGATAGTTTCTTTAGCCGTTTTGAGCCTCGTCGCCGCGGCTACGGCGACCGCAACGCCTTCGGCGGCGGCGCCGTGGCCCGGCCGGCTACGGGTGGTGCGGCGGTTATTATGGCTGGGGCAAACCCGTTGCGGCGGGAGTGCTCGGTAGCCTTGTGCTCGGCGCACTTGCGGGATCGGCCTACGCCTACCGTCCGGGCTATTACGGCGGCGGTTATTGGCAGAACCGGCCTGTCTATGATGCGTGGGGCAATTTCGCGGGTTACGCGCCCGTCCGAGCCTGTTACCAATGGTCGCAGTTTAACCTCACTGCCAAAAAGCCTCGCTGCGCGGGTGGGGGCTTTAAGTTTTTTTAATTTCGATCTGATCCAGCGCAACCTTTTCAGTCGGCTCGCGTTTATTTTCAGCAAAACCGCGCGGAGCTGCCGGACATTTTTAAGGAAGTTACTCCTGTCGGCTTTTACCGAGAGGAGGGGATGGAAGACATCATGATAAAGTCGCATAAAGCTATTGGAAATCAAGCCCTTAAATATGCCATGGCAAGTGTCGCGGTGACCTGTCTTGGGGCGGCGGTTTTCGCAGCGCCGTTGACGATCACGCCAAGGACCAAGGTTTTCAACGCCTTGCAACACCGGAGCGAGACGAAAACGGCCTATGCTCCCCTTGGCAAGGGACCAGCCTTTCAACTTGGCCACGCCGCCGCAGGCGAGGAGGAAGATTGCGTCCGCGTCACCCGTGTGGTCGGGCCTGACGGCCGGATCTATGTCACTCGCGGTCTCATCTGCCAGGAATAACGCGCGCTCATAAGAAGGCACGAGGGCGCTTTCGGCATTCTCGCCTGCCCATCTCCCCAAAGGGAGCCTTCCCCGTCTTTCAGCTGAACCCCTGCGGTCTTAAGTGGCCACGGGCAATTATGTTGACCGGGCCGCGGTTAGCCGGGCGCGCCTTGTGGCTGAGTTGCAGGAGGCGAAGAGATCAAACGGAACACCATCGGCGGCCATATTAAATGTCGTCATTAGATGTCGTCGCCATGCGCAGCTTCATTGATATTGATCGTTTTCATGTTCGAGAAGTCGATCGCGACCGGTTTTTTGTTCTTCGACGCCATCAATTGAAGCGTTTTTATCACATGCTCAAGCCGCCGATAGACTTCCTTATATTCTTCCGTTGTATTGGATAACGCGAGGGGTTTCAAACAATATTCTATAATCTCGCGAGGCCGGTCCAATTTGTTCATTCTTTTCACTCCTGCTCTTTCAACTGCATCCTGCGCCGATCTCCCACGTATATAGTGCGGCAATAAACGTGACCCAAGAGCTGTAGAGGTTTCGATTTCGGCTGAGCTGCCCGATCTCTCAGTTTACGAAAGGCGACTCACAAACAGAGCGTTCGCACCGTGCTCGCCGGGGGCTTGCAGGCCGTTGCGCGCGAGCGCACTCATTTGCAGGCACAGTGAACATATAAGGCTTTATGATACAATAGCTTACCATGAGAAATTCCACTCGATGGCAAGTCTGCAAGGAACTCTGAGAGTGGCTATGCGGCCGGACCCTGCTTCCTCGGGCGCAAAACGAAGAAAATCATCGGCAACACTGCCGGATTTCATCTCACCCCAGCTTTGCGAGAGAGTCGATCGCCCGCCGAACGGGCCTGGTTGGGTGCACGAGATCAAGTTTGATGGCTATCGCATCCAGCTGCGCATCCAAAATGGAAAGGTCAGTCTTAAGACTCGTAAGGGCCTCGACTGGACTGACAAGTTCCCTGAGATCGCATCAGCAGCAACTGATCTTCCGGACAGTATCATCGATGGCGAAATCGTCGCGCTCGACACTAATGGAGCTCCCGATTTCGCGGCACTCCAGGCGGCTCTGTCGGAGGGGCGAACCGGCGATCTGATCTTTTTTGCGTTCGATCTATTGTTCGATGGTTCGGAGGATTTGCGCAAGCACCCTCTTTCCGAGAGGAAGGCCCATCTGCGGGATTTGCTTTCAAAGCGCGGCGAGAGTGGCCAGATCCGGTTCGTCCAACATTTCGAGACAGGCGGCGAAGCCGTCTTGCGTTCAGCCTGCCGGCTGGCCTTGGAAGGAATTGTATCAAAAAAAATCGACGCACCCTATCGATCGGGACGCACCCGTACCTGGATGAAGGCGAAGTGCCGGGCCGGGCACGAGGTCGTCATCGGCGGGTGGACGACGACCAATGGCAGATTCAGATCCTTGCTTGCCGGCATCCATCGCGGCGGTCACTTGGTCTACATTGGCCGCGTCGGCACGGGGTACAGCGCGACGAAGATCAAGACACTTCTGCCTCGCCTGAAATCGGTTGCTGCGTCGAAATCGCCTTTCACGGGAATTTCGGCACCGCACGAGGCGGCCGATGTTCATTGGACAAGGCCAGAATTGGTAGCCGAAATCGAATTCGCCGGTTGGACGGGCGATGGCATGGTACGGCAAGCCGCCTTCAAGGGCCTGCGCGAAGACAAGCCGGCTGAGGAAGTCGAGGCCGAAACGCCGACAAATGCTGCCGAGACGACACTCCCGGTGCCATCGCGGCCACCCGAAATATCGGTCCAAGCTAGAGTATCGAACAGGCCGATCGTCATGGGCGTGCTGCTCTCGAACCCTGACAAGGCTCTGTGGCCGGATGGGGGCGATGGCAAGCCCGTGACCAAGCTCGATCTTGCTCGGTACTATGAAGAGGTGGGGCCATGGGTGATGGACCATATTCGCGGACGGCCCTGTTCGATCGTCCGTGCGCCCGATGGCATAGCTGGCGAGAAGTTCTTCCAGCGCCATGCAGGCCCTGGCACTTCAAATCTTCTCGAGCTCGTAACTGTCTTCGGAGATCAGAAGCCGTATCTTGAGGTCGATCGCGTCGAGGGGCTGGCGGCGCTTGCGCAAATCGCTGCTCTTGAGCTTCATCCCTGGAACTGTCAGCCAAAGCAGCCGGAAATGCCGGGACGGCTCGTCTTTGATCTCGATCCAGGACCGGACGTTGCTTTCTTGACCGTGGTTGAGGCTGCCTGCGAGATGCATGACCGGCTCAGCGAGCTCGGGCTTATCAGCTTCTGCAAAACGACGGGCGGAAAGGGACTGCATATTGTCGCGCCGTTGGCACCGTCCAAAAACACCTGGCTCGTCGCAAAGGAGTTCGCGAAGCAGCTGTGCCTGCGGATGGCCGAGGATAATCCCCGGCGTTACGTCGCGAATATGGCAAAGAGACTGCGCGGCGGCCGCATCTTCCTTGATTATCTCCGCAATGATCGCGTCGCAACAGCGGTTGCGCCGTTGTCGCCACGGGCACGGCCGGGCGCAAATGTCTCCATGCCGTTAAGTTGGGGGCAGGTGAAATCTGATCTTGATCCAAAGCGATTCACGATCCGCACGGCCCCAGCTCTGATCCGGAACAGCAACATCTGGGGAGACTATCGCGACGGCGCACGGCCACTCGAAAGTGCAATCAGGCAGCTCAAAAATAAATAATTGCTGCCTCTACGAGGGTCTACTCCAAGCCGAGCTCAAGCTTGGCTTCCTCCGACATCCGTGACTGGTCCCAGGGCGGATCGAAGACGAGATTGACTGTTGTCTCAGATACGCCCTTGATTTGATCAATCGCTGCTTTGACCCAGCCAACCATTTCTCCCGCGACCGGGCAGGCGGGGGCGGTCAGGGTCATGTCAATTTCGACAATACCTGGGTCCCTCACGTCGATCCTGTAGATCAATCCCAGATCATAGATGTTCACTGGGATCTCAGGATCATGCACGTAACGCAGTGCCGCGATGACCTCGCTCAGGAGAGCATCATCTGCCGAGCTGGATGCCGGCGCCTCATCTACTGAGGTGGCGGGAATAATGGGCTCAAGGGTTTCGCTGTTTACGTCCATCGCTTGTTAACTCCGGAACTCTAGCTGGTCGGCGTCGGCCCTTGCAGAAGGCCGTTCGCATATCCGCCACGCGAAATTCAGGCGCTCGGGGTGCGTGGGAAAGCAGTTTATGGTTCGCGCCTTCAAGCGTCGACACCGACCCGGACGGCTCCCATGGTCGAGGACGACTGTGCTATGGAACGCGCCGAAGGTGCTCATCCAAAGAATTCCAGGACATCGCGGACACCACGAACGAGTGCCTCCACTTCCGCATGGGTGTTGTAGAGAGCAAAGGAGGCCCGCGTGGACGCCGTTATACCGAGTCGCGCCATGAGCGGCTGGGCACAATGGTTTCCCGCCCGCACGGCAATCCCGGCACGGTCAAGCAGTGTCGAGACATCATGGGGGTGCACACCCTCGGTCTCGAAAGTTATGAGGGCGCCTTTGTCCCGGGCCCGCCCAAAGATCCGCACACGGTCAAGATTCGAAAGTTCCTCGGTCACATGGGCCAAGAGAGCCGATTCATGCGCTGCAATTTTGGCCCGGTCGAGCAACATGAGATAGTCGAGTGCGGCACCGAGCCCAATCGCCTCGACGATAGGCGGCGTCCCCGCTTCGAACCGGTGCGGGGGAGGGGCATAGGAAACCTTATCTTTCGAGACGACTTCGATCATCTCGCCGCCACCCTGGTAGGGCCGCATATTTCTCAGATGTTCATATTTCCCGAAGAGGAAGCCGATCCCCGAAGGGCCATAGAGTTTGTGGCCTGTGGCGACGTAAAAGTCGCAATCAAGGGATTGAACATCGACCGGCAGATGCACCGCGCCCTGGCAGCCGTCGACGAGAACCTTGGCGCCAGCGGCGTGTGAAAGCCGGATGATTTCGGAAAGAGGCGTGATGGTGCCGAGAACGTTAGACATATGGGTGACGGCCACGAGCTTCGTCTTCGGCGACAACAGTTTGGCGAAGGCCGCAATGTCGAAACTATCGTCCGAATTTAAGGAAGCCCAACGCAACACGATGCCATTCCGCTCGCGCAGGAAATGCCACGGCACGATGTTGGAATGGTGTTCCATTTCTGTGAGGATGATTTCATCGTCCGCTTCGAGCGTGCCTCCGAGGCACGAGGCCACGAGATTGATGGCTTCCGTGCCGCCCTTGGTGAAGACGATCTCCTCGGGCCGGCTGGCGTTGACAAAACGGCGCGCCGATTCGCGGGCCTTCTCGAAGGCGACCGTCGATTCGCCGGACAGGAAGTGGGCGCCACGATGGACGTTTGCATAGGTCTCCGCATAAGCCTTCGCCATCGCGTCGAGGACCGGCTTTGGCTTTTGGGCGGATGCACCATTGTCGAGATAGACAAGAGCCTTGCCATAAACCTGCCGGCTGAGAATTGGAAAATCCTCACGTAACCGAGCAACGTCGAATCCAGCGACGGGCTTTTCTTCAAGCGGCTGCAGACTAGTCGACATGCGAGATCTCGCCTGCGTGGCTCGCAAGCCAATCCGATACGGCCGCCACCGCGCACGCGCGCATAGGCTCGTTTTCGATGGTCTCGAGCGCTTCGCCTAGGAAGGCCTCGATCAGGAGTGCTCGAGCCTCTGCTTCGGGAATTCCGCGCGCGCGCAAAAAGAAGAGCGCAGCTGAATCAAGTTCGCCTGCCGTCGCGCCATGACTGCATTTGACATTATCAGCAAAGATCTCAAGTTCTGGCTTGGTTGCAATCTCGGCCTGCCGGGACAGCAATAGCGTGCGGCTCATTTGCCGAGCATCGGTTCCTTGCGCGTCAGGCTGCACGCGGACGCAGCCCTGATAGACGCCTCGCGAATCGCCTGCGAGCACGCCCCGGAACGCCTGTCGGCTCATCGTATCTGGACCGGCATGCGTGATGATCGTGGTGTTATCGCAGTGACGGCCGTCGGCGACAAGATAAATGCCATTAAGCTGCGCTTGTGCCTCTCGCCCAGAAAGTTGAAGCAAAGCCTCGTGACGCGAGAACCGCCCGCCTTCGGACAAATAGAAGCCGTTGTAGGATGCGCCGGCGGCAAGCTCACCCAATGTGATCGCCGACTGCCTTGACGCCGCTCCAAGCCGATCGAGACGGACATGCGTGAACCTCGCACCAGCGGCAAGGCGAACCTCGCTGACGATGGTGGAAAACGCAGGCGTGCCGCTATGGGCCTCAAGAACGGTTGCTTCCGCGCCTTCGTCGAGCAGGATCAAAATACGGAGATGGCGCCCCTCGGGTGCGCGCGCCTCCTCGCCCTCCCACTCATAACGCAGGTAAAGCGGCGCCGTGAGCTTCGTATGGGCGGGCACGTGCAAGACGAGCCCGTCCTCCATCAGCGCGGTATTGAGATTGAGAAGCGCATGATTTTTCTGGGGATTGACATATCCGATCTGGGCGGCAAAGGGCGTCGCCGGGTCGGCGAGGACCTGCCGCAAAGGCACGGCCCCAACTGCCGCGAGGGCCGATTTTGCCTCGTTAAGGACACCATTCTCGAAGAGCGCGAGATGAGCCTCAGGCAAGACAGGCGCCGGCCGGGGTGGGCCCGACTCTTCGGGTGCGTGGGCGAGCGCGCACGACAGGTCTGAATATTTCCAGGACTCGACCCGGCGCGTGGGTAATCCGCTTCCGGCAAAAACTGTCCGGGCTTCTTCCCGCAAGGCACCGAGCCACGGCACACTATCCCCGCCGCGGCCGGCCATGAGATCAAGGAGACGGTTAAGTGACGTGATTTCGCTCATGCCGATTACGCTGCCTTTCCGATCAAGCCATCGTAACCTTGCTCTTCGAGGCGCAGCGCCAGCGATTTGTCGCCCGAGCGAACGATCCGTCCGCCGGCAAGGATATGGACGTAATCCGGGACAATGTAGTCGAGCAGCCGCTGGTAGTGAGTGATCACCAGAAACGACCGGTCCGGCGCGCGCAAGGCGTTTACACCTTCCGCCACGAGTTTCAGGGCGTCGATGTCAAGTCCCGAGTCCGTTTCGTCGAGGATTGCGAGGGAAGGCTTCAGAAGGGCCATCTGCAGCACCTCATTGCGCTTCTTCTCACCGCCCGAAAAGCCGACGTTGAGCGGACGCTTCAGCATATCCTCGGAAACGTTGAGCATCTTGGCGGTCTCGCGCACAAGGCGCAGAAACTGAACGGCATCGAGAACCGGCTCACCACGAAGCCGCGCTTGAGCATTCACCGCCGTCTTGAGAAAGGTCAGGGTCGAGACGCCAGGAATTTCGAGCGGATATTGAAAGGCAAGAAAGATCCCTTTGGCGGCCCGCTCCTCCGGCTTGAGTGCAAGCAAATCCTCGCCCTTGAAATGGACTTGGCCACTCGTCACGTCATAGCCCTCGCGGCCTGCGAGCGCATAGGAGGTCGTCGATTTTCCGGCGCCATTCGGGCCCATGATGGCATGCACCTCACCAGGCCCAACTTTGAGGGACAGGCCCTTCAAGATCTCCTTGCCCTGAACGCTTGCGTGAAGGTCTTCGATCTCAAGCATAAAATGCTCCAATCCGTTTGCCGCTTACAATGTTGTGTGGCGCTCTCACCCGACGCTTCCCTCAAGGCTGATGCCGACGAGTTTCTGGGCCTCAACGGCGAATTCCATCGGCAGCTGCTGCAACACCTCGCGGCAGAAGCCATTAACGATCAGGGCCACGGCCTCTTCGGTCGCAATTCCCCGCGAGAGGCAATAGAAAAGCTGATCATCGCTGATCTTCGAGGTGGTGGCCTCGTGCTCAAGGATCGCCGTCGGGTTACGTGACTCGATATAAGGCACTGTGTGGGCGCCGCATTTGGAGCCGAGAAGGAGCGAATCGCATTGCGTGAAATTGCGCGCGCCTTCCGCCTTCTGATGGACGCGGACAAGGCCGCGATAGGTGTTTTGTGCGTGTCCCGCCGAGATTCCCTTCGAGATGATCCGGCTCTTCGTGTTGCGGCCGAGGTGGATCATCTTCGTACCGGTATCGGCCTGCTGGAAATGATTCGCGATTGCGATGGAATAGAATTCGCCAACCGAATTATCGCCGCGCAGGATACAAGATGGATATTTCCAGGTGACAGCGGAGCCGGTCTCGACCTGCGTCCAGGAAATTTTCGAGTTGGCGCCGCGGCAGTCGCCGCGTTTGGTCACGAAATTATAGATTCCGCCCTTGCCGTTCTCGTCTCCAGGATACCAGTTTTGTACCGTCGAATATTTGATTTCGGCACCCTCGAGCGCAACGAGCTCGACAACGGCTGCGTGCAGCTGATTTTCGTCGCGCATTGGCGCGGTGCAGCCTTCGAGATAGCTCACATAAGCGCCCTTATCTGCGATGATAAGGGTGCGTTCGAATTGTCCCGTCTTGGATGCATTGATCCGGAAATAGGTCGAAAGCTCCATCGGGCAGCGCACACCTTCGGGGATGTAAACGAAGGAGCCATCGGAGAACACCGCCGAATTTAGCGTTGCGTAGAAATTATCGGTATCGGGAACGACCGAACCCAAATATTTGCGAACGAGGTCCGGATGTTTTGCCAGCGCCTCGGAGATTGGGCAGAAGATGACGCCCACCTCTTCGAGTTTGGCCTTGAAGGTTGTCGCGACCGAAACCGAGTCAAACACGGCGTCGACGGCGACGCCACTCAGCATCTTTTGCTCAGAGAGCGGAATGCCAAGCTTCTCGTAAGTCTTCAGGAGTTCGGGATCGACCTCATCGAGGCTTTTCGGAGCATCTTCTTTTACCTTGGGCGCCGCATAGTAATAAGCGTCTTGAAAATCGATCGGGGGATAATGGACGCGCGCCCACTTAGGCTCTGTCATGGTAGTCCAGCGGCGATACGCCGCAAGCCGCCAGTCCAGCATCCATTCGGGTTCATTCTTCTTCTTTGAAATGAACCGAACGATCTCCTCGGACAAACCCTTTGGCGCAAACTCGCTTTCGATCTCCGTCACGAATCCATATTTGTATTTCTGGTCCGCAAGCTCTTGTAGAGTTTCTGCCTCTTGGCTCATGTCAGATTCCCGACGTTGCTAATCCGGAGGTCATGCCACGGTATGCCGGCATCGCGTCCCTTTTCCCGCTTTTGTCGCAAGGACGGCTCATGCCTAGATCCGTCATCGTACCGATCTGAAACGGGCAATGCCATTGATGATCGTGTTCACTGCACTGCAAACCCAATGCCATGGGCGCTCCGCCTAGTGCAAACCCTTGCCTCATATCGCAGTGCGGAAAATAGGCAAGGAATAAGCGAAGATATCTAATAGATAGTAAGGCGGATCAGGATAGAAAGCTCACTCAAGAGACCGGAGAATATCAGGAAAATGAGATGAGTGGGCTTGAATTCGGACCGGCAGTAAAAATGTGTGCCAGCCTTCCCGGTGAGCGCAGGCTGCCCTTTTCGCGCTGTTCGTTTGAATGTGGGCAACGCATACTGCCTAGATTAAAGCCGTCTTCTAGAGCGGGATGCGAAAAAGTGGGTGACCTCCTTTTCGCTGAAATCCCGCTCTAAATTCACGCCAAAGCCATGCCTGTGCTTTTCACCAGCCCTTACTCTTCTATGCACGGGGAGTAGTTCTGTTCGAAGTCCGAGATGGGTCCATTTGTTTACATTCTCAACCGCGCTTGCCTCACTGTCTCTGAGGCTGCGCCGGCGCTGTGGTCTTGCACGGGGCAAAGGGGTGAGAGGGATCTTCCATCGTGCCGGCAGGACAGTAGTGATAACTCACGCCACAGCCGCTCAGGAGCATCGCA
>DATJBL010000055.1:0-5692 GCA_035515355.1 Methylocella sp.
AACCGATGGCGGCAACAGGAATCCGGTCTGCCGATCGATCGTGCGGAAGTTGCTCATCGGACAGGCTCGTCATCGTGTGAGAATCAATGCAATGATTCTATCGTATCCTGCTGTCGTCCGTTAAGTCCGACGGGCTGCTAGAAGAAGCAATTGCCCGCATCAATCTACGTTTTGGCACTGGGTCCCTGAGCGGACGCCATCAACCCAGCGTCAGCTGGGCCAAGACATAAAGCAGGGGCGATGATGTACGATGAGATCTGTTACGAGAAGCCTTTTCTGAAAGAAGCGATTGCGCGCATAGATTTTATTGCGCCGCTTGAAGGTCTGGACAAGGCATTGCCGCCCAAGCTGGCGAGGGTGGTCTCCACTCATTTTCAGGTAAGCGAACCGACTGAAGCGATTGCACAGCAACTTCAGCTAAGTGGCGAAGGGGTGAGCCACCATCAAGCGCGGTTCAAGCAATGGAATTTTTTTGGCAAAGAGCGTGAGAAACAACTGACTATTGCAGCGCCGTGGGTGTTTGTCACATACAACCGATACACCACGTTTGAAGATATGAAGGAGCAGTTTGCCGCCGTCGTCGAAGCTGTCGGGAAGGCGTTCCCGGACGCAAAAGCAGGCCGCTTTGGCCTGAGATATATCAATCTCATCGAGATTTCTGACCTAGCCGATCCCACGTCATGGGGCGATTATATCGCTCCTCAATTGCTGGGAACGATGGCATTCTTTACGCAGCCGCGACGCCTGACCCGTCTCATACAGGTTGCCGAACTCAAGTACGATGACCTTGATCTAAGGTTCCAGTTCGGCATGCCAAATCCTGACTACCCGGCGACCATGAAGCGCCCTCAATTCGTTTTAGATATCGATGTTTATGTTCAGACGGCCCATGACCTTGGGGACTCGCTGCAACACATGGAACAGGCGCACGGGCTAATACAGGATCTGTTTGAGAGGAGCGTTACCAATAGGCTCCGGGAGCGGATGAATGCCAGACGAGTCCCCGTTCAAGACTGACTATGACAAGGGGTCGCAGACGACCTCACGAGTGGGTGAGAGTCCGACTGAAAGACCACCGTCCCCGTCGCAGACGGCCTCCACAGGGCCGGGCATTCTGCCTCCTGTTGTTGTAGACGTGCAGCGTTACGGGACTGGAAAGCCGCGCCGGGTTGTCATCCGGGGGAGGATTTCCAAGTGAATGACGTTAACGTCAGGGTGGCGATAAGACGACTGAAGCGAATCTCACAAGGCGATATTTTCAGTGAGATCGATTGCATTGAATATGTTGCCGAGAGGCGTGGGGTGCTGGAGGTGAGCAAGCTCGTGTTCCCTTTCGTGGTTGTTCTGACGCAAGATTGCGACCTTGAACAAGACGCGCGTTATCGCATCCGGCAGGAAAAACCCCAGTCCAGCGATGACAAAAAGCTGTTTTCTGCCCTCGTTGCGCCGCTTTACAACGCCGAGCATGTTTATCAGGGACAGCACCTCGCTGATCTGGGCTTGACTATGACGGTAATGAACAAGGCGAAGACCGAAGGCAAAACTCTGAGGCAGAACGAGCGGCCCCGCTACCATTACCTCAGCTTTCCCGAAAGCGTTCCGATTCCGCCGTCTATCGTCGATTTCAAACACTATTTCTCAGTCAATGCGGCCTACCTCGCAAAGCTCAGGCAGAAGCACTTCGTATGCAGGTTATCCGAGCTTTACCGCGAGGACCTTTCGCAACGTTTTGCGGCCTACCTAGCCCGCATTGGGTTGCCCAGCATCCCAACAGCAGGCGCTCCGAGTCCGGCCCCATCGATTTCCGCCGCTTGAATGGATTGTCGAGCCGCGCAGCGGCTTGTCGGGAATGGGCGCGGTTATTCACCTTCTGGAAGTGGCCACAGCATCGCCCCGTGCAGCACACGGAGAACGACCACAGTTTGCGGATCGGGAACCGCCGGAGCCGCAGACTCGACGCTGTACACGACCATATAGGGAAGCCCGGCAATCACCAGTTCCCTTGTGCCGGGCGACCGGCCCGGCTTTCCCCGAAAAGGGTAATCGTCAAGTCCTTCCACCGCAGCCAGTATCAGCCGCCCGACCTTCGAGGCGGCGGCTTGGTTGCTGGCAACGATTCATGAGACAATGCCTAGAAAATCCTCATTCGCCGGTTGTGTCCACCGGATCATGGACGCGGGCCGACGATCCGCTCAAAGGCCGCGACAACCGTTTTGTGATCGATGGTTTTGCCGTCCCGCAGGGCTTGCTTGCCTTCTTCCACAGCGGCAAGGAATTGCTGTTCATTGGCGACATAGGACCGCAGCGCGTCGATGATAAGCCACGACTTGCTGCGACCCGTCGCAGCGGCCAGCCGCTCAAGTTCGCCGTCAAGGTCAGCATCGACGCGGGCGGCAATGGTGATGGTCTTTGCCATGCTTCCCCCAAGGGTTGTTTACAATATCTACATTGTAGTACATGGCAAATCGGAGGGCAAATATCAGACTGAGAGCGGCCCTGTTCCGCCGCGCAAAAGGGTTCGCTTTAGCGCGGTTCGTTATTTGGTTTCACTCACCCTTTCTCCAAAAGTCAGTGCAGGATTGTGCCGGAGATCGCAGAGTTCGGCGGGCCGCTGGCGTTGTGCATATCGAGCGTGCGGCGCGAAGCAATCCTAACGGCGCTCGCGAAAGGGCCATCTCTCCCCCAAAACTCGTCACAGCTTGGCTGGCGGCCATCGCGGAGGGGTTCTATTCCGCCGCCTGGCGTAACCGCTCTCTCATCATCGAACGTAGGACGTCGATGGGTGCCAATCGGCCCTCGCGTTCGCAGTGCCAGAATGTCCAGCCGTTGCAGGCGGGAAGGCCTTGGACGAGCGCGCCGATCTTGTGAATGGAGCCGGCGATCGGGCCGATCGACACTGTCCCTTCTGGGCGCACGGTCGCCGCGTGGCGCCCGGCCTCGTCGACCAGAGTTTCGCCCGGCTGGATCAGTCCCGCTTCGACGATCGCGGCGAAGGGAATCCGTGGCTCGGAGCGTTTGGCTGGGATGATCTCGATGGCATGGGGCGGCAACGGCGTGACGGCCTCGATCCGCGCGCGTGCGGCTTTGGCATAGGCCGCATCCCGCTCAACGCCGAGGAAGGACCGCCCGAGCCGTTTTGCGGCGGCCCCAGTCGTGCCGGACCCGAAGAAGGGATCAAGGATCACATCGCCCTTCGATGAAGCCGCAAGGAGAATGCGGGAGAGCAAGCTCTCCGGCTTTTGGGTCGGATGGACTTTGCGGCCCGAGGCATCCTTGAGACGTTCAGCGCCGGTGCAGAGCGGCAAGAACCAATCGGAGCGGACCTGGCAATCCTCGTTGCCGCCCTTCAGCAATTCATAGTTGAAGGTATAGTTCTTGGCCGCGGCGCTCTTTGCCGCCCAGACGAGCGTTTCATGCGCATTGGTGAAACGGCGGCCGCGGAAATTCGGCATCGGATTGGCCTTGCGCCAAATGATGTCATTGAGGATCCAAAAGCCGAGATCCTGCAGGATCGCGCCGACCCGGAAGATATTGTGGTAGGAGCCGATCACGAAAATCGTCGCGTCTTTTTTCATGACACGGCGGGCGCCCGCGAGCCACGCTTTGGTGAAATCATCATAATCCGCAAGGCTCGCGAATTTGTCCCAATCCTCGTCAACGGCATCGACGAGACTTTGATCGGGACGCGAGAGCGCGCTTTCAAGCTGCAGATTATAGGGCGGATCGGCGAAGACGAGATCGACGCATTCGGCCGGCAGCTTGGCCATCTCCTCGATGCAATCGCCAACAACGATCGCATCGAGACGAAGCGCCGCGCGAGGGCCGCACGTGACGGAGCGTGGCGGCGAATTCCCAGTACGCAGAACCTTGACCTGGGAGTTCTGGCCGGCCGCCCCGGCACGTTGGCTACGCATGAACGAAAACCGCTACGCTAGGCGATGCCTGGGCTGCCTATGGCAGCTCAAGAGGCTTCCTCGAGAGATCGCTTGTGTTCGGAGCGAGCCTTCGAGGCTGGAGCTGGCGTTCCTTGCTTGGGACGCCGGGCAAGCCCAAGGAACATTGCACCAGCTTGGGTAAAGGCAAGGTTAGAGGACTAAAAGGCGGGTTGTGCCTTTTTCGCACTCATGGCGAGCCGCGGCACGCCCCAATCACGCGGCCGCGAAGGGCCGGAAGCTCAGCCGGTGGAAAGCGCATGGCCCATGTTCGGCGATCGCGGCGAGATGGGCTTTCGTGGCATAGCCGAAATGCACGCCGAACCCATAAGCCGGGTAGAGGCGGCAGGCGCGGCGCATCAGGCGGTCGCGCGTGACTTTGGCGATGATGGAGGCGGCGGCGATTGAGGCAACCGAGGCGTCGCCCTTGATGATTGTCTCGGTCGAGCGGCAAAGCTGGGGCGGCAGATCCTTGCCATCAACGAGGACGTGGTGGGGCGCGAGAGAAAGCCCGCCAAGCGCCCGCCGCATGGCGAGAAAGGTCGCCTGGCGGATGTTGATTTCATCGATTTCCGCCGGGCTCGCGAAGGCGACCGCCACCGCCGAAGCATAGAGCATGATCTCCTTGTAAAGGAGCTCGCGGTCCTCGGCGGTCAGCTGCTTTGAATCATTCAGCCCGCGCGGCACCGCACAGGGATCGAGGATGACGGCGGCGGCGGCGACCGGCCCCGCGAGAGGCCCGCGTCCCGCCTCGTCGATCCCCGCGACGGGCCAAATCCCGCGTTTCAGCAGGTCTTTCTCGACACGGAAATTTGGCGTTCCCATGCGGCACGTCGTTCGAGCCGCCTTTCAGAAGGCAGCGTCAGGGGGCCTATTTCTTGCCGAGGCCGAGATTGCCGAAGCGTGAATTGAAGCGCGAGAGGCGGCCGCCGCGATCGAGCAATTGCTGCGACCCGCCAGTCCAGGCCGGATGGGTGGTGGGATCGATGTCGAGGTGGAGGGCGGCCCCCTCGGTGCCATAGGTCGAGCGGGTGTAGAACTCGGTTCCGTCGGTCATGATCACTTTGATCATGTGATATTGGGGGTGAATATCGGGTTTCATCGGAAAATCCCTGTGTACGCGCGAGCTTTGCCGCCCTTGCCGCAAGACCGCGCCGTTTGTCCATGATGACCGGAGTTGCCGCCCTATACCCCAGCCAATGCCCCGTTACAAGGGCGGAAGGCGGGCGGCGTTCGGCCGCGCCACGGCGCCGCGATCGGCTTTCGAGCGGGGAACGGGTTTTGTCCGATTTCGGGCCTGGATCGGACCAAAATGTTTCACGTGAAACATTTTTGTCCGATTGAGGGGCAAAACCTTACAAGACCTAAGACAGCGGCCCTGCTTCAATCTTGTAAGATCGATCGTTTGAAGAAATTTAAGGCGGCGGGGCAGCGTCTCCTTGGAATGGCCGTTGCCAGAAGGCGGCCCCCGGCGGTCGTTTCGTTCGAAGCAACCGGGACTTCCGTACCGGATTTACGCAGAAGGAAAGCCCCCCGTTGCAGCATGTCCGCTGCTGAAAGTGCTGCAGATGCTCAGCGAGCGGGCCGGTGTGTCTCCTGGGGGGACCCATACCGGGCCACATCGGAAGGTGCTCAATCCGAGCTGGGTGCGACAGAAGTGATCTTTCCGGAGATTACCTTGCCTTCAAGAAAATAGTCCGCGGTCAGTACCTGCCTAATTAGCATTTGTATCGTTTCTTGATCGATGCCAGCCTTGCCGC
>DATJBL010000056.1:0-11576 GCA_035515355.1 Methylocella sp.
TCGTATCCAATCCGAATATGCGAAGACGTCTTGCGCGGGCTCCATCGCTTACTTGATAAAGATTGGTGATCTTTATCGCAACTTTGTCACTAGGAGTTTCAACTGGCGTCGTCACCTCACTAGCGTCGGCATATGATCAAAAATAATTAATGGCGCTTTTGGTTTCGATTGGCTTCCGGACGTCCTCCCAAACGGTGGGCTGGCATGCAAGCATCGAGGCCCACAATCCGAGTCCCGAAGAAATCGACTCGGTCACTGCTATATTCTAAGCCTCGCAGGGAAGTAGGCCGTAGATAACTGCGCAGGATAATTCCGCTCATTTTCATCTGCCGATCATGCCTAGCGGCAGCAGCCCGGCGTCTAAAGGTCGCTCTCAGTGGCAACTTTTCTGGCAAGCTGCAGGTCAAACGTGCTGCTCAAAGTCGCATTCACTATACCCCTTTTGGAACAAAAAAAGAACTTGCTGATGAGAACAAAGCATGTACAATTGCGTTATTACAGCAAATGTTGCGGACAGACTCCGCTCATGCCAGAAGGGGAAGATCGCATGTCTCAAGCAAACCTCCGCCTCGTGGAAGGGACGTCCGTGGATAAAACCAAGGCGCTCGACGCCGCTCTCTCGCAAATTGAACGGGCTTTCGGAAAGGGCTCGATCATGCGGCTCGGGAAAAATGAGAAGGCGGTCGAAATCGATACTGTGCCGACGGGTTCGCTGGCGCTCGACATCGCTTTGGGGGTTGGCGGCCTGCCGCGTGGGCGAGTGATCGAGATTTACGGGCCGGAGTCCTCCGGAAAGACCACTTTGACCTTGCATGTCATTGCCGAGGCCCAGAAGAAGGGCGGCGTTTGTGCCTTCATCGACGCCGAGCATGCCCTTGACACGGTCTATGCCCGCAAGCTCGGGGTCAACCTCGAGGATCTTTTGATCTCGCAGCCAGATACCGGCGAACAGGCGCTCGAAATCACGGATACGCTGGTGCGGTCCGGGGCCGTCGATGTTCTTGTCGTCGATTCCGTCGCAGCCCTCACGCCGCGCGCCGAGATAGAAGGCGAAATGGGCGATAGCCAGCCAGGTCTCCAGGCTCGGCTCATGAGCCAGGCGCTGCGCAAGCTCACGGCCTCGATCTCCCGCTCCCAAACAACCGTCATTTTTATCAATCAAATCCGCATGAAGATCGGCGTCATGTATGGCAGCCCGGAGACCACGACCGGCGGCAATGCGTTGAAATTCTATGCCTCGGTCCGGCTCGACATCCGCAGGATCGGATCGATCAAGGATCGCGATGAAGTCACCGGAAATCAGACACGCGTCAAGGTCGTGAAGAACAAGGTCGCGCCGCCGTTCAAACAGGTCGAATTCGACATTATGTATGGCGAAGGTATCTCCAAGACGGGCGAGTTGATCGATCTTGGCGTGAGAGCGGGTGTTGTCGAAAAATCCGGCGCCTGGTTTTCCTATGATAGTCAGCGGCTCGGACAAGGCCGGGAAAATGCAAAGAATTTTCTGAAGGCCAACCCGCAGGTCGCGGACCGTATTGAGCAAGAGATTCGCGAAAACTCCGGGCTCATCGCCGACCGTATTCTTGATGCAGCCGAAGGCGATCCGGCCGGAGAGACCGGTAGCTGATTTACAACCTATGTCTTGTATGATTGACATCTTTCGCGCCGGGCCAATCTTGGGGTCCGGCGCCGCCGCTTGGCTTCTCCCGCAACGCCTGGGCCTCGGGCCCCCGGCCGAGGCAAGCGCAGCCAAAGATGCTTAAGAACAATTTGGTGGAAAACACTTGGAGGAAGCGCGGCGTTCGACATATGAACCCGTCGATCGCGCGACCCGCCGGCCGATGACGAGGAAAGTCACCCGGGCCCATGAGCCGGCTTGTTTCTCGCATGATCTCGCCAGGGTCCGCGACTTTTTTGAAGATCATGCTTAGGGATGTCACGAAATGAACTCCGTCAGCGCGATTCGGTCGGCCTTTCTCGATTTCTTCAAGAAGAACGGACACGAGATCGTGGCCTCCTCGCCTCTCGTTCCGCACAATGACCCAACGCTCATGTTCACCAATGCCGGAATGGTGCAGTTCAAGAATGTGTTCACCGGCATGGAGAAGCGCCCTTATACGCGTGCCGCGAGCGCCCAAAAATGCGTGCGCGCGGGGGGCAAGCACAACGATCTGGACAATGTCGGCTATACCGCGCGCCACCACACCTTCTTTGAAATGCTCGGCAATTTTTCTTTTGGAGATTATTTCAAGCCGCTCGCCATCGAGCTCGCCTGGAAATTGATCACGCGCGAATTCGGCCTTCAGCGAGACCGGCTTCTCGTCACGGTCTATCATGACGATGATGAAGCCTACTCATTGTGGAAGAAAATTGCCGGCTTCCCTCCGTCCAGAATTATCCGCATCGCGACCTTAGATAATTTTTGGGCCATGGGCGACACAGGTCCCTGCGGTCCCTGCTCCGAGATTTTCTATGACCAGGGCGAGAAGCTTCGAGGAGGCCCCCCGGGCAGCGCCGACGAAGATGGTGACCGCTTTCTCGAGTTCTGGAATCTCGTCTTCATGCAATTCGAGCAGCTCGCGCCCGGCCACCGCATCGACTTGCCGCGGCCATCGATCGATACTGGGATGGGACTTGAGCGGATCGCCGCCGTCCTGCAAGGTGTGACATCGAATTACGACATCGACCTTATGCGCACCTTGATCCTCGCGGTTGCAGCGGTGACCGGAATCGATCCGGATGGTCCGCAAGGGGCAAGCCACAGGGTCATCGCCGACCATTTGCGTGCCTCGGCGTTCCTCATCGCCGACGGTGTCCTGCCCTCGAACGAGGGCCGCGGTTATGTGCTGCGCCGGATCATGCGCCGCGCCATGCGTCACGCGCAGATGCTCGGAGCGAAGGAACCCGTGATGTGGCGTCTCGTTCCCGCGCTTTCCCAGAATATGGGCCAAGCCTACCCCGAGCTTGTGCGGGCCGAACCGCTCATCATTGAAACCTTGCGCCTCGAGGAGACGCGCTTCCGCGACACCCTCGTACGCGGTCTTTCGATCCTCGACGAAGCCACTCGCGATCTTCCGCAGGACGGGACTTTGCCTGGAAGTGTCGCGTTCAAACTCTATGATACCTACGGCTTTCCGCTTGATCTTACGCAGGATGCCTTACGTGCCAGGGCGCTGCATGTCGACGTCGATGGGTTCAACGCAGCCATGGAGCACCAACGCCAGGAGGCCCGCAGGGCCTGGGCCGGTTCCGGCGAATTGGCGACCGAAGCCTTATGGTTCGCCATCAAAGAAAAGACCGGAGCAACCGAGTTTTTGGGTTATGACATGGAGCGTGCGGAAGGCCTCGTCGCCGCGATCGTTAAGGACGGCAAGGAGGTTGCAGTTCTTGGCCCCGGCGAGACGGGAACCGTCATTCTCAATCAGACGCCTTTTTATGGCGAGTCTGGCGGTCAAGTCGGCGACACGGGGGTCATGTGCGCAGGCGAGGTTCGCTTCCGTGTCGACAATACACAGAAAAAGCTCGGCAATCTCTTTATCCACGAAGGATTGGTCGAGGCTGGAGAGCTTCGAATCGGGCTTGCCCTTGAGCTGATCGTTGATCATGAGCGCCGGCGGGCGGTGCGCGCCAACCATTCGGCGACCCACCTTCTGCATGAGGCGCTCCGCCAAGTCCTCGGCGAACATGTGGCGCAAAAGGGGTCGCTTGTTGCTCCCGACCGGCTGCGTTTCGATTTTACGCATCAAAAGCCGATCAGTTCCGATGAACTTGCGCGTATCGAAGATATCGCCAATCGTGCCGTGCTCGACAATACGCTCGTGGTCACACGGCTGATGGGCATCGACGAAGCGATTGGAACGGGCGCCCGCGCGCTTTTCGGAGAAAAATATAGCGACGAAGTTCGCGTCGTAACGATGGGCCTTGCGGACGCTGGCGAGGAAGATTCGCCGAGTCCCTCGCGAACTGCATTTTCAATTGAGCTTTGCGGCGGCACTCATGTCGCGCGTACGGGCGATATCGGACTCATTACGATCATTTCGCAGACCCCTATCGCTGCTGGTGTCCGCCGCATCGAGGCCAAGACAGCCGCCGAAGCGCGCCACTATCTCAACGCGCAGGCTCACCAGCTGCATGATGTGGCGTTGCTTCTAAGAGCGCCTGACGAAGACGCCGGCAAGCGCCTGGCGAGCCTCATCGAGGAGAGCCGGAAGCTTGAACGCGAATTGAGCGACGCGCGCCGTAAACTTGCACTCGGCGGCGGCCCGGCCTCGGGCCCACAACCCGTCCAAGAGATTGACGGAGTCAAATTCCTTTCGCGCGTCGTCTCCGGAATTGCGATGAAGGATCTCAAATCGATCGCCGATGAGGCAAAGAGCAGCGTCGGTTCCGGAGTTGTGGCAATCGTCGGCATCGACGCGGAGGGAAAGGCAGGTGTCGTGGTTGGCGTCACGCCCGACTTGACGGAGCGCTTTGATGCAGTCCAATTGGTGCGCCCAGCGGCCGCTAAACTCGGCGGCAAGGGCGGCGGCGGCCGCCGTGATTTGGCTCAAGCCGGAGGCCCGCATGGCAATTCCGCGGAGGCGGCGCTTTTGGCGATTGGCGAGGCGTTACGGAAAATCGAAAGCCCCGCCTGATGGTCGCCGCGGATCTTCGCCGCGCTGCCCACGTTTCTTCTGGCAAAGCAGTTTCTAATCCCAACGCATAGGCCTTTCGATGTTCAAGAAAATACTGATCCCGATCGACCTGACCGATTTGACGATATCCAAACCGGCGTTGGACGTATCAATGGAACTCGCCCTCAAGTCGAATGGCGCTTTGCGCCTCATGACAGTCGAGACCTTGTTGCCGGCGAGCTTCATGGAATATGTCCCGCCAGAATTCGACAAGACACAAGAAGAACGAGCCCTTCGCGCGCTCGAACAAATCAGTTCCGGCCTCAATTATCCAAAGGAAAATATATCACATACTGTTAGGTTCGGCGGGATCTACGTCGAGATCCTGGCCGAAGCCGAAGAGTGGGGCGCTGATCTGATCGTGATCGGTTCCCACCGGCCTTCCATGGCAACCTATCTCATCGGGTCGAACGCCAAGACGATCGTCCGTCACGCAAAATGCTCGGTGTTGGTCATTCGCGCCTGAAGTTAAGAATTGAAAAATTTTTGGCAACCCTTCGGCGCCTCCGCCGTTAAAAGGAATGCCCCCTTGTGTGGGCAAACTCAAGGCGGAGGAAAAGATGCCTCAACAGGATCAAAAAACGACGGCCGGAGGCACTGAGGGCGTGGGTGTTACATTTGACACCGCAGCGGATGCAATGAATTCGATGTCGAAAAACATCCAAGCCATCGCGGGTGAAATCTTCGAAATCTCTAAACAGTCCTTCGAACATACGACGCGGGCTATGGAAGAGCTTCGCCAGGCGCGCGGGATGGACGAAGTCTTGACGATTCAGATGAAGTTCGTAAGGGAAGCTTTGGAACACGCGGCGCAGCACACACGAAAGTTTAGCGAGCTCATGACCGTGTTTCCGGCTGAAATGACCAAGACCTACCAAGATATGTGGCGCAAGTCGGTTAATAGCGCGGTAAAGGCCACCGAAACCGCGAGCCAAACCGCCGCTGAAAACATGGAGCGCTTTTCCGAGACTGCGAAGAAAACATCAAACGTTTTCGACCGTCGCGAAAGTGCCTAGCCCTCTATCCTTCGAGTGCTTGAGGCAGCTTCCAGCTGACCTTAATCTTGACTGATCGTGCAAGAGAGAAAGGGCAACGCTAGCCGGGCGAGCCGTGCGCCCGGCGCTGCGCATGTGCCCGCAGTCACGCAGAATGGTCAGCTTTTTTCTTCCGCTCAGCCGCCGATCAAGCTAGATAGCGGTGGTGGCTTTTCGGGGCCGATCACGCACCCTCGAGCATGACCTAGCGCGATGCTCCGCCTTCTCCTAATACGCCATGCAGAAGCCGCGGCTCACGCACCAGGCGGCGATCTCGCTAGATCCTTGACAGCGCGAGGAGTGGCCGACGCGGCCCGCGTCGGCGCCTATTGCCGGAGGGCCAGCCTCATTCCCGACTTCGCGCTTGTTTCACCGGCGCTGCGCGCGCGCGATACGCTCGAAACCATACTTCGGGAAATTCCGCAAAAATCAGCCTGGGAAATAGAAGATTTGCTCTACGGTGCCGACATTGAGACCTTGCGGGAAATTCTTGAGCGTATTCCCGCTCCCGCCAAAACCTTGCTCATTGTCGGACATAACCCAGGTCTCGTGGAATTTGCGCGTTTTTTGGTGCGCAATCAGAAGGGAAGCGAGTCGCTGCGCCAGTTCCCAGCGCCCTGCTTGGCTCTGATTCAATTCCCTTGCAGCGAATGGATTGACGCGGAGGCTGCTGGCGGGCGGCTTGACCTGTTGATGAACTTTTCTTGCGTGCCGGCGGAGGACCTGCTCTCGGAGTAGACTCGCGTCCCTCCTTGCTCGGTCACTCTTAAGGCTCTGGCCCAACGTCGGCCAGATCCTTCCGGACTGCCAATGATACTTCTGCATGGAAGTGGAACTCAGCCGCGGATCCGTGGGTTTGCTGCTACGGCCAACTTTCTTTGGGGGCGGTCATCAATCTGCGGTTCATTTTGGCGGAGCGGTCGCGGTCACGAAAATTATAGTCCACCTTCGCCCGCACCTCGCACTGGGCAGCGGTCATCTTCAATGCCGTGGGAATCGCAAAGAGACTGCGTATCGTTTCACGACCGTGCGGGCGGCATGGCTTTTGGAGTCTGGGCCGCCGTTCTCCTCATCATAGCGACAACCCCCGCGCGTGGCGGGGAGTCCCGCCCCTCCGACACGCCGCAAGCGAGCGCGAATCCGCAAGCACCGGCAGGCACCGCTGCAAGCGATACCACGGATGGCGCCGCACCTGCGGGGGTGACATTTGAACCCGCGGCCCGGGCGGTTTCGAATTGGCGAAGCGAGGCGAGAGACAACCTTGAGCTTTCCCAAGAAGCGAACACGAAACTCTCGGCCAGCGCCGATCTGCCCGATACGCCACGTTGCATCAAGCTCAACAATTATTGGTGTATCAAACGGGCCCGCTGGGCGGGTGAAATCGCGGCGGACGCCGAGGGCCATGTCGCCTTTGCTTCGGCCATTGATGGAGCGATTGCCGCCGCGATGCTTTTGCGGCGCTACTATCTCGATTACAATCGCCACTCGGCCTTGGCAATCCTGTCGCACTGGGCGCCCCCGCAATGCCTGGGAGGGACAGCCGTGGTTGGCCGGCCTTTGAAGCTTCATGCCATGCCGCTCCCTCCTTTCGCGATCGACGCCCCGCGGGGCATTCAAAATACGCTGCGTGCCCGCTGGCTCGCCGCGCACCGTCAGGGTTTTCTCCATGCAGATGGCAAATCCGTGCTGCCCCACTCCATCGTCCCCGCCCGGCCGTTGGCCTTGATGCCAGCACCGGAAATTGCCGTCGGCATGGGCGAACGACCTCGCGCACCAGCGCAGGTGAAGATCGCAGCCCTTGAGTTCACCGCCCCGGTAGAGCCGCCCCGCACGGCATGCCTCGACGAAAACAAGCGGATCGAAAATTACGCCCTCCGCGCGATCGAGGGGATCGCGGCGAGCCCAAACGAGGACTTGAATCTTTTCTTGCCGGATGGCAGAGCGGGCAACAGTCTCCCGCGTCTTCTTAACAACATGGCCAGGGTCGAGATCGGCCCAATGGCCGCGCGAGCTGGTTTGATCGCCGCCGCGATCGATCGGCTGGCTCCGCGAAGCCTTGCGGCAGGTGTCCCGCGCCTCGACGATTCGCAAAAGGGTGCATCCCGATAGACTCTCGGAAGGCTCTTCCCATCAAAGCGCGCCGGAACGAAAGGGAACGCTCAAATCCAAAGCTTAGCGCATGGCGCAGCCAAAGATGCGATCAACTTTCTCTGGACATTCTCCGCAACATGACGAATAGGCGTACCCCCGGCTACACTTTGGAACACGTTTGTCCTAACCCTTCTCGCATATCCGTTCCGGGCGGCGCGTCGCTATAATCCTCCAGAGAGCCAGTCTGCTTTGCCGTTACTTTCTGACCTCCTCTTCGAAGCCCGCGCTGCGGCGCAAAGCCTCGCTAGCTTAACCACAGGTCCACATGTTCGTCTTGGCGTCACCGGCCTTTCGCGGGCGGGCAAGACAGTCTTCATCACCGCCCTCATCGAACATCTGACCAAGGCAGCAAGTCCCGCTTTGCGCGGCCGCAGAAATACTTTGCCGGTGTTTCGCGTGCACGCAGAAGGGCGGCTGATCGGCGCCACGCTGGAGCCGCAGCCAGATGATGCCGTTCCCCGCTTCGCCTATGAAAACCACATTGCCGCGCTCGCTGGACCCAAGGGCAATGCTGCCGCCCGCCACTGGCCGCAATCGACGCGGCGCATCTCCGAGCTGCGGCTGCGCCTTTATTTCGATCAAAGGACCGGCATGCGGCCAGCCCGCCAGTCGCTTGCTCTCGACATCATCGATTATCCGGGCGAATGGCTGCTCGATTTGCCGCTCCTTTCCAAATCCTTCGCGCAGTGGTCGCGCGAGACCTTCACGGCTTCGGCGAGCGCTGCCCGGGCGCCGCTTGCAGGGCAATGGCGCGGGCTTGCCGCAAGCATCGATCCGCGCGCCACGGCCAATGAAGAAGAGGCACGCCGCGAGGCTGAGCTTTTCACCAATTATCTGCGGGCGTGCCGGGCGGACGAATATCATTTTTCTAGCTTGCCGCCGGGCCGTTTTTTAATGCCCGGCGACCTTGAAGGCTCTCCCGCCTTGACTTTCGCGCCGCTCGCCGTCGAGGAAGGCGAAATCTTCCCGCCGGACTCATTTGCCGGGATGATGGAGCGCCGTTACGAGGCCTATAAGACCCATGTCGTCAAACCCTTTTTCCGCGATCATTTCTCGCGGCTCGACCGTCAAATTGTCCTTGTCGATACGCTCGCCGCATTGAACGCGGGACCAGCCGCAATGCGCGATCTTGAAGCCGCCCTGACGGATGTCCTGGCCGCGTTCCGGGCCGGGCGCGGCAATCTCCTGTCGACGTTATTCAGGCCCAAAATCGACAAGATCCTTTTCGCCGCGACCAAGGCTGATCATCTGCACCACACAAGCCACGACCGGCTGGAGGCGATCCTGCGGCATCTGACCAGCAGGGCCATCGCGCGGGTCGAGGCGGTCGGCGCCGAGGTCGACGTCATCGCCCTTGCCGCGGTCAGGGCCACAAGAGAGGCCAAGGTCGGCGGCCCCGATGAGCCCGCGCTCGAGGCTGTCATCGGCACACCCCTCGACGGGGAGCATATCGGCGATGAGATTTTCGACGGAATCTCGGAGGCCGCAATCTATCCTGGCGAATTGCCAACCGAGCCGGAAGCGGTGTTCCGCGACGAGCCGCATCCTCTCAAGCCAACGGACATTGACTACCGATTCGTGCGTTTCCGTCCCCCCGCCGCAATAAGGACCGAGGCGGGCAACCTGCTGCCGCCACCCCATATAAGGCTGGACCGCGCCCTCCAGTTTCTCCTTGGCGACCGGCTCGGATGATGCCATCGATGGAGAATCGCATGTATGATTCACCGCCGAGCGCCAAGACGCCGCAAAGGAAACACGATCTTCTCCCGGGCAGCACATGCCGGAATGAGGTTTTCCGTGCCGATTGATCCAAAACCCCGCCCACGTGCCTTCCGCCTTGGTCCGCTCGGGCCGGCCAATGCCGAAAATCCGTCCGCCCCCCTGGTGATCGAAACCTTGGCCGATCCCTATGAAGCGGAAGTCAGAGCCTTGATGGCGGGCCCGGACGCCAGCGAAGCCGCGGTCGAGGCGGCTCAGAAGGAGGGCGTGGCCGCCCGCTCGCTGCTCTCCTGGGGCAGTCTCTTCTGGTCGGCCACGGGCGGCCTTGTGTCGCTTGGCTTTGCCCTTTGGCTGGCGCGGCTCATCGACGATCTCTTCGCATGGTCGCCTGCCTTTGGCCTCATCGGCCTCGTGCTTGCGGCTGTCGCGGGCACCGCGCTTCTCGTTCTTGGCGCGCGAGAAATCGGGGGTGTTTTGCGCCAGCGCCATGTCGCCGAGCTTCACATCGGACTTGCGCAGGCGCGCGAGAAAGATGATTTCAAGGAGGCCCGGCGGCTCATCGAACAGCTCTCCTCGCTTTATGCCGCGCGCCCGGAGGCGGCCCGCGCGCGCAGCCATTTGCGCCAGCTCGCGCAGGATATCGTCGATGGGAGCGATTTGATCGACATCGCCGAGCGCACCCTCGTCGAGCCGCTTGACATGCTCGTGCAGCACGAGATCGCAATCGCTGCCAAGCGCGTGTCCATGGTGACCACGCTGGCACCGCGCGCGATCATCGACGTCATCTTCGTCGCGGCACAGGCCGTCAGGCTGATCCGGCGCATTGCAACGATCTATGGCGGCAGGCCCGGTCTTTTTGGTTTTCTCAAACTGTTGCGCTCCATCGCCTCCCACCTCGCGATCACTGGCGGCATGGCGGCTGGCGACAGCCTGCTTCAGCAATTCGTCGGCCATGGCATTGCCGCGAAAGTCTCGGCCCGCCTTGGCGAAGGCGTTCTGAACGGGCTGTTGACGGCGCGAGTCGGGCTTTCCGCCATGTCGGTCTGCCGTCCCCTCCCCTTCGCGATCAAACGGCCGCCGGGCATCAGCGATGTCGCGCCATTTTTGTTCAGGGGCGATAAGAAGGAGTGAGGAATCTCCTGCCTCGGCGCCAGCCGCCGGATGCCGCCATTGGAGCATGTCTCGAAGCACATGGCGGAACGGCTTCGAATACAGCGGTGCTGATTTTTTGGTAGGGTTTCAATTTGGTGTTCCAACTTTGATGGGACATTCGCCGGTCCCCTGTGACACCAATGCCCGACAGATCGTACCGTCATTATCTTCAAGCACGCCAGAGCTAATTAGGCGTCTAGTATATTCTCTGCGCTGAGTGTCGTCTTTTTGGACAATATCCAACAAAAGGTTGGCCTTAAGTTGGGCCACGCTAGTTTGATGCTGATAATAAGAAGAAACCATTCCGCCGAAAGCTCCCGCAACAGCCACGCCTATTGTCGCAGCGGCTGCCACAATAGCGGCAAAAATGGTTGGCTGCTCAATTAGTCCCGGTCCTTTCATTGCGAAGTCCTCTCTACCAATTCCTCAAGCGACCACAGGCGAGAACTCACACCGGCTGCCATTGCCGATGTGATCCCAAGCGTCTTGTGTAGCCAAACAAAATTGTTGTGAGCAGAATGCAGCCCGACCGCTGCCCGATGGTTCTCAACCTTCTTCGGAAAGCCATTTGTCAGCCGAGTAAAGCGGCGCATGCTCATACGCATCCTGAGGTTTTGACGCTCGATTATGCTGGTTGAAATATAAGTCTGGTCCGGCGTGCCAGCAATGACCGTACGCTCTGCCCGCACGACCTTCGGCGGACTATACCGGCCTAGTCCAATCGGTTATACTTCGTAAAATTTAACCGCCTGCCCGTAATCAACATCTGCACCGAAGGCCTGTTCAACAGCATCCACATGCTGAGAGCGTCGGATGAAATCTGGACGCGGTTGGCAGGAATGAGCTT
>DATJBL010000057.1:0-63285 GCA_035515355.1 Methylocella sp.
CTCGCGATCATCGTGCGTACATTGTTGAGACCGTCTGGCCCGGTAACCAAAATCTTACGCCACTTTTCTACTGTGAAGTTCTGGTCTGAAGGCAGTGTCGTGGTTGCGTAATCGGACCAAACCGCCAAGCAGTCGGTGGGAACCGGCGCCGTCTGCCCAGACGGCGTGCCCTGGTTGCCCTTGAGGAAATTGAAGCACCAGGTCATCTGACCGCCGGTGCAGGTGTCGGTCGGCTTTCGTTCTCGAGCACCTTGACGTAGGTATGAGCCCATAAGTCGAGGCCCAGACGAAGCAGCTCGGCGTCGTCTGCTTGCCGACCGGCGGCAGCCAGTTGGTGTTGACGGTTTGTATGGAGGCGGAGCCTTCGTCTGGCGCGGGGGCGTGAAGACGGGAGCAGGCTCGGCGCCTGTCGGATCGTAACCAAAATCCATCGTCCCGTACATTGAGTCAATAACAAGCCAGTGAATAATATGAAAAGTTATTACACAGGCATCACATGTCTTCAATGAGGATGAGCTAAAATATCGGATGGATGACCCCATATATCGGGGCATGGACGAAAACATTCTTGCATCGCACAACTTCTTCTTTACCGCTTCATCCGGCGCGGATCATCGCGTCGAAGAGCGTGGCTTTCGTGAATCTGGCGACGATGACGCAGCGCTCCTCGACGCATATTCAAGGGCCGTGACAAAGGTCGTCGACGAGGTCGCGCCAAGCGTCGTGCGGCTCGATGTCCGCCATGGTGGCCGGGGACACCTTGGATCGGGGTCTGGCGTCATCCTCTCGCCGGATGGCTTGATTCTCACCAATAGCCATGTCGTGCAAGGCGGCAAGCGCGCCGACGTGACGGCGCTCGACGGACGCAGCTTCTCCGCCCGCGTCCTTGGGGACGATCCCGATACTGATCTTGCCCTTATTCGGATCGAGGAAGATGCAATGCTTCCGGCAGTGAGGCTCGGCAATTCGAAAAAGCTGAGACCGGGAGAAATTGCGATTGCGATCGGCAATCCTCTCGGTTTTGACGCGAGCGTGACCGCCGGAGTTATCTCCGCGCTCGGGCGTTCTTTGCGGTCAAAAAGCGGCCGTTTGATTGAAGATGTGATTCAGACCGATGCGGGGCTCAATCCGGGCAATTCGGGAGGCCCGCTCGTCTCGTCGCAAGGCGCGGTCATCGGCATCAACACTGCGATCATTTCGGGGGCGCAAGGCATTTGTTTCGCGGTCGCATCCAACACGGCAAGTTTCGTGTTGGGGGAGCTTGTGGCGCATGGAAGGGTCCGCCGCGCTTATCTTGGCATTGGTGCTGGGACGGTTCCGCTGCCGCGGCGCATCGTGCTGCGCCTTGGCCTTACCCAGCGGATGGGTACCGTGGTGAGCGCTGTCGAGGCGGGCAGCCCAGCCGATCATGCGGGCCTGCTCACGGGTGATATTTTGCTTGCCATCGACGGAATCCCGATCACGGGCGTCGATGATCTCGTGCGCTTGCTTGATGCAGAGAAAATCGATCGCACCATTCCTCTCGACGTCCTGCGCCGCTCTGATCGGCGGCGTTTCTGGGTGGCTCTGCGGGAAAGAAATTAGTGTCGTCTCGTCGCCGTGCCACCCTCCAGGAATTCGCGCAGGATGATGGCATTGTTTCGCGCGGGATCTTTTGCCGCGAAAAGCAGGGTCATTGTCTTGACTTCACCGGCTTGCGTGCGCAGTTCGGCGGCGGCTGGATTTTGCTGCAATTCGGCAAGGTAGCGAGTGCGGAACTCGGACCACTTCCCGCGGTCGTGAGAATACCAGCGGCGCAGCTCATGACTTGGTGCTGCGTCCTTCGCCCAGCCATCGAGATGCGCCTCGTCTCGGCTAATCCCGCGCGGCCAAAGCCGGTCCACCAAAATTCGCGTTCCGTCCGAAGGGGCGGCCGGGTCGTAGATCCGCTTGACGTGTATGGTCTTCATCAGTCACGCCTTGGCACGACGAGGTGGCGCGAGAATTGCGTAACCAAGCGCCGGTTGGCCGGCTAAAACTCTCTGCTTTGCTGACGACAGCATAAACCAATGAATAACCCTGGTAAATCACGAGACCCCTTTAGATGCAATGTAGTTTAGATCGATTCCAAAAGAATTCCCAAAGTAAGACGCCAAAGCTATAGTTTATAAGCATTCTAACAAATAGTAATTTCATTGCTCTGGTATCGATGATGGTGTATTGCGTGCTGTATGAGCTTGATTCCTGGCCGCTAACAGGTCGGCGCGTTGGAAACAAGCATCGGCCAAGCTTCGTGAAGGCCCGGAGGTAGGAGGTATCTGGATGGCCGGCGCCCTTATCATCGTTCTGCGCGAGGCCGTTGAAGCCGGATTGATTATTGGAATCGTGCTCGCGGCGACGCGCGGCTTGCCTTCGCGCACCCGCTATGTCGCCGCCGGTGTTCTCGGCGGAATTTTGGGCGCGATGTTGGTTGCGGCCTTCGCCGGTGCTTTGTCGAGCGCCCTCGAAGGGACCGGACAGGAAGTCTTCAATGCGGCCGTCCTCGGCCTCGCCGTCATCATGCTGGCTTGGCACAATATCTGGATGGCGCGCCATGGTCGTCAGATCAGTGAGGACGTCAAGAAATTGGGGCGGGATGTTGCAAGCGGGACGCGATCCTTGACGGCGTTAGCTCTTGTCGTCGGCTTGGCGTTGCTTCGCGAGGGGTCGGAAGTCGTTCTTTTTCTTTACGGGCTCGTCCTTTCGAGCCGTGATTCGGGAATGAATCTCTTGCTCGGTGGTGTGCTCGGGCTTTTGCTTGGAGCCGGAATCAGTGCCCTTGCCTATGGAGGGCTTGCGATTATTCCCTCACGTTATCTCTTCAAGGTGACCAGTCTGCTGATTTCATTCATGGCGGCTGGGATGGCGGCGCAATGCGTCGCTTTCCTGGAGCAAGCCGACATCGTAACCGCCTTGGGAGGTATCGTTTGGAACTCCTCCGCTTTCGTCGCGGATAATAGCGTCGCTGGCCGCGTCCTCCATACGTTGCTTGGTTATACCGGCAAGCCCACGCAGCTCCAGCTGCTTGTCTACCTCGCCACGCTGGGAGCGATTTTCGGTTTCATGAAATTGGCAGCGGCGCCGGCCGGATCTGATCGCCGCCTCGTGACGAACTGAGGGAAGGCCGAATTCTCAGAATCCTGGCTCAAGGCGCGGCGATTTAGCGCAGAAATGCAGCCATGATCATGGATCGCGCTCAATGCGCACAAGTTAATTGCTTTGAAATGAAATAAGCGCTAGGGAATAGCCCATCGCCTGAATTGTTGACTGTACCTTTGGCAGTTCTTTTCAGAACCCGCTCGATTTGGCCCACTCAACTTCGTGCTGCTGCTGTCGTCCGCGCGCAAAGTTCCAGATTTGGCGGATTTTCCAGTTGAAGGCGAAACTCGCCCCTAGTAGCCCCGCGGATCGGAAAGCGCCGGTTCATGCGGCGCCAATTCGATCGTAGCCCATCTTGGGAATGGAATGACTTTTAGCAAACTCGGTCTCAGTGAGAAGGTTCTCCAGGCCGTCGAGGCTGCAGGCTATCTTGCGCCAACCCCCATTCAGGCCGAAGCGATCCCGCAGGTTCTCGCGGGACGCGATGTGCTCGGGATTGCGCAGACCGGCACGGGCAAGACCGCGGCTTTCACGCTTCCCATGTTATCGCGCCTGGAAAAAGGTCGGGCGAGGGCCCGAATGCCCAGAACCTTGATCCTCGAGCCGACCCGCGAGCTTGCCGCCCAGGTTGAGGAAAGTTTTGCCCGCTACGGAATTAACCACAAGCTCAATGTGGCGCTGTTGATTGGCGGTGTTTCCTTCGGCGATCAGGAAACCAAAATCATGCGGGGCGCCGACGTTTTGATCGCAACGCCGGGCCGTCTCTTGGATTTTTTCGACCGCGGCAAGCTACTGCTGACCGGAATCGAGATTCTCGTCATCGACGAAGCCGACCGGATGCTCGACATGGGGTTCATTCCGGACATTGAGCGCATCTGCAAGCTCGTGCCCTTCACACGCCAGACCCTGTTTTTCTCCGCCACCATGCCGCCGGAGATTACAAGGCTCACTGAAGCCTTTTTGCATAATCCAGTGCGCATCGAAGTGGCGCGCGCGGCCTCCACAGCCGCTACCATATCGCAAAGCCTGGTCGCTTCGGCAAACGGCCCCGCTAAACGCGAAACTTTGCGCCGCCTGATTCGGGGTGCCACCGATTTCAAAAACGCGATCATCTTCTGCAATCGCAAGCGGGACGTCGCGATTCTCCACAAATCCCTGCAAAAGCATGGCTTTAATGCCGGGGTCCTGCATGGCGATATGGATCAGCGCGCCCGCATGGCCTCGCTTGATGCTTTCAAGAGCGGGGGGGTCGATCTCATCGTTTGCTCGGATGTCGCAGCCCGCGGGCTCGACATTCCGGATGTCAGCCACGTGTTCAATTTCGATGTTCCAACTCATGCGGAAGACTATGTTCATCGGATCGGCCGTACCGGACGGGCTGGTAAGGCTGGCGTTGCGGTTTCCATCGTCACCCGCGCCGACCACAAGCACATTCTAGAAATCGAAGGGTTGATTGCCCGCAAGATCGATTGGCTTCCGGGCGAGAGCCTTGCTGACCTCACCGAAGAAGAAACCGGACATGCGCCGGATGGCGCCCGCGCCCAAAGATCGCGGCGCGGCCCGCCAGCCGGAAGCGAGGCTGATAGGCCGGCCCGTCGTGCTGCTCTCCGGAAACCCGATGGCGATGCTCAGACGGCGCGCCCCTCAAGCCCCGCTCGCCGACGAAACGGCGAGCAATCGCCTGGCGAAGCGAATTTGAAACGGGCCGGGGCGTCGCAACGGCATCCTCCGAACGAAGAGGACTTGCCGGTTATCGGCATGGGCGACCATGTGCCCATGTTTCTGCTGCGCCCGGCGACCGTCAAGCCTTTAAAGCCGGCGGCTGGTAAAACCGAGTCGGGTAAGAACACCCGGCTGGGATAACCGCGAACACTCTAAACGTCTCTATCGTCGTATCATCGAGCGGATGGATTTCCTGAAGAAAGTTGCCGGACGAGGCCGTTGTCTTTAGGGCCACCGTGGGCGGAAGCGAGCGGCTCTTGCGATAAGTGCCGCGAAAGAGCTGTTGCGGCCGGGTGGCAGCAGACGAAAATCCTAACTCATCGGGCTTAGGTTAAAGTGCCTTTTGCTGAGCTTCGCTAGCCGGCATAATCGAAACCGACTCGCCGCAGCCGCAGCTCCCCGTTTGATTCGGATTTTGAAAGACGAAACTCGACTGCAATGTGCTCGTCTCAAAATCGAGCTTAGTGCCGAGGAGAAACATCAAATCCTTTGGTGCGATTAAAATCTTCACCCCTTGATCCTCGATGATTTGATCGGCGGGACCCGCTTCATCGGCGAGATCCATAGTGTAGGTCATGCCCGCGCAGCCGCCCTTTTCGACGCCGACTCTTAATCCCGCGACTGGGCGCCCCGCGGTCTCGATGAGGTGCCGTGCGCGCGCCGCGGCGGCTTCGGTCAATGACAGGATCGGCATCAATCTCTCCAAGGGGGTACTACCAAATATACCATATAGCGCATGACGTCCCGAATGTTTAGGCCGGGGATTGATCCAAGCCAGCGCTCTGCTCGTGGCTTTCAGGGCGGGGCGGGAAAGAATTTCCGTTTGAAGCGTTTCGAGGCAGACGGCCGTTTGCGGTAAGGAGAATCGAGGCGGCACGCCAGCATATCATGACTGTGAGACTGCCATGGACATGCCCCTCCATCCCATGTGGCAAGACATTGGCCTTCGCCTTGCCCTGACGATGCTTGCCGGCGCCATCGTCGGTTTCAACAGGGGCGCACAGGGTCATGCCGCTGGCTTCAGAACCACGATCCTTGTAGGGCTTGCCGCATCGGTCGCGATGATTCAGGCGAACCTTCTGCTTCCCCTTATTGGCAAGACGGCCGGATCTTTCCCCGTGATGGACTTGATGCGCTTGCCGCTGGGCATTCTCACCAGCGTTGGCTTCATTGGCGGGGGAACCATTCTGAAGCGAAGCGATCTCGTCTCTGGCGTTACGACGGCGGCGACGCTTTGGGTGATAACGGTCATAGGGCTTTGCTTTGGAGGCGGTCAACTCGAGTTCGGCTCCATAACGACCTTTCTGGCGGTGATGACCCTTTGGGGATTGAAATGGGCGGATATCCGGATCCCGCGCCAGCACCGTGCAGAACTTGCGATCAAAGCAGACGAGTATTCCCTGGCGGCTGCCGAGTTGGCGGATGTGATCGCTTCATCGGGATACAAGGCGCAATTCTGCCGGATGAGCCGAAGCGGTGATGGGGAGGAGTTGTGGTCGAGGTCAGTTGGACCCGTCCGGAAAAAACCGTTTCGCCACTCGCCCTCTTGAGAATGATCAGCGAGCACTATCTCGTGATCTCCTTCAAAATGACGGCAGAGGGCGACTGAAGACCCACTGCGAGGTGACAAGCACGTCACCAACAGCCGTTCGCGCCTTACGCCGCCTTCTTCATCGCAATGGCGGCGAGCGCCCGCAAAATTTGCCGGGTGCCTTCCAGTCTCGCGACGGTGGTCTCGAAATCACGGATGAAGACAATTTTCATATCCGGCCGCACTTTCGCAAATGAGCCCTGTTCGGCGACATAGCGCACGAGTCCCGGCGGATTGGCGAAGGAATTATCGCGGAACGCAACAATGACCCCCTTTGGCCCCGCCTCGACTTTTTCGATATGTGCCTGCCGGCACAAGACCTTGATCGCGACGAGCTGCATGAGCTGCTCCACTTCGCCCGGTAAAGACCCGAAGCGGTCGATCATTTCCGCCGCGAAACTCTCGATCTCGGCATCGGACTGCAATCCGGCAAGGCGGCGATAAAGGCTTACACGCAAATTGAGATCGCTGACGTAATCTTCGGGGATGGTGACCGGCGTGCCAAGGGTGATCGAAGGCGACCACGCTTCCTCGGCAGGTTCCTCGATTCCCGCCTTGAGCGCTTCAACCGCCTCGCGCAGCATCTCCTGATAGAGTTCGTACCCGACCTCCTTGATGTGGCCGGACTGTTCATCGCCAAGCAGATTTCCGGCGCCGCGAATATCGAGATCGTGGCTTGCGAGCTCAAAACCAGCCCCGAGTGTGTCGAGAGATTGGAGAACCTTCAGCCGTCGTTCGGCTTGTGGCGTCATTGTGCGGTTGAGGGGCACTGTGAAAAGCGCATAGGCCCGGACTTTCGAGCGCCCGACGCGGCCGCGCAGCTGATAAAGCTGAGCAAGACCAAACATGTCGGCGCGATGGACGATGAGCGTATTGGCCGTTGGAATATCAAGGCCGGATTCGACGATAGCGGTCGAAAGCAGGACGTCGTATTGGCCATCGTAGAAGGCCGCCATCCTGGCTTCGAGTTCGGTGGCCGCCAACTGGCCATGTGCGACAATGAATTTTACCTCTGGAACGTTTTGGCGCAGGAAAGCACTTGCTTCATCGATGTGATCGATCCGCGGGCAAACATAAAAGCTCTGCCCGCCGCGATATCGTTCGCGTAGCAGTGCCTCCCGCACGAGCAAATCATCGAAGGGCGAAATAAAGGTTCGCACAGCAAGCCGGTCGACCGGGGGCGTCGCGATGATCGAGAGCTCCCGCGCGCCGGTTAAGGCAAGCTGCAAGGTGCGGGGAATTGGCGTTGCTGAGAGGGTTAAGACATGGACCTCGGCGCGCAGCTCTTTCAGTCTTTCCTTGTGCTTGACGCCAAAATGCTGCTCCTCGTCGACAATGACGAGACCAAGATCCTTGAAACTTACACCTTTGCCAAGCACCGCATGGGTGCCGATGATGATGTCGGTCTCGCCTGAGGCCGCGCCGAGCTTGGCGGATTTGAGATCGGCGGCGCTGACCATGCGCGACATTTGTGCGATCTTGACCGGCAAATGTGCGAAGCGCGCGACGAAGTTTTTATAGTGCTGGCGTGCAAGAAGCGTTGTCGGCACCACAACCGCGACTTGTTTGCCTTCGATCGCGGCGGCAAAGGCCGCACGCAGAGCAACCTCGGTCTTGCCGAAGCCAACATCGCCGCAAACGAGGCGGTCCATCGGCCGGCCAGAGGCCATGTCCTCCAAGACGGCGTCGATCGCGGCTTGCTGGTCCTCGGTCTCCTCATAAGGAAAGCCGGCGCAGAACTCGGCATAAAGACCGTCCGGAGGCACCAGTTTCGGCGCGGCCTTGGTTTGGCGCGCGGCGGCGATCTTGATGAGCCCGGCCGCCATTTCGAGAATGCGCTTGTGCATCCGCGCCTTGCGTTTTTGCCAGGCGACGCCGCCCAATTTGTCGAGCTCGACGGCGGTATCCTCCGAGCCATAGCGCGACAAAAGCTCGAGATTTTCAACCGGCAGAAAAAGTTTGTCGCCATCGGCATAATGAAGTTCAAGGCAATCATGTGGCTCGCCTGCCGCCTCGATCGCCTTCAGCCCGGCGAAACGCCCGATCCCATGATCGACATGAACAACAAGATCGCCCGCCGCGAGCGAAGTCACCTCGGTGAGAAAATCCTGAGCGCGGCGCGCTTTTCGCCGTCCGCCGAGAAGCCGATCACCCAAAATATCCTGTTCGGCGAGAAGCGCGAGGCCCGGCGCCTCGAAGCCCTGTTCGATGCCGATAACGCCCAAGGGGAGGGCGCTCGGCGAAAGGGCGAGAGCCTGCACGAGTGACGACACCGGGGCCGCGCCGGCAAGACCGTGGTCGGCGAGCACATGACCGAGCCGCTCGCGCGAGCCGTCCGACCAGCAAGCAAGAACAACCCGCTTCCCACTTCTTTGCAGGGCCCGGATATGATCGATCGCCGAGGAAAAGACATTCGCGGCGGGATCGGCCCGCTCGCTCGCAAAGCTCCGGCCGGGTTTTGAGGCGCAATCGATGATAAGTCCACCGCGGCTTTCTGGCTGGGCGAAGGGCGTCATCGAAATGATGCTCGCAGCCCCGAGGCGCGTCCGCCATTCGGATGGGGCGAGATAGAGTGCATCGGGCGGCAGCGGCTTATAGGTCGAATGGCTCGGATCAGCGTCATAGGCGCTCCTGCGCGCGCCATAATAATCCGCGATCTGCGCCAAGCGCTCGCTGGCGGCGTCCTCGGCGAGCGGATCGAGAATCAAGGGAGCACCGGGGCAATAGTCGAACAGCGTGTCGAGCTTCTCGTAGAAAAGCGGCAGCCAATGTTCGAGGCCTTGATGGCGGCGCCCTTCGCTGACCGCTTCATAGAGCATGTCGCCCCGTGTCTGCGCGCCAAAATGCGTCACATAGGCCTGGCGGAACCGGCGGATCGTCTCCGTTTTGAGTTGCACCTCGCTCATCGGCACGAGATCGAGCGCGCGAAGCTGGCCGGTCGTTCTTTGCGTTTCGGGATCGAAAGCACGGATCGATTCGAGTGTATCGCCGAAGAAATCGAGGCGTACCGGTTGCGCCATGCCGGGGGCGTAAAGATCGAGAATGCCGCCGCGCACCGCATATTCGCCGGTATCGCGTACGCTTGA
Organism: Methylocella sp.; assembly: GCA_035515355.1. Classification (GTDB taxonomy): domain Bacteria; phylum Pseudomonadota; class Alphaproteobacteria; order Rhizobiales; family Beijerinckiaceae; genus Methylocapsa. Next base: position 9,517 of record DATJBL010000057.1, read on the forward strand.
GGCGCGCTGAAACCCGTTGGTTTCGAGCCATTGGGTGAGCGCATCCATGGCGACCATATTGCCCGGCGCGGCCGAAAAAGTGTCGCCCGCGATCGCCGCAAGAGGCGCCACTTTCTGGAGAAGCGCAGCGACCGTGGTCGATAGAATGCGCGGCCGCTCTTCCGATGTGCGCGACCTCGCGAGGCGGGACAGGACCAAAATCCGCCGCGCGGAAATCGCGGCGTTGGGAGATACCCTGTCGTAGGGCTGGCAGTCCCAGGACGGAAAATCGAGAAGCTCGATATCGGGCGCGGCGAAGGCGAGCGCCTCACCGAAAGCGCGGGCGCGCTGGCTGTCGCGGGCGACATGGACAAGAACGACAGAGCGGCTCTCCGCGCCTCGCGCGAGGGCGCGCGTCAAATCCGCCGCGCAAAACGCGTCGAAGCCATCGGCCACGGAGGAGAGCGTCAGCGAGCCGCCTTTCGCAAGCTCGGCCGCCACGCGTTTGAGGTCAGTCACGATGCAGGATCGATCCGAAGGTTTTACGGCTCATCTCAGGACTGTTGCAAAAACCTCGCCTCATCCTGAGGAGGCCTGAAAGGCCATCTCGAAGGATTTGCCGCGCGGCTCAGCTTTTGAAACAGGCTCAGATATGAATTGGACCGGCATGGTTATGGAAAGCCCGGATTTTTTGCAAGGCCGGGGTTTTATAGGCGCTTGGCGGTTCCGCCTCGCCCGTGAGCCAGGAAAAAATGTCGCGGTCCGGGGCTTCGAGCAAAAGTTCAAAACTGTCGAGTTCACTTTCGCTGAGATTGCCGATTTCCGCATTGGCGAAACGGCCAAGCAAAAGATCCATTTCGCGCATTCCGCGATGCCAGGAGCGGAACAGAAGCCGCTTCTGCCGGGCGCTAAGCTCCAAACTCTTCGCTTGCGCGCCAGACATGATTTAAGCTCCCTTCACAGACGATTCGAGCCCCGGTGGGCGGTTTCGAAACTCTGCGGGAGCGGCACATTATAGCAAGCGCCCGCCTTGGCAAGCATAAGACCACATCCTTCGGCCAAGGAGCCAGCCGCTTCCGATGCGCCCCTTTGTCCTCAACCCTCTCTTCGTCAGCGCCGCAAATCTGCCCGGCATAGGGCCCAAAAACGCCAAGCTCCTTGACAGGCTCTTAGGCGAGGGCGGGCGGGGAGCCCGCGTCATCGACCTTCTCTTCCATTTGCCGCATGACGCCATCGACCGCCGCAATCGGCCGAAGATTGCTGATGCGCCGCTCGATACCATCGTCACGCTTGAGGCGAGGGTGATTGAGCACCGGCCTCCGGGCCCGCGTTCCAAGGCGCCCTATAAGGTGCTGGTCGAGGATGACACGGGCGACGTTCTTCTCGTCTTTTTTCTCGCCAATCACGCATGGATCGACAAGAGCCTACCACTCGGCGCCACCCGCTGGATCTCCGGAAAGCTCGAACTCTGGGAAGGCCATCGCCAGATGGTCCATCCCGACCGTGTGCTCGATGCCGAAGGTTTTGCCAAAATGGCGCTCGTCGAGCCGGTGTATCCTTCGACGGAAAAGCTCTTTCAAAAGACGCTCGCGCGGGCCGCCGATGCGGCGCTCGCCAAAATTCCCGCCTTGCCGGAATGGCATGGGCCGAAAGCTCTTTCTATCTTGGCGGCTCCTTCCTTCGCCGAAGCGCTGCGGCAAGTGCATCAGCCTGAAACCCCGCAAGCCATCGAGCCGGAGGCCCCCGCGCGCAGGCGGCTTGCCTATGATGAACTCCTCGCCAGCCAATTGGCGCTGGCCTTGATGCGCTCGAAAATCAAACGCTCACCCGGCCGCGCAAGCGCGGGGGATGGCAAGATCAGGCAAAAAATCGCCGCCGTTCTGCCCTTTGAACTCACCTCCTCGCAGACAAGCGCGCTCGGCGAGATCTACGCCGATCTTGCCGCGCCAACGCGCATGTTGCGGCTGCTGCAAGGCGATGTCGGCTCCGGAAAGACGCTGGTTGCGCTCTTTGCCATGGCGGCGGTGGTGGAAGCGGGGCGGCAGGCGGCCCTCATGGCGCCAACCGAAATTCTCGCCCGCCAGCATCATCGGACACTTTCCAAATTTGGTGAACCTGCCGGCCTCAGACTCGCGCTTTTGACCGGCCGCGACAAAGGCACCGGGCGTGAAAAGCTCCTTGTTGGTCTCGCCGATGGCACGATCGATATTGTCATCGGCACCCATGCCCTCTTTCAGGAAAGCGTCGTCTTCCGCGACCTCGGCCTTGCCATTGTCGATGAGCAGCATCGTTTCGGCGTCCATCAGCGCCTCGCCTTGGGCGACAAGAGCGAGGCGGCGGATATCCTCGTGATGACCGCAACGCCCATTCCGCGCAGTCTGGTGCTGACCTATTTCGGCGACATGGATGTTTCGAATCTGCGCGAAAAGCCAGCCGGGCGCAGGCCGGTCGAGACAAGGGCCCTGCCGCTTGAGCGCATGGACGAGCTGATCGAGCGGCTGAAGCGCGCGCTGGCACAGGGTGCCCGCGCCTTCTGGGTCTGTCCGCTCGTCGAGGAAAGCGAGGAGCTCGATGTTGCCGCCGCAGAGGAGCGCTTCACCCATCTGCAAAAGATCTTCGGCGGCAAAGTGGGCCTCGTTCACGGCAAGATGAAAAGCCGTGACAAGGATGAAGCGATGACAGCCTTCGCGCAAGGTACGACCCAGATATTGGTTGCGACAACCGTCATCGAGGTTGGTGTTGATATTCCGCAAGCGACCATCATGGTGATCGAGCATGCCGAGCGCTTCGGCCTTGCGCAATTGCATCAGTTGCGCGGCCGAGTCGGGCGCGGCGGCGATAAATCTTCCTGCCTGCTTCTTTATAAAGCACCGCTTGGCGAGACGGCAAAGGCCCGCATCGCGATCATGCGCGAGACGGAGGACGGCTTCAGGATTGCCGAGGAAGATCTGCGCTTGCGCGGCGAGGGCGAGGTCCTTGGCACAAAGCAATCCGGCCTGCCGGGATTCCGCCTCGCCGATGCTTCCGTACATGCGCCCTTGCTCACTCTTGCACGGGAGGAAGCGCGCACGATCATTGAGGAGAATCCGAGGCTCGAAGGCATGCGTGGCGAGGCCTTCCGTTTGCTCCTCAATATTTTTGAGCGGGCCGAAGCGATCCGGCTTCTGGGCGCAGGATAGACACTCGCAAATTTTAAAGACGATCGTGTCTAAAGGATGGCAAGCGGTTATTTGTTCAAACCGCTTGAATGGCTCCTGCGCGCCTCATTTTGATGTCTATCTCGGTTTTCATGAACTGCTGAAATTGGCCGAGTGTCCCACGTCTCATATCGGACTTTTTTCGAACGGCCCCTCGCCTCATTGATCATGCCGCTTAGCACTTCGTCATGTGCCATCTCGAAAACGACACTTTAATCGGCATTTAACTAAAAATCGCCCAAATGTCGTTCCAGCAAGGTTGCGAAGCTCTTTGTACGGACCTTCGGAAAGGAAATGAAATCATTTCGAAAGTGGGACAAATGACACAAGTGATCGATACGCCATATGATTTCATTCCATTGGAGCGCGGTCGTTTATCTTGGAAAATTTTTTCTCAAACCATTCCAGTTGCCGTCACGTTCGCCTTGAGCACCTGGGTTGGAATTCGCATGCTGCACGTGCGTCCGGCCGGCCCTCATGTCGTTGCAGCCCCAGCGGCCGCACCCGCAGTCAGCCTTGCCTCAAATCCCTATGGGGTGCTGTTCGACCTTAGATCTTCTTCGGGTTCAACGCCGGTTTCTCTCGCCCAAAGCTTCCCCCTTAATTCGGATTTTGAGTCAATTGCGCCGGCATCCTCTGTTGCAAACGCAGAGCCGGACAAGGACCTGCCGATACCGATACCGGTAGCTCCCCACCTTGCCGAAAGCGCACCTTTGCCAGCGCCGCGTCCTGCCGATCTCGGACCGCCAGACAGCCATGGTCCCCTCCCTACACTGGGTCGCCGGTTTGCGCAGCAGAATAGAAAGACCGACGTCGCAATAGCTTCTCCCGATAATCGCACGTTTTTCGAGAAGCTGTTTGGCACGCCGCAACTTCCAGGGCCCGTCCTTGCATACGCGGCTCCAGAAGATCGCGGAGTTGGCAATCCACGAGCGATCATATCCAACCCGGCGCCCCGCTACGATCGCTTGACCGCCGTTTATGACGTCTCGGCGCATACCGTCTACATGCCTAACGGAATGAGACTTGAAGCACACTCGGGTCTTGGCAACAGGTTGGACGATCCGCGTTACGTCAATGAACGGATGCGCGGGGCGACGCCGCCAAATGTCTATGAGCTTCAGCCGCGGGAGCAGCTTTTCCACGGAGTACAGGCATTGCGTCTGATACCCGTTGGCAGTGGCGAGCTCTATGGACGGACAGGCCTCCTCGCGCATACTTATATGCTCGGCCCCAACGGCGATTCTAATGGATGTGTGTCTTTCAGAAACTACAACGCGTTTTTGCAGGCGTATCAAAATGGCGAGATTAGACGTCTGGCCGTTGTAGCCCACCTTTAAGCCGTCAGCTGCACATCTCATACATCTTCGGCGCGGCGGAAGAGGGCCCGCCAATGCCGCGATGTGCCGCCTGCAACGGCTGGAATATCCTCAATCGATAGAGCCGCAAGGCCTTGCCGCTTCGCTTTGTCGAAGACAGACGGCGGCAGCGGCCAGGGTGGGCCTTTGATTTCATCCGCCTCGCCCCTAGCCCGCGCGATGACGAGAAGTCTTCCGCCTGGCGCCATTGCGGATTTCAGGGCCGAGAGAGCTTTCGGAATGAGTTCCGTGGTGAGCGCTTGTAAAGTATAGCATTCGTGAATGAGATCGAAACCTTGCCGCCAGGCATCGGGCAGGGCGAAGAGATCGGCTTGCTGATAGGCGACTTTCGATTCGGGAAACCGTTGCTGTGCCCAGGCAATCGCCTCACCGACGAGATCGAAGGCCGTAATGCGCGCGCCCGCTTCTGCAAAACACTCGGCGTTGTCACCAAGGCCGCAGCCGACATCAAGAACCCTCAACCCGGAAAGCTCTCTTGCGTGGTCCATGACCCAGGCCTTCGTCAGCGGGTGCGGCGCAAGGTTGGCCCAGGGCACGCGGGCGGGATCACCTTTCGCCAGGGCGTAAACAGCTTCAAACCACGCCTGCCGCAAAGGATCTGCTAGCAGGGCTCCACCTTGCATAGCCGGATCGAGCGCATCGAGTTTTTTGCGCGCTTCGGCCCGGCGAGCGGCGAACTCGGGTGAAGCCCGATCAAAAAAGCTTTTGTTCAAGCTGCGTCCTTACAAAGATTCTGTATATCTCCACACGCCGCAAGCGGGATGTTGGAGTGAGCCTTGTATAATTCGAGCCCGGAACCGGACAAAAATGTTTCACGTGAAACATTTTTGTCCGGTCGCGGAGCTAGCTCCTACAAAATAATCCTCCAAGATCGCCGCGTAAATGTCCGTCAGCCCCGTGATATCGGAGACTGCGACATGTTCGTCCACCATATGCATGGTGGCGCCGGGGAGGCCGAATTCGACGACCGGGCAATAGGCGCGGATGAAGCGCGCGTCGGAAGTTCCGCCAGATGTTGAAAGCTCCGGCTTGTGGCCGGTTTTCTTGGCAATGGCGTTTGCAACGAGTTCAGTGAAGCAATCGGGCTCCGTCAAAAAAGCAAGCGCATTGCAAGGCTCGAAAGCGAGCCTGTATTTTGTCCCGACCCTATCAAGCCTGCACTGCAGCTCTGCCGCGAGCGTCTCAGGCGTCCAGAGATCGTTGAAGCGAATATTGAAACGCGCCCGCGCTTGTGCAGGTATGACGTTGAACGCGGGATTGCCGGTATCGACCGACACGATTTCGAAGTTGGAAGGACCAAAATGCGCGGTGCCTTTGTCGAGCGAGGCGGCGGTCATCGCGGCAAGCAGGGTCATCAGCTTCGGGATCGGATTGTCCGCGCGCTCAGGATAGGCAACATGGCCTTGGTGTCCCTCGACGATGAGCGTGCCATTGAGCGAGCCACGGCGGCCGATCTTGATCGTGTCGCCCAGGGATTGCCGGCTCGTCGGCTCGCCGACGATGCAATGGTCGAAGCGCTCGCCTTTGTCGCAGGCCCAGCGCAGGAGCTTTTCGGTGCCATTGATCGCCGGCCCTTCTTCGTCACCGGTGATGAGGAAGCCAATCGAGCCTTGCGGCGTTCCATGCCGCGCAACATAAGCGCAAGCGGCGGCGACGAAGGCGGCAACGCCTCCTTTCATGTCGGCAACGCCGCGCCCGAAAATCGCGCCCCCGGCGAGCTCGGCGGAGAAGGGATCAAATCGCCAATGCGCCGCGTCGCCCACCGGAACGACATCGGTGTGGCCCGCAAAAACGAGAAAAGGCGCGCGCGTGCCGACGCGGGCATAAAGATTGTCGATATCCGGCGTACCTTCTTCCGAAAAACGGACCCGTTGTGTCGAAAATCCCGCCCGGTCGAGCGTCGCCTGAAGCACGCCGAGAGCACCGCGGTCCTCAGGAGTCACCGAGGGGCAGCGCACGAGGGCGCGGCAGAGGTCAAGAGCGGTCTCGTGTATGGTCATTTGGGTATCCGGCACGGTCATTTTCGCGGCTTATCGCACGGGTAGCTACGCCGCCGCAAACGGACGCACGAATTTGCCGCCGTTATTTGGCTGCAAATTTTGCCGCCACATCTGATAAAGAGGTAAACTTGCCCGCGGGCGGAGCAAATCCGAAGATGGCGCGAGGGCTCACCTATGCACACCCATGGTCTTGATTTCGCGCTTGCTCCAGATCTCGCCATGCTGCGCGACACGGTGCGCGCCTTCGCATCCGGCAAAATCGCGCCGCGGGCGGCTGCGATCGATCGCACGGATGAATTTCCTGCCGATCTTTGGCCCGCAATGGGCGCGCTTGGCCTCCACGGCATCACTGTCGAGGAGGAGTTCGGCGGCGTGGGTCTTGGCTATCTCGCGCATTGCATCGCAATGGAGGAGATCAGCCGGGCTTCGGCCTCCGTCGGCCTTTCCTATGGAGCGCATTCCAATCTGTGCGTCAACCAAATCCGCCGGAATGGGACCGAGGCGCAAAAGCGCCGCTATCTGCCAAAGCTGCTCTCGGGCGAGCATGTTGGCGCTCTTGCTATGTCGGAGGTCAGCTCCGGTTCGGATGTTGTCTCAATGCGGCTGCGTGCGGACAAGAAGGGCGACCGCTATGTTTTGAATGGCACCAAGATGTGGATCACCAACGGCGCCTATGCCTCGACGCTCGTCGTCTATGCCAAAAATGATCCCAATGCCGGCGCGCATGGCATCACGGCGTTTCTGATCGAGAGCGGGTTTAAGGGGTTTCGTTCGGGTCAAAAACTTGACAAGCTCGGGATGCGGGGCTCCCCGACATCTGAATTGGTGTTCGAAGATTGCGAAGTGCCGGATGAGAATGTGCTCGGTGAGGTGGGGCATGGCGTTCAAGTGCTGATGTCGGGTCTCGACTACGAGCGGGTCGTGCTCGCGGCGGGTCCACTCGGCATTATGCAGGCCTGTCTCGACGTTTGTTTGCCCTATGCGCGCGAACGCAAGCAGTTTGGCCACGCCATCGGCGAGTTCGAACTCGTACAGGGCAAGCTCGCTGACATGTATGCGGGGCTCAACGCCTGTCGCGCTTACGTCCATATGGTAGCCTGCGCCTGCGACAATGGTCACATCTCCCGCAAGGATGCGGCGGGCGCTCTGCTTTTTGGCGCCGAGCACGCGACCAGGGCGGCGCTAGATACGATTCAGCTTCTCGGCGGCAATGGCTATATCAACGATTATCCGGCGGCTCGCTTGCTGCGTGATGCGAAACTCTATGAGATCGGTGCCGGCACGAGCGAGATCAGACGGATGCTGATCGGGCGTGAGTTGTTCGATGGAAATTAGAGTATGATCTTCAGGTCATGCAATAAACCACAGGATAAGACTTGAGTCATTGACCAAAAGCGTTGATGATCCAAACCGATGAACGTTCTGAAATCTGCCGTCATGCCGCAAAGTCAGACATTCGCGGCGAATGCAGCCGCGATGCGAAGTCTCATCGTGGATCTGCGCGGCAAGGTTGCGCTTATCACACAAGGCGGCGGCGCCAAGGCGCGCGAAAGGCACATCGCGCGGGGAAAGCTTTTGCCGCGTGATCGCATCGCCGGACTAATTGATCCAGGCACGCCCTTTCTCGAATTCTCGCAATTCGCTGCCTATGAAGTCTATGAAGATGTGGTTTCGGCAGCGGGGTTGATCACTGGTATCGGCCGCATCTGCGGCCAGGAATGCGTCATCATCGCCAATGATGCGACCGTCAAGGGCGGCACCTACTATCCGTTGACGGTCAAGAAGCATCTTCGCGCTCAGGAAATTGCACAAGAGAACCAGCTTCCTTGTGTTTATCTTGTCGACAGCGGCGGAGCTTATCTACCAAGACAGGACGAAGTATTTCCTGATCGCGATCATTTTGGCCGCATCTTTTACAATCAGGCGCGGATGTCGGCGGCGGGCATCCCTCAGATCGCGGTGGTGATGGGAAGTTGCACCGCGGGCGGCGCCTACGTGCCCGCGATGTGCGATGAAGCCGTCATTGTGGCGGGCCAGGGTACGATCTTTCTTGCTGGTCCGCCGCTCGTCAAGGCGGCGACGGGGGAAATGGTTTCGGCGGAGGATCTCGGTGGTGCCGAGGTTCACGCGCGCCGGTCTGGGGTGGTCGACCATTATGCTCTAAGCGATGCGCATGCGCTCTCAATCGCGCGCCAGATCGTTGCGGCCTTCAATCGCACCAAAAGCCCTAGCGTGGTGGTACGAGAGCCAATTGAACCGCTTTACGATGCGGAGGAGATGTATGGAATTGTGCCCGCCGATCCGCGTGAAGCTTATGACGTTCGCGAAATTATTGCACGCATCGTTGATGGCAGCTCCTTCGATGAGTTCAAGGCACTTTACGGCACGACCCTGATTTGTGGATTTGCGCATATTTTTGGCTATCCAGTCGGTATCCTTGCCAACAATGGGATTCTGTTCTCGGAATCGGCGCTGAAGGGCGGCCATTTTGTCGAGCTTTGTACCCAACGCAGAATACCGCTCGTCTTTTTGCAAAATATCACTGGTTTCATGGTCGGCCAAAAATATGAGGCGCAAGGTATTGCGAAGGATGGGGCCAAGCTCGTCGCAGCGGTCGCCTGCGCAGCCGTGCCAAAATTCACCGTCATTGTCGGCGGCAGTTTTGGAGCTGGTAATTACGGCATGTGCGGGCGAGCGTTCGGTCCGCGATTTCTTTTCATGTGGCCCAACGCGAGGATTTCGGTGATGGGCGGCGAACAGGCTGCTAATGTGCTAGCGCAAGTGCGCCGCGATAATTTCGAAGCGGCGGGACAAACATTGTCGGCCGAAGACGAGGAAATCTTCAAGGCGCCAATTCGCGAGCGGTTTGAACGCCAGGCGCATCCCTATTATGCAAGTGCGCGGCTGTGGGATGATGGCATCATCGATCCAGCCGACACTCGCATGGTGCTGGGCCTTTGTATCTCCGCGGCGTTGAACGCGCCCGTCGGAGAGACGCGTTTCGGTGTGTTCCGGATGTAGAAGCCGAGCGCCTTAATGCTCTGTTCGGGAACCAATTTCCTCTTCAAGCATTGTTTTAGGTCAAAGCTTCCCACCTCAAAACGAATTACCAAATTCGCCATTCGTTGGCTACCAAAGGGAGAGAAAATGATGCGCGCCAGCCAAGCGGCTACGATTTTTGCAGTGTTTGGACTTGGAGTTTTTCCGGCGATGGCCCAACAATTTGGGGCGGGGTCTGTTGGCGTCGGAAACGATAAGAATACAAAATGGGTGTCCATCTGTCCGCCAGGGACCACTATCGTTTCCGGGAGCTGCTTTGTTCCCGATGGCACCACGGCAGCGTTACGAAGCTTCGGTACGGATCCCGATCACAACAGTTGGGAATGTCAGTGGACGAAAAGCGTTCCGAAAGCCAATGTCCGTGCTTTCTGCTCCAAGACCCAATGAGTCGGTGTGACGGCCATTGAACCCTGCGGACGCGCTTGGCGATTGAAATGGTTTCTTAATCGGAGGCGTTGAGCATTGACGTTACGAATGGGGAGGCCGTGCTGCAGCAATCTGTGGTCTCCCCGAATCTGTCTCTTTGTTGACACTTACCAAAAAGCGCTCCAGGTGGATCGAGGTCTTTGCATTCGTGGGTGACAGAGGGGCTGTGTTTTTTTCGAGATAACGCGACTGTGCGAACGATGACCGTCCCAATTCCGTAAGGCTCGAAACCAAGTTCATGCGCGATAATCTCGTCAGCGGTATAATGTCAGACTTGCTTGGCCGCGCGGCCTAAGTGCAAGGGCGTCTGTGTAGACTGGACGGATGTCGTGTTTTCGAAAATCCTGATCGCCAATCGCGGCGAGATTGCCTGCCGGATCATCCGGACCGCCCGGCGCCTCGGTATTACGACGGCTGCGGTCTATTCCGAGGTCGATCGGAGCGCAATGCATGTTTCGCTTGCCGACGAAGCTTTCCTCATTGGACCAGCCCCTGCCCGTGAAAGCTATCTTGACGGCGACAAAATCTTGCGGGCCGCATGTCTTTGTGGCGCGCAAGCGGTACACCCCGGTTACGGCTTTCTATCCGAGAATGCGGATTTTGCGGAAAGCTGTGTGAATGCTGGTATTGTCTTTGTCGGCCCCCCAGCGCCAGCGATCCGCGCGATGGGCGACAAAGCGCAAGCGAAATCCCTCATGGAGAAAGCGGGGGTCCCTCTCGTGCCTGGTTACCACGGGAGCGAACAAGATGAGACGCTTCTTGCGGAAAAAGCCTCGAGCGTCGGCTATCCAATCCTCATCAAACCCTCGGCGGGCGGCGGCGGCAAGGGTATGAAAACTGCTGCTAACCCGGCGGAATTCGCGGCTGCGCTCGCGAGCGCTAAACGCGAGGCGCTTTCGGCCTTTGGGGATGACCGCGTGCTTATCGAAAAATATTTGTCGCGGGCACGCCATGTCGAGATACAGATCTTCGCTGATGGCGAGGGAAATTGTGTTCATCTTTTCGATCGCGATTGCTCGATTCAGCGCCGGCATCAGAAGATCGTCGAGGAAGCTCCCGCGCCTGGCCTCGCAGACGATCTGCGCCAAGGGATGCGTGAAGCGGCTCTCGCCGCCGTGCGAGCGATCGGCTATGTGGGCGCTGGGACGGTCGAGTTTTTGTTCTCGCCAGACGACGGCGCTTTCTATTTTCTTGAAATGAATACGCGGCTTCAGGTCGAACATCCGGTGACCGAAATGATCACCGGCATCGATCTTGTCGAATGGCAACTCCGTGTCGCTGGGGGAGGGACGTTGCCTTTGCGCCAAGATGAAATTGGCGCGCGCGGGCATGCGTTCGAGGCGCGCATCTACGCGGAGGATCCGTGGCGCGATTTTCTGCCGCAATCGGGGCGCCTCGCGCGGCTGGACTTTCCCGCAACGGGTCCGCATGTGCGCGTCGATGCCGGTGTGCGCGCGGGTGACGTCATCCCGATCGATTACGATCCTCTGATTGCAAAGCTCATCGTCTGGGAGAGTGACCGGCCAGGCGCTCTGCGCCGCCTCTCCTCGGCACTTACCGAAACGCGCGTTGCCGGGATCGCGGCGAACGTGGATTTGCTGCGTGCCATTGCCACGCAACAAGTCTTGCTCGAGGCCTCGCTGGATACGGGATTAATTGAACGCAATGCCGACAGTCTCCTCGCACCTCCACAACCCGCGGAAGCGGAGATTTTGGCAATAGGTGTCATCGGTTTTCTTTGCCAGCGGATGGCATGCGTAGAAAAGGAGGCAGAACGGCGGCCTGATCGTTGGAGCCCGTGGAACAGCCAGAAGGGCTGGCGATTGAATCATGAGGCGCGGGAACTTCTTCGTCTGCGCGAGATCGGGCCTCAAAGGGGCTCTGATCTCACGGTCGAGATCACCTACCTGGGTGAGGGCTGGCGCCTTGACCTGCCGGGACGCAGCTTTTTTCGCGCGCGTGGCGAGCTAGCGGCGGATGGATCTCTCACGGCGGATCTCGACGGCCATTGCGTCAAGGGGGTCTTCGTCCGCGGCGCGGAAGAGATGCTCGTGTTTCCGCGAGCCGGATCCGGGCATCGCTTCGTGCTGGCGAGCCCCGTTGCCGGGACGGCACGAACGGGCGAGCCACCCGGACGTCTTGCTGCTCCCATGCCCGGGCGTATTGCCGCGTTGCTCGTCGAGCCTGGCGCCCGGGTCGAGGCGAACCAGCCGCTGGTCGTTCTCGAAGCTATGAAGATGGAACATCTCTTGAGCGCTCCGAGAGAGGGGATCGTGAAGGAGTTCAAGTTTAAGCTTGGCAGCCAAGTCGCCGAAGGGGACGAGGTTGTGACATTTGAGAGCATCCCCGCGCCGCAGACGGACTCATGAAACTTGCCCACGGGATGCTTAAATGAGGGAGGCGCGGTGAAACGCCGGCGCCATTCGGCCGCGAACAATTCGCGATTTTCGGGAAAATGTTCTAAGCAGTTGCGGCTTGGCCCGGTGGCGGTTCCGGCCGCGCCGAACTCCATTCAGGTCCCGCATTCGGAATTTGAGAAAACATGCGAAAAGTCGTAGGCGGTAAGCTCCATGGTATCCGCGTCACGCAAGCCAATCTCGATTATCATGGTTCGATCACCCTCGATCCGGACCACTGCGAAGCTGCGGGCATTTTGCCGCTCGAATTCGTCGAAATATGGAATAAGAATTCTGGTGCACGTATTTCGACTTACGTCATCTTGGGGGAGCGCGGTTCGCGCTGCTGCATCGTGAATGGGGCAGCAGCTCGGACCTGTCAGCCAGGTGACGAGCTCATTATCTGCAGTTCCATCTATCTCCCAGGCGAAAGCATCGCTGGGCTCAGTCCCGCCGTCGTGACCCTGGACGAGGATAACAACATTGCTGAGACTTTGCGCTATTCCGTCAGCCTGGACAGCGCCGGGCGACACTGCTTCGCGATCCTTGATGAAACTGGAGCGCAGCTCAAGGTCCCGCTGCGCTCGGGTGATCGTCAGAACCGGAAAACTTAATTCTACGACGGCAGCTCAATCTTGACTCTTTTTTTCGATCGCTCCCATATAACGAACATTATGTTCGTCATACCGAATGATCGGCAGTTCCGTGCAATTCGTACCGGCAAGTAAGGCATTGGGTCTACGCGAGGTCGATGCGCCGACGAGCCTTGTTGTGCATTTCGGCGCCGATCGGCCGCTCAAGATGGATGCGGGAGTTTCGCTCAGCCCCCTGACGATCGCCTATCAGACCTATGGAGAACTCAACGCCGACAGATCGAACGCTATTTTGGTCTGCCACGCTTTGACTGGCGACCAGCATGTCGCCAACACACATCCCATCACCGGGAAAGCTGGCTGGTGGCATACGATGGTTGGTCCCGGCCGGCCCATCGACACCAACCGCTATTTTGTGATCGCGTCGAATGTGGTCGGCGGCTGCATGGGGACGACGGGGCCCGCCTCGCTCAATCCGGCTACTGGTCGTCCTTATGGGCTCGATCTTCCGATCGTTACGATCAAGGACATGGTTCGCGCGCAAGCCATGCTCATCGACCATCTCGGCATCGACATGCTGTTTTGCGTCGTCGGCGGTTCGATGGGAGGCATGCAGGTTTTGCAATGGGTGGCGAGCTTCCCTGAGCGGGTTTTCGCCGCGATGCCAATCGCAACCGCCGCGCGGCACTCCTCACAGAATATTGCCTTTCACGAGGTCGGTCGCCAGGCGGTCATGGCCGATCCCGATTGGCGGCAAGGCCGCTACCTCGAAGAAGGCGTCATCCCGACCAAAGGGCTTGCAGTCGCCAGAATGGCGGCCCACATCACCTATTTGTCGGATGAGGCCTTGCAGAGCAAGTTTGGCCGCAAGTTGCAGGATCGGAGCGCGCCGACCTTCTCCTTCGATGCCGATTTCCAGATCGAAAACTATTTGCGCTATCAAGGCACGAGCTTTGTCGACCGTTTCGACGCGAACTCCTACCTCTATGTCACGAGGGCTTGCGACTATTTCGATCTTGCTGCCGATTACGGCGGTACTCTTGCTTATGCTTTCAAAGGTTCGAAAAGCCGCTTCTGTGTCATTTCCTTCAACTCGGACTGGCTTTATCCGACGCAAGCCTCGCGGGCAATCGTGCATGCTCTGAATGCGGGCGGCGCCTCCGTTTCCTTCGTTGATATTGAAACGGATCGTGGCCATGACGCGTTCTTGCTGGACACGCCCGAACTCATCGCGACCTCGCGCGGCTTCCTAGATGCCGCGGCGCGGGCGCGGGGCATCGCGCCGGCCAAGAGCGGGACGCTTCAATCGTGACCGTAGAGATGCATGCTGAGGATACCAAGCGGCTTCTCGGAACTCCGGCGCGCGTCGATCTTTTGCTCGTTGCCGATATGGTTGAGCCAGGGAGCCGCGTTCTCGATGTCGGCTGCGGGGACGGTACGCTATTACGGCTGCTCGCCGAGGATAAAAAAGTGGATGCTCGCGGCATCGAGCTTTCCCAACGCGGTGTCAACGACTGTGTCGCCAAGGGGCTGTCCGTCATCCAAGGGGATGCTGATACCGATCTTGCGGGTTATCCCGACAATGCTTTCGACTATGTGATTTTATCCCAAACGTTGCAGGCGACGCGCCGACCGCGCAAAGTGCTCGAACAGATGTTGCGGATTGGCCGCCACGCCATCGTGTCGTTTCCGAATTTCGGACATTGGCGCATAAGGTTTCAGGTTGCATTCGGCGGGCGCATGCCGTTGACGCGTAATCTTTCCTGTGCCTGGTATGATACGCCCAACATTCATTTTTGCACGATCCAGGATTTTATCTCTCTCGTGCATGAGATCGGCGCGACGATCGAGCGCGGGGTGGCGCTCGATCGTTCCGGAATTCCGCTTCGATATAGCGAGCCCTGGATCTGGAACCTTTTCGGGGAACAAGGCGTGTTTCGTCTCACGCGCAAGCGGTAAGGCAAGTCACTGGTCTTTCTGGGCGGCCGCCCTTTCGATCGATTTGGCGATGATCTGGCGCGCCTCGGCGGCGTCGCCCCAGCGCTCGATCTGCACCCATTTGCCGGGCTCGAGATCTTTGTAATGGGCAAAAAAATGCTCGAACTGACGCAGCGTGATCTCCGGTAAATCGGTGTAGTTCTCAACCTTCTGGTAGCGCTTCGTGAGGCGCGTCGAGGGAACCGCGACAATTTTTTCATCCTGTCCCGCCTCGTCGCGCATGAAGAGAACACCAACAACCCTGCAGTTCATCAGCGCGCCCGGAACGATCGGGCTTGTATTGGCAACGATGACGTCGCAGGGATCGCCATCCTCCGATAATGTATGGGGGATGAAACCATAATTGCCAGGATAACGCATCGACGTATGAAGAAACCTGTCGACGACAAGAACGCCTGCTTTTTTGTTCAATTCATATTTGATCGGCTGTCCGCCGATCGGAATCTCGATGAGAACATTGACGTCATTGGGAGGATTGAGGCCGATCGGAACCGCATCCAGAAACATGATGGCTTCTCCAAGGCTTTTGCGAATCGATCATTTCCGGCATCGCTTCCCTCCGAGTAGAAAGCCGGGGAGCCGAGAGGATGAGATGCGTTGGCTCCCAAGAATCGACCTTGCACAATTTAGAATGATTCGCTCATAGTCTATTCCTAGGCCGTTCGCACGAGCCTATCCAAGACATACACACCGCAACATTTTTTCAGGTCGTTCTCTCGTCGATGATGACTGAAGACATGCCCTTCGGCAGCATGGGCGCTCCCCTTGTCGGGAGCACTTCCTTCGCGGACGATGTCTTTGGTCGTTTTCCGGACTGGCTGGATCAATCGAACGCAAACGCCGTCCGGGCGCGGATCTCAGTGCCGAAACGCTCGGTCGCCTCGCGTATGTTCCTGCCGCCAAGTTTCAAGTAGAATTGGACCGCTCGCTCATTGTCGGCCAATGCCCAAACGAGAAAAGACGGATAGCCATGCTCGGCGAGATCCTTGCGGGCCACTTCAAAAAGCCGCGTACCGAACCCAAGTCCTTGAAACTCCGGCGCGATGTAGAGTTCGAAAATCTCTCCACCATAGTGCAAGGAGGGCACGCGATTGCGCCCATAACTCGCGTAGCCGCCAATGATTTCGTCGAAATCGAGGACGAGGAGACGTGACCCGCGGACGATGGCCGAGTGCCACCACCGCGGTCCGCGGCGTGCGATCATCCGCTCAAGCTCGCGGCCAGGAATAAGACCGCGATAAGCGTCACGCCACGCAGCGTCGTGCACCTCGGCGATCCCCTCGGCATCGCCTTCGCGTGCATTCCGGATGGTGATGACTGCCTCGATCATGGACTAATGTTAAGTCCGCTTGGCCCGCCGCCGCAAGATCTCTTTCGTGATTCTTTGCAATTGTTCTTGCTCCATTGCAGTGCATCAACCTCCAGCACTTCCCGCAAGCCCTCCCCGCCTCCGGTTCCAGCTTCTCGCCATCACAAATTCGCGATTTCTTCAGAACATAGCGGCAGAACCTTTGACCACTGATTCATTGATTTGCCATTCCTCTTGTGGAGTTTCTGCCTTGAGCGCGCGAATCGCTTCCGCGTCCGGCCGTTGCATCTTGTCGATTCCCTTAAGGAGAAGCGCGAAGGCGATGATGTCGCAGTCGAGGAGAGTCACCCACCAAATCTGCGCCGTTGCAATGCCTAGAATCGCGATCGTCAAGATCGCGACCAGACCGGCTAGCAAGGCTGGAGCGGCCTTCGCCGGAAGGGCCCCGGCGTTTCTGAAGGCGTACACCACGAGCAGGCCAAGACCCGCAGCCCCGGCAAGGCCGAGGTCATACCAGACGACGAATAAAAGGCTTCGCGGTGCCCGTTCCGGCAAATAGCCGAAGCTCAATCCTTGGTGCACGAAATCGAATCCGTGCCCCGTAACAAGGCGCGGCCATTGGGAGACAATAAGATCTCTCCAAATCAGCATTGGGGCCGACCCCGATCCGGCCTCAAATCCGGTCAGCCGCAGAGCGACGGCATAGAGCAGTGGGAGAGCCGGCGCGAAAAAGATGAGGAGCCCAAAGATCCACGCAAGGAACCGCGCCGTCCGGGCTGGGCCCGACATGGCCAGGGCAAAGGTGAATGCGCCCGCGCCTGTCGCCAGAAGCGCAATCTGGGCGAAGCCTGCCAGCGCCACCGCCGCGACGAGAACCACGAGAAGCGCTGCGCTGATCCAATGTTCGCGAAAGGACAAGGCGCCGAGCGCTGGCCAGACTAGAACGATGGCCGTGATCATCGAGCGTTCGAATAGCGTTTCGTCGAATTCGAAGCTGCCCAAAAACCAAGCCGATCCAAAAAGGGAAAGAGCGAGCGTCGCAGCGCTCATAGCAGCGACCCCCGCCGGCAACAGGTAAAGATCGAAAGCTTTTGTTTTTGGAGGGAGATAGAAGGTAACCAGCACTGCGAGGGCAGTGGTGCCGGCGGACTGTAGAAAACGCTCGCTCGCTGCGCCCGGAAACGGAGTCCAGAACAAGGACAAAGACGCCCAGAAGGTTAAAAACAGCGCGGCGCCTCCTACGGGGGTGACGAGCGCCCCACGCAATCTCCGGCCCCCATGCCGCGACGCATCCAGTATGCCACCGATCAAGATTAAAACGCCGCCAACCGGCAGAAGAACATAGATTGCGCCGCGCCAAAAGATTCCGAGGCAAGGCAAAGCGACGAATAGTACGCCGAGGCCCAGGCGGCTCAGGACTTTCGCGGCGGCTTCGGCCGGCGGATCACTCGATTGCAGGATGACGGACATGGCCTCCGCTTTACAAATGGGCCCGGATGGCCAGGGTTTGCTCGGCCTCTTTCCGGCCACTCTTATGCCGCGACTACTTTGCGGCGCTCAAATGAGAATTCAGAGAACAGAGAACCGAAGACCTTCGGAAGCAAAATCTGCGCTGTTACGAATTGACGTTATTTATAATGGCCAGTCATCAAGACTCTAAACCACGGAAAACTATAACGCGCCTCGGCAGATCCACCAAATCTCAAAGCCGCGCCCGGGCGATTTTTCATGTGGGGCCACGTGCAAGCTTCCGCTCCGCCTCCTCGATGGCCTGCGGCGTGCCGATATGAAACCATAGCCCGTCGAGCCTTTGGCCGAACAGGCGTCCTTTCTCTGCAGCTGAGAAGAAAAACGGCGCAAGTGGAAAAATATCCCGTGTTTCGTCTTTAAAGAGCGTGGGCTTGACAATACCCACGCCCGTATACACAAAAGGCGCGATTTCCCGCTCGGGTCGTCGTGTCAAGCGGCCGTCAGGTGCCATGTTGAAATCTCCGGGCGAATCAACCCCGACGCTTCCTGCCACGGTCGCGACAAGCAACAGAATATCCATCTGTTGCGGATCCCAGGCGTCCGCGAGATTCCGCAGGTTGTCCGCGGGGCCTTCAACCCAGAAAGCATCTGTATTGGCGAGGAAAAACGGTTCAGGTCCGAGCGAAGGCAAGACCTTTGCGATCCCGCCGCCTTGATCGAGGAGTTTCTCGCGCTCGTCTGAAATCAAGATTTTCGGAGTTTTGCGGGAGGCAAGATGTGCCTCGATCTGGCTGGCCAGATAATGCACATTGACAATTGCGGTCTCGACGCCCGCTGTGGCGAAACGGTCCAACATGTGATCGAGGAGTGGCTTACCCGCGACCGTGACCAAAGGCTTTGGCACGTGAGCCGTCAGGGGCCGCATCCTTGTGCCTAAACCGGCGGCAAAGATCATGGCTTTGGCTGGCAGGAAAGAAGGCATCGAAGCGTTGTCATCAAACTGTTGGGAAATGGACCGCTGTTCGAGGCCCATCGTCTCTTTTGAATCTCCGAGGTGCAAATGTTCTCTCGTTCCCACGGCCTAGGACGCCGCGCTGAAGATTCGCGGCAGATGTTCCTCATACCAGAGTTTAAGTTCAGCCAAAGCCGGATGCCCGAGGTTTTTGACAAGATATCGTTCGACGCGCGGGAGATGCGCGAGGTACTGGGGCTTATGGTCGCGCTCGTCGAGTCGTGCGAAAATTCCGAGGATCTTCGTGGCACGCTGGGCACCTAGAATGGCATAAGCGCGCGCAAAACCCGCCATGTCGAAGCCTGGGTCTGCCGACCGGCGTCGCGAGGCATATTGGGCAAGCAATTTCAATTCGACGGTTTGCGGAACATCTACCCGGGCGTCCTGCAAGAGGGAAACGACGTCGTAAGCGGGATGGCCAAGGACGCAATCCTGGAAATCAATAATGCCGGCCCTGGCAATGCCTTCGCGCTCGGAAAGCCAGAGGAGATTTGGCGAGTGATAGTCGCGCAACGTCCATGTCGGCCGCGCGGCAAGGCTGGTCTGCACCGTCTGGCGCCAGAGATTGATGAAAGTTGCTTTGACGCCGGAGGAGAGCTGTGCGCAGGCGATGTAAGGAATGTACCAATCCAGCAGCAGCTCGATCTCGATCGAAAGCGCATCGACATCATAGAGTGGGATCCGATAGGTCTCTTCGTCGTCGATGGGTAAAGTGTCGGGAAGGCTGACGCCGTGCAAATGGGCGAGCGCCGCAAGGGCGACGGCGTGACGTTCCTCGATAATGGCGCCGTCGCTGGTGATCGGTTCAGAGCCGAGATCCTCGATGGCCGCAAGTCCAGCGGAAAGATCGAACGCAAGGATCTCGGGCGCCGAGAGGCCTTGCGCGCGTAAACCCTTGCCGACTGCGATGAAAGGCCGGATATCCTCGGCGAGCTTGGCGATGGCGCTGTAGGACTTGCCGTAACGAAGCGGCGGCCCATCTGGCCGTGGCGGCGAGATCATCAAGATCGCGCTTGTACCGTCGGGCTTCACCAAACGCTCATAGCTTCTCGTGGATGCATCGCCTTGCATGTAATAGCGCTCGGCGCTACCCCACCCGCTGCGCTCGAGCAACTCGTGGACCGCCTTCGCCCTAGCGAGCCGTGCCGCGAATGAACCGACGCCGGTTAGGGTTACAGCGCGGTAGCCGGGGCGTCGCTCCGGATCGAGCCTTAATTCGACATCCAACCTGCTTGCATCAAGAAAATCGCCGGCGCGCTCCGGCCATTCGACGAGGACGAGGGCGCCTTCGCAAGCCTCTTCGAATCCGAGTTCGATGAGTTCCTGTGGCTTCTCGATCCGGTAGAAATCAGCATGCACGATCGGAAAGTTTGGGCCCTCATAACTTTGCATCAAGGTGAAGGCCGGGCTCGGCACTTCAAGAGCATGATCGCCGGTCAAGATATGGATGAGGGCGCGGGCGAAGGCTGTCTTTCCGGCGCCGAGTCCTCCCGATAAGGTCACAAGATCGCCAGGACCAACTAGCATGGCGATATCAGCGGCGAGCCCAGCGATTGCTCCTTCATCATCGATCTCGCGCAACCAGATCGTCTCTGCGGTATTTGCCCGGTTCGTCCCGGCGGCCATGGTCTTTACATTCCTTGCAGCGTCTGACTTGGCGGCAGCTTAACACCGCGGGTGGGGAAGATGCAGGTCGCGCGGGTCCCTTTCCCTGGGGTCGAATCGATTTCGACGCGGCCACCGTGCAGCTCGACAAATGAACGTACGATGGAAAGGCCAAGGCCAACCCCGCGATGGCGTGACCCAGTCGTATAGGTCTTGAAACGGTCGAAAATATGCCCGAGGATTTCAGGTGGAATTCCGCTTCCCTCATCTGCCACAGTGAATAGGACTTCGCCGTCCCGCCGCTCCGCCGCAAGGTCGATGCCGTGACCGGGGGAAGAAAATCCGATCGCATTGGAGACCAGGTTGAAGAGGATCTGCCTGATACGTTTGCCATCGGCGACAAACGATCCAATCTCTTCTTCCGTTGCGACGCGAAGACTCAGAGATGATTCGGCGAGCCGATCTTGAACACCTTCCGCCGCAGCCAGCATGGTTTGGGCGATGTCAACTTCTTCAAGCGATAATTCCATCGCATCCGCGTCGATCGAGGCAAGATCGAGAATATCGTTGATGATGGCGAGAAGGGCATCAGAAGACTTCATCACATAGCCCGCATATTCACGCTGCTTGGCGTTGAGCGGGCCGGAGGCGGGATCATCAAGAAGCTGAATGAAGCCGATGATATTGGTCAGTGGCGAACGCAACTCATAAGAGACATGGTGGACAAAGTCATTACGCAGCTTTTCGGCATCGCTCAACGCTTGATTGCGATCGCTTAGCGCTTGATTGCGTTCCATCAATGCGCGTTCGACACTAACGCTGGCGGTCATGTCGATGAAGGTCAGAAGAGTCGCGCCATCAGGAAGCGGCGCGGCGGCGCAATCGAGTACGGACCCATCACGGCGGGCGAGACGCCGTTCGAGCCCAACGCGCTGATCAGGCAATCCCGCGACAGCGGCACGCAAGGCTCCCCACCCTTCTTCGTCGGCAAACAATGGCGCGCAAAGCAGAGCGACGCGGTCGATGTGCGGCCGGTTGCCGAGCTCGCTTGGGTCAAGCGCCCAAATCCTGGCAAAGGCGGGGTTGGATAACTTGAGCCGGCCATCGCTGCCGAAGACGGCGACGCCCTCCTTCAGGGCATCGAGCGTCTCGCTCTGCACTTGCATCGACGCGTTGTATTGCGAAACAAGATGATAGCGTTCGGTGACATCGTCGAAAAGGTAAGTGACGCCGCCTTGCGGGTTGGGGCTGATGACGGCCCGCAGCGTCCGCCCGTCCGGCAAGAACCAGACCTGCTCGTCGGTATCAAGCGACTGATAGGCAGCGAGCAGGCCTGCTTTCCAGCCCCGGAAATCGGCTTGTTCAGGCAAAAGCCGCGCGGCCCGCAGGCGATCCAGGATTTCGGAATCGGTTGGCTTCTGGTCGAGCCAAGCCTGATCGAGCGCCCACAGGTGGCGATAGGCCGCGTTGTGGAAAACAAGTTGCTTGGCGCCGTCAAAGATGGCAACCGCCGTCGAAAGCTGGTCGAGGGTGCGCGCATGGGCCTGCGTTTGCCGATCGAGAGTGGTCCGCACGGATTCGATTTCCGAGACATCCGCGGCCATTCCCGCCGAACCGCAGCCGGCCGGCGCATCGACGATTTCGAGCATCCGCCGCTCGCCTGCGACGACTGCGGAAGCTCGCCCATGCCAAACCGCGCCAGCCATGCGTGATGCCATCCCTGCCTCACGCGCTGGACTTTCAACCAGCTCGATGCCGCGCAGAACAGCGGCGTCTTGATCTTTGGCTTCAACCGCTCGGGCATAGGCGAAGTTGACCCAGTTCAATTTGCCGCCACTATCGCGGAGCCACGCGGGGTAGGGTGCAGCATTGAGAAGCGCTCGCAAGGCTTCGACTTGACTAAGCGTCGCCGCTTGCAATTCCTGCAGACGGACGGATTCGCGACGATCGGCGGATACATCCCTAATCCGCAGAACGGCAATGCCGGCGACCGGTCGTCCCTCGACTTCGAGAGGGCGGCCGTCCAAGCTTGTGACCGTGTAGCGGAATGATTCACCCCCGGCACGCAATCGCGCGACCGATTTTTCGACGGCTTGCGCCATCCTGAGCGGGAGCCAGGAACCGAAGGCAAGCGCGCGCCGCACATTAGGCCGGTCTCCGGCAAGTTCGAGATCGCCTTCTATCTCGGGCGCTTCACCAGGCCCTGTCCAGGCGAGGATAATTTGGGTCTCGGCGCCAAGGAAGAGTTCAGCGCGGTCAAGCTTCGTGCGCAGCACAGCGATCTCAAGATGATTCCTTGCCTCCCTTTCGAGGCAAAGCCGTCGCTGGGACAAGTAGAGAATTGCG
Source organism: Methylocella sp. (assembly GCA_035515355.1). Classification (GTDB taxonomy): domain Bacteria; phylum Pseudomonadota; class Alphaproteobacteria; order Rhizobiales; family Beijerinckiaceae; genus Methylocapsa. Next base: position 32,287 of record DATJBL010000057.1, read on the forward strand.
AGGAGCCCGGAAAACACGGTGAGACCAGCGATCAAGGTGAGTTCTGCCGCACCGGCATGGCCGCGCCCACCAGCTGCTACGCTCGCGAGGCCGGTCTCTTCGCTCAGCGCCGGCAACACCGCCAAGAAAAAGAAGACATTGGCAAATCCGGCGCAAAGGCGGGTCTTCCGCGGGAATCCCGTCTTTCGCTGGCGCCAGCGACATTCCATCCGCTCCCTCCCGGCTCGGCCGAAACCGAGCCTTTTATCGCGTGAATCCGCCAACTTTATGCAAAGGATTTCATGCAAATCTTGCCACTATTACTGGAGCGAACTCAGCTGCAGGGCAAGAACCTAGAACAGGCTGCGGAGTTTTTGGACAAGATCTTGTCCAAAACTGGGACTCTGAGACTCCCGCTGTTTGCGCTTCACCTCGATCGTAACGTGTGAGAGCATCGGGAACTTGCCGAGCCGGGAACGGTAGAATTCCGCGTCGCGTCGTGGTTGCTCCGTCAGGACCGAGAGGATCGCGCCTAGGTGGCCGGGACCAAGGCGCCATAGATGGAAATCCGTCAGCCGGTCGCCGCCGCTCTCGATCATGTGCCGCAGCTTCTCCGTCACTTCTTTGTCGGGGTTCATGTCGAGGAGTACGCTAGCGGTGTTGCGCGCAAGGCCATAAGACCAGTTCGCGATGACCAAGGCCCCCATGATACCCATGACCGGGTCCATGAAGACCCAGCCAAAAAAACGCCCCAGAAGAAGCCCGCAGATCGCGAGCACCGAAACCGCCGCGTCCCCCGCCACATGCACGAAAGCGGCGCGCATATTGTTGTCGCGCTCTGCCGCGGAGATGGAGGAAGCGCTGTGGGTTTCCTCGACGAGATCAAGCCTGTAGACGTTGCCCTGGCCGTGCTCTGCTGCGGTGTGCGTATGAGCGGGGCGATTGATTTCGCCTCCGCTGAGGAGCCAAGCCGTAACGACGTTCACGACAAAGCCCCCGGCGGCGATCAGTAATGCCTCGTCAAACCGGATCGCAACCGGGACGAAAAGACGCGCCACGGCCTCATAGCCGATGATTAAAGCGATCATGGCAAGGACGATGGCACTCGTGAATCCAGCGAGATCGCCGAACTTCCCGGTACCGAAGACAAAGCGGGCATCGTGAGCGTGGCGCCGTGCGAAAGTATAGGCGAGAGCCGCGATCAAGAGCGCCAGAGCATGGCTTGCCATATGGAAGCCATCGGCGATCACGGCGAGCGATCCGAAGAAGGTGCCGCCTACGATCTCCGCGACCATCATAAAGAGGGTGAGCGCGATTGCCGCCCACGCCGCGCGCTCGTTTTGAGCGTGGCCCGTGCCGAGGAAAACATGACTGTCGTCACGCGAATATGCGCCGGAGTCTGTGTGCTGCATAGTTCCGCTTTGCCCGTATCGTTTCTTGAAAGCGAAGATATAGTTTGAACAAGCGCAACAGTGCAAAGGACGCCTTGCACGTCAATCTTGAAGCCTTGCACGTCAATCTTGAAGGAGGGGCCGGGCTTCCCAGGGCGAATATGACTTTTCGGAACGTTAAGGCACTCGTCCCTGATTTTAAGGATTTTGCCTTTCTTTTCAGCTTGAGCCTGTCATGGAGCGAATCCCAAGGCCGATGGCTTTGCTGACCAAAATGACGACGACCGCCACACCAGCGTGCTTGTAGACCTCTGAGAACGCATCCTGATGACGTTCCCTGGCTAGAAGATAGCTCAATCCTGAAAGGAGAAGAAATCCCCAGAACAGGCAGAAGGAAATAGCCACGGATGTTGGTAACATCAAAAACAATAGAACGAAGCTGAGGGACACGGCAAGCCGTGCCGTAAAATTGGCAAGTGTCGTTCGAAAGGCTTGGCGTTCAGGCAGCCTCTCCGATTCCTGGTAGATGTGCACGCTCAACGAGTCGGTTAAATTGTCGGCAAGCCCGGAAATCAGGAGACCACCCACGACTGCGAATTTCCTTGCCGTAACGGCATCCAGGCCGACGATCAGCGCCATGCTGGTGATGAGGGCCGCAGGAACCCCAAAGCTGAGTTGCCGCAGTTTGAGTGCGTCTTTCATCCACCCCCCTTTGGCAATGGGAGGCCAGCGGAACTGACATCTCATTGTTCCATGGCCCGTCATATTCCTTTATGCGGTCCCGACCAGTCTGTCGGATAACCTCTCGATCCGCCGGGCCCTTTCCTTCGATTGCTCACAGCGCCCGTCTTGGCGAAGGAGGATATGGTCTCAAGATGGGCCCATTTTCTATCGAGAGTTGTTTTAATTTATCTCTACGGAGAGGAACGTGCAAAGACTGATTATCGGATTAGGACGATCGAAGCCGGCCTTGGCTTCCGTCTTTAAGGTGAGTGGCGTGGAGTCGCGCAACGGCAATCTCCTGCTCGCTCTCGCCCGCTTGGTTGCCTTAGGATTAGCGCTATGGGGGGTGTCGGCCTCACGTAATTTTGCTGGGACGAACACCGTGCTGGGTGCGCCGGCACCTTCCGCGAGCTTTCAGGAGTTTTTGCAAACCCTCTGGCCGTTCGCCCAGCAAAAAGGGATCATGCGGGCTACATTCGATTCGGCCTTCGCAGGACTTGAACTTGATCCCGCGTTGGTGACCGCATCAAACCGGCAGGCGGAATTCGACAAGCCACTGAAAGTTTATCTCAACGAAGCGGTGTCGACCCGGCGTATAGAGCGCGGCCGGGAATGCCTGCGGAGGTGGCAAGGCGAACTTGCAACGATCGAGCAGCGTTTTGGCGTCCCGACCGCCATTGTGATCGCGGCTTACGGCATGGAGACTGACTTTGGGAGCGCGGCGGGCGAAAAAGATGTGATCCGATCGCTCGCGACGCTGGCTTATAGCCGCCCGGACCGGCCTGTTTTTCACGACGAGCTGGTCGATGCGCTGGTCATCCTCGATCACGGCGGAATCGCTCGCGCGGCTATGAAAGGGTCGTGGGCCGGCGCCATGGGCGGTCCACAGTTTCTTCCTTCTGCCTTTCTCAAATATGCGGTCAATCATGCAGGAAAGGGCGCGCCGGATATTTGGAACGATCCTCTGGACAGCCTTGCCTCGATTGCGAATTTTCTGCGCCAATCCGGGTGGCGTCCAGGCCTTCCCTGGGGGATGGAAGTGATTTTGCCCAAGAATTTTAGTTTCGCGTCCTTACATCAAAGCTTCGATGCCTTTGCTGCGCAGAGCGTCAAAAGCGCGAACGCTGGCACGCTTCCGCACGGCGAGGCGACTTTATTTCTACCGTCGGGCGCGCGGGGACCAGCCTTTCTTTTGTCTTCGAATTACTGGATTCTCAAGGCGTACAATAATTCGGATTCCTATGCGCTCTCGCTCGGCTTGCTCGCCGAACGGATCAACGGTGAGCCTGCCCTTCAGGGCCGCTGGCCAGAAGGTGAGATATTTCTAAGTCAGACTCAAAAGGCGGAGATCCAGCGCTTGCTCGAAAAACTCGGATTCTATCAAGGGCAAATCGATGGCCGCTTCGGACAAGCCTCGCGCGATGCGATCCATGAGTTTCAGATCCGCTCAGGAAAGTCTCCGGCAGATGGTTTCGCGACACCTGAATTGTTGGATCGTTTGGCGGCGGAAGCGGACCACCGGCCTGTTCAATAATCCTATTGCTGGCGCGATGGCGTCATGCCGCCCAAATGATCCGCGACCGTGAAAATGTCCTTGTCACCCCGGCCTGAAATATTGACCACCAACAGATGATCCTTGGGCTTTTGCGGGGCAAGATCAATCACCTTGGCGAGGGCATGCGCGGGTTCCAACGCGGGGATGATTCCTTCGAGTTTGGCGCAAAGCTGAAAGGCAGCGAGCGCCTCCGCGTCGGTGGCGGAGAGGTACATGACACGCCCCGTCTCCTTCAGCCAGGCGTGTTCGGGGCCAATACCTGGATAATCGAGTCCGGCCGAGATCGAATGACCTTCCTCGATCTGTCCGTCGTCATCCATCAGCAAATAGGTGCGGTTGCCGTGCAGGACGCCGGGCCTGCCACCTGCGAGTGAGGCGGCGTGCTTTTTGTCGAGGCCGAACCCCGCCGCCTCGACGCCATAGATCTCGACCGCAGGATCATCGAGAAATGGATGAAAGAGGCCGATGGCATTGGAGCCCCCACCGATGCATGCAAAGAGCGAATCTGGGAGCCTGCCCTCCGCAGCCTGCATCTGCGTCTTGGTCTCATCGCCAATCACGCATTGGAAATCGCGGACCATGGCGGGGTAGGGATGCGGGCCGGCCGCTGTGCCGATGCAATAGAATGTGTTCTCGACATTGGTGACCCAGTCGCGCAAGGCTTCATTCATGGCGTCCTTCAAGGTCTTGGCGCCGGACTCGACCGGCACGACCTTGGCGCCAAGCAGCTTCATGCGAAACACATTGGGTTTTTGTCGCTCGACATCAACGGACCCCATGTAGACGACGCAGTCGAGCCCGAAGCGCGCGCAAGCGGTGGCTGTTGCAACACCATGTTGGCCGGCTCCCGTCTCGGCAATAATCCGGGTTTTACCCATTCTCCGGGCAAGCAGGATTTGGCCAAGCACATTGTTGATCTTGTGGGCACCGGTGTGGTTCAGCTCCTCACGCTTGAAGTAGATCTTGGCGCCACCGGCCCGTCCAGCAGCGGCGGCCTTTTGACGGAGATTATCCGTCATCCTCTCGGCATAATAGAGCGGGCTCGGACGGCCGACATAGTGCCGAAGCAGATGGTCAAGCTCGGCCTTGAACGCGGGATCCTTTTTGGCGATGTCGTAGTGTTTCTCGAGATCGAGGATCAGCGGCATCAGCGTTTCAGCTACGAATCTCCCGCCAAAGATGCCGAAATGGCCGCGTTCGTCGGGGCCGGTGCGAAAGGAATTGAGATTTGAGGGCACCGCGTCCGCCTTTCCGGATAAATATTCGATGCGTTTTCGTCTAGCTAAGGCTCGGATGAGAACCATCCGAGAAAATAGATGGCGGCGGTGCAAGATTCAACCTGAAGCAAGCAGGGTCTCAAGATCGGCCGCGTGCTATCGGGCCTCGGCTTGCCGCGAGTCAACGGCGTTGGGCGGTGCCCTCGATGTTTCGTTCGCTTCTCCTCGCCGCCGCGATGAAAGCCGCGATCTTGTTTGGATCTTTAATCCCTGCCGCACTTTCGACTCCGGAGGAGACATCGACCCCCGCCGCGCCGGTTTGCGCCAGCGCCTCCGCCACATTGGCTGGATCGAGGCCCCCCGCCAATAGCCAAGGCCTCTTGGTTCCCATACTATTAAGCAAGCTCCAGTCGAATTTCTGTCCGTTGCCGCCAGGCCGCCCGGCGGCAAGCGCCGGCTTGGTATCGAAGAGCAAATAATCGGCGGCAGTGTCAAAGAGCGGAACCGAGGCGAGATCGGCGGCTTCGCTGATCCCGATGGCTTTCATGACAGGGAGACCAAAATGGGCGCGAATGGAGGCGACTCGCGCTGGGGTTTCGCTCCCGTGGAGTTGAAGAAGGTGAGGGTCGAGAGCGGCGATCGCTGCTGCAAGCAATGCGTCGCCGGCGTTGACCGTCAATAACACCTTGCAAGCCCGGTTTGCCGCCCGCCGGCCGAGATCTGCGGCTCGTTCCAGAGAGACATGTCTTGGGCTTTTGTCGAAAAAAACAAAGCCAATCATATCCGCCCCGCACGCAAGCGCCGCGTCGACTTCCTCCTCGGTCGCAAGCCCGCAGATTTTGACGATGACGCTCATGGACTTGCGACTCCGCAGCCGATCGAGGGATGCGAAGCGATCATGGCTTGCATGTTGTCGTGCCACGGTCACAAGGTCCCATCGGGCGGATAGCTCCGTAACATGTTTCACCATAAATGACTCTTTGCGACGTTGTGCGCAAAAGCTGTTACAAAGTCTTCCGCTTATCCGCTGCCCGGGGCAACGATAGCCGCGCGATTTCCGCCCGCAAGGAATTTGCTTCACTCTTTGCCCGCCGCGCCGCGCGACGATATTTGCTTTGTTCCAGCCATGTCGTGACACTGCCGAGAACAAGTCCAGCCAATACGGCAAGGAGCATGACTATGTCGAGCGGCACCGCGATCTGGGTTCCTTCTGGCGAAGAGCCGGCAAAGGGATCGAGGAATATGGTCACGGGGCGCCGGTTGGCCACGGCCAAGGCCAAAATAACAAGCACGAGTGGGAGGAGGAACAGGAGTTTCAAAAATAGTTTCATCTGGATCCGCCGATGGATTCGTGCCCTTTGACGGCGCGGTTCTAAATGATTTTTTGTGTGCTGGTAAGGTCCCGGCGGAAACCAATCCTCAAAATTGAGGATTTGGTTGTGAGAGAGCTAAAGGCGACCCCGGGGACAGGCAAAGCTTGTTTTTGGGTCACCGCACTTAGACAAACAAGCTCAGCCGCTATGCCCTTGGTTGAGACGCTCACGCATCTCCTTACCGGTCTTAAAGAAGGGAACCGTCTTTTCGTTCACAGGAACATGCGCTCCGGTGCGCGGATTGCGGCCGACTCTAGCATCGCGGTGTTTGACTGAGAAAGCTCCAAAACCGCGGAGCTCCACCCGATCGCCGCGAGAGAGGGCGTTAGTGATCTCATCAAGGATCGCGTTGACGATTTTTTCGACATCTCGAAGGTAGAGATGAGGATTGCGATTAGCAATCCGCTGTACAAGCTCCGATTTGATCATAGACCCCGTCCAGCAAAATTTCGTCGTTCAAAGCCAAGCTGAACTCCGCCAACGCTAGTTGGAGGCGCCAACTTGCCAAATCGAGACGAGACCGTCAAGCATACGCTCCTGCGCGGCATTTGCCGCGCGGTCCAACGCAAGGCTCAGGCTGCCGAGCCCAAGGACCTCCGCTGCCCGTGCGGACAAGCTCAAAATCCCCAGACGTTCCAGCGTCCGTTCCTGTTTCCAGTCCCGCACCGGCAAATCCTTCGGAATATTCTTATTCTGCTGAAGCCAATCGATTGCCTCCCGCTCACCGCCGAGACTATCGACAAGATGGAGATCAAGGCCCTGGCGTCCTGTAAAGACGCGTCCGTCGGCGACAATGCCAAGTTGCTCGTCACTCATGCCACGGCGCTCCTTTACGAGCGACTTGAACCAAGTGAAACTGTCGCTGACCAGCGCGGCGAGCGCGGCGCGTGCTTCGGGACTCGTCGGCTCAAACCCATTCGGCGACGCTTTGAGGGGGGAGGACTTGACGTCCTCCACACTCACCCCGACACTGTCGAGCAATTTGGAAAAATTCGGATATTCGACAAGAACGCCGATCGAACCAACGAGTGCATTGCCAAGCGAGACAATCCGGTCCGCTCCAAGCGCGGCAATGTAACCTCCAGAAGCGGCCATGCTGCCGACGACGGCAACGGTCGGCTTCTTGACTGCGAGACGGCGAAGGGCGTCATAAAGCCGTTCCGCTCCTGAGGTTGTGCCCCCGGGACTGTCGATCGTTACGAGAACGGCCCGGGTGCTCTTGGAATCTTCGACCTTCTTTATAAGTTTCAGGGTCTCTCGATCGCCAGTGATGAGGCCTTCGATCGAAAGCCGTGCGATGTGGGGTGTGAAATCCAAGGAAGCATCCGATCCAAGAAGACGCAACCCGGCGAAGGCGATACCGAGGATCAATGCCGCAAAGGCCGCAATGCGCCAATACGACAACTTGCGTAGTAGGACGCGGCGTTCTGCAAGATAATCGGCAAAAAGTGGGGCAGTCATCGTAGTCCAGCTTTATGCTGCCGGCGGGTGTGCCAGCGGCTTTGATTGAGGCTGTTATCTAAAGCAGGTTTGTGTTTATTGGACAACCCGCTGGGGCATGCATGTCTCCATGAAAGCGAATTGGAGGCCCCGTGCCTAGCTGAGCTCGTTGGGCGCCGAAGATCTTAAAAGCTGTCCGCAAGAAAAAGCCCGCGCCAAAATCAGCGCGGGCCAATGCTCCGAAGCACCGCTTCGAAGGCTTATTCTTCGGCCTTTCCCTTGTCCTTTTTCGGCGCGTCCTCACGCGCCTTTAGAGCCGCACCAAGAATGTCGCCGAGCGAGGCGCCAGAATCGGCCGAGCCATATTGAGCGATGGCTTCCTTCTCCTCAGCGACTTCGAGCGCCTTGATCGAGACAGACACCTTGCGGGCGCGGCGATCGAACACGGTAACTCTTGCATCGACCTTCTCGCCGACCGCAAAGCGTTCCGTTCTCTGATCGGCCCGGTCCCGCGCGAGTTCGCTCCTTTTGATGAAGGCAGTCAAATCTGTCCCGGCGATCTTTACCTCGAGTCCGCCATCCTTGACTTCAAGGACCTCACAAGTGACGACCGAACCCTTCTTGATGTCGAGACCTTCTTCAACCCCCTTGCCGCCCGCTTCGCCAGCAGGTTGCACGGCGAATGGATCGGGGGTCAGTTGCTTGATACCGAGGGAGATCCGCTCTTTTTCGATATCAACATCAAGCACCTTTGCCTTGACTGTGTCACCCTTCTTGTAGGCTTCTATGACCTGTTCGCCCGGTTTGGTCCAATCGAGGTCGGAGAGATGGACCATGCCATCGACGTCGCCATCAAGACCAATGAAAAGACCGAACTCGGTCTTGTTCTTGACCTCGCCCTCGACCTCCGAACCAGGTGGATATTTCGTGGCGAAGGCTTCCCACGGATTGACAAGGGTCTGCTTCAAGCCAAGCGAAATGCGGCGCTTGATTGGATCAACCTCGAGGACCTGAACCTCGACTTCCTGGCTTGTTGCGACGATCTTGCCCGGATGGACGTTCTTTTTGGTCCACGACATTTCGGACACGTGAATGAGGCCTTCGATCCCCGGTTCAAGTTCGACGAAGGCGCCATAGTCAGTAATGTTTGTGACGCGGCCCTGGAACCGAGCGCCGAGCGGGTATTTTGCTTCGATATTCTGCCAAGGATCCTCAAGCAGCTGCTTCATGCCGAGCGAGATCCGATGCGTTTCGTGATTGATCTTGATAATTTTCACCCGAACCGTTTGGCCGATGGTCAAGACTTCGGTTGGATGATTGACCCGGCGCCACGCGATGTCCGTTACATGGAGGAGTCCGTCGATGCCACCGAGATCGACGAAGGCGCCGTAATCGGTGATGTTCTTCACGACACCGTCGATCACTTGTCCTTCCGCCAGGTTGGCGACGATCTCATGGCGCTGTTCGGCGCGGGATTCTTCGAGCACGGTGCGGCGTGAAACGACAATATTGCCGCGGCGACGGTCCATTTTTAGGATTTGGAAAGGCTGCGGGGTCTGCATCAGCGGAGTCACGTCGCGGATCGGGCGGATATCGACTTGGCTGCGCGGCAGAAACGCGACAGCGCCATCGAGATCGACAGTGAAGCCGCCCTTAACCTGATTGAAGATGATCCCGTCGACCTTCTCTTGTTTCTCGAAGGCCTTTTCGAGCTTGACCCAACTTTCTTCGCGCCGAGCCTTGTCGCGCGAGATGACCGCCTCGCCAAGCGCATTCTCGATCCGTTCGAGATAAACTTCGACTTCGTCACCGACGGCGAGCTTGCCTTCACGCCCCGGTCCTTGAAATTCCTTAAGCGGGACGCGGCCTTCGGTCTTCAGACCGAGATCGATGACGGCGACGTCCTTTTCGATTGCGACAACGCGGCCCTTGATGACCGATCCCTCGAAGGCTTCATTCTGGCCGTAGCTTTCATCGAGGAGCGCCGCGAAATCCTCGCGCGAGGGCGCGTAGGTATTGATGGATGCCATTTGTTCTCCTGAGTGCCCGAAGGGGCGGCGCCGGGGTTTGGGTTGGTTGCACTTCTCTCCGCCAGCGTTTGCCACCAATTGCGGCAAACCCCGCGAAAGCGGGCCGGCGCGGAGCCGGCAGAAAAAAGCAGGGTTGAGTGCGATATGTAGCAAGCAGCTGGCTTGGCGGCAAGGGCGACCCAGCCCTCATTCAGAGTTTGCGTTCAGAGTTTGCGTTGCGGCTGCCGGGAAGATTCGCCCATCCATTTTGGAAGTTGATCGCCACCAAAGTGTTGGGGCGGCACATTGGCCAAAGCTGGTCATTTCGGATAGCCGGACAGGCCTGATGCCGGTCAGATCTCGAACCAAACCAATTGGCTCTTGCACCGCCCCTGACGGCGCCGCGCTCAGAATTGCCCGCCCGGGAACGCCGTGGTGAAGAGTGAAAGCTGCTAGAGCTCGATGAGGGCAGACCTGCTCAGGCGTACAACCTTTAGGGTTGCCGTGCCTTTTTCGATCATCCCTATGGCAGCCGCTGCTCCCCTCGCCAGATCAAGATCCCGGCCCCTCACATAAGGACCACGATCATTAATGCGCACGATCACGGACTGACCTGTCGCAGGATTGGTCACTTGAAGCCGCGTGCCGAACGGCAGAGTTCTGCTGGCTGCAGTATAACCATGTTGATTGAAGCGTTCCCCGGATGCCGTTCGGGAGCCAGAATCATAGAACGAGGCTTTGATGAAATAGCCTGCATGTGAAGTTGCGTGACAGGCACTTGAAAATAGTGACATAAACGCAAAAATGATAGTTACCACACCTGTTACTTTCAACATATCTACCCTTTTGCTGTGAATGATGCGGGGCAGATATATTCAGATTGTGACCAAAAATAGATGATTAGACGGCAACGATGGTAATTGAAGCTTGACTGTTGAGACTATCAAACGGAACTTCCAGGAGCTAAAATATATTTGTCAATGTCCATCGAAACGCGAGTTAGCTTGTTACATAAACCTATGGAGTGTTATTTTCTACAAGTCAGCCAGTTTTCTAAGTTTGCTATTATCGGCAACGCTATAGTCTGTCTGGAGGTCGCTTGTGGGAAACAAATTGATCTGGGCCTTATCAGCGGCGCGCCGATCCATAGACGCCTTGGCCAGCGCCGTGACGCACGCTCAGACCACATGGGATGGCAACCGCCTTGATGGTGGCCGTGTCGATCACCGAGACTTTGCTGGAACCATTATTGCTCACATAGGCGAAGCGCCCCCCGTTGCCGACCAGACGCTGAAGAGGGCAAATAAAGCGCAACGGAGGAAATTCCCGCCTGGCTGAAGCGCTAATATCCCTCCGCATGAAAATCAAAAAGCAATTATGATCATGCAGCGTCGCGGCCGCTCTCGCGTGCAGCGGCTGCGCGGATGGCCGCGATATTTGAAGCATATTGGCTGGGGCCGCCCTTGAAAACAGCGGAGCCTGCGACAATGGTATCGGCGCCTGCCGCCGCGACGAGGCCCGCAGTCTGAGCGGTAATGCCGCCATCGACCTCGATGCGGATCGCGCGGGCACCGATCATCGACTTGAGGTCCGCAACCTTATTCACCGCCGAAGCAATGAAAGCCTGTCCTCCAAAGCCGGGATTGACCGACATGACCAACACAAGATCGACGAGATCGAGGACGTTTTGAACGCTTGACACCGGGGTCGCCGGGTTGAGCACGACGCCCGCTCTCCTGCCGAGTGCCCGGATCGCCTGCAGCGAGCGATGGAGATGCGGTCCTGCTTCGACATGGATCGAGATGGAATCCGCCCCAGCTTCCGCGAAATCCGCGAGATAAGGATCGCAAGGGGCGATCATGAGATGCACATCGAAGGGAACATTTGCATAAGCCCGCAAGGCGCGGATGACGACGGGCCCGATGGTGATGTTCGGGACGAAATGGCCATCCATGACGTCGAGATGTATCCAGTCAGCGCCAGCCCCGACGATGGACCGCACTTCCTCGCCGAGCTTGGCGAAATCGGCGGAAAGAATCGATGGCGCAATGACGAGAGGATTCATTCAGTCCGGCCTTTCAATGATCCGGCTAAGATCGAACACGCGGCTTGCCAGAACATCTGGCGCGTCGATCGTTACAAGATCGTCGTGCGAGATGGGCTCAGCGCGCTCAAAGTGCCGGTTTGCGTGGCGCAGCCTCGCCCTGTCGAGCGCATTGCGAATCGATCGTGCATTGGCAAAGTGCGGCTGTTGCCGCCGCGCCCCAATGTAAGCCTCTAAGGCGACCACGCCTGCGGGACTCAATCGATAATTCAGCGCGGTGAGCATGCGGGTCGCGATCGCCATCAATTCCGCATGGGTATAATCGGGGAAATCAACGTGATGGGCGATGCGCGAGCGAAAACCCGGATTCGAATGGAAAAATTGATCCATCCGGTTCGCATAGCCAGCAACAATCACCACAAGATCGTCGCGTTGATTCTCCATCACCTGAAGCAAGATTTCGATGGCTTCCTGACCGTAGTCGCGCTCGTTTTCTTGCCGGTAGAGATAATAGGCCTCGTCAATAAAGAGCACGCCGCCCATGGCCTTTTTCAAGATCTCTTTCGTCTTGGGCGCGGTATGTCCAACGTATTGGCCGACGAGATCGTCGCGGGTCACTGATACGAGATGACCTTTGCGCAAATAGCCGAGCTCATGGAGAATACGAGCCATCTTCAAGCCGACGGTTGTTTTGCCGGTTCCGGGGTTTCCCGTGAACGACATGTGCAGTGTCGGAGCTTCCGAGGCAAGGCCTAGCCTCCGCCGGACGCGATCCATGGCAAGAAGCGCCACAATCTGCTTGATTCTGGCTTTGACCGTGGCAAGTCCGATGAGCTCGCGGTCGAGTTCGTCCAGCACTTCCTGGGCGCGTGTCTCGGTAAGCTCGCGGCGCAGATCGATGGTTTCCGGAGGCGCTTCTGTGGACCTCGTCGCCATTTCACTCCTTTCCAAGTTTGGGCCTCCACCGGCGCGATGTCGTCTCCAATTCGGAGACGCCGAAGTCCGGATCAGCGAAAAGCCCTATTTAATAACGCTGTCCTTCCGGACGGCTAGCCGAGTAAGCTTCCGTCGTGTAGCGTAGCGAGCGGCCGCGCCCTTGCTGGCGGCTCAACCGGAAGCCCGGCTCCTCGCGCGGCCGGTCAACCAAGAACGAAATGCGTATGCTCTCCCACCCCGGCGAAGCATCGAAACCCGAAATCCGGATGTAGGCGCGCCCGGCATGGACTTTGCGGCACGCAGCAAGTTCGAGCATGACCGCACCCGCGTCGCTGATGTCGAACATAGGGAGATCCCACAATTCCCAGAACGTGTTACGCGGATGCGGATCGTCGGTGAACTCGATATTCACCGCAAAGCCCTTGTCGATGCAATATTGGACTTGGGCACGGATTTGATCATCGGTGAGATCGGGAAGAAACGAGAAGCAGCCTTGCGTGATCCTCATTATTGTGCCCTCAGGCGTTCGCTTTAAACATACTGGGGGGCTTCCACCGGTTTGAAACTTGTGTGGTCTCGATAAGACTTCGAGAAATTTCGCAAACCGGAGTCTACGCCGCTGGTGTCGCCAAGGGCACGAAATCCGGCGTGTCGGTGGATGCGTAATTGAAGGAAACGTTCTTCCAAGTCTCGAGAGCTTGTTTCAGAGGCGTACAGGTGGCGGCGGCCTCGTGGAGAATCCGCTCGCCGTCGGCTAAAATATCCCGTCCGGCATTGCGTGCGAATATCATTGCCTCCAAGGCAACACGATTGGCTGTCGCCCCCGCCGCGATTCCCATCGGATGCCCGATCGTGCCGCCGCCGAATTGCAAGACAACGTCCTCGCCTAAAAGATCAATCAGCTGGTGCATTTGGCCCGCATGAATGCCGCCGGAGGCGACTGGCATCAACTTGTTCAGGGATGCCCACGGCTGATCGAAGAAGATGCCGTGCCCGAGATTTTGGGGATTATATCCTTCGCGGCAGATGTCGTAATAGCCGCGTGTCGTATGGGGATCGCCTTCCAGCTTGCCGACCACGGTTCCTGCATGAATGTGATCGACTCCAGCGAGACGCATCCATTTGGCGATGACGCGGAATGAAATGCCGTGCGATTTCTGCCGCGTATAGGTCGAGTGTCCGGCCCGGTGAAGATGGAGGATCACATCGTTCTTGCGCGCCCACTTCGCCATGGACTGAATAGCGGTATAGCCGACGACAAGGTCGATCATGACGATGACGGAGCCAAGCTCGTGGGCGAATTCCGCCCGCTCGTACATGTCCTCCATCGTCGCACCAGTGACGTTGAGATATGTTCCCTTGATCTCGCCCGTCGCAGCTTGGGCCTTGTTCACCGCTTCCATGCAATAAAGAAAGCGCTCACGCCAATGCATAAAGGGCTGCGAATTGATGTTCTCATCATCCTTGGTGAAGTCGAGGCCGCCCTTGAGGGCCTCGTAGACCACACGGCCGTAATTACGGCCGGAAAGTCCGAGTTTGGGCTTGACCGTGGCCCCGAGGAGAGGCCGCCCAAATTTGTCGAGCCGCTCACGCTCGACCACGATTCCGGTCGCGGGTCCTTGGAATGTTTTGACATAGGCGGTAGGCAGCCGCATGTCCTCGAGCCTAAGAGCTTTCAGGGGCTTGAACCCGAACACATTGCCAATGATCGAGGCGGCCAGATTGGCGATCGAGCCGGGCTCGAACAAATCAAGATCGTAGGCGATGAACGCGAAATAGGAGCCGGGCGCGTTCGGTACTGGATCGACGCGATAGCATTTTCCGCGATATTTGTCAGACGCGGTTAGACGGTCGGTCCAAACAACGGTCCAGGTCGCGGTCGAGGACTCGCCTGCGACCGCCGCAGACGCTTCCACCGGATCGACTCCCTCTTGTGGGGTGACACGGAAGCAAGCGATGATGTCGGTATCCTGAGGCTCGTAATCGGGCTGCCAATAGCCCATCTCTCGATATTCCATGACGCCCGCAGAATGGCGGCCGGGCGGGATTGTCGTCGCCCTTGCTTCCTTTCCGATTCCGCTCATTAAGATCTCCGCTCTATTCTGCGGCGGTGCGCCGTAAGCTCAATTGGGGGTCAAGGCTACCGGACGCATAGCGCTTAGCCATGGCGGACATTGGCAAAACCTTGATCTTCGAGGCGTTTCCAGCGGTACCAAATTGCTCGAACCGTTGCCGGCAAATTTCCTGCATCGCTTCCATCGCTGGCTTGAGGAACTTGCGCGGATCAAACTCACCGGGCATTTCCTTTGCGACGCGGCGGAGTTCGGCAGTCATAGCGAGACGGCAGTCGGTATCGATGTTCACCTTGCGCACGCCATGTTTGATGCCGCGCACAATCTCCTCCACCGGCACTCCGTAGGTCTGGCGCATGCCGCCGCCAAATGCGTTGAAGCGGTCCTGCAGCTCCTGGGGAACCGAGGACGATCCATGCATCACAAGATGGATATTGGGAAGTTTCTCATGGATCGCTTCGACAACCCGCATCGACAGAATATCGCCATCCGGCTTGCGGGTAAACTTGTAGGCGCCGTGAGAGGTTCCCATCGCGATCGCTAGCGCGTCGACCTTTGTCCGCGTCACGAAATCGACGGCCTGGTGTGGGTCGGTCAAGAGCTGATCGCGGTTGAGCTTGCCTTCGGCGCCGTGCCCATCTTCCTGCTCACCTGTGCCGTGTTCGAGGGACCCCAACACGCCCAATTCCCCCTCGACCGAAGCGCCGACGGCATGCGCCACGTCAACGACCTTGGCTGTGATGGCGACATTATAGTCGTAAGTGGAGGGTGTCTTCCCATCAGCCCCGAGCGAGCCATCCATCATCACCGATGAAAACCCATATTGGATCGCGGTGAAGCATGTTGCTTCGTTATTGCCATGATCCTGATGCATGCAAACCGGAATGTCAGGATAAAGCTCGATCAGAGCATCAATTAGCTTGGCGAGCACGATATCGTTAGCGTAAGCGCGGGCACCACGGCTCGCTTGAATGATGACAGGCGAATCGGTGGCCGCCGCCGCCGCCATGATTGCCAAGCCTTGTTCCATGTTGTTGATATTAAAGGCGGGGACGCCATAGCCATGCTCGGCCGCATGATCGAGCAGCTGGCGAAGGGTGATGCGGGCCATGGTTGTTCTCCGTCAGTGAGCGCCGTTCGTGCGCAAAGAATAGCCTACTCTAGCCCGTCCGGCCAACCGGGGTATGTCTCCACTGGTCGGGGTGGATGCTTAAGTCTAGTGATATGCATAATTCAAGCCGATGCTAAGACGCAATCAACCCCATTGCATGAAGCTGCCAGCGCCATTTCGCTTGCGGTTTTCGGGCAGAGCGCCTTGTGCCACATTTTTCCAAACAATTCAGATTTAAAATTCCAAGACCCTGTTTCGTTAGGCCGCGCGCCGGCGACGCTCGATGAGCTGAAGTACGAAGGGGGTCAAAATCAATTGCATCGCAAGATCAAGTTTGGCGCCCGGAATCACGATCGAATTGGCACGCGACATGAAACTGTCATGGATCATTGAAAGCAGATAGGGAAAATCGATGCCGCGCGGTTTGGCGAATCGAATGATAACCATGGACTCGTCGGCGGTCGGGATCCAGCGCGCGGCGAAGGGATTTGAGGTATCGACGGTTGGAACCCTTTGGAAATTGATGTCCGTTTCGGTGAACTGAGGACAAATATAATGTACGTAGTCGGGCATTCGCCGCAACATCGTGTCCATGACCTCTTCCGTTCTATAGCCGCGCGCTGAACAGTCCCGATGGATCTTTTGAATCCATTCGAGGTTGATAACTGGAACGACACCAATCTTTAGGTCGGGATGCTGGGCAATATTCACCTGGCCAGTCTTGACCGCGCCATGCAACCCTTCATAAAAAAGCAAATCGCTCTTTTCGGGCAATGCTTCCCAGCACGTAAAGGTTCCGGGAGGACATCCGTAGCGCGCGGCTTCTTCCTCATCATGGACATAATGCCTCGTCTTGCCAATTCCAGATTCGCCGTAGCTACGAAACACTGCCTCGAGTTCTTCGAGGAGATTGGCGTTTGCGCCGAAATGACTGAAATTATGATTGCCCTTTAGCTCCTCCTCGGCCATTACCGCCAGCATTTCGTCGCGATCATAACGATGGAAAGCATCCCCCTCGATGCAGGCCGCAGTGATCCGCTCGCGGCGAAATATCTGTTCGAAGGTGCGCCTGACGGATGTTGTTCCGGACCCGGACGACCCGGTCACCGAAATGATCGGATATTTCACGGACACGTCAGCCTCTTTTTCAGCCTCGCGGTTCTAAAGACGCATGAGACCGCGTTTGCCGAATAATGGAGCATGCTCGGCCGAAAATTGCGGATCGCTATGATAGGATGCCATGAGTTCGACCAAGGCGGGCGAGCCGAAAACGAGTGGCACTCGGCCATGGATGGCCGAGGGAACGATGTCAAGAATGGGGTGCACACAGTCCGTCGCGAGCCCCCCCGCACGTTCAACGATAAATGCAACCGGATTGGCTTCGTAGAGGAGCCGTAGTCGCCCTTCCTTATAGCCGTCTCGATGATCGCCGGGATAAAGGAAGATCCCACCTCGCACCAAGATCCGGTAGGCATCCGCGACGAGCGAGCCAGTCCAACGCATGTTGTAATTGCGCTTTAGTGGGCCGTCCGCACCGTGGACGCAATCGTCGATGAAGGCCCGGACTGGAACGTCCCAATGCCTATAATTCGAGGCATTGATGGCGTATTCACTGGCTTCCTTGACTATGACGGGGCAGGATCGCGCATGATAAAATTGGCCGACATCGCGGTCGAGCGTGAAGATTTGAGTTTGGCCGTCCCCTAAGGCGCACACAAGTGAAGTCTGTGGTCCGTAGATGACAAAACCTGCCGCGATCTGCGTCCTGCCCGGCTGAAGGAAATGCGAGTTGGCATCCTTCGCA
Source organism: Methylocella sp. (assembly GCA_035515355.1). Classification (GTDB taxonomy): domain Bacteria; phylum Pseudomonadota; class Alphaproteobacteria; order Rhizobiales; family Beijerinckiaceae; genus Methylocapsa. The sequence continues at coordinate 49,941 of DATJBL010000057.1, forward strand.
TCGGCAAGCACAGGAAGTATTGAAAAGATCGTACCGATCGAAAGATTGGCATCGATATTCGATGAGCCATCGAGCGGGTCCATTGCGACGGCGAGCGGACCGGCAGGATCGAGAACCAGCGGCTCATGCAATTCTTCGGAGACAACCGCCGCCACAGGGGCCCGCCGGAAGGCTCTCACGAAGAGGTCGTCTGCAAAGATATCTAACTCCTTTTGAACATCCCCGTCCTTATTCGTGCTGGCACGGCTGGCACCGAGCTGGCTATGCAGATGTCCAAGCCCGATCACGATAGAGAGCTCGATCGAGGCTGCTGCAATAGCGCGAAGAACCTCGGCGGCGGCGGCCAAGCGCGCGTCTTGGGCCACGGCTTGATCGAGAAAGGCTTTGAAATCCTGCGTCGCGGCGATCGGTGGCATGGTACGCCTTGTTACGGTTGCGTGACCGCCAATGTGGCGCAAAGCCGGTGAAAATAAAAGTGAATAATGCTGAGAGGGGCTGCCTCCTTGCGGCCGCCTAGAAGCCTTTTCCACGATGTCAATGTAACGCTTTGGTTTTTACGGGCAAGAAGTTGGCCTTGAGCCATCCGCCTGGATTACCGCGGTGGAGTTACCCTTTTCCAGGAAAGACGCCGTCCGCGGCCCATGGAGCGCAGGAGTTGACGATGAACTGGAAACGGCTGCATTTAAGTTGCTATCGCGGGAATGTAGACAAAGCGGATTTTTGACGCAAAGCCGGCGCGTGTTGAGGAAGACGCGGTCCTTTGTTGCAAGAAAGCACGCGGCAATGATCATCGGTGCTTGGCGTCGCTAAGGGGCGAGTCGCCTTACCGCCGATTGGAACCGAAGGACACGCAAGTCTTTTGCGCAACCGGCGTTTGGTTGATCGATTTGAGAAAAGGCGAAAGAAGATGACGCGCGCCGCCACTGGACTTCTGATCTTTGCCCTCCTTGTGTCGCGGGCCATCGCGGAGACTAATGATTATCCGACAGAGGCACGTGCCGACTATGTTTTCGTCTGCATGAAGACAAATGGCGAAACCTCCGAAATGCTAAGGCGTTGCTCTTGCTCGATCGACGTCATTGCATCCCTATTGTCCTATGACCGTTATGTGGCGGCCCAAACTGTGGCAAGCATGAATCAGGTACAAGGTCAGATCGGGACCATGTTTCGGGCAAGTGAGCAATCGAAGGCCATGCTCGCTGATCTGCGTCGGGCAGAGGCCGAAGCAGAAGTTCGTTGTTTTTGAGAATTGTTCTCGGAGAAAAATAGTCTCCGAGTGACTCCTGGCGTGACGTTCTGCAGCTTTCTTGGTCGGACATGCCGATCGGCAGGCAGCGACGTGCATAGGGTGGGCCAGGACAAGACTCTTTAGAACGTCCACCTAGCCGTCGCCGGGCGATTCCGCATTTTGTTGTGAGAACCTTGCTTGGTTGGTCTAAATTTCGTATTGTATTTTTTAGTAATGAGGTGGCCATCTTAAGAATAGATTTCTACATTTGACTATGAAAAATTCATGACCGTCAGTCTTCGCGGGCTGGGTCTGTAAGAATTACAAGTTGCGCGCATGAGCGAAAGTCCGCCACCCGTGGACGCCCTTCCGATGCTTCAAACAGAGGGAAGCATGACCGTTAGCATCAGCGAGCATCTGAAAAAAGTAGAGTGGCCCACGCCGCGCGCATGGAAAGTTGCCTTCCATTCGATCGATGGAGCACTGTCCGCCAGGCTGTTGACACGGCCGGTGCCCGCCGCGACGCGCCGGCCAAGGCTGCTCAATCTTGGTTGTGGGCCAGTCAGATATCCTGGCTGGGTTAATGCGGACTTCTTCACTTTTGGCTGGATTATTCTGGGTTCCTTCCAGCCGCCCGAATGGGTCATGGATGCGACCAAACCATGGAAATGCCCGCCTGACTATTGGGACGGAATTTTCACTGAGCATGTTCTGGAACACTTGAGTTACAAAGATGCGATATTTGCAATTGGTGAGTGTTATCGCACTTTGAGGCCGGGCGCGTGGCTCAGGATTTCGGTGCCGGACATAGATAAATTCATTAGCTCGGAATCATTGAAGTCCAGGTATTATCGGCGACCTGTCGCAGTTTCGTTTGCCACTTCGTTTGCCACTCAGCATTTCGAACACCGGTCAGTTTGGGATGCAAGCCTGATGATGGAAGTGGCCGCGGAATGTGGATTTACGAATGTTCGAGAGACAGAATTTGGATGCGGCTCGGATGAGAGATTAATTAAGGACCAAGAAGCACGGCGGGACGAAAGTTTTTATGTAGAAGCCCAAAAGCCAAACAAGGCAGATTGATCTGCTTGTTTGCTGTTCGCGAGTTGCGAGCCTGTGAGGTTTCTTCCGCGAACCTATTCGTTCCATGTGTAATCGCAAGAATGCGGAAACGACGGCTGTTGCAGCGGATGGCTTTACACGCCGCGACCCTTCGCTAATCTCCCAAAGCCTGCTTCAGATCGACGGCAGCTTGCTGCTCGGCAGCGAGCGTCAGCACTTCTTTCCCAACAAGTCCTTCAGCACCAGCATTGTCGAGCATGGCGTCGGACCAGCAGCCGCTTCAGCCACGTGTTCTTCTATTCCAGCGTCTTCAGCCGTTTGTCCTCGGAGGCGTCCATGCCTCGCTGTGAGATCCAACCCGTGCTTGCAGTACGGAGACGAGGAGTTCCTTTATGGCCGATCATCCCCGACTTGTGTAAAAACTTCCGTCGTCGTTACAATGATCCATCCATCACCAAGCCGTCCAATCGATAGAACTTTTCCGGCCCCGGGCAGCACCGTGCCTCGCCTCGCAATATAGAAGCCTCGCTCACCCTGGAGAACTGCGCCTCCATTATGGACGAAACGCAAGCGATAACTGCTTGTACCACCGCTCTTAAATGCAGCGCTTCCTTCAATGTTAGAAGTGGGTACAGTGTTTTTTACTGGTGTTCTAACATCTTTTATCGAAATCGAACCGGTGGTGTCATAGTCGAGGGCTCGAGTGACAGCAAATCGATCTTCTGAGTTGCTGGTGTAACTATGGAATCCGCTCAACCTAGCCCGGCGAGCGCGCACAAGGATCGACTGATGTTCGACTCCTCGAACCCCGTGCTGGGAGCCATTTTGACTTATCATAAACGTGGCAAACGCTGCCGATCCGAACGCGGCGGCGACGCCCAGTACCCTAAGCCAACGATCTGTTGTGAAGGGTAGCATCTCGGCAGGAGGGGCAATCCCATCCGCCGATGAAGGCCAGTTCAAGAACCGGCGTTTCCCAGTGTCACCAGCTGTGCTCCCCCACGGAACGCAGAGGTGGGAAAAACGTGCTTTTACCACGCCCTTCCGCCTGGTCGGAGTCTTTCTGATCATTTCCAAGATGGATCAAACTGTTTTGCTGAGAGATGGCGGAGTTCGGGTTCAATAATGCCACACGCTAGGCTATGAATTCCTGAGCTTCCTGAAGTGAAGGGAACAGGCGCCTTCCCAAGAGGGTTTCAATTTCCACGCTTCCATCCATGAACAGTACATAGGCACGGTCCTTCAGCCACCCGCGCTCTATAATCTTCCTCGGCTGCTCCGGACGGCGCTGTAGAGTATGGGTGCCTGCTTTCGCACTTCTCTCAAGCACCGAATCAAAAAATCTGTTCAACGCACCAAATCCGGTTTGCAAAGCCCCGAGAATGGCTATTCCAAAACCTGACAGAATTGTGCATGCGGCGAGAGCTGGCACATTGAGAGACCTGACGTCCAAAGAGCGTCCACCAAAACTTCCGAGGAGCTCGGCTAGCTGTGGCGCGGAAAAAAGAAGTGCCCAGCCTAACACAACGATCATAAAACCCGTCCATGTGAGCCTGTCGAACAACATTTGACCAACCTTTCACTGATTAAACGCCTTTCGAGGTTTAGAAGCCACGCGGGGCGAAACCTTGCAACCGCTCGAAGAGAGACACGCAGCGGGTACTCTCCTCAAAGGATTTCGAGGAGTACATGGTCCGAGTATGAATAGCCTCATTTTGAGATCTCACGCTTCGGAACATAGGTGAACTCCTCTACGAGAACATCCTTGACAACTTCTCTTCCAAGACGCTGATTGATGTTTTGAATGAGAGTCTTGATTAGGCCTTGCAAGTCATACTTTTGGAGGTGCTTGAAATCGACTTCGGCGGAATAAAGCGCACGAAACGCCTCGTCCGTTATGAAATCGTCTGGCGGTACGGATAATTGCTGAAGAGTTTTCGGATCTGCGAGATAAATGAACTGTGCAACGATATAGCCTTCGACGTTTCCATTCGAAATCATTGGAACATTAATCGGAATCGTCTTCTTGCGTTCGAGATCTCCGTCCTGTCTAATGGACGTTCCAATTTCGGTTCCCCGGGATTTCCATGTGGAGCCCAGATAGGCCGAGGCCAAGGTAACCGCAATAATCCACATACAACTGGCGATGAGCCGCATCATCGCGATCTGCCCTTGCTTCCAAGGAGCTGCGTATAGGTACCGTCGGATTCTTGCTCTTGAATGGCACAAGCAATGATTGAAGCAATGGCACCAACTGCATCCAAATGAGTCTGAAGGATCGTGAGGTTGCTTTCCAGCTTCACACGCAGGCGCGCTAGCGCTGCCCTCGGGTCATGAGCAAAAATTCTGTAATGAATGCTCCGCATTGAATCCATCGCACGGCTCAACTCAAGGAGCCCATGGCGCTTTTTGTAATTGAAATCCTCAAGCGCGATCGGTTGTTGCTGAATCAACATCGCGGTTTCCTTCTCAAGAAGTCGTTCGAGCCTCTCAATGACATTATTGAAGACCGCAAAGGCAATTTCTGCTTCGGTGTCTTTGAAACCTTCATGCGCTTCTCTTGTAGACCAAGGCGGCGAAACTAGATCCTCGGTGGTTCCGGAAACCAACGTTTGGTTTTCGTTGAACGAGCGAAGTCCATCGCTTTGCATGAAGAATCACGACCATTCGGATAGAGAAGGACCACTAGAGGTGAGTCATCGCCCCCGATTTGGAACAGGCTGCCTGGTTTCCAATGAATTCGACCCAACCATCGGTTGGTGGTGGGCGATACCAAGATCGACAACTTTTCCAACTTGCGCGGCCAATTGATCCGCTAGGAACGTTCGCCAGATCTCACCTGCAGTGCCAGTGCCGAAAAACGCGCCGGACTCCTTGGGAAGCATATTCTCGACAAGATTCTCCAAGACGAGCTGTTCCAGGCCTCTATATGCTTTCATTCGAGCATCCACCTGGGGAGGAATTTCCGGCGTCGTCGCGCCATTCCCGATAAAGCTAAGCCGTTTTGCTTGGTACGTCTGGACAGTTTCAACCAACACATGATCGAAGCCAGTGATCGAGGCCGGGTCGGCAATCTCTCCAGGGGAAAGGTTCTCAACCGCTGCCCGACATTTCACAGGGTCAGCTGCTCTCGCAACGTCAAGAACAATATCTGAGGTGGGGTTTATTGACACGCAGATTTCCGCATTTAGGTGCAACGCGAATTATAGTGGTTTAATAAGCTTGCCAGGGGCTTGTGAGGCTCGCTGAAAGGCTGCCTCGACCGCCTGCTCGAACTGACGGAGCGAGTCCTTGCGCCGCTCTGCGCCTTCAAGAGCGGCAACTAGGTGTGCAGCGCTGCGTAGGTGTCTGCGTGCCTCGAGTCGGCGATTTCTTTGTGCTTCCCGTTCATTTGCAAGAGCTGCTGTCGTTTCCGCGATAGCCCGTAGTCTATGCATCATCGCTGAGGAAAAAATTCCAGCAACTGCGGACTCCTCGGACAGGAAATCACTTAAATCCCTTCGTTGGTCTTCCAACACCGCTATCTTGGATTGGAGATCGATGAGCGTCCACTCCGCTAGCCGATCGAGCTGAGATTGCACAACAAGGACACGGCGCGACCTGCGAAGGCGTTCACTCATTCATGGTCCTACAAGCCAAAGTCAATCCAACGAAAGAGTGGATGTAAACGGGATCACCCCTCCGCAAGCCAAGCTGAAAAGGCTGCATTGAAAATTTCCATGAATGGCTCGCAGATCGTGTGGAGCAGCAACAATCCTCCGGCAATAACTGCTGGGGCTGTGATGAAATAAAGCGGAATTTGTGGGATAAGTTTGGCGGCGAGTCCCAGGGCGAAATTTATAAGAAATGTGTAGACGATGAATGGACTGCTAATGCGTAGGGAAATGAGAAACGATTTAGTCAGACAATCGCTCACTCGAACAAGGTCTAACTGGGTATCGAATAATCCCGAGACTGGGAACACGGAATAGGAGGCATAAAGCCCACGCAGAACTTCCAAATGGAGATTCGTTGTAAAAATGAGCAATGTCGCAGTGAGAGTAATGAGAGTTGTAATCGCTGGTAGAGGATCATTTTCATCTAATGGTACCGCGAACACACTTGTCAAACCGATAGAAAACGCAATGACACCAGCCAGCGTTTCGAGCGCGCCGAAAAAAATGCGAGCGAGAAATCCTATCAGACCACCGGTCAAGGTCTCAGAAACGAACAGTCTGGTCATTGCGATTGGAGCAATATCCGACAGCTGCTTTTCAATTTCGCTCGATAGCAGGGGCGTGAGCGCCAGCGTAACGGAAAAAGCCATGAACAACCGAACGTTGAACGGAACACGCTGGCTTGAAAAGCCCGGCATCAACATCAGACAAGCGCCGATCCGGCAAAACAGAACAAAGACCGTTAAAACAGCGTCTGATCCAAGCGTAGTCATGAAATCGTCCCGAGCGATTTGACTTCGACCCCGCGCGCAATTTCTAGATGAGATAGGACCGGGAGGGTAGCGAATAGACGCTCAACCACCATGCGGACATACGGCCGTGCTTCTGGGGTGGCGACAAGAACGAAATTATGGCGCTGATCCATGCGCTCGCGAATCGCGGTGGACGCCTCCTTTCCAAAACTTTCGATGGAAGCTGGATCAAGATCAAACTCGATGACATCTCCTTTACCGTCGCGCTTCAAGCTTTGATGGAAGGCTAAGTCCCACCGATTGCCGAGGCGCAAGATTTTGAGGGCGCCACCATCGAGAAGATCACCACAAATCTGTTGAGCGATTCGAATCCGCACATGCTCGACAACTTGTTCGGCTCGCCGCATGTGGGAAACGATTTCGGCAATCGCTTCGAGAATGAGATGCAAATTCCTGATCGACACGCGCTCGGAGAGTAAAAGCTTTAGGACTGCTTGTAATCCGGAATATGAAATCTGAGAAGGACATATATCGTCGATCAAGCGCTTGTATTCCGGGCCAAGGCGATCAAACAATAGGCGCATGTCTTTGTAGGAAAGAAGCTGTGCAAGATTGTTGCGAATGACTTCGCTCAAATGCGTAAGCAATACCGATATGTTATCGACTGGGGTAAAGCCCTCCCGTGTCAGCTCATTTATAAAGGCTTCGGAAATCCATACAGCTTTCATTCCGAACGCGGGCTCACGTACTTCATCGCCGGGTAACTCCGGTTTACGGTCATCGCCCAAGATGACGAGGAACTCGCCGGGTCTGAGTTCGTGCGCCGCGACGAGGGTCCCATGCATCTTAATCTGATAGGACTTCGGCGGAATGGAGAGACTGTCTGAAAGTTTGATGTCGGGGACAACGAAGCCATACTGCTTTGCGAATTTTCGTCGCATTTTCGTCACCCGAGTCGCCAATTCGTTATGTGAAGCAAGCAGTTTGGTCGCGAGTTGTTTGCCAAGACATAGCTCAATTTCTGCGGATTTCATGGATTCCTTGACCGAGTCCCGCACCTCCCGCTGCTTCTGAAGTGCGGCTTCCGCGGCGAGCCTATTCTGTTCATCGCGTTGCTTCGCGAGGTGTCTTGGAACCGCATAACCAACAAAAGCCATGACTCCGCCGAGAAGGGCAAAGGGAAATACTGGAAGGCCCGGTATGATGGCGAAGGCAAACATGAGCAGGGCCGCCACCAACAAGGCGCGCGGATATCTGACAAGCTGATTGAGAACAGCCTTTTCGGTCGCTCCTCTGGTGCCCCCCTTCGACACAAGTAGCGCTGCGGAAAGCGAAATGATGAGTGCTGGGATTTGCGAGACCAAACCATCGCCGACCGACAGTTTTGTAAAAACGTCACCCGCCTCGCCGAGCGGCATATTGTGCCGGGTAACGCCAATCACAATACCGCCAAAAATATTCACCGCTAATATGACAAGTCCTGCTATGGCATCGCCGCGCACGAACTTCGACGCACCATCCATCGAACCGAAAAACGAGCTTTCCTCCTCGAGTTCGCGCCTTCGGCGTTGGGCCTCCTTGTCATCGATGAGACCTGCTGAAAGATCAGCATCGATCGCCATTTGCTTGCCGGGGATAGCATCGAGCGTAAATCTCGCACCGACTTCGGCTATGCGCGTGGCACCCTTGGTAATCACCACGAAATTTACGGTAATAAGAATGGCAAACACGATGAGACCGATGACGAAATCGCCGCTCATCACCAGTTTGGAAAATCCGCCAATGATATAGCCAGCGGCCATTAGCCCCTCGGGCCCATTGGAAAGAATCAATCGTGTTGTCGCGATATTAAGCGCCAAGCGCAACAAGGTAGCTACGAGGAGAACTGTTGGAAAGGCAGAAAAGTCCAGGGGTCTCTCAATCCATAGCGCGACCATAAGGATGAGCACCGACAGGGCGATCGAGAACGAAAGTCCGACATCGATGAAAAACGCCGGAATCGGCAAAAAGAAGATCGAAAGTATCGCGATGATGCCGAAGGCAAACCCGATGTCGCGTGTGTTCTTGCGTTCTCCTCCGGCGGAGTCCGGCGACAGAATATCGGACATTCGGCTTCCTTTGGCGCGATAGCGGAGACATTCTGTCAATTTAAACTTGCGTGAGGATGGTGGATTTCGTGGTCCCTCTGGAGGTCAACGTGAGGTTTTGTTCCGGTTCGCGTGGCAGACGGAAATGGGTGCGACTTCAATACGCGGCCATCTGACCTTGGAAACCGGCCCCGGTACCGAGCGCTTAAGCCATATATTTGTGCCAGATTGGCACGACTGTGCTTGCATCCTTCGCCTCCTCCGGTCATTTTGGTTGGCATGGCAGTGTCTTTGGAGTTTCACCGCGACCCGATGTCCCCTGGCGGCAACAGTTTGGCCCGTCTCAATGAACGCTCGCGGGAGATCTTCCGGCTTATCGTCGATTCCTACCTCGCGAATGGCGATGCGGTCGGCTCGCGCTACCTTGCGCGCCTTCTCCCGACCCCATTGTCGCCAGCCTCGGTCCGCAACGTGATGCAGGATCTTGAAGAGCTTGGCTTGATCTATGCACCGCACACAAGTGCGGGAAGGCTCCCAACCGAGCTTGGCCTGCGCTTTTTTGTCGACGCACTGCTAGAAGTGGGTGACGTCAGCCGCGAAGAGCGAGAACAAATTGAAGCGCAAGTTAAGGCAGCCTCGCAGGATCGGAGCCTCGAGGCACTGCTGGGCGATGCGATGATGATGCTGTCGGGTTTAACCCGGAGTGCCGGCGTGGTCGTCACAACCAAGGAAAACGCGCGGCTCAAACACGTCGAATTCATTAGGATCGAGCCGGAGCGCGCACTTGCCGTTCTCGTGGCGGAAGACGGCTCCGTCGAAAACCGCATCCTTCAGATACCTATAGGGTTGCCGCCTTCTGCGCTGTCTGAAGCCAGCAATTATCTCAACGCCCGCATCAGGGGCCGGACTTTGCAGGGGGTCAAAAATGAGATCGAGGCCTCACGTAAGTTGGCAGAGGCGGAACTCGGTGAATTGACGGCGCGGCTTGTCGATGCAGGGCTAGCGACTTGGGCGGAGTCGTCCGTGCACGGAGCCCATTTGATTGTGAGGGGCCAGGCCAATCTGCTCCAAAATCTCACCGCGATCGAAGACCTCGAGCGGATTCGCTTGCTTTTCGCAGACCTTGAAACGAAGAAGGATGTGATCGACTTGTTGAGCCGGGCAGAGGGCGGAGACGGTGTTCGTATTTTCATCGGTTCGGAAAATAAGCTCTTCTCGCTCTCAGGGTCGTCAATGATCGCGGCACCATTTCATGACCGGGAACAACGCATCGTAGGCGTGCTCGGCGTAATCGGTCCGACGCGGCTCAACTACGCCCGCATTGTACCTATGGTGGATTTTACGTCCAAAGCTGTCGCGCGCTTGCTGCAAACGCGATAAGTCAGCAGACGAGTGCTGTGGCGCCCAATTGCTTAATTTGCGAGCTAAAAGGTAACCTCACACCGAGGCCAGGGCCTCAATCGCGGCCTTGGCTTTTTAAGAAGAAGTGTGTTCGCGAAGGAACCGACAGTGGAAAGGCTCAACGCTTGAGCCAGAGCCACTCATTCAAGCTCCCGGCGGTCCAGAGAGGAATCCGCCTGAGTTAGCGCGAGCGCTGTCTCAATCATCAGATCGAGATCGCCAATACGGAACGGCTTTTGCAAAAGCTGAACATCAGCATATGCTAAATCCAGTGTAGCTGCGTCATACCCAGACACGAAGACAAATGGGATTTTGCGGGATTTCAACAATGCCGCGACCGGATAGCTCCGGGTGCCATTGAGATTAATATCCAGAATTGTGAAATCCGGCTGGGCACCTCCTAAAAATTCCAATGCACTGCTGATAGAAGCCATTATCTTAATGTTCTTACATCCAATTTCGATCAACATGTCCTCGATCAACATGCTGATGATCGGCTCATCCTCGACAACCAGAATTTGAATGCCGGATTTGCTTTTCAAATCAAAACGCTCCGATGAAAGTGTTGATCAGAACGATAGATTCCCAACTTGGTTCCCATCCATCGCTCGACGAAATTAACCGGCCCCGTCGATTTGTCCGCAATAAGCTTTTCAGGGAACTGAGAGCTTGCTGCCCGTTTTTAGCAAGGCGGCTACTATCTCTCAAGTTAGGTGATATGAGCTTGCAGGATAACTCGAATTTTGTCCTTTCGTGGTTGCGGCTCAGGTCACCCCAACGCTTTGGGACGTAGTTCAGCGAGCGCCATCGTTTCCAGCGAAGCCATGTCTAAAGAGACGAGGCCAGTTGGAGTGTGCCGCGTTTGTCCTGAGCGAGGAAGCTGTGTTGAGCACCCATTAAAGGCGATCACAAATTGCCAGTTGGATAGTGGGCGAATGGGCTCAATCACGGGCGGCGGTTGCTGATAGTGGGCCGAACGCGTCAGGTCCGCGAAAGCTTGTGGTTTTATCCAAATCGAACGTTTTCCGCGGCGCCTCATCAGGATTGTCCCGACCGCGGTCCGTGGTGGCGGTTAAACTCTTCCGGTCAACACCGCCGCCCCCTCGAGCAGCATGCGGTTCGGCACAATGGCCACGCCCCGCAGGATGATGAGCACGGGCGAATGAGCGCTTTCCAGTTTGAGCAGTTAGACCAGGTTGAGAGTAACGATGAATCACACAGCAGGTCGCTTCTGCAAATTGCGATCAGTGAAGCCTTTGCCCTTCTTAACGTTGGCGCACAGCAAGAGGCAATTAGTCGGATCAAGCAATATCAAGATCCGGCCGCGCGGAGCGATGCCGGATGCTATATCTTCGGCCTGGTCCATTTCAATGCCGAGGACTTACGTCATGCGCTGATGTGGTTCGATCGGGCGCTTGCTTTGCGGCCCGCCTTTCCTGAAGCACTCTCTGCGCGCGCCATCGTTCTTCAAAGGCTAGGCCAACCCGAGGACGCCCTGGAATCATTTGAAGCACTCTTGGAACTTCGCCCACAAGACGCCGAGGCGCTATTCAACATGGGCGTTGTCTTGCAGAGTCTGGGACGCATGGCCGAAGCTCTTGTTACCTATGAGAAGGTGTTGTACCGGAGCCCCGCTCATTGTGAGGCGTTGACGAATCGTGGCGCCTTGCTCGAGCGGTTCGGACGCCATGAAGAAGCACTCGCTTGCTTTAGTGCAATTGAGACAATAAAACCTGGCGATAGTGCGAATTTATTTAACAAAGGCTCGGTGTTGCGGAAACTCGGACGCCTCGAAGATGCTCTTGCGGCTTATGAGGATGCCGCCCGGCGCGGACCGCCAGATGCAGAGACGGAACTCAATCGCGGCAACGTCCTTCAGAAACTCGGTCGGCTCGAAGAAGCGCTTGCTGCCTATGACTTATCCTCGCGATATCGTTGCGACTATCCGCAGGCGCTCTACAACAAGGGTATAGCACTGCAAGGGCTAGGCAGGCTCAGGGAAGCGTTCGCAGCATACGACGCGGTGCTCGCGCTAGATCCTTGTCACTACGAAGCGTCATGTAATCGCGGCAATGTTCTGTATGAACTTGGCCATCTAGGAGACGCACTCGCCGCCTTTACCTCTACTTTGAAAATTCGCCCCGGTTTTCTGCCCGCCTTAACCAATCGCGCCAATATTTTACTCCAATTAGGCCATGCCGAAGAGGCAGCTAGATCCTGCACGGAAGCCTTTCGGCATGCTCCAGGACACCCGAAGATCCTCGGCATTCAGGGCGCAGCACTCCACAAACTTGGACGTTTGGATAATGCTTTGGCCGTTCTCGATGAAGCCGTCCGTCTCGATCCTGCGGCACCGGATGCTTGGCTTAATCGTGGTAACGTGTTGCAGGAATTGGATCGTCTTCCTGAGGCTGCTGCCTGCTATGAGGAAGCTCTGCGCCTCAAAACCCACTATCCGGAAGCTTTGTCTGGTCTCGGCGTGGCTCTAAAGGAAATGGGTCGGATCGACGAGTCTTTAGTGAATTTTGATGAGGCTCTGAAATACCAGCCTGGTTTTGCGGACGCGCGGAACAACCGGGCAGGGGCGCTCCTTATCAAGGGCAGTCTGGAGGCGGGGTTTGAAGATTTCGAAAGCCGGTGGAACCGTTCCAATGCGCCGTTGAAGACAGTCGTCCTGGACTCGCCGAAATGGACCGGACAAAAATTGGCAGGGCGAACAATCATCGTCTGGGATGAACAGGGCCTTGGCGACTTGATTCAGTTTTCGCGCTACATGTTGTGTCTCACCGAGGCAGGAGCCGATGTCACCTTGCTTTGCCGGAAGAATATGCATCGGCTTCTGCACACACTATTGAAGCCGGTACGTCTCATCGACGCGCTATTAATAAGTTCATAAGTAGGTCAACATTTTACTTGACTGAGTAGGATCCGAGTGATTCACCCGCGGAATGAGAGAAAACGATGCGCGCCGGTTGGATCATAAGACACTGGAAGCTATGCGCGAACGCGCGGTGCGGGAGGTGCAGCGTGGCGAAAGCCCGGAAGTTGTTGCCCGTGTTTTGGGGCTGGATAGATCGACGGTCTATGGGTGGCTGGTGCGCTACCGGCGCGGCGGCTGGGGCGGATTGAAAGCCAAGCCTTTGTTTGGGCGTCCGCCGA
>DATJBL010000058.1:0-3816 GCA_035515355.1 Methylocella sp.
TCTCCGAACCCCGGCGCCTTCACAGCCGCAACCTTGAGGCCGCCGCGCAGTTTGTTGACGACGAGGGTCGCCAGGGCTTCGCCCTCCATGTCTTCGGCGACAATGAGCAATGGCTTGCCAGCCTGGACGATGGCCTCGAGGATGGGGAGCAGAGGCTGAAGCGAAGAGAGCTTCTTCTCGTGGATGAGGATGTAGGCGTCCTCGAGCTCGGCCACCATCTTCTCGGCATTGGTGATGAAATAGGGCGATAGGTAGCCACGATCGAACTGCATCCCTTCGACGACGTCGAGTTCGGTCTCGGCGGTCTTGGCCTCCTCGACCGTGATCACCCCCTCGTTGCCGACCTTTTTCATCGCGTCGGCGATCATCTTGCCGATCGCCTTGTCGCCGTTGGCCGAGATGGTGCCAACCTGGGCGATCTCGTCGGAGGACTGGACCTTCTTGGAGCGATGTTGGATGTCTTTGACGACGGCCGCCGTCGCCATGTCGATGCCGCGCTTGAGATCCATCGGATTCATCCCGGCGGCGACGAGCTTGAGGCCCTCCTTGATCATCGAGGCGGTCAGCACCGTCGCCGTGGTCGTGCCGTCGCCGGCATTGTCACTGGTCTTCGAGGCGACCTCGCGCACCATCTGCGCGCCCATGTTCTCGAACTTGTCTTCGAGTTCGATCTCCTTGGCGACGGTGACGCCGTCCTTGGTGATGCGTGGCGCGCCGTACGACTTGTCGAGAATGACATTGCGGCCCTTGGGGCCCAGCGTCGCCTTGACGGCGTTGTTGAGGATATCGACGCCGCGCAACATGCGGTCGCGGGCGTCGGAAGAGAAGCGTACGTCTTTGGCGGACATGATTTTCGATCCATGGTTTGAGACGAGGGGAGAGGCGGCTTCAGGCCGCCTTTTTCTTCGTGGCGCTCGCGCCCTCGATTACGCCCATCACGTCGGACTCTTTCATGATCAGATGGTCCTCGCCATCGATCTTGACCTCGGTCCCGGACCATTTGCCGAAGAGCACCCGGTCGCCCGCTTTGACGTCAAGCGGAACGAGCTTGCCGCTTTCGTCTCGGGCTCCAGGCCCCACGGCGATGACCTCGCCTTCCTGCGGTTTTTCCTTGGCTGTGTCGGGAATGATGATGCCGCCCTTCGTCTTGTCCTCTCCTTCAATGCGGCGGATGACGACGCGGTCGTGCAATGGACGGAATTTCATGAGTTCGCTCCCGGTCGACCTGCGATGCCGGCCGCGGGCGAAATGCCCCGGCGTTCGGCTCGGGTCTCAAGCGCGCAGTAGATAGCCGCTGCTAGCACTTGTTACAAGAGAGTGCCAAGCTTCCGGGCGCCGGTGGCTGGTGGCCGGCTGGTTTCGCGAATTGCCCCGTTGCTTCGCGTTCAACGCGATCAAGAAAGGCGTAGAAACTCCGATCACCGATGAAGACGATTCTGTCGGTTTCTCCACTGGACAGGTCGGCGGGCGATGTGGGTTCATCTCGGGATCAAGGCCGCCGTCGCCGAAGCGTTGCGCCACGGCGAGCCAGAGAGGACCAGGGTGTAGCCGGCGTTCGCGGCGCCGCTCTCGCCTTGGCCGCAGTCAAGCAGCGGCGCCTCGCGATAGACGGCTGTGCGTCGCGCGAAGCCGCTCGATGGCGCTATCGATCTCATCACGTTGACGTTCAAGGTGACCAATCTGGCTGACGATCTGATGCGGTTGCAGCTGCTCCTCGAGATCAGGTGTCTCGTTTGCGCCCTTGCCGCCGATCAGGTCGTTGATTTCGGTCAAGGTGAAGCCGAGCTTCTTTCCCTGCAGAATCATCTCCAGGCGCACGCGATCAGCTGGCCGGTAAAGACGGGCATTGCCTTCTCGGCGCGGCTTGATGAGGCCGCGATCCTCGTAAAACCTCAAGGTGCGGAGGCTGACGCCGTAGAGCCGCGACATCTGGCTGATTGTCAATTCCGCCTCTCCTGATTCGGATACGGCGTGCACTTCCCCTTCCGGCGCTCTGGCTACGCTGGCTGAATAATTGAGAGACAACATCCGGCTCATGACCTCTCCTTTCGTCGGCGCCTTTGCGTTCGCGCCTTGCTGAATCGTGCGCCCCTGCGCGATTCCACTATGCCCAACGGGAATCGGAATGCAACCGAAAGTTGCTTACAGAGATCATACAACCTTGAGCAGCGAGGTCATTTTGCGTCAGCTCTCCCCCATTTTGACACAACGTGTGCACGGGCGCCCGGGGCCGAGCCGTCCAAAACGGTTGTTTCCTCAATAGATTGAGCCGCAGCGTATCTGGCCAAGGATTTGCACGCTCGGGCTTGGCGCGGACAGCTCGTTGTTGTTTTCGCCTCGTCGTTTTCTGGCAATACGACGTCCTCACATAGCCCTATGATGGCAATTCTAACGATTGAAGGAGCCGCTGTGACTTCCTGGTTCGTATCGACTACCCGAACGCTGGGGGGATCGCGCAAAGAGGTCGAATGGCTTCTGGAAGAATGCCCGACAGAGCAAGCCGCTAAGGAATTCGCCTCCAAGGCGCTTACCAGGGGATTGAGGGTCGAAGCGGGAACACTGCCCGGGATCGAGCCAAGGGTTCGCGTCGGATGGCGTGCGGCGCATCACTGGGCGCAATCGTCAAACGAAAATGCCATCAAGAACCTACAACGGCGAACTCGGAACGGATCGTCTCAAGAAAAACCGCAGGGCGTCCAACTTTAGTTTGTCGCGGTTGCGCCATCAATGCTCGTTGGCTGCGGCCAAGCCCTTCGCCATGTTGCAGGACTTGTTGACCAGTTATCCGGACCGAGTCTTCCAGCCCATCCAGTATCCATCGGTCGACAGGCTGGTCGAGACGACCGGGTGCCTCAAGCGAACCCGGTCTGCTCGGCCCATCCCGCTAGAGCGACGCCGGCGCCACGAAGTGCGCTGCGAAGATAGTTCGCCAGTTCCGGCGGATCGGTATCGAACCGGGCGCGATAGGCGATTCCGCCTGCCAGCCCTGCGATCAAGCGGGCGCGGCCACCCCGATGGATTGGTCAGACGCGCGTCTCGGCGCTGCGCTAAGACGATTGCCGCTGGCCGGCGAAGTCGTCGTCCGCGCGCTCGTCATGACCGCCGCGCTGATCGTCGTCGGCTTCTCGCTGCAGTTTCCGCTTTACGCGCTGCCCTTTCAACTTCGGTCGGTTAGCGGGGCGCAGCGCGGTTTGCGAACAGAATTCCGGCCGTTCTCCTGCGCAGATATCTGACGGGCTGTTCTCGAACGTCATCGAGGCTGGACGTGAAAGCATGTGCGGAGGGCCTTCGGCTTGCCCCTTTCCTCGCGGAAGGCCGGTTGCGACGCCTTGCGCTTGTCAGGAAACCAAAGTTGGGGCAATTTTCAGGGGCTCGGCGGTCACCGCGAATGTCGGTCACGATACCAAGTCGGCAAACGATTTTGGCGCAAGTCCGGCGGAATGCATGATCATGAACATGAAGCATCTTGCGATAATAGCCGTTTTATCCATCGGCGCTTCGCCTCCAGTTCTGGCCGAGGATCAAAAACCGGGGAACCTCCAGGAAGACTATGTGCCGCCATTAAACCTCGTGATGGTCGCAATTTCGGCTCAGTATTGATAGAGCAATGCGTCTTTATCCGAATAATGTAGAACCGCACACGACAATGATGACGCCTGCGACAGATGACGTTGACAATGCAATCAAGGCGAAGGACGGCGTCAAAATTTCGAAAGCCTTTAGTAAGCTAACTGCCGCATGCAACGGTTGTCATGAAGCCACCGGCTTTGGTTTCATAAAGTTGAGAGATCCGACGTTGTCGCCAATCGAGACGTC
>DATJBL010000059.1:0-35815 GCA_035515355.1 Methylocella sp.
TCGCGGGCTTGCTGACGGCTCACCGGATTAAACGGGTGCCGGTGCTCCACAATGGGAAAGTCGTAGGCATTGTCAGCCGGGCGGATCTCATTCGCGCGATGGCATCGAAGGATTCCCGGCAGGCCACCGATTCGCGCCAGCGCGGCCTATTTGGAAGGATGTTTGACAGGCTCGATCAGCGGTTCGCAGAGTCTCAAAGGGAGCATCCCGCCGGTGAGCGAGCGGCCGGCAAGCCCCAAACCCGGACAGCCGATGCCGAGCCCGAAGCGAAAGAATTCCGCACCCTCGTCACAGAGTTCGAAAAACAGCAGGCTTACGAGCATGACGAGCAGCGCCGCGCGGCGGCCAAGCACCGTGAGGAAGCCGTCGAACAGCTAATGGACGAACATATCAGCAGCGAACGTTGGCGCAGCATCATGCGTGAAGCGCATGAAGCCGCTGCCAAGGGGGAAAAGCAGTACATGCTTCTGCGTTTCCCGGCCAGTCTTTGCAGCGATCAAGGCCGTTCGATCAATGCACTCAATCAAAGCCCCGATTGGCCGAAGACTCTACGCGGCGAAGCAGCCGAATTTTATCAGTATTGGAAGCGCGACCTTCAACCCCGCGGCTTCCGGCTGGGCGCGTGGGTTCTCGACTTCCCCGATGGCATCCCAGGAGACATTGGGCTCTTTCTTATGTGGGGGGACTGAGTAGAACACGTGCCTTCACGCGTGAGCCGCGCTGCGAGGAGTGGCTCTTTCTAGGAGCAGCGTATGGTTTATGTTGCTTTGCGTCATTAATCATAGTAGTGTTCAACTTTGAGGTGACAATGCTGCAGTTTGGAAAGTCTGGAGTCGACCAGATGAACATCGATGTCATCTCGACTGATATATTTGATACTATACTTTTGCGTAATAGTAGCTGTGGGCGGCGGCATTTTCTCGAACTTTCCCAGCGCATGGCGAGAAAATTAAAGTCCGCCGGCTATTGTCTGAACGCAGAGGATATACTGTGGGCGCGGAACGAAGCGCAGGCACTGGCATACCGCGCGATTGAAATCGAGCGGCCAGAAGGCGACGTGAGGCTAGAGCATATCCTTCGCCTCCAAGCCCGTCTTCTTGGATTGCCTTCGTCCGCCAGCGAGGTCTTGCATGAGGCCGAGTTTGAATGCGAAGTTCACGCTCTTAAGCCGAACTGGCCCCTGCTCGATCGGCTGGCGCTGTTCAGAAAACAGGGCAAACGGATCATTGGAATTAGTGACACTTATCTCCCAGAGACAATGCTCGTGCGCCTCCTTGGCAAAGTCGCTAACGGTCATTCGATCGAGACGATCTACAGCAGCTCGGATTGGGGTGTGACGAAGAAAAGTTCACGATTGTTCGAAAAAGTAATCGCCGCTGAGCGGATGGTAGCCCAGCGCATTCTTCACTGCGGCGACAACCGGCTCGCGGATTATCTGATGGCGCGAAAGGCGGGCTTGCAGGCCCTCCTGATTGAGCGGCCGAGATATGTTCGCGACTGGCGCAAGCTCGATGCACTGCTTTTCCTCATCAAACATCCTGCACATTCGTGGTGATCGCTTGAACATCGAAGTTCCAAGCCACGCTTATGACCAGCGTGCCGCAAGCAGACATGCCGTTTTCGGCGCGCGCGTGCTTGGGCCGATCTTCGCAGAATTCGCGCTGCGTCTTTGGATTTTTCTGAGTTCTATCGAAGATCCGGACGGGGCCAGCGTCCTCTTTTGTGCTCGCGGAGGCTTGCGGCTTAGACTGATCTTCGAGCATTTCTTGAAAAGCACGGGCCTGGAAAGCCCCGTCATCTTTGGCGATCTTATGGTCTCGCGGCTGATTGCCGCCCGAGCGGCCGTTCTTGCCGAAAGCCCTGCCGTCGGCGAAGAAATTGAACGCGAGTTCTACGGCGAGTCCATGCTGACCGTCGCCCAAGCCCTCGCGCAAGAGACTCATGAGCTTGAAGAGTGTTGGCAGACCCCTTTTGATGCGCTGGCGTTTAATCGTCTGCTGCGAGCCGACCTTCCGGGATCGCGGCGCCTGTTACAATCGATCGAAGAACAGAACGCCCTTTTTCTCTCGCATCTGCAGCGCCGCGCTGGGGGCCGTGGCCGGATCATTCTTTGCGATACAGGGCTCTACGGCAGCACCATGCGATGGCTTGAACGTGCCTTGCCGCATATAAAATGGAGCTGCGTTTTGTTTGCCCGCAACAACTACAAGGGCTTTCCGACGGACCATTTTGCACGCACCCGAGGTCTTTCCGTCGAGCAGAACGTCTACGTCCCGACCAACCCAAGAACAGCGGTGCTGCGCTACTGGCAACTGATCGAATCGATCCTCGAGCCAGAAATCCCGAGCGTCAAATCATTCCAGATGGTTTCGGGATGCGATGAGCCGCGCTCGAATCTTGAGATTGAGGGATGGGAGGACCGCCTCTATCCAAGCAAGGGTGAGCTGTTTGCCGGTGTCCTCGACTACATGGATCAAATCAAGGGCGAGGCACTTTTCAAAATCTACGAGGACGCTGCGCGCGCCTGGCACAGTCTGAAGCGCACGGTCATCTGGCCCGAGCCCGGCGAGATCGCATGGTTGGGAGCGGGTGAACGCTCCCGTGATTTTGGAAGAAGCGACTCGATCCCACCTCTTTCCGCAGTCGGCCCCCGCGGCCTGAGAGCCATTCTGCGGCATAGCGTTTGGCGAGAGGGCGAAATCGCGCAGTCGTTCCCCGCAGCACGGCCTCTGCTTCTGGCGTGCATCGAGGGCGCTTATATCGGACGCTGGGCCTATCGGCTTCTTCGGCGCGGCTGAGGGAAGTTGTTGTGGTCAGCCGCGTCGATGCCATACGTGCTAGATTTCGACCTTTTCGCCCGCGTTCGCCCATTCCTGAAAGCCGCCAGGATAATGCGCACGGACATCATCGCGTCCCGCCTGTTGCGCAAGCGCCAAAGCCGCAAGCGACCGCCGGCCGGAGCGGCAGGAGAGCACCACGCGTTTGCCAGGCACCTGGGGCAATGCCTTCGGATCGAATTTTTGCAGGGGATTGAGCACGGAACCCGGAATCCGGCCCGCCGCGAATTCATTGGGCTCGCGGACGTCCACGAGAACGATCGAGCCGTCCGCCAATCCCTTCTTCAATTCATCGAGGTAGACGTTCTCGACTGTCCGAGCTGCTCCCGTTACGGCCATATCCCAACTCCTCTGCCGGCTTTCAACGCAAACTCCATGCTACTCACCAGGATCTCCACGTTTTATATGGCAAAAACTCGCAGGCTTGCTTAAGCACTATGTGTTTCGGTCCAAAGAAGCAATGACTCTGCCGCCGCTAGATCACCTGGCTCATTGACATTAAAAAAGGGATCAAAAGGTTCGACCGTCCATTCGACGGTGGCGCGACGGTAGCCTTGCTGGAAATCTTGGACCTTGCGGAGGTCCTCATAGACGAGCGCGTGGCGCAGGTCCTCCCGGATCGCGACCGGCCAAAGCGCGACCAGAGGATGCACCCGTCCCCCCGAACCGCCGCACACGATGACCGCGCCGTTTTCGGCCCGCGCGTCCGTGAGGCGGACGACAAGATCCGCTGGCAAGAATGGGGTATCAGCCGGCGCGCTAATGGCATATTCTAAATCTGGGAAGTGAACGGCAATCCAGTCAAGGCCCGCGAGCACGCCCGCGAGGGGGCCCTTGAAGCCCTCAACGTCGTCGGCAACGGTTGGCAGACCAAACGCCGCGTATGCCGCAGGGTCTCCATTCGCGCTCAACAACAGGCCGTCGCATTGCGGCCGCAACGCCCCGGCAGCGCGGGCGAGCAGCGGCCTCCCGCCGAGCATCCGCAAGGATTTGTTGCCGCCACCCATCCGGCGCGAAAGCCCGCCAGCGAGAATGATGCCGAAAGACTTGCTTGTTGGCATTAAATTCGAGATCCCGAGGACTTGGCGGTCTCGCCGCCTTGCACCGGCGATATAGGCCCTTGCCCAGCGTATCTCAACCAAGGCGCCTTCTAAAACCGGTACCAGACGCCCGCCGTTGGTCCGAGTTCGCGTCCTGCATTAATCCCAGCGACGGTCATAAAGCCGCCGATCTGCAGCGACCATTGCGGCGCAATATTATAAACGACGCTCGGTTGCAGCTTGGTCCAGGAGAGGTGTCCATAGGGCCCGGGGCCATTGGAAATCGAGGAGAAACTTTGCAGCATCATGAGAAGCTTCGGCAGGGGGCGCAGCCCCGAACTCAAATCGATCCGCCATTCGCCCGGCTGATTTTCGGTATAGATACGGTATCCGGCCTCCATCTCGACGAACCCCTCGATTCCCGCGACGACGCAATTGCGCCCGGCGAGGCCCCGCAGGTCGATTGAAGCGGCTTGGCGCACTTCCAATGGCCCGAGCTGATCAAACGACGCGCCCGGTGTACGCAAGCCGGCCTGAAAGGAAAGCACCGCTGCATCCGAACGATAGAGCCCAACTCTCGCCGCGATTTCGCTCTCGCCGAGCCCGTTATAGGATTGCCCCGGCGTGGGGCTGCGAACACGGTCATAGGATGGCGCCGCGACCACGGTGAGCCAGTCCAACAGCCCATATTCAAGATAGGTTCCAAACTCCAATTTCTGGTAGGCCGGAACCGTTACGAGGTCGCCATGCGTGTCGAACGCCTTAGTGGAATTGGAATAATCCGTATAAGCGATGATTTGCCCATCACCTGGGGGCATCAGCCAGGCGCCAGCCCGGGCGCCTTCGAACTGAAAACAGAGCACGCCGGCTGCGGTAAAGAAGGCAAAAACAAGGCCTGAGCGCGGGTTACGCAACGCAATGCCCTCTTCACACGGTGCGGAGAAGCGCGGCTAACGATAGATTAAAAATGACTGCTCACATTACTTAAGCGGTATCTTAGCGGGAATTTGGGGGAAAACAAAGGAGAATTATGAATATTTATAAGGAATGATATATGTATGACATATTGAGAGTTTCGTCATAGCATTTTTGGCTTGACGGCTTGTCCTAACGATTTGATAGAGACGTCCAGCCGCCTCCATGCGCGCCTGTCTCGAACGGGGCGCCGGAACCCGCGATGCTGCCCATTCCCAAAAAGCGGCGATCCGGCTTTGGCCAGGAGAACGAATGAGACGCGCGAACGATTTTGCCCGAGAAGCGAATGGCCAGGGACAATCGCGCGCGTGAGCCGAATTTTGCGTGGACTGAGCGATGTCGCGAACGAATATGACGTCATTTTATGCGACGTTTGGGGTGTCCTCCACAATGGCCTATCCGCATTTCTGAAAGCCGCTGCGGCGCTGAGGCGGTTTCGAGAAAAGGGCGGACGGGTTGTTCTCATGACCAATTCGCCCAACCCAAGCCGGATGGTCGAGGCCCAGCTTGCGCGGCTGGGTGTGCCCTCCGCCGCCTATGATGCGATCGTCTCCTCTGGCGACATCACAGTTTCCCTCCTTCTCGCCCGCGAGGGGGTAGGCATGTTCCGCATCGGGCCGCCCGAGGAAACGGCTCTTTTCGAAGAAGTTTTGGCCTTGCGAGGCAAGGCGCCGCGCCTCGTAGCGCTGAAGCAAGCAGAATTTGTGCTTTGCACCGGGCTCGCTGATCCTTTCCGAGAGACGCCCGAAGATTACGACGCCATTCTCAAGGCCATGCTTGCACGGCGCCTGGAGCTCATTTGCGCCAATCCCGACATTGTGGTCGAGGACGGCGGCAAGCTTTTCTATTGCGCCGGCGCAATTGCGGAGCGCTACGCCGCAACTGGCGGCAAGGTTATTCAGGCCGGCAAACCCTTTGCCCCGATTTATGCACGGGCGCTCGAACTCGCACGCGGTCCACGCAAGATACCGATCGATCGCTCCCAAATCCTCGTCATTGGCGATGCCATGCACACCGATATCAAAGGGGCCCATAGCCAAGGGTTCGACAGCCTGTTCGTGACCTCCGGCATTCATCGCAGTGAACTGCATGGCGGGATGGAAGACGCCGAGCTCGATGCCGCGGCATTCCGCCAATTCCTGGAGGCTGCCGATTTCGCTCCGACGGCAGCAATCCCGGAACTCGTCTGGTAAGCACGCGCGGGGCCTATGCATTTTGCCCGCGTCGACGCGCGGCCTTGACGCGGAGCTCCCACCCATGCAGTTTCGCCGCCGCGCTTGGAGCCGCCGCTTCCGCGGCGTCCCATGGTTTTCGTTCCCTTGGCTGATCCTTCCGCTTCCAAGAAATTCGTCCTCGCCATTGACCCGGCCACGCCGCCGCAAGGGCTTGAGGGCGCGGTCGCAGCAATCGGTAATTTCGATGGCGTCCATCTCGGGCATGTTGCCGTGATCGAGCGGGCGAAGACCTTGGCGCAGAACCTCGGCCGTCCCTGCGTGGTCCTCACCTTCGAGCCGCATCCGACCGATTTTTTCAAAGGCCCGAACACGATCTTTCGCCTCACGCCACGTGACACCAAGGCCAAGATCCTTGAACGGCTCGGCCTTGACGGCATGATCGTCATGACCTTCGACAAAACCCTGGCGAGCCTGCCGGCCGAGACCTTTATTGAAATCCTGCTTCGTCGCCTCGGCATCGGTGCCATTGTCGCAGGTTACGATTTTCATTTCGGCGCCAACCGTTCCGGCACCCCGTCCTTCCTCGTGGAAGCGGGGCGGCGCCACGGCTTTGTGGTCGAGATCGTGGAACGGGTGCCGGCCCACACCGTGGACGAGGCGGCGTCCTCAAGCGCGACAAGAGCCGCCCTCGAGGCTGGTGATGTCGCGCTTGCCGCACGCCTGCTGGGGCATCCCTATGCCATCATGGGAACGGTCATCGAAGGCCAGAAGCTCGGCCGCACCCTGGGATTTCCAACGGTCAATCTTTTGCCAGACCCAAGCTGCCGCCTGCGCTTTGGCGTCTATGCCGTCCGGGTGGTCGTTGAGAAGGCGATCCACGATGGAGTGGCAAGTTACGGCCGAAGACCCACCTTCGATAATGGCCAAGCCCTGCTCGAAGCTTTTCTCTTCGATTTTTCGGGCAAGCTTTATGGCCAGACGATCGAGATCGAATTCATCGAGTGGATTAGACCGGAGGCGAAATTCGAGTCCGCGGCCGCGCTCGTTGAGCAAATGAAACAAGATGAAGCGCGGGCCAAGGCGATCCTACGCTCTCTTTCACCAAATTAGCGGCGCACGGCCCAACGCCACGGAAGAGTGGTTTGATCATTTGAGGTCGCTTAGGCGAATACCGGGCGGCGCCAACGGATAGTCAGGGCCAGTGCTGGCAGGTCTGCCGCCAATATATGTGGCCCTCGAATGCCTCGGGTTTGAAGGCCAAAAGACACCATACCTCAAAATAGCAGGGGGCCGTGTTACGAAATACGCTGGCCGATAGACCGGGCTGCGATTTGGCGAATCTCCCTAACGATGACTGTCATACCGGCGTTTCAAAATGTCGCTGCGCGAGCAGGCCCCCCTTGGGCAACTCGACACACTTGCTGTTCTCAATGCCAAGGAGACTGATCCGATGGGAGAGATCGCGATGGATTTACGCAATCGTCGGCAGAACTCGCCGTGGTATTTGGACGAGGTCCATCTAAAAACGATCGTCCTTTGATTTATCTGCGGCTCGCCGCCCTAACGCGACGGCCATCCCATGACGTTAACATGACAAATAGGATGTATTGATAGATCAATACGACATCGCGAAAAATCGACAATCCTGATAATTGTTCATATGAAGTCCTGCTTGACCACGGTTCATGACGAGAGCAACCTTTGCACACGCTAATCCGTCCGGCGCGGCTCGTGGCCCCCAATCGATGGGACCTCGTCGCATTCCCCTTGATCGTCGCGGTGTTGGTGTTGCTGGGTCGAGGGGCGGAAGGCACCTTCGCGCCTCTCGAAGCAGTGCAAAGCGCGCCAATCTTTCTCGATCCCGCCATGTTGCCCGGCTATGCGGTGCGCACCGTATTGCGCATGCTCGCGGCCATGGCGGCGTCGCTCCTGTTCACCTTGGCCTACGGAACCTTGGCGGCAAAAAGCAGGCGCGCGGAAATCATCCTCATACCACTCCTTGACGTGCTGCAATCGGTTCCAATCCTCGGCTATATCTCCTTCACCGTCGTGTTCTTCATGAATTTGTTTCCAGGCCGTGTGCTCGGCGCCGAGCTCGCATCGATCTTCGCGGTCTTCACCAGCCAGGCCTGGAATATGGCGTTCAGCTTTTATCAGTCGCTGCGGACCGTTCCCCGTGATCTCGACGAGGCGAGCCGAGCTTTCCGATTCTCTTCTTGGCAACGCTTTTGGCGTCTCGAAGCGCCCTTTGCCGTCCCGGGTCTCGTCTGGAACATGATGATGAGCATGTCGGGCGGCTGGTTCTTCGTCGTTGCTTCCGAGGCAATCAGCGTCGGTAAACAGCAGATCGCACTGCCCGGGATCGGTTCCTACGTGGCTCTCGCGATAGAGCAACGAAATCTCGGCGCGATCGGCTGGGCGCTGGCGGCGATGACCGTTGTCATCATTCTTTACGACCAACTCATGTTCCGGCCATTGGTTGTCTGGGCCAACCATTTTCGCTACGAGCAAGCCGCTGCGCAAACAGTCCCTCATTCCTGGTTCTTGAATCTCGTGCGGCACGGCCGGTTCCTGCAATTGACGACTCGCCCTTTGGAATATTTGGCGCAGCGGGTCTTGCGTGCGCCTCTTCTCAATGCCTCGGTTCCTGGCCCATTGGTGACCGAGACGTCAGCGCGCAGCCGGATCGTCGATGCTATCTGGTATGCCGCCATCATCCTCGTCACCCTCTACGGTTGCAGCATCATCGTGCGCTATGTCGCCACCGAATTGGGCTGGGAAGACGTGTTGCTGGTTTTCCGGCTCGGGGCCTATACTCTGTTACGCGTCGCTGTCCTCATTGTATTGGCCTCGTTCATTTGGGTGCCGGTCGGGGTCATGATCGGCCTCAGGCCCCAGCTTGCCGAAAAGATCCAGCCGCTCGCGCAGTTCCTTGCAGCCTTCCCGGCCAATCTTTTATTTCCTTTTGCGGTCATCATCATCGTCCACTTCGATCTCAACCCGGACATCTGGCTGAGCTTTTTAATGATCCTCGGCACCCAGTGGTATATCCTCTTCAATGTCATTGCCGGCACGACAGCCTATCCAACCGACTTTCTGGAGGCCGCCGATAATTTCCAGATCCGTGGCTGGAAATGGTGGCGGAATGTGATTCTGCCGGGTATCTTTCCCTATTATGTGACCGGTGCCATCACAGCATCCGGCGGCTCTTGGAACGCCAGCATCGTCGCCGAGACGGTTTCTTGGGGAGAGACGCATCTGACGGCGCATGGGCTCGGCGCCTATATCGCGGAGATGACGGCGGCGGCGGACTATCCGCGTATCGTGCTCGGCATTGCGGTCATGTCGTTATACGTGATTTTCTTCAACCGCGTTCTTTGGCGCCGGCTCTACCGCTATGGCGAACGCCATTTCCGGCTGGACTGAAAGGCACGCCCATGCTTGAGACCGTGCAAAAAGAAACGGTTGCAAAAAAGATTGTTCTTGATCTCTACGGGATCCATCAGGCCTTCTCTCAGCCAAACGGCAAATCATCCCTTGTCCTCGACGACATGAGCCTCAGCCTTCGGGAGGGGGAGATCGTAGGTGTGCTAGGCCGTTCCGGCTGCGGCAAATCCACCCTCCTGCGCATCGCTGCCGGGTTGATCCGGCCGACGGCTGGCAAAGTCTTCTATCAAGGTAAGGAGCTAGATCGGCCAGCCAAAGGCATCGCGATGGTTTTCCAAACCTTTGCGCTGTTTCCGTGGCTTACCGTTCTCGAGAACGTCATGACCGGGCTCGATGCGCTTGGCATGAAGGAGGCGGAAGCTCACAAGAAAGCTTTGGCGGCAATCGACTTGATCGGGCTCGACGGCTTCGAAACAGCCTATCCGCGCGAATTATCCGGCGGCATGCGTCAACGGGTTGGCTTCGCGCGCGCCTTGGTGGTGGACCCTGCCGTTCTCTTGATGGATGAACCGTTCTCCGCCCTTGACGTACTGACCGGCGAGACGCTGCGATCGGATTTCATCGACCTCTGGACCGAGGGAAAACTTGGCATCAAGTCCGTAATGCTCGTCACTCACAATATCGAAGAAGCGGTCTTTCTCTGTGACCGCATCATCGTTCTGGCGGCAAATCCTGGCCGGATTGCGGCGAGGATCGAAGTGCCATTGCCGCAGCCGCGCGAGCGGCTCGCGCCTGCATTTCGGGAAATCGTCGATGACATTTATGCGCGCATGACAGCCGGGCACGCCAGCGCAAGCGATATAAAGGACAAGAAGGGGACCTTGCCGGGACTCGCAATGCGGCTGCCCATTGTCTCCAGCCACAGGATCAGCGACCTCTTGGAGATGCTGGCCGCCCCACCCTTTGAGGGCAGGGCAGACTTGCGCGTGCTGGCGGAACGGTTCCATCTCGATGACGACCAGCTTTTGCCCATCGTGGAAGCTGCTCAGATCCTCGGTTTCGCCGAGATCCGTGGGGGCGACCTGCATGTTACTGCTGCGGGCAAGATCTTAGCGGAAGATACGGGCGACGGGCGCAAGCGGTTGTTTTGCGAGCATCTCCTGCGCTCTGTTCCTCTTGCCGCCCATATTCGTCACATTTTGTCTGAGCGGCTTGGCCATGAGGCCCCGCGCAACAGGTTCCTGCCCGAACTTGAAGACCATTTAAGCCCGCGCGACGCGAGCCAGACTCTCACGGCGATCATCGATTGGGGCCGCTATGCGGAGATTTTCACCTACGATCAGAAGCATCACAAGTTTAAACTTTCGGCGTGAGCGGGGAAAGCGGGCCAGAAATGGCTCCTTCACTTTAGGGTCGCTGGATAAGATCGGGATCGAGATCCTTTTCTTGGCATCCGCGCAGTCCTCACCTATGGTCGCGGCCCGAATCTATAGGATCAAATCGGATGACCGCTGGTGCCGACCGCATTTTGCGAACCATCGCCTCTGAAATCCCGGCACGGCCGGAACAAGTGAAAGTTGCAATCGATCTCTTCGACGAAGGCGCCACAATTCCTTTTGTTGCACGCTATCGTAAGGAAGCGACCGGCGGCCTTGACGACGCCCAGCTCCGCCAGCTCGAGGAGCGTCTTGCCTATTTGCGCGATCTCGAAGCAAGGCGTGCGGCCATTCTCGACGGGATTCGCGGCCAGGGCAAATTGACCGGGGAGCTTGAAGAGAAAATTGCACTCGCCGCCACAAAGACCGAGCTTGAAGATCTTTATCTGCCGTTTCGGCCGAAGCGCCGGACCCGCGCCGACATCGCCCGCGAGCGCGGACTTGGACCTTTGGCAGACGCAATTCTTGCCAATCACGCTATGACGCCCGCCGAACTCGCGCAGGCCTATCTCTCCGACTCCGTCCCCGATATAAAGACGGCGCTCGACGGCACCCGCGATATCCTCGCCGAAATCTTCGCCGAGAATGCCGGTTTAATGGGGCAACTCCGAACTTACGTTCGAACTCATGCAATGCTGCGTTCCCGAATCATTCGTGGAAAAGAGGAAACGGGTGCGAGGTTTTTGGACTATTTCGACCACGCCGAGCGCTACGCCAATACGCCCAGCCATCGTGCCCTTGCCATGTTCCGCGGCCGCAACGAAGATGTTCTTTCGCTTGCCATCGAAGTCGATGCAGAAAATGCCTCGGCGGTAAAGCCGGTCGAGGAGATGATCGCGCAGCACTACGGGATGGCGCCGCAAGACGGCGCCACCGGCGCTTTTCTCCTCGACACCGTCCGCTTCGCCTGGCGCACGAAGTTATCGCTCCGTCTCACGGTCGATCTCATGAACGAGCTTCGCGAGCGGGCCGAGGCCGAGGCCATTCATGTCTTCGCACGCAACCTCAGGGATTTGCTCCTTGCGGCGCCGGCTGGAGCGCGGCCAACTCTGGGTCTTGACCCAGGCATTCGTACGGGCGTGAAAGTCGCGGTGGTCGATGGAACCGGCAAGCTTTTGGAGACCGCGACGGTCTATCCGTTCCAACCACGCAACGATGTCGCCGGGACAATCGCAGAACTCGGCCGGCTAATCCAGAAGTACCGTGTCGAATTGATCGCGATTGGCAATGGGACGGCGAGCCGGGAGACCGACCGTCTGATGGGAGAAGTGATCGACGCTTTGCCAGCCCCAAAACCAGTCAAGGTCGTCGTCAGCGAGGCGGGCGCCTCCGTCTATTCGGCATCGGCCAGGGCTGCGGCTGAAATGCCCGAGCTAGACGTGTCCTTGCGCGGCGCTGTATCCATCGCACGGCGATTGCAGGATCCGCTTGCGGAGCTCGTCAAGATCGACCCGAAGGCGATCGGCGTCGGACAGTATCAACATGATGTCAATCAGACCCACCTCGCCAGAGCCCTCGACGCCGTCGTCGAGGATGCGGTGAACGCCGTTGGCGTTGATCTTAACACGGCCTCCGCCTCGCTACTTTCCCGGGTATCGGGGCTCAGCGCTTCGCTCGCCGACGCGATCATCGTCCACCGGGATCAAAACGGAGCTTTCAATTGCCGGCGCGACATCCTCGGCGTCGCCCGTCTCGGCCCCCGCGCATTTGAACTCTGCGCGGGATTCCTGCGGATCCGCAACGGATCCGAGCCCCTCGACGCCACGTCGGTTCATCCCGAGGCCTATGGGCTCGCTCGAAAAATCGTGTCGGCAACCAGCTGGGATGTCCGTTCTCTGATGGGCAACGTGGCAATCTTGAAATCGCTTGATCCGTCCCAATTTGCCGACGAGCGTTTCGGCCTTCCGACCGTCTGCGACATCTTGCTCGAACTCGAAAAGCCTGGCCGCGATCCTCGCCCGCAATTCAAAACCGCGACATTCGCCGAAGGAATCCACGACATGAAGGATTTGCAGCCCGGCATGTTGCTCGAAGGAACGGTCACTAATGTCACGAACTTCGGCGCTTTCATCGATATCGGTGTGCATCAAGATGGGCTCGTGCACGTGTCCCAACTGGCCGACCGTTTCGTAAGGGATCCAAGTGCCCTGGTGAAGACAGGCGATATCGTGAAAGTGCGCGTCGTCGAGGTGGACCTTAAACGCAAGCGAATCGCCCTGTCCATGCGCAAGGACGACGCTCCGCGGCGCAGGGAAGCTGCTTCGAGCAAGGTTGCCGTGCCCGCGACAAACAAGAAGCTCATGCATCGGCATGCTTCACATCAGGCAATGCCGGTTTCTGAGGGCGCGGTCGGAGCCGCGCTGATCGAGGCGCTGCGACGCAAGTGATTTTTCCTTCGGGCAGCCCCTTCGCTAAACAAGGCCATAGGCCGGCTTATGCGTGAAAACGCCGCAAGGGCCAGAGCGTTGGTGGCCTTTACCTTGTGTCACAGCACTCCAAGCTAATTCTGCACCGCAAACACCTGCTTGACGAAGGTTTTGCGGCGCACTATCTCAAAAAAGCAATCTGAAAAATCACGTAGCTGCTTAGCGAGCTGTGTCCAAGGTGAGTCCCCTTGGCCTTCTCGGCTCAGCGAACACGCCGAGCGTGAACTTCTCGGATTCCGGTTTGAAAGACAGGGAGCTGCGTCGGAAGGGCGCGGCGTGTGGGGCCCCGCGTTTGATTCACGTCAAGGGTGAGGCAAGGATACTCACCTATTTTGGTTCATGTGCTGGTGATCAATGTTCCGAGCCGCTTGTGGAATGGAACCAGGCCGGCACACGTCAGGAGCATAAATGAGCGCGTTTCTTGCTGGTACGCTTTCCCCTTTCGTGTCCTATTCGATTTGCCTCGCTACGGGCTGGTTTGTCGCTTTCGTCTTATGGAAATAGCCCATTTAAGGAAACAGCCAAAAAGTAAAGATCCGACAGTGTAGGCGATCCTCTGAGTCTTTGGACAGCGCCACACTCGGAATGGGTGTCTCCGCCTCTACGGCAAAATCACACCCCGGAACCTGGCTTCACAACCTTCGACGCTACTGGTTGCTTTCGTCACGGGCCTCCGTTAGAGTGGCTCATGATGAAAACGCGCGCCGCCACATTGGGTTTTGGCTCCAATATCCCGCGCATGGAAATGGCTAGGCTATCGCCTGTGAGCCGAGTGACGTTGCTTGCATCCGAGTCGCTTCTCCTTAGCCGCCCCTGAGAGCCGGCCGGGCCATGCCTGGGCGCTCAGGGGATGCCGCCAGTCTAGAAGCCCGAACGACATTAATCTTTCGAGGACACTATATTAGTGTCTCGAAGTTATTGTCTTGCAGACAATCCTGGACAATTGCCATGACCGAGACAAACCGATCCGCTTCTCCCGCCGAGACCCTGCGGCAAAACTCTCAATCCGTCGTCATTTTTGACACCACTTTGCGAGACGGCGAGCAATCGCCTGGCGCCTCGATGACCTTCGAGGAAAAGCTACAAGTCGCTGATCTCCTCGACGCAATGGGCGTCGATATCATTGAGGCTGGGTTTCCAGTGACCTCGGAAGGCGATTTCGAGGCTGTGTCTGCGATTGCCAAACGCCTGAAGCGGGCGAGCGTCGCCGGCCTTGCCCGCGCCGCCGCCAAGGACATCGATCGTTGCGCCGAAGCGGTGCGCCCAGCCTTGCGCCCGCGCATTCATCTCTTTATTTCCACCTCGCCCTTGCACATGAAGTACAAGCTGCAAAAGGAACCGGGCGAGGTTCTTGAAATGGTTACGGCAAGCGTCTCACGGGCGCGCAACCTGGTCGCTGATGTCGAATGGTCGGCGGAGGACGGAACAAGATCCGAGATCGATTTCCTCTGCCGCTGCGTGGAGGCGGCCATCAAGGCAGGCGCCACCACCATCAACATCCCCGATACCGTCGGCTATGCGGTGCCGCATGAATATCGGGCTTTGTTCGAGACCGTGCGCCAGCGCGTGCCCAATTCGGACAAGGCGATCTTTTCCGTCCATTGCCACAATGATCTCGGCCTTGCGGTCGCCAACACCCTCGCTGGCATCGAAGGCGGCGCGCGGCAGGTCGAATGCACGATCAACGGCATGGGCGAGCGCGCCGGCAATGCCGCCATGGAAGAGGTCGTGATGGCCCTGCGCGTGCGCGGGGACACAATGCCATATAACACCAACATCGATGCGACGATGCTGACCCGAGCCTCGAAACTCGTTTCAGCGGTAAGCTCCTTTCCGGTCCAATACAACAAGGCGATCGTTGGCCGGAACGCCTTCGCCCATGAGAGCGGCATTCACCAGGACGGCATGCTGAAGAATGCCGGGACCTATGAGATCATGACTCCGGAAAGCGTCGGCGTCAGCAAGACATCCCTCGTCATGGGCAAGCATTCGGGCCGCCACGCCTTCAAGGAAAAGCTCAAGGAACTCGGCTATGAACTCGGTGAAAACGCCCTTGAGGACGCTTTCACCCGCTTCAAGGATCTCGCCGACCGGAAAAAGATCGTCTACGACGAGGACCTCGCCGCACTTGTCGACAACGAGATCGCCACGGCCTATGACCGCATCAAGCTCGTCGCTCTCACGGTGATCGCCGGCACGAACGGGCCGCAATCGGCCGCATTGACGCTCGATATCGATGGCAAGCAAAAGACCCATCAGGCGACGGGCAATGGTCCGGTCGATGCCATCTTCAACGCGATCCACGCGCTGGTCCCGCACAAGGCCGTGCTCGAGCTCTATCAAGTGCATGCGGTCACCCAAGGCACCGATGCACAGGCCGAAGTGTCCGTTCGGCTCGCCGAGGATGGTAAATCGGTGACCGCCAAGGGCGCCGATCCCGATACTTTGGTCGCGTCGGCGAGGGCCTACATCGCCTCGTTGAACAAGCTGATGGTGAAACGGGGGAAGGTCCGCCCCGAGGTGCTGACGGGATGAACGTGAGTCGCGGAAGGCTTTGAATGAGAAAAACCTCGTGCCGTGCCATAAGCGTGCCGGAGCAAGCCAGCTTAAGTTTCGCCCAAGATTCTTGCGAGTGTTAAAGCTTCGGAAATAGGCGGGGACCTCACAAGCCCCGCTTACTTTCTCGGCTCCGCTCTCGGCATATTCAAAGGGGCCGTAGAACGCCATCTGGAACAATCCCTTTAAAGTCGCGTTTGGCCAGCGGGACATTTCGACTTTAGGGAGGGTCCAAATGAGAACTGTTTTTTTGGGTTCGATCGCGGGAGCAGCGCTAATTGCCAGTGGCGGCCTCGCTGCAGCGCAACTCGAAAGTTCCCTTGGCTTTGCGACGGCCGCCCATCGCGCCGCTGCATGGTACCAGCTAGGCCCCTTCGGGGACCAATCCCAAATTTACGCTGAGCCGAGGCAAGGCACAGGCCTCTCCTTGGCAATGGGAGAGAGAGGCCATCAGCAGGGCATTCAAGAACGCAGGTCCGTGGCATCCGTCAATCTGTCGTCCGATCAGAAGACGAAACTCCACGACATCGTCAGTAGCGGAAATTTGCACCGCATGGATCACGCGAATTTTGCCCTTTCAGTCGGAACACGAATTCCCCGCACCGTTCGCGTCTACAGCGTCCCGAAATCAATCGTGGGCGTTGTTCCTCAGTATCGCGGCTTCAACTACATCATCGTGGGGAACGATCTCTTGATCATCGATCCAAACACGCTCGAAATCGTCTTCGTTCTTCCTGTTTGACGGGCTTTTGGGCCGCCTCGCTTCGACCCCGGAAGGCCGCCAAGCCTGCCGGGGTTTTTCATTGGCAGGAAAGTTCGCATCCGGCCCTCACGCCGATCGGTCTTTTCCTCATCCCGCTGTAAACGCCGTTAACAAGCTTTAGGGCTGATATGCCTTAAACTTGGCCGAAATGCCACCATTTCAGGCTTGCCGCGCCCCTATTTATGTAACTAATTTATACTACGATGCCATGCATGATGCCGGCGTCTATATTTGACCGGAGGCAAATCATGAAAGACTCTGAAAACGCGGCAATCGCGCGGGTCGCTCTCTTTAAGACTTGCTTGAGAACGGGGGTATTCCGGGCGGCCCTCCTGCTCACCGGCTCGCTTTTGCCTTTGACGCTTGCCGGGCCGGCTTCGGCGGCGACTTCCAATTCGGCACCGGTCCTGATTAACGCCACCAACATGGCCTGGGGAGCCCAAGGCGGTAACGGCGAGGAGGTCGCGCTGGCGGTCGACCCGAACAGCGGGAATGTCTACGCGACCGATTTCGATGGCCACATTTCGCGCATTACCCAAAGCCCCGCGGGCACGGTGGCGCCAAATGTGAACCGCGATCCCGACCTCGCGGCCATCTACGCAGCGAACCCTTTCGCCTATCCCGGGTCGGTTATTAGCTTGAGCACGATCAGCGCCACTGATGGCTCCGGTTCGCAAGGGATGGCGCTCGATCCCAAGACTGGAAACATCTATGTCGCATGCGAGGCCTCCTACAGCACGGTATACGTCTTCAATGTGAAGACCAACAGCCTCGTAACCACCATCCCGTTACCCGACCCGCGGGCTGCGGCGATCGACTCGAATACGGGAAAAGTTTATGTGACGAACTATGGCCCGGGCACCGTGTCGGTCATCGACGAAAAGTCTAATAGCGTGACCGCCACGATCCCAGTGGGCTCTGGACCGCAGGTGCCGGTGGTCGATCCACAGAGTAAAAGGGTCTACGTAACAAATTATCGCGACGGCACCGTTTCAGTCATCGACGAGACGAGCAACAGCGTGACCGCCACGATCCCGGTGGGGCCGGGCGGCGCTAACCCGTATGGCATAGCGGTCGACCCTAAAATCGGGAAGGTCTATGTGGCCAACTACTTCGCCGAAACCATTTCGGTCATCGACGAGAAGACCGAAAGTGTGATCGCCACCATCCCTGATGCCGGTTATCACCCGTTAAAGATGGTGGCGGATAGCGCCACAGGGGTTGTCTATGTGCTCAATCGCGCAAAGGACCCAGGGTACGTTGATGCCACCACCGCATTGGTTATCGACGAGAAGAGCAACACCGTGACCGGCACTTTCAACGTGTTTCCTGGCCCTCGCTCGATCGCGATCGATCAGACCAGAGGGCTCCTCTTCATTGGCGGTGGCAGCCCCAACTCCGCCGCCTCCGTGGCGATCTACCAGACTGGGCATTGATCGAGACCCAGCCTTTGTTGAGCAAAGCGCTCAACGGCAGATCAATCTCAACCATTTAACTTTTGGGACAAAGTTATGAAGCACGCACAACAACTGCTGGCTGCTGGGTTCCTTTTGGGACTAACTACCTTGACCGTTCATGCGGGGTTGGTTTCGAAAGGCCATGGCATCTACGATAGCAACCTCAATGTCATCTGGGCGCAGGATGCAAACCTCTTGAATACGCTCGAGGGGAGCACGACGGCAAGTTACACGACTCTGGTGAATGCCATCATTTCCGCCAACAAAAATGTCGTTTTAGATTCTCCTAATTACTTCGATAATGATACACCTCGACATGTCTTGACGGCCAGCGACTTCGGGAGCGGCGGGACAGTTGACTACTGGGGTGCAATCGCCTTTGTGCACTACCTGAACTGGATCCATTATGACGGTTCGGATGAGTGGGCTTTGCCCTCTCTCCCAATAAACTCTTCGCTTGGCTATGACCAAACCGACAACCCCTTCGGTGAACTGTTTTATACCGAACTGAGCGGGGTCGCGGGCAGTGCAATGCCAGCAGGTCCTTTTATCAACATCCAGAGCTCCGGTGCGGGGTATTGGTTTCGGAACGAGTACGCGCCGAATGCGAACTACGGGTGGTTCTTCGCCCCGACTTACGGCTACCAGTTCTTTACCCATAAGGACTACCAGTTCTTCGCATGGCCAGTCAGGCCAGCCAATCAGCTCTATTCAGGACGCTAACAAGTCCCAGAGATCGATTTGGTAGCTACTCGGCCGCGATGACGTGGAAAAAACTTCCCGAGACCTCGCCGCGCCGGCTTCCTTCCGCCTCTTCGGATCCTCCATGGGCGTCTTGAACGAAGGCGAAGGGGGAGTCTGCCTCGCTCTTTGCCTCGACGGTTGCATAGTGAAATTCGTGGCCGCGCAGTCGGCTATTTTTTGGGCCCAAGGAATGGAACGCGGCGAGCCGAGCTTGCCGGTAGCCGAGATGCAGCTTGCGTTTCGCAAAGCTAAAGGACGCGCCGAGAAGGCCCGCCATCGCGTGGGTATGGCCTGCTTCATCGGTCAGGCTTTGCCCCAGCATCATATAGCCGCCGCACTCGCCATGAACGGGCTTTGCCTTCGCGAAGT
Source organism: Methylocella sp. (assembly GCA_035515355.1). Classification (GTDB taxonomy): domain Bacteria; phylum Pseudomonadota; class Alphaproteobacteria; order Rhizobiales; family Beijerinckiaceae; genus Methylocapsa. The sequence continues at coordinate 19,166 of DATJBL010000059.1, forward strand.
GGCGCAAGCCCTCCAGGAAACGCCCCGCCGCCGCAAGCTGCCCCGCATGCAGCTCCGGGTAGCCGCCGGGGAGCCACAGAAGATCGCAATCTCCGGGCGGTGGCTCATCGGCGAGTGGCGAAAAGAATGCGAGCTCCGCGCCAGCATTTCGCCAGCCCATCAGAATATGCGGATAGAGGAAAGAAAAAGCTTCATCCCGAGCGATCGCGATGCGCTGAGCGGGAGGCGGCAATCCGCGCGATACCGCACCCGGCAAGGCCGAGCAGGCGCGGGCAGAAGCGCGGACGGCGCCAAGATCGACATGCGCCTCGACAAAAGCGGCGATCCGATCGAGGCGTTCATCGAGATCGGGAGTCTCTCGCGCTTGCACGAGGCCAAGATGGCGCTCAGGCAGGCTGATTTTTTCGTCGCGCGGCAAAGCCCCGAGAACCCGAAATCCTAGCGCCTCGATAGACGCGCCGACAAGGTGGCGATGACGCGGGCTTGCGACCCGGTTCAGAACCACCCCGGCGATTTCGATGCGCGGGTCAAAAGAGGTGCAGCCCTGAACGACGGCCGCCGCTGACTGTGACTGTCCGCTAACGTCGAGCACGAGTAAAACCGGCCAGCCGAGCGCCGCTGCGACATCGGCGGAGGAGCCGGTGCGGGCCGGCTCTCCCGGCACGCCGTCGAAAAGCCCCATCAAGCCTTCGCAGAGGACGAAATCGCAGGCCTTGCCCGCGGCCATGCCGAGTTCGCCGAGAAGCGCGGGCGGCATGGCCCAACTGTCGAGATTAAAACTTTGTTTGCCGGTGGCAGCGGCGTGGAATGCAGGATCGATATAGTCCGGTCCGCATTTGGCGCCCGCGACGGCAAGGCCCGCGTTTCTGAAAGCGCGCATAAGGCCAAGGGCCAGCATCGTCTTGCCACTCCCCGATCGCGGCGCCGCGATCACGATCCCGCGTGCTAGAGTACTGCCTCCCTGCGGGATGAGATTCACGAGAAAGCGTTTCCTGTGCGATGAGCGGCTACGAGGATAGTCGTCCTCAAAAGGCGAATTTGCGCAAGGGCTGGACAACTGGCGCTTGCGCCGCTGCCGCCGCGCGCGCAGCCTAGGAGGCGCTGCTGACGGGCACGTTTGCGCAGACAGTCACCATAACCTTGCCGGGAGGCGCCCAGGCAAGCTTTGCGCTCGCCTTTGAAGAACTCGCCGGAGGTTTCGCGCGGGTCGGCATCATCAAGGACGCAGGCGTTGATCCGGACGTGACCCATGGCGCGCGGAGCGCCGGGAAAATCCTGGAACTCGCCCGCGCGGAAGGTTTCGATATCGCCGCACCGGTGGCAAAGGCGGCCTGGCGCACGGCGGCGATGGGGCTGCGGGACAGCGCCATCTTGCTTGAAATCACGGTTTTCGACCGCGCGGGACAACTCCTCGCGCGCATGCCGTTTCTGCCGGTTCATGAAGATTTGCTGCGGAACCGGCGCTGATAGTCCTTGTCGTAGAGAGCGCTTGGCCGGAAATCGCCGCGCGTCAAAACCTCGCCGACGAGGATGAGCGCCGTGCGTTCGATGGGTGCTTCGTTCACCTCTTTAACAATGGAGCCAAGCGTTCCGCGAATGATGCGCTGATCTGGCCAAGTGGCGCGAAAGACGATCGCCACAGGGCAATTGGCGCCGTAATAGGGTAGGAGTTCGCGGACGATCTCGCCGAGCGCATGGACCGAGAGGTGAATTGCAAGAGTGGTCCGGCTTGCGGCGAAATGTGCCAGCTTTTCACGCTCCGGCATCGAAGAAGCGCGCCCCGGCGTGCGGGTCAATACCAGGGATTGCGCGACTTCGGGCAAAGTGAGCTCAGCGCCGAGGACGGCGGCGGCGGCGGCGAAAGAGGGAACACCGGGCGTGACCGTATAGGGAATGGAAAGGCGCTCCAATTCGCGGATTTGTTCGCCGAGCGCACTCCAGATCGAGAGATCCCCGGAATGGAGGCGCGCGACATCTTCCCTCCGGTAATGCGCGCGCAAAAACTCGGCGCTGATCTCGTCAAGACTCATCGAAGCCGTATCGATGATGCGGGCGCCCTTGGGGCAATATTCAAGCAAGGCTTGCGGAACGAGGGACCCCGCATAGAGGCAAACCGGCGCGCGCGCGATGAGATCGCGGCCGCGCAACGTGATGAGATCGGGGGCGCCCGGCCCGGCGCCGATGAAATGAACCGTCATGGCCCTCCGTCACGCGTTTCTTTTGGCGGCGATGGCGCAGCTTGCACCACCATCGCTCATTCGGGCAATGAGCAACACAGAGGAAGGCCCAGCACCCGCCAGCGCCGCGGCCTCCGCGATCGAGGGAAGCCCGAACAGCTCGAGCACTTTTGGCGAATGTGTCACGGTTCGTAAAGCGGCTTGCCGCAAACTCTCTGCGTCGAGGAAAATAAGCGGCAAATCCAGGATCTTTGCTGCTTGCAGCAGGCCTGGCTCGTCTTTTTTGGCCGCATGGGTGAAAAGCCGGGCTTGCTCTCCAGTACAGGACGCCGCCGCCACGGCGCGCCCGACAAGCGCGGCGATCGCCTTTCCGGAGCAGCCTCTTTTGCAGCCAAGACCGATCGCGACAGTTGCGTCGGAGTCATCAACTCGCACAGAACCCTCTTAAGGACGCAATCGCAATTGGACCAATGGCTTCACGCGGGACATTTTGGTCCGATTGACGGCTTGCGCAAACGTAATTTGTTGGGCGCGACACAAATTGGGACTTTTGCCGGAAGGTTCATCTGCGAAGGCTTGGATCGCTGCGAGATGGCGGCTTCGAATGATTTGCGCCCTAAATCAATCCCGTTGGTTCGGCGCATCCGAATGAACTGAGGTTTGCTTCGTATAATACCGTCCATCATCTCCTTGAAACAGGAAACCCTTCCGACAGGCTTCGGCCAAGGTGTCTCTGGCATCTTTTTCTGTCATATTTGCCTGTGTCATCAGCCGCCCTGTTGAGACCCAGCCGTGTGACCTCGCAATCTCGACCGCACAGGGGAGCGCCCCCGTCAGGATTTTATTGCGCTGTGTTTTGGCCAAAGAAAGGATCGAAACCAGGAGCAACAGCCCAAGACCTACAAAGATAAAATCCAGCATCCTCCCCATCCCCATCCGGAGCGCGCGTCAGCCTTTCTTTTCAGATAATGGGATAGGGTTGGAAGTGAAGACAGTCTCGACGGTTTGCCCGAACTTTGGTCGCTGCTTAGCCGCGACGGGAACTCTCGCTCCCGCCGGCTAGCATTTGGCTTTCCGGCGTTTATGCGGCCGCACTTGCGCTTAGGGCTCGCTCGGGACGCCAGCATCCTGCGCAATTAGGCGGCTTTTGGGATGATATTGCTATATGAGTCCGAATTCACGTAGACTTCTTTGATGTAAAATCGCCCGTCTACTGCTTGATAGAGGTGTCCTTGCCGGCAGGCTTCGGTCAACGCGAGCCGTGCATAGGTCTTTTTTAAGTCTGCGCGCATCATGAGCTGATTCGAGGAGACCCACCCCTGCAGCTCCGCAATTTCAATCGCACGCGGGATGGCCCACTCCAGCAGCTTCTGTCTCTTTACCTTCTCAGCCAGCGTGGCTTGCACGACGACCAAAAACCCAATGATGATAGAGAGAGAGATTCCATCCATGACCCTTCCTCTTCGCAACGAGGCCTTGAAGAAAGTTCGTGAATAATATCTCTAATTGTTTGGGCAATGTCAATATTTGATCAATCATGCGCCTTTTTTGAGACGTTCGCCTCAAGCGTGACGCAGCGTGATCAAGCTTTGCATCCGACGTGATCGCCGCTAGCTCTTGTTTGCCTCGAAGACGGCACTTTGCTAAGTCTGCGCCAGCTCGCAAGCAAAGCTGGAGCGACGTGGCTAGTACTCTCCCGGAGGCATGCGGCTATTAGATGGCCGGCATATCGACTACGGAAAAATGACAATGGAAAAGTTTACTACCCTCACGGGTGTCGCGGCGCCGCTCGAAATCACCAATGTCGACACCGACATGATCATTCCGAAGCAGCACCTGAAAACCATCAAGCGCACTGGCCTCGGCCAGGGCCTTTTCGCGGAACTGCGTTATTTTGAAGACGGCCGCGAGAATCCCGAGTTCGTCCTGAATAAGCCGGCCTACCGCAACGCGTCGATCCTGGTTGCGGAAGATAATTTCGGCTGCGGCTCCTCGCGCGAGCACGCCCCTTGGGCGCTTCTCGACTTTGGCATCAGATGCGTCATCTCGACGAGCTTCGCCGATATTTTTTATAATAACTGCTTCAAGAACGGCATTCTGCCGATTGTTGTCTCGCGGGAAGACCTCGCCAAGCTCATGGACGACGCTAAGCGGGGCGCCAATGCGACGCTCTCGATCGACCTCGCGGCGCAGGAGATTCGCGGCCCCGACGGCGGGGTGATCCACTTCGAGATCGATGGGTTCCGCAAGCACTGCCTTCTGCACGGTCTTGACGACATCGGCCTGACGCTCGAAAAATCCACGCTGATTGAAGAATTCGAACAAAAAGTGGCAACCGAGCGCCCGTGGCTGTAGCAATACCCGCCAGCGCCGAGGTTTCTGTAAAAATTCCGAGAAAAAATCCCGTGGCAATAAGCGTCACGCGATGCTAAATAGGGCCAGGACAGCGTTGAAACCTGTTCAGGGTATGGAAACGAAGTGCGAGGCTATTCAAAGAGCCGCGCCAGAGTGGAGGCAGTAATAGACATGACTTGGACAACCCCAATCATCACCGAAATTTGCATCGGCATGGAAGTGACGAGCTATCTCTCTGCCGAAATTTGACGGCCTCGTTCGGCATTCTCTTCACAATTGATCGGCGCGCATCTTGCGCATTCTGGTGCTAGGTTCGGCAGCGGGTGGCGGCTTTCCGCAATGGAATTGCCTCTGCCCGGTTTGCCAGCTGGCTTGGAACGGGGATAAGCGCGTCAAGCCGCGCAGCCAATCCTCGCTTGCCGTCAGCGCCGATGGTGAGCGTTGGCTTCTCCTCAACGCATCCCCCGATCTTCGTCAGCAGATCATCGCTTCGCCCTGCCTGCATCCGCGCGGCGCGAAAAGGCAATCACCGATTCGGGCCGTTTTCGTCACCAATGCTGATGTGGATCATCTCGCCGGGCTTTTGACCTTGCGCGAGCAGCAAAGTCTCACCGTGTTTGGAAGTGGTGCGACGTTGGCGCAGGTGGACGCCGGGATGTTTCGCGTTTTAAATAGGAATCTCGTCGAAAGACGTGCGGTCGCACTGGACACATGCACGGATACCGGCCTTGGCATTTTCGTGAAACCCTTCGCTGTGCCAGGCAAAGTTGCGCTTTATCTCGAGGATGAAAACCTCGCGATCGGCGCTGAAACCGAGACGACGGTAGGGCTTGAGATCAGCGATGGCGCGAAGAGATTTTTTTACGTGCCGGGCTGTTCCGAGGTCAATGAGAGCCTCCTCAAAAGGCTCGCAGGAGCCGCGCTCCTTTTCTTCGACGGAACGACCTTCACGGATGACGAGATGGTCAGCTTGGGCCTATCCAGCAAGACCGCGCTTCGCATGGGCCATGTGGCCATGAGCGGCGAGCAGGGCTCGCTCTATCGGCTCGCCTCTTGCGGGATCGAACGTAAGATTTACGTGCACATCAACAATACCAATCCCGTCTTGATCGAAGACTCGCCGCAGCGCGCCGAAGCCACGCGCGCCGGCTGGGATATTGCCTATGACGGCATGGAGGTCATCCTATGAGTGTTGCCGCGCCACTCTTGACGCATGACGAACTCGAAGCCAGCCTGCGCCAGATTGGCGCCGAGCGCTACCATCACCTGCATCGTTTTCATCGCCGGCTGCACAGCGGCCAATGCACTTACGAAGAAGTGCAGGCCTGGGCTCTCAACCGGTATTATTATCAGGCGATGATCCCGATCAAGGACGCAACCATCCTGACCCGGATGCCAGATCCAGAGGATCGCAGGCAATGGCGCAAACGCATCGAGGATCATGATGGTCTGCGCGAGGGTGACGGCGGGATCGAGCGCTGGCTGAAGCTCACCGACAGTCTTGGGTTTTCCCGCGATTACGTGATCTCGACCCAAGGCATTTTGCCGGGCACCCGTTTCGCCGTCGAAGCCTATACGGAATTCTGCCGCAGCAAGAGCCGTTTGGAGGCTGTTGCCTCGTCCCTCACCGAATTGTTTTCGCCCACCATCATCAGTGAGCGCGTCGCGGGAATGCTGGCCCACTATAATTTCGTGAGCAAGGAAACGCTCGCCTATTTTTCGCAGCGCCCAGTGCAAGCCAAGCGCGACAGTGACTTCGCGCTTGATTATGTCAAGAAGCACGCCGGAACGCGTGCGGAGCAGAACTCCGTCCTCGCCGCCTTGGAGTTCAAGTGCTCCGTGCTTTGGGCGCAGCTTGACGCGTTATGGAGCGCCTATGTCGACGGTGCGATCCCGCCGGGTGCTTGGGTGCCGGGAACGAAGATGGTACGTGGCCAGGCCGCCTGATGGACGCGAGCGAACTCAGCACCCTATCGAAACCGCGGCTGCCGCGGGGTGTTCGTTTGAAATATGACGAGACGCGGAGTGAATGGCTTTTGCTCGCGCCCGAGCGCGTCATCAAGGCAGATGCGATCGCGGTCGAGATCTTGAAACGCTGCGACGGGACTGCCACCTTGTCTGCAATCGTTGACGATCTTGCCCAGCAGTTCTCCGCTGATCGCACACGGGTCGAGACAGATGTGCGGGCAATGCTCGGCGAACTTGCGGCCAAGCGCATGGTGGATCTATGACCTCTTCGCCGGACAGAATTGGCGCGCCGGTCGCGATCCTGGCCGAGCTGACGCATCGCTGCCCTCTCGGCTGCCCCTATTGTTCCAATCCGCTCGCGCTTGAGGCGAGGGAGGATGAACTTTCAGCCGCGGAATGGAAGCACATCTTTTCGCAAGCCGCCGCTTTCGGAGTTCTCCACGCGCATCTTTCCGGCGGGGAGCCGGCATCGCGACAGGATCTCCTTGAGATCGTCGCCCATTGCGCGGAAGTGGGACTTTACACCAATCTCATCACGTCCGGGATTGGCCTTACTCGGACTCGGATTGAGGGATTGGCGGCGGCCGGGCTCGATCACGCCCAGCTCTCGATTCAGGACGCGGACGCGCTGTCGGCCGACAGGATTGCGGGCTATGAGGGCGCCTTCACGCGTAAGAGGGCGGTCGCGGAATGGATCACGCAAACGGGCCTGCCGCTCACCGTGAATGCCGTCATCCATCGCGCCAACATTAGCCGGGCCGGAAGAATGGTCGAACTTGCCGTGGCACTCGGAGCGCGCCGGATCGAAATCGCACATACGCAATATTACGGCTGGGGGATGCTCAATCGCGCTTCGCTCATGCCGGGGCGGGAGGAGGCGGAGGCGGCGATCGCGGAGGTGGAGGCGCTCAAAAAATCCCTCGCCGGGGTCATTGTCATCGACCATGTGGTTCCCGATTATCATGCCCGTTACCCGAAAGCTTGCATGGGCGGCTGGGGCAAGCGCGGCCTCAATGTCACGCCCTCCGGCAAGGTGCTGCCGTGTCACGCGGCGGAAACCATCCCCGGCCTCGAATTCTGGAAAGTGCAGGACCGTTCGATCGAGGACATCTGGTTCAATTCGCCGGCGTTCAACGCTTTCAGGGGAGAGGATTGGATGCGCGAGCCTTGCCGCTCCTGCTCGCGCAAGACGATCGACTATGGCGGCTGCCGCTGCCAGGCGCTCGCCCTCACCGGCGACGCCCGGGAAGCTGATCCTGTGTGTCATCTTTCGCCCCATCATGGGAAAATTGCCAAGATCACGGCAGAAAGGGAAGACGGGAGCGGTACGCCCGTCTATAGCTATAGGAGAATGAAACTGCGCGAGCCGGCGGAATAGATCCTTCTGCTGAAGAACTGCCGCTTCCGCGGTGGAAAAGCCCACTCGAGCTTGGAAAATAAGCCGCTGCCGCCTATATTCCCGACGTTGCGGGAGAAATTGCCGCATGGCCAGGCTGGCGTCTGGCAGGAGAGAAAGCGATGGCGGACGCGGTGAAAGGCCCGGTCGACCTGCCCCAGGATCTCCGATCCACCTCACTCGACGATAAATATGATCTAACGAAGCGGCGGATATTCGTCTCTGGGCCGCAAGCCATCGTGCGGCTCCTCCTCATGCAAAAAGAGCTCGACCGGCGCAATGGCCTTGCAACCGCTGGTTTCCTTTCTGGCTATCGCGGCTCCCCCCTTGGCGGTCTTGACTTGGCCTTCCTGCGCGCCAAGGGCCCGCTCGACGACGCCGGTATAAGATTTGAGCCGGGCCTCAACGAGGATCTCGCCGCCACCGCAATATGGGGCGCGCAGCAGGCCGAGATGCGCGGGGAGGGCAAATATGACGGGGTCTTCTCGCTCTGGTACGGCAAGGGGCCGGGCGTTGACCGCAGCGGCGACGTCCTGCGCCACGCTAATCTTGCGGGCACCTCGCAATATGGCGGCGTCCTGGCCCTCATGGGTGATGATCACACGGCTGAGTCCTCGACGACCGCCCATCAGTCCGAGTTCTGCTTCGTCGATAAGATGATCCCCATTCTATCTCCGGCAGGCGTGCAGGAGATCGTCGATTACGGGCTCTACGGCTTTGCGATGAGCCGTTTCACGGGCGCTTGGGTTGGCCTCAAATGCCTGAAGGACACAGTCGAGTCGACGGGCTCGATCGATGTCTCGCTCGATCGTGTGCGGCCGGTTGTTCCGGCAAGATTCGTCACGCCGCCGGGCGGTCTCAACATTCGTGCGCGCGACACTGTTCTTGATCAGGAAAAGCGCCTGCAAAATTACAAGCGGGACGCCATGGTGGCCTGGCTGCAGGCCAACCGTTTGAACAAGATCATCACCTCCGGCGGCCTTCACGCGAAGATCGGCGTGATCACGGCGGGCAAATCCTATCTCGATGTCCGCCAGGCAATGGACGATCTCGGCATCGACGAGATCGCTGCGAACAGGCTCGGCTTGCGCCTGATGAAGCTTGCCTGCACTTGGCCGATCGAGCCCGTAGGCCTTCGTGAATTCGCGCAGGGGCTCGAACTCATCATCGTCGTGGAAGAAAAGCGCTCGCTGATCGAAGTGCAGCTACGCGAGGAGCTTTATGGATCGTCGAGCCAGCCGATTTGCGTCGGCAAGAAGGATGAAGACGGGAATTGGCTCTTCCCGGTCACTGGCGCGCTCGATGCCAATGATATCGCGATCGCGATCGGCCGCCGGCTTTTGCGCTTTAACGAAAGCGAGGACCTCGAACAGCGGGTGCACCAGCTCGAACGCAGGCAGGCGGCGCTCGCGAGCACTGGGGATTTAGGAGTTCGCACCCCCTATTTCTGCTCCGGCTGCCCGCATAACACTTCGACGAGAGTGCCGGAAGGCATGCGTGCCTATGCCGGGATCGGGTGCCATTACATGGTTCAATGGATGGACCGCTCGACCGAGGGCTTCACTCAGATGGGCGGCGAAGGCGCCAATTGGATCGGCGAGGCGCCTTTCTCTAAGAGACCGCATGTTTTCCAGAATCTCGGTGATGGCACTTATGATCATTCCGGCACGCTTGCAATCCGTTTTGCCGTCGCCTCTGGCGTCAACATCACTTACAAGATTCTCTTCAACGACGCCGTGGCGATGACTGGCGGCCAGCACCTCGAGGGCAATCTCACCGTCGATAGGATCGCTCGCCAGGTCGCCGCCGAAAATGTGAAGCGCATCGTCGTCGTCACGGACGAGCCGCACAAATATCCCCGTACCACGCTCTGGCCAGAGGGGCTCATGATCAAGGAGCGGCACGAACTCGACAGCGTGCAGCGCGAGTTCGCGGCCATTCCCGGAGTTACCATCCTCATCTACGATCAGACGTGCGCGGCCGAAAAACGACGCCGCCGCAAGAAGAAGGAGATGCCGGATCCGGCAAAGCGCGTTTTTATCAATGAGCTCGTCTGCGAGGGCTGCGGCGATTGCGGGGTGAAATCCAATTGCGTTTCGGTGCAGCCGCTCGAAACGGAATTCGGCCGCAAACGGGTCATCGACCAATCGAGCTGCAACAAGGATTTTTCCTGCCTTGACGGTTTCTGCCCTGCCCTCGTCACGGTGCATAGCGGCCGCCCACGAAAAGCCGAGGCCGCAAAGACGCAGGATTTTCCCGATCTCGCGCGGCCGGTTGTTCCGGCGATCGGCGCCAAGCCCTACGGCATCCTGGTGACTGGCGTCGGCGGCACCGGCGTCGTCACCATCGGCGCCATCCTCGGCATGGCGGCCCACCTCGAAGGCAAGGGCTGCGGCTCGATCGACATGGCCGGGCTTGCGCAGAAAGGCGGCGCTGTCTACAGCCATGTGAAGATTGGCGCCAAGCCGGAAGATATTCACGCGATCCGAGTCGCGGCAGGCGAAGCCGATCTGGTGCTTGGCTGCGACCTCGTCGTCTCCGGCACGAAAAAAGTTCTCGCCGCCGTGCGCCGCAACGAAACCGGCTTTATCGTCAACACGGCCGAGATTTTCCCTGGCGACTTCACCCATCACCCCGATTTTTCGCTTCATCCCGAGCGCATCAAGCAGGCGATCCGCGACGTTGGCGGGGAGGGCGTCAGCTTCATCGACGCGACCGGTATCGCGACGGCGCTCCTCGGCAATTCCATTGCCGCGAATATGTTCATGCTGGGCTATGCCTGGCAGAAGGGCCGCGTGCCACTCGATGATTCATCGCTTCTGCACGCCATCGCTCTGAATGGCGAAGCCGTCGAGATGAACCAGGCCGCGTTTTTATGGGGACGCCGTGAGGCTGACAATTCCGCCGCTGTCGAAGCGGTCGCAGCACCTCTTCGGCGCAGTACCGCAACGCAGGCGCTATCACGGACCCCTGAGGAAGTCATCGAAAGACGTGTCGCTTTTCTGACCGCCTATCAAGACAAGGCTTTGGGCGAACGCTATTTGGCTTTGGTAAAAAAGGTCGAGAAAGCCGAACGGACGAGGGTGCCAGGCCGGCAGGATCTCACGGAAGCGGCCGCGCGCTATTACTTCAAGCTGCTCGCGATCAAGGACGAATATGAGGTCGCAAGGCTCTACAGCGATGGTTCCTTTGCAAGGCAAATCGCAGCAGCTTTTGAGGGCGAACCCCGCCTCGAATTCCATCTCGCGCCGCCCGTTCTCGGCCGCAGGAATGAAAAGGGCGAGGCGATCAAGTCGAGTTTTGGCGCCTGGATCATACCGCTTTTCCGCTTTCTTGCCGGGCTGAAGGGGCTGCGAGGAACGGCTTTCGACATTTTCGGCTATACAAAGGAACGCAAAATTGAGCGGAAGTTAATTGTAAATTATGAATCCATGACTGAAGAAATTTTGGCAAACCTTTGTCCAGCCAATCATGGAATCGCCGTCGCGCTGGCGTCCATTCCCGAGAAAATCCGCGGCTACGGCCATGTGAAAATGCAACATTTGAAAGCCGCGAAAGCCGAAGAGCGGAGCCTTTTGGAGCAATTCCGCACGCAACCCGCGCCAGTGCGACTCGCGGCGGAATAGCGGACCGCTAGATCAGGCCCTCGAAGGGCCCCCAGCCGATGGTCTTCGGTGGCCCAAACTCAAGTTCGGTCGGCGATGCCGGCGTCTCGTTCTCCTCGCCAAAATAAAAATCAAACGCCGCGACGGACAGCACGCCGCCCTTTTCGGACAACACCACCCGGACCGGCATGGTGAACGATACGTCTTGGACGGCGTGCCCTGGCCGCAGTTCGGAAGGCGCTTTGAGAAGCAGCTCGGCCCGCCCGAGCCAGCTGTCTCGCGTTGCATCTTTTTCGAAGGATCTTGGATCGAGATCCGTCGCGAAATAGGCAACGCCCGGCATATCCCGTGAAAAAGCAAGCCATTGCTCCGACCCCACCACCCGATAGCTCGTCACGGTCTCAATGATCTGATCCAAAATAACGGCGTCGGTCTCGTCCATATGGTTCCCAACTCTCATCTTTGCCGGTAGCGCCACGCGAGCGTCTTGCTCAGCGCGTCGATGTCGACATAAATCCTCCGCGCATCGTAGCCGAATATGTGCAAGAGCCGGCGGAAATCCGCTTTCTCCGCCGCTGGAACCGTGAAACCCGCAATGTCATAGTCTGGCGGGGAAGGTTGCCATGCCGATTGCGGATCGGGGTGCAAGGAGAAATAGCCCTGTTGCGCGGTAATCCGCGCGACCCGCGGCGAGACTTCGACAATGACGGGAGCGCCGCCAGGCGCGCCGAAGACCGGCGCAGTCTTCAGGCGCCGGACAAGCGGAACCCGAAGAGCCAAAATCTGCGCATCAGCCGAATTTTCCTCGTCTTCCGTCGCGAACCACGCGGCAACCATCGGGTTGCTCGACCAATCGAGCAAGCGTGTTGGAAGCCCGTGATGCTGGGCAACGGCGAGCCATTCGAGCTCAGTGAAGCCATCCGCTTCGAGATAGCGTTTCGCTTCGCGAACGAAATCCTCGAAAAGAATCTTCTCGTCGGCAAGGCGATAGGCCGAAGCCGAGGGCTGTCGTCCGATCGCCGGGACGAGATCAAAGGCCGCATCGCCATGCCCCCGGAACAACCAGGTGCCATCGGCCCGCGCTGACGCGAAATCGAGGAAATCGAGCCACGTCCGGGAAATGACTGGCGATGTCGGCCAGAAGGCAAAAGACATTCCCTGCCCCCTCCTCAGCGCACGATCACATTCTTAAATTGCCAGGGATCGTCCGTGTCGATGTCCTCGGGGAAGAGCACCGCGCGCCCTTCCAGCGGCGTCCAATCCGTGTAGTGCCCCGTAACGGGTCCAAGATAAGGCAGCTGGACTTCGAGACAGCGGCGAAAGTCGAGTTCGTCGGCCTCGACAATGCCCGCCGCCGGATTTTCCAGCGCCCACACCATACCCGCCAGCACCGCAGAACTCACCTGAAGTCCCGTGGCATTCTGATAGGGAGCGATCCGGCGCGTCTCCTCGATTGAAAGCTGCGAGCCATACCAATAGGCGTTTTTCGCGTGGCCATAGAGCAGCACGCCAAGTTCATCAATTCCGTCGACGATCTCGTTCTCGTCAAGGATATGCGACTTTTCCTGCTGCTGCCATTGGCACCCCGCCATCTCGTCGAGCGAGAGAACGGCATCGTCGGAGGGACGATAGGCATAATGGCAAGTCGGCCGGTAAACCACTTTTTCCCCTTCACGCAGGGTGAGGTAATCGGCGATCGAGATCGATTCATTATGAGTGATGAGCCAGCCGTGCTGTGCCTTCGCGGTCGGTGTCCAAGAGCGCACCCGCGTGCCGGCGCCCGGCCGCAGCAAATAGATCGCGCAATCAGGCCCGAAGGCGTGGCGCTTGCCTTCCGGCGGCATGTGTTTTTCATGCGTTCCCCATCCGAGTTCGGCAGGCTGCAGCCCTTCCGAGACAAAACCTTCCACCGACCAGGTGTTGACGAAGACGCCGCGCAGCTTTGCCGTTGTCGCGCGCTGGGTATCACATTCGGCAATATGGATGCCTTTGATGCCGACGGCTTGCGCAAGCCGAGCCCAATCCTTGCGTGTCGAGGGCTGCCCAGCACCGATGCCGCAATCGGTCGCGACATTCAAAAGTGCCTGTTTGACGAACCAGGAGACCATCCCTGGATTGGCACCACAGCAAGAAATTGCGGTGGGACCGTCCCCGAGTGCGCGGCGCAAATCGAGGATCTCTTCGCGCAAGGCGTAGTTCGAGCGCTCCGAAGCCGTCAGCCGCGCGTCGGTATAAAATCCAGGCCAAGGCTCAGCGACCGTGTCGATGCAAAGCGCGCCAACTTCATGACAAAGCCGCATGATCGCGGCCGAGGAGACCTCGATAGATAAATTAACGACGAAGGCCTGCCCGCCGCCCTTTGTGAGGAGCGGTTTTAGGATATCAACAAAATTATCCCGGGTAAGAGCCTTGTGTATGAAAGCTATTCCCCGCTCGTCAAGAAGATGGCGGTCCTTGTCCTCTGGATCGATGACCGTGAAGCGCGACTTATCGAATTTGAAATGGCGTTCGATGAGCGGCAGCGTGCCGCGCCCGATCGAGCCGAAGCCGATCATGACAATGGGACCTGTAATCGTGCCATGCACGGGCCATTGCGACATTGGTTTTCTCCGGAAAGGTCAAGGAGGGTGCGGGCAGCGATCAGCCGTACAAGAAGGAAGCGTTCGCTTCAAGCTCGCGGCTCTTTCTTGTAAATTCATAAGGACGGATATGACCGCTGTGTGACGGGCATGCTTCACGGAAGAAATCCGCGCGAACTATGCCGCACGGCGCAATTCAAGGGCGCCGCAATAGGCTGAAAGATCGGGGGCGCCAGCGGCGGTCACGGGACCCCTCGCACCTTTCAATGCCCCGTTTTCGAGTTCAAGGCCAAGGAAGCGCGTGTCATCGACGGGGCCTGGAAGCGCGAGGCCAAGCGTGTGCCGCCGGGAAAACCCGAAAGGCTCATAATAAGGAGCGTCGCCAACAAGGAGAATGGCGCGCGCTCCGGCGGCCATGGCACGGGACAAAGCTTCTCCCACAAGCCGCCGCCCAATCCCGTGCGAACGGCAGGATTTCGCGACCGCAAGAGGCCCGAGCAGAAGAGCCGGCACATCGCCCGCGTAGATAGGCCATAGCCGCAATGTCCCAATGAGGTCACCCGCATCATCCTTGGCGACGAAGGCAAGGCCGGGCGCGGGCAAGCGGCCCTCACGCAAGCGCTCCACGGTCTTCTCGAAACGCGCCGCGCCGAAGGCTTCATCGAGCAACTGCTCGCGCGCCTCGCAATCGTCCGGCGATTCGTTCGTGAGATAAAATTGCGGTACGCCGAAACCTGCGGCAAACGCCGGAGCTGGTGTAAGTTCGTTCGAAATCAAGGTCATCCGAGCCTCCGCTGGCGGCAACGCCGGGACTGCTTAAGACGACCCTCGCGGCATGCCGAGGCTCGATGATCGAGCCAGGGCCGGCCGTCCGGGACTGGTTTGGGTGAATGCGGCCGAGAAGCTCTTCGCCCTGAGAGTTTCGGTGTGCTCGCTAAATCACATAGGATTTGAGCGGCGGGAAGCCGTTAAAGCCGACCGAGGAATAGGTCGTCGTATAAGCGCCCGTGCCCTCGATCAGCACTTTTGATCCGATTTCGAGACCGACCGGAAGGAAATAAGGCTCCTTCTCGTAAAGCACGTCGACGGAATCGCAACTCGGCCCGGCGAGCACGCAAGGCTCTGTCGCCTCCCCGTCGAACGCGGTCCTGATCGGGTAGCGGATCATCTCGTCCATCGTCTCGGCAAGGCCATTGAATTTGCCGATGTCGAGATAGACCCATTTCACCTTGTCATCGTCCGACTTTCTCGAGATCAGCACGACTTCCGCCTCGATGACGCCCGCATTACCGACCATGCCGCGGCCCGGCTCGATAATCGTCTCCGGAATGTGGTTGCCGAAATGGCGTCGCAACGAATGAAAGATCGCCTGCGCATAGGTCTTCACCGCCGGCACGTTCTTCAGATATTTCGTCGGAAAGCCGCCGCCGAGATTGACCATGTGCAGGTTGATTCCGCGCTCCGCCAAGTCGCGGAAGATCGCGGCCGCTGCCTTCAACGCGCCATCCCACATGTATGGATTGCGCTGCTGCGAGCCGACGTGAAACGAGAGACCGAAGGCAACAAGCCCAAGCCGGTGCGCATGTTCGAGGACACGCGGCGCCTTCTCGCGGGCGCAGCCAAATTTGCGCGACAGCGGCCATTCGGCTCCGGCGCCATCGCACAACATGCGGCAGAACACTTTGGAACCAGGAGCGGCACGCGCGATCTTCTCGACCTCCGCCTCGCAATCGACGGCGAACAGGCGCACGCCAAGCTCATAGGCGCGCTGGATGTCGCGCTCCTTTTTGATCGTATTGCCATAGCTGATCCGATCGGCGCTGGCGCCCGTCGCGAGCACCTGCTCGATCTCGACGACCGAAGCGGTATCGAAACAAGAGCCAAGGCGCGCAAGCAAATCGAGCACGCGCGGGTCGGGATTCGCCTTCACGGCATAGAACACCCGCGTGTCCGGCAGGGCCTTGGCGAAAGCCGTGTAATTATCCCGCACGACTTCGAGATCGAGCACAAGGCAAGGCCCGTCCTCACGGCGGTTGCGGAGAAACTCCAAGATACGATCGGTCATCGCGGCATCCCTTCGAAGGGCGCGGCCTTGCGCGCCAGAACGAATAAGCTTCGGGTGAATGGCGATGCCGCACGAGCGCCCGCGCTTTGGAGACGCGGCCGTTCATCGCCATGCCATTCGCGACCGCCGGCATTTCGCGAGACAAATGCCTCGCAAACCGCGCGGTCTGATGCTGCGCCGTTGGACACTCGCACCGTGGACGAGGCGGATTGCGCCATCCAAAGTGTTCATGGCCATCGCTTGGATTGGGATGAGATCCCGCTCCGCACGCCCGGCAAGAAAGACTAGCCTCTTCGGTAAGCCAGCTTTGGAGGCTGGCAGAGACGAAAAAGCCCGGTCCGTCGTTGCTTTAAGTCGCGTCCCCCGTTTGGCGGGGTTCGCCGGTTCGCCTCCGGCTGCCGGTCCTTATTTGAGCGGTTAACCGGCCTCTTGTCCGGATCCCCGCCAACCGACACACGACCACAGGCACGTGCGAAATTGGGCAAAACTGAAAATATGCGATTCG
>DATJBL010000060.1:0-6216 GCA_035515355.1 Methylocella sp.
ATCTTGGGTCTTCAAATTGACCCTGATTATAGATTTTCCTGAATAGTGAGGTTTGATATCATCTGGAATGGATCGCTGGTAATAGAGAAGGCCAGCCTTCCGAAGGAGGTATTTGACCTTAACCGTAGCCATAATTCTATACCAAATCTAACCTCAAATGGCCCGCATTGAACACCATAAGTCATTGAAATTATTAAAACTTTAGGATAATTTTTGGTGCGGCCAAGAGGACTCGAACCTCCACTGGTCTCCCAACTAGCACCTCAAGCTAGCGCGTCTACCAATTCCGCCATGGCCGCGAAGATCTGCTCGGTGGCAGCGAAGAGTGCCGCACCGGCAGGCGCGTCGTCTAGCAAATCGGGGCCGGGGTGGCAAGGCCGCGTGGTGGCTTCCGCTTTCCGAGCGCGGGGGGATGCGCTTTCCTCTGTGAGGGGCTATCTTGGTGTTATGCTTGAAAAATCGGCACTCATGCCACCGTCCGATGCCGCGCTGGTCGAATGGCGGGTTTCAGGCGGCCTTGTGCCCTATGAAGAGGCCGTGGCCTTCATGGAAGCCCGCGCTGGGGCCATCGCCGCGCGGCGGGCGCCGGAACTTGTTTGGCTCCTCGAGCACCCTCCGCTCTACACGGGGGGCACATCCGCGCGGCTGGTGGATCTTCTGGAGCCGCGTTTCCCGGTGCATAAGAGCGGCCGTGGCGGCCAATTCACTTACCACGGGCCTGGCCAGCGCATCGCCTATGTTATGCTCGATCTCAACCGCCGCAACCCGGATCTGCGCGCGTTCGTTCACGCGCTCGAATCCTGGCTCATCGCGACACTGGCGGCTTTTCGAATCACGGGCGAGCGGCGATGCGACCGCATCGGCGTCTGGGTGAGGCGGCCGGAGAAGCCGCGCGGCTCTAGCGGCGAGTTCGCCGAGGACAAGATCGCCGCGATCGGCATCAGGGTTCGCCGCTGGGTTTCCTTCCATGGCATAGCGCTCAACATTGCTCCGGATCTCAGCCACTTTGGCGGGATCGTGCCTTGCGGAATCGCCGCTCCGCATTTCGGAGTGACGAGCTTTCGCGATCTCGGTGTTGCAGCTGGCATGGGCGAAGTGGATGCCGCGCTTCGCGAAACATTTGAAGGCACTTTTGGAGACACGCTGCGCGTCTGAACGGCCTTCTTCCTCAATCAAACATGGCTGATCCTGGACCAGCTTTACCGGGCCTCGGAGTTTTAGCTAGGAGACCTGTCTCCTTCGTTTCCGCCGCCAGGCCTTGAGCTGCTGGATTGCTTCGACAACAATCGGAGGCGTCAAATATTTGATTGAGGTGACGATTCTCTCGTATCGTGGTGTTCTGCGCGGCTTAAAAATGATGGTGGAGTGATAGCTTGTGCTTTCACTCTCCGAGTGCCCATTGGAATAGTAATATGTAGCCGCCGATCGCCGCGGACGGCCGTCGGGTGCGTCGACCGGCGATGGGTGCCCGTGCAGGCTCTTGGGAGAATGAGCGATGAGCGCCGACCGGCCAAAAGCGGGGATAACCTCCACCTTGCATTTTTCTTCCTCCGCGCTCCACAATTCGAGCAGACCGCCATAGGAGGGCGACCAGTCCTTGTTGAGATAGGTGATGAAGACCAGGCGATTCTCGAGCTTTGTGACTTCATGCTGGTTGAAATCGAGGTGCACCGAAAATTTGCCGCCGGTGGTGATTTGATGCAGGCCGCCGCTCGCAAGGCCGGGGTCGGTGATGAGGCCCTCTATGCCCGAAATCTGTTCCAATAGCTGGATAAAGGGAGCGGAATGGACGGTGTTGAAATAGAGTTCGGAAGCGTGGCCAAGACGGACGAAGGGTCGTGTTCCCAATTTTCTTTCGTTCATATTGCTGTAAACGAGAAAATCATCTCTCGTCATGAGATCGAATTCTTCGTACATCAGCTCCAGGAGAACCGGCGAAAAGAGGTCTTCCAGCACAAGATGAGGAAAAGGCTCATTTTGCCTGAAAGTCTTGCTTAGTTCCGCAATTTTGCCTGGAGCGAAAATGGTTTCATCTAGAACGCTTTCTAATTCAACCTTCCTGCCGCGAATCACAAGATGATCGAAATTAGAATGGCGACTCTCGGAGAGCTTGCTGGCTGGCATGGACGATCACCTAATCATCAATCGCGGAATCAAAATGTGAGAAACGCGCGTTCGAAAAACCGCTTAAAGTCCAGATAGAAGCTGCGTCGCCGCGACAAGCCGGCCAACATGAAATGCACAGCTTTCCGGCTTCCTCGGAAGAGACGGTAAATCGGCCGCGGCGGAAAGGCGCGATAAAGAAATAACGATTGCTAACAAATGAAGCAAAAATAGGATCATTATTTACGAGTTGCGCACGAACATGCAGGGTCGGCCACCGAGGAAGCTTCTTCAATCGCGCCCGCGCGGCTCGACAACAAGGTCAAGCGGATAGCCTTGAAAACCCTTATCCACGGCAAGGACAACATGGCCGTGGAATTTTTCGATACCTAATTCGCCACGGCTCATATAATCGCTGAACTCGTTGTAATGCTCGATGTCGCGGCAAAGCACCCGCATGAGATAATCGATCCGGCCGCCGATCTTATAGCACTCAAGAACTTCGTCACGTTTCCGGATCGCGGCTAGAAAGCGTTCGAAATCGGCCTCGCGGTGGTTTTCAAGAATAACCTCGACGAGAAGCATCACCGTGCTCGAAATTTTCGATAGGTCGAAATCGGCGATGTAGCGCTTGATGAGGCCCAGCTTTTCAAGAGATTTGACTCGCTCTAGGCAAGCGCTCGGCGATAAATGCACGGCTTCCGCAAGGTGCACGTTGCTGATTCGCGCGTCGAGTTGCAGCCGGTTCATGATTCTGAGGTCCATTTCGTCGATCATATGCCGGCGCGCCATGGGTCTCTCGCTTTTCTCCAAACACTACGGGTTTGAACGATATGGCATCAGGAAGGCGCGGGCGCATTTTGTTGCGCGAAAAGGGCTTTGTCTCGGATATTCTGCGCCAAAACGGCTGATTTCCGAGCCAATGGTACCGGGTTTCATGAGATAAACTTTGGCATGGAGCAGGGTCGAGGGAGGCCGCCATGTCATTGCAAACCTCTATGTCCATGCAAGGCGTCGTCGCTCGCGAAGCTCGCTTTGGCGCCAAGAACTACGCGCCGCTTCCGGTCGTTTTGGTAAAGGGCACAGGCGCGCATCTCTTCGATGCCAGCGGCAGGCGTTACATCGATATGATGTCCGCCTATTCGGCGGCGAACTTCGGTCACCTGCATCCGCGTCTTGTTCGCGCAATGAAACGTCAGCTCGACCGCCTGGATATCATCTCGCGCGCCTATCATTCGGATAATCTCGGGCTCCTGTGCGAAGACCTCGCCGAGCTTACCGGGCTCGAAGCATGCCTGCCCATGAATACCGGCGCCGAGGCAGTTGAGACGGCAATCAAGGCCGCCCGCCGCTATGGCTACGACCGGCTTTCCATCCCGGAGGGCGAGGCGAAGATTATCGTCGCTGCGGGCAATTTCCATGGCCGCACGACGACAATCGTAGGCTTCTCAAGCGAGCCGTCTTACCGGCGCGGTTTTGGGCCTTTTGCCCCGGGCTTTGTTACGGTGCCGTTTGGCGACGCGGACGCAGTCGAGGCGGCGATTGGGCCATGCACGGCGGCCGTTCTCATCGAGCCTGTTCAGGGGGAGGCGGGAATTATCGTGCCTCCGAAAGGGTACCTCGCAAATCTCCGCCGGATCTGCGACCGCCACGGAATATTGTTGATTCTCGATGAGGTTCAGTCCGGCTTTGGCCGGACCGGCCGGAATTTCTGCTTCGAGCACGAAAATGCAAGGCCGGACGGTCTGATTCTAGGCAAGGCCCTTGGCGGGGGTCTCATACCTGTCTCCGCCTTCCTCGCACGGCGCACCGTCATGGATGTCTTCGAGCCTGGCAGTCATGGCTCAACCTTTGGCGGCAATCCTCTCGCCGCGGCGGTCGCGCGCGAGGCGATCCAGGTCCTCCAGGATGAGGATCTTGCCCTTCGCAGCCATGTCCTCGGGAAAACCTTGCTCAGCGCGCTCGCTGGCATAGACCATCCGGCGATTGTCGAGGTTCGCGGCAAAGGGCTGTGGGTGGGGGTCGAACTCGATCCCGCCCGCGCGGGAGCGAAGAGCGTTTGTCTTGCGATGATGCGGCGTGGAGTTCTGACCAAGGAGACGCATGAAACGGTGCTTCGCTTCGCGCCGCCGCTTGTCATCGACGAAGCCGATCTCTTGGCCGCGGTCGAGGTTTTCCACGATGCACTTGAAGAGACCGCCCCCTCCCATTCCGTGAGTTGTGTTGAATGAATATTGGACACTGCAAACCAATCCCTTGCCCAGGGCGCCAGCGTGCAGGGCGACCGGCCGAGGAAGAGATCCGGCGCATGAACCGCCTAGCGCGCGATTTCTTGACAAATGGGCTGCGATTCGTATGGTCGCGGCCTGCCCAACACCCCCAGGCTTGGCCCGGGCCCTGCGCCTTGCGCCGCTTTGAAGGAATATAAGAATGGCGAAGGCCGCAATGATCAAGATCAAGCTTCTGTCCACGGCGGACACGGGCTACTTCTATGTGACGAAGAAAAACGCCCGTACCAAAACGGAGAAGCTGGCGTTCAAGAAATATGATCCAGTTGCCCGTAAGCACGTCGAATTCAAGGAAACCAAGATTAAGTAAATAATTGGTTTGCCGAAGACTGCGCAGCCGCGGCGAAGCGCTTTTCGATTTCGGCGAGATAGGCGCCACGCGCCTCTGGCAGGGTTTCGCCACGCGGCCCGAAAAGATGGCGAGCCAAAAAAAAGCCGGTCAATCTGAAACCATCTCTAATCTCGGCAGGGCTCGGCTCTTCCACGCTTCTCCCTCGTAGAAACGCTGGCAAGGGCAGAAGCCGTGTCTTATAAGCTTCCCCCGCCGCCTTCGAGACAGCGTGTCCGGACTTTGGCGACACATAAATGAGATCCTTGGTAGCGCCCGTCGCGGCACAGGCCTCAAGATCAAGTCCAAATCCCATTTGAGAGAGAATCTCGGCCTCGAAGCGCACGATCAGGGGAGGCAGAATTTCCAGCTTCTCGATGCTGCCGGCAATTCGCATCGCCGTCTCATAAAGAGCTGGATGCGGATCGCGCTCGGCGGCAAGGCGCAGCAAGGCCGCGACAAGACAAACCGCGTGCAAAGCTTCCGCGCTCGCCATCAAGCGCGCAGTGCGCAATTTCACGGGTTCGACCGAAAATGTGCCAAGGTGCTCGTCGAGCCGCGCCCGCCAAACGAATTCGGCGTGATTGCCGGGTTGCAGGAAGGGCTGCATGCGCTTGGAGCGGCCGCCCCGGACAAGTCCGAAATAGCGGCCATGAGCGCGGGTCATCGCCTCGACGATGACGCTTGTCTCGCCATGCTTTCTTGTTCCGAGAATAAGGCCATCGTCGCGCCATTCCATATTGAGCCTGTTCCAGCTTAGAGCCAGCATTATTGAGCATTATACAGGAGACCCAATAAAATATCAGCTAACTTTAAGAGCCATTATTTAGAATCAACATTCTGAAGATCGACAATATCGTTAATTTCCTTCTGCACATCATTATTCGCCAAAACGGACCTGACGAGGCAGGCCGCAAAACTGGCAGAGGTTGCACAACCGCCCAGGCCAGAATGGATCCCTGCAGCGATCGTTGTTCCGCATATGTTGATATGACCTAGGTTTAGGGTCCCATCCATCCAGGCCGGTGGCCGATTGATCGTTAGTCTGCAAGGTAAAGTGAATGTCCAAGCGTAGTTATTGCCGTTCTCACATTTCTGGTTTTCCCTACTATTAATTGAGACTGAAAAATTCTCTAGAACAGCTGCGACGCGTTCTGTGACTTCCTGTTCAGTTAGAATTTGATCTTTTAAGGTTTTCGGAGAGATACAATCTACAACTGTATCAACAAACTCTTCCGCCATTGCTTTACGAATAGTTGTTATGGCGACAGTCTGCTGAACTTGAAGATAGTTATTGTTAGCAAAAGCTGAATCGCTGCCTGATCTTTGAGAAAATACGTATAAAGCAAGCACAACAGCGAGCGTCGAAGCCACGCCCAAGCCGGCAAGCAAAAAAAGGAACCCGGAACTTGATCCTGGTTTGTCAGTCATCCGTTCCTCCCTTTGTTTTTTTGCTTATAGAACTTTTTCCCGCTCGCATCCTTAGATAAACGCCTG
>DATJBL010000061.1:0-3014 GCA_035515355.1 Methylocella sp.
GCCGGTGATGGCGTTCCTGAATCGAAGGGGCATCTCGGGCACGCGCCGAATGGGCGCCGAACCGTGACCCTTTCAATCACAAACAGATCAATCGCTGATGATGCCGATCGGCGCCCGGACCCCACGCCGATTAACATAGGACCCCGGCTCTCTCCGTTTAAAGCGGCACGGCTAGAACGGGCGCCTCCGCTTAACCGACAATGCGTTCAGAGCTGCTATCGAGTGAAGAGGCAACGACTACGATCTGATGACTTTCATTCAAGGTTGCCTCGTTAAGCTCCGGTTCGAAACGCGCTCGAAAGTCTTGAAGTTATGCCCTTGGCGCATATCTTCCATAGATGCCTGCAATCTCTTCGGCGTCTAGCTCTTCGAGCCAAGTCGCATATGGTACCTGATTGGCGTGGCATGCTTGAGCTTTGTAGTCGGAATGCTGTTCATACCTAGCCGCATCGCGCGTCGCGTCGCGACCAAATGAGCCGCTTTTGGATCCATCCGATTTGCGTCCGGGCAATGGTGACTGTCCAGCGCAATTTGAGTTAGCGCGCGGTGGTTGTGAAGCCCATCGTTCTGCCTACGCCGGAAGCAGTCGTTCTTGGTGAATCCGACGCTAAGCGTCGCTCCACTCGGGTCTTTAGGACAGCCATTATCAACTCATCGCGGTAAATGCCCCCAAAGAAGGCGCTGCCACGCGCTACCCCCTCTGGCTTGAAACCGACTGCTTCATAGGCTCGACGAGCTCGGTCGTTATCTAGGAAAACACCTAACCAAACTCGGTGAGCGTTCGTGTCGCGAAAGACGGCCGCCACAACGGCGCGCAATAACTCTCGCCCTAGCCCGTTGCCAGGGTTTGAGACCGCTTTTCGCTTGACGCAGCTAACTCGCTCCGAAGATGCCCAATCTCGAACAATTATAAACCCGACTGGAGCTATGGGATTCCTAGCAACAAAATATGCTAATGATTGCTGTTCATGGCTGCCAGATGCCGTGCTTCATCCCACCGGCCTACAAGTTTCATATCCTTGCAATCGCTCAGTCGCCATAACGAAGGCTAAGTCTGATTTAGACGCCCGCTCGATTTTGAGATTCACGATTGCTAGCTGCTCCCGCGTGGGTCGTTCATCTTCGTCTCTTTGTGGGGGTATTCCTTCGTGGTGTCCCCCTCTCCGTGGAGGCATCTAACACCTTGAACGCATTCATCATGCCGCGCCAAGTAAGATTAACAAGCTCGCCCAAGCTACCTTTTTGTCTACAATGATCCACTTGTCATGAAACATTCCCGACTGTTGGGGAAAGCATCTCAGTGCGAGCTGCGATCGATCAGCAAGGATCGACGCCGCCTCGAGCGAGATGGACGTTTCTGCCAGGACACCACGAATCGGCACTCGCGCGCTGAGGAAATCCAGGATCGCAATGAACTCAGCTGAAATGTAAGAACTTGCAAAAGAGATCTCTCGTCTAGCCGAATGCAACCATCGCAAATCGGCGCGAAATTCGCGACGCCGGGACGGAGAGGTTTCACAGGCTCGATCCGTTCCTCGGCCGTAACCGATTGTGCGATCCTCTCGAGGGGCTCGGGCCTGATCACCCAATTGTTGAGCCTGCGGAACGAATAACGCCCAACCATTAATAGTTCGTCGGATGGTCTCGTGAGAAACGTGCTGCCACTAGCACTACTTTGGCATATTTTGGCTTGTAAGCTGCTGATCCTGGATTCCCAAATCAGTTTTTCAGTGATTCATAGGTGGTGGGCTTTGGAGGCCGACCATGATTGGGGCAACACAGGATTGGACGAAGGACCTGGAGCGTTGGCTGCGGCCATTTCTGGATGGATTGGGTCACAAGACGCGGCGGCAAATGTGCCCGGTTTACGTATCGGGACTGATCGGTCCTAGTGATCGCAAGAGTGTTCAGCCGATGGCCGAGCGGTCTGCGCGTGGGTCTTACGATCGGTTGCACCACTTTATCTCGTCCGGGATTTGGGATGCGGGTCCGGTAGAGACAGAGCTGCTTGTCCAGGCCGACAAGCTTGTGGGCGGTCGCGAGGCGGTGCTGGTCATTGATGACACCGCGATGCTCAAGAAGGGCAAACATTCGGTCGGCGTTGCGCCGCAATATTGTTCAGCACTCGGCAAGGTCGCCAACTGCCAGACTTTGGTGTCGCTGACGTTGGCATGCCGCGAAGTGCCGATCATGCTGGCTCTCCGGCTGTTCCTTCCCGAGAATTGGACGAGCGATCCGTTGCGATTGAAGCAGGCAGGCGTCCCGAAGGCCTATCGAAGGCCGCGCACGAAAGCGGAAATTGCGCTGGAGGAACTCGATCGCATTATTGCAGCTGGCGTGCGCTTTGGCTGCGTGTTGACGGATGCGGGCTATGGCCAAGGTGCCGAGTTCCGTCAAGGGCTCACGGATCGCGGACTGAGCTGGGCTGTTGGTATTCCCCGCCACCTCAAAGTCTACCCCGCCGACGTGAAGATGATCCCGCCGACGACTCGGCGTGGACGCCCTCGTCATTCTATTCCGCACCTCCAGTCGCGATCCGCCGAAAACATATTGGGAAAGGCTCGATGGCAAAAGATTAGCTGGCGCCTTGGTACCAAAGGAAAACTCAACGCACGCTTCGCCGCCCTGCGCGTGCGGGTCGCCGATGGGCCGATGCGGCGGATCAGGGGCAAAGGCAAGCAGCACCTGCCGGGGAAGGAGGGCTGGCTCGTCGGCGAACACCGGGCCAATGGCGAAAAGAAATACTATCTCGTCAACCTGCCGACGAAGACCGACCTGCGCACATTGGCCGCGACCATCAAGGCGCGCTGGGTGTGTGAGCAGGCGCATCAACAGCTCAAAGAGGAGATCGGCCTTGACCACTTCGAGGGTCGATGCTGGAAGGGGCTTCATCGCCACGCTCTGATGACGATGATCGCCTACGCTTTCCTGCAGCATCGCCGCCTTGCAACAGCAAAGCGGAAAAAAAACAGCCGGCGGCCCTCCGCCCCAGCCGACTCTACCCGCCGTACGTC
>DATJBL010000062.1:0-96665 GCA_035515355.1 Methylocella sp.
TCCCACCGACTGCTTGGCGGTTTGGTCCGATTACGCAACCACGACACTGCCTTCAGACCAGAACTTCACAGTAGAAAAGTGGCGTAAGATTTTGGTTACCGGGCCAGACGGTCTCAACAATGTACGCACGATGATCGCGAGGGGCGTCCCGCTGGCTTATGGGACGAGGCTCTACAAGGATTTCGCCAAATACAACGGGGACCCGAGTCCATATGTCGGCGAGCCTCCAATTGCGATCAACAAGAAGACCGACAAGCCTGTCGGCCATTGCTTGATGATCATCGGCTATAACGACAACTTTGGCGGTGGCGCCGTTTTGCTGCAGAACAGCTTTGGGACCGATTCGGCCTATTCGACGTTCCAGACCCTCGCCGGAAGAACATGCCCTCTACATCGGCGAAATCGCCTCGAGCTGATGCGGGCGGGCAGCTGCGCAAGCCGCCCCAAATCAGTTCTGCGCCCCTCCAACTCGACGAGCGAAGGCGATAAACGGCACTCTTCGAGCCCTTCCAATCGGCCTTAAGAAGTTGAGTTTGGCCCTGTCAGACGGGCGGGGCTCGCGGGGCCGCTTAGGCGGTCACCAGCAACGCCGGACCCAATGCCACGCGTAGGGGCCAGGAACCCATCGGCGTGCGCATATCCGTAGCCATAGCCGCCATGCCAGCCCCGGTGCCAGCCGCCGCCGTACCAACCATGGTGCCAGCCGCCGTGCCAACCGCCATGATGCCAATGCCGGCCACCGTGGTGCCAACCGCCATGATGCCAACCACCGTGATGGCCACCGCGTGCGGAGGCTTCGGTAGAGGTGAAGACTGCAGCGGCGAGAATCGCGGTGGCACAAAGAAGAGAGAATTTATGCATGGCCGGATCCTTCCGTTCGCTGGCATTATAGCTCGCCAGTCAGCCAATCATGACGCCACCGATGCAGCATCTATCCTAACAGTCGGCAATCTCACTTAGCGCTGACAACAAGGAAACGCCGCTATCCAAAATTATTTGAGTTCATAGGCTCGAGCGGACCCGGAGCAATGAACTACTCCCGCTCAACCTCCGTGGGGCATAATGGTTCAAATGGAATAACAGCCGCCCGAACTCTTCCCGGTTTTGGCGCCGTGTGGAACTAAACTAGCACCCAGCCGGAGCGAATTGCTCTGCTTTGGCCTGTAAAATATTGTCAAGGAACTGACGGGCACTATTCGCCCAGGTATAGGTGAGCGCGTGGGCTCTTGCTAGCTCGCGCGGAATGTCAAGCGCAGCAAGACAAGCAGCACGCAAGTCAAAATCGAGGACGCCGGCGCCGCTCGTGCCAATGATGTCGAGTGGCCCGGGCACCGGCAAGGCGGCCACCGGCAGCCCGCAGGCGAGTGCTTCGATGAGAACCATGCCAAAAGTATCCGTCCGGCTCGGAAAAACAAAGACGTCGGCGGACGCATATTGAACGGCTAAGGCATCGCCCGTTTTCGTGCCAAGGAAATGGGCCTCCGGATAGGCCGCCTGCAGAGCGCGGCGAGAGGGGCCATCACCGACAACCACTTTTGAGCCCGGCAAATCGAGTTTCAGAAAGGCCCCGACGTTCTTTTCCGGTGCGAGGCGCCCAGCGTAAAGAAAGATCGGCCGTGGCAGATCGAGGGCTGCGGCCTTCGCTGGAGTAAACTGCCCGTGATCAACGCCGCGCGACCAATACATCAGGCGTTGAAAGCCGCGTTTGTTGAGGTCGTTAGCGATCGATGCCGTAGAGACCATCACGCCGCAGCCGGCATTATGAAAGCGGCGTAGGAAAGCGTAGGTGATGGCTTCCGGTATCTTGGTTCGGGTGGCGATATACTCCGGAAATCTGGTGTGATAGCTCGTGGTAAATGGGCGCTTTACCCGCAAACAATAGCGGCGCACGGCCAATCCGATCGGACCTTCAGTTGCGATATGGATATGGTCGATCGTAGTGCCCTCGATGCGTTTTTCGACCGTCCGGCGGCTCGCCAATGCAAGCCTGATTTCGCCATAGGTTGGCATCGGAACCGTGGTAAAACCCTGGGGCGTCAGAAAATCGGTTTCGGCGCCGAATTCGCGCAAGGCCCGGGCCACCAACTCAAGGGAGCGAACGACGCCATTGACTTGTGGCTTCCAGGCGTCCGTCGCGATCAGGATTCGCATCAGGCCGCCGCCCTAGCGGCAGCCCGGTTCCTCTGATTGGAGGCATTTGCCGCAAGGCGCCGTTCTTCGGCGGTCGTTTGCCACTGCAAGATTTCGAGCCGTCCATCGTCATGCTCGGCGATAGCCGTGCAAGATTCGACAAAATCACCGATGTTGACGTAGGTGACGCCCTCTACTTCGCGGATCACCGCGTGATGGATGTGGCCGCAGACAACCCCATCCGCATCGTGCCGACGTGCCGCCTCCATCAAGGCCACCTCGAAAGCACCGATGAAGTTCACAGCGTTCTTCACTTTGAGTTTTGCCCACGCCGAAAGCGACCAGTACGAAAAACCAAGCTTACGGCGGATTTTATTGAACCAGAGATTTGACCACAAAGCGAACGTATAGGCCCAATCGCCGAGCCAGGCAAGCCAGCGCGCGTGCTGCACCACAATATCGAACTGGTCGCCATGAACGATGAGCAGGCGTTTATTGTCGGCGGTCGTGTGATAGGCACGATCGGCAACTTCGACACCACCGAAAACCGCGCCGACGTAGTCGCGCGCGAATTCGTCATGATTACCGGGTAGGTAAATCACACGGGTGCCTTTGCGCACCTTGCGCAGCAGCTTTTGGACGACGTCATTGTGGGCCTGCGGCCAATACCAGCCGCTTTTGAGGCGCCACCCGTCGATGATGTCGCCGACGAGATAAATCGTCTCGGCATCATTATGTTTGAGAAAATCCAGCAGAAGTTCGGCTTGACAGCCGCGCGTGCCGAGGTGAACGTCGGATAGGAAAATCGTGCGATACGTCGTCGGCTCTGGTTCTGGTTCCTGGCTCACCGGCATAACCTGCGCTAGCCTCTCTTATGTCGTCCCCGACCAAATCAGATTCGTATGGCTTTTGGATGACAGGCCCGCTTTGCGACAGTCGCGCCGAAGCTGGGGGCGGTCTTGCTCTTGCCGGCGCCATCTTGCCTGCGCCAATCCAGGACCGGACGGCAGCCGTTCGATTTTTGCGACACATTGGCTATTTGTGTATCTGTCATCAACAAGATTCATGCGAGCTGAGTAATGGGTATCGAAGGCCGGGACAAGGTAAAAACGCTGGAGTTCGGAGCGGCCGCCTTGTCCAACCAGCTCGGCAAGACGGTACAGCGGCTGCGCAAGGCCTATAATCTCTCGCTGTCGGATCTCTCCGAGCAATCTGGCGTCGCCAAATCGATCATCAGCCAAATCGAACGCAATGAAACCAATCCGACGCTGGCCACTATCTGGCGGCTCTCACAGGCTCTCGACGTGTCGATCGAGCGGGTGCTGCAGATGACCGACGATGGACCTTTCTTGGAAAAGACCTCGCGTGGCGACACCCCGATCCTCGTCTCCGAAGACGGCAGGTGCCGGCTCGCCATCATTGGCTGGATCAAAACGGTCGAATGGCTGCAATGGTATGATTTTTCAGCAGATCCCGGCGGTGTCCTCGAGTCCGAAGCCCATCAGCGAGGCTCTGTGGAGAGTCTATCCATAATCGAAGGGGAGCTTGAGATCGAGGTTGGCGGGGTGACCGAGCATGCCAAGGCTGGCGAGACATTGCGATATCGTTGCGACCGCCCGCACGCGATCCGCAACATGTCGCAAAAATCCGCCTCTGCCACAATGGTCTGCATCCTCAAGGCCGCAGCCATGGAATAGCGCGGCCGCCAGAGGTTTTTGGGAAGAGACCCGCGTGCCAAACCTCGTCAAGAGCCCGGCCGGCAATATCGCTGTGTCCCTGCCCCGAGGGTAGATCGCCCTCAGTCGCGATGCGAGACAAGGCTGCTCTACGCCAGCGCGGGAGCGGCGGCAGGCCCGCTCGGGATTAGGCGTAGGCGCGCATTCCCGTTCGTGGCGGCTTCAAATCAGAGGCCTGAGAGCTTTGGCTTGACGAGCTTTCCTTGCGTCGTCGGAACCGCCTCCCGGCGAGCCGCCCGCGGCGCGACTTCATTAGCGGTGCCATCGGCGGCGCGAGGTTGAAAGGCCGCAGCAGCGGCATTGGCCGCAGCGAGTTCGGAACTCGTGAGCCGCGCCGCGATCTCGTCACGCTTTTTTGTGGCATCGGTGTCGCCCGACACCGCGACAATCGCGAACCAAGTGTAAGATTTGACGAGGTCTTTCGGTGCCCCAAGGCCCCGTGCGAGCAGCACCGCTAAATTATATTGGCTGTCGCGGATGCCATATTCCGCCGCCTTGCCAAACCACAACGCCGCACTCGTGTAATTGGGCTTACCGTCTTCACTTTCAACGGCAAGAACGCCGAGGTTATGCATGGCGCGGGTGTTGCCCTTTTCAGCAGCGCGCTGATAGAGATTTTTTGCCCGCTGCATATCCTTGGCGACGCCAAGGCCCCGTTCATATAAGGAAGCAAGCCGGAATTCCGCCATCGCGAGACCTTGCTCGGCAGCCTTGTTATACCAATGCGCGGCCCGTTCGTAGTTGCGCTCGTCGGGGCTGCCTTCGGCGTAGCGCCCCGCAAGTTCGAATTGCGCCGCCATATCCCCGGATTCGGCCTCTTCGAGGAGGTCTCGCGCGGGCTCAAGAGCGGGCGCAGCTACGACTGCCGGTGATGGCCCAAATGCCGCACTTGGCGGAAGATTCGTAGGCGTGCTGGCGGCTACATAGCTTGGCCAAGTGAGATTGCTCGCCGCTGTGCTGTGACCAAGCGTATCGGCGACGATGCCATAGCTGCCAGCGATCGCAGGCGTAGCGGGCAGAAGAGCCCCAGCCGCAGGCTTGATGAACCGTGTGGCGGCGTTCGCTGCCAAACCCGGCGCTGCCGGTGCGATCGGATCAAGCTGGGCGGCGACTGCGAGCGGCGGGAAGCCGCCTCCTGTTGCCGCCTCGGCGCGAGGCAAGTTTGCTTGGGATAGGCTTGGGACCGGCTCAGCCGGGACCAAGGTGCGAGGCAAGCTCTGGGTCGCAAGAGCCTTGTCGTGAGGTGCCGTTCCAGAGGCCGCAGGTTTTGGACGAATAGAACCCCGCTCGAACTGTTTCAGAAACTCCAGCACGGAAGCACGGTTGCCCGGAAGCATCGAGATTACAGCATAGGTGCCCATCGCGGCCAACAAGAGGGCACCCCCGAATATGAGGGAGCGCCAATACCGCTGACAAAAAGCGAGAGTGCGGCCAAACGAAAGGGAGCCGGGCTCCGTCAGGCCGCCATCGCTAACGGATCTGACCCCTGATCCCTGCAGCTCCCTTTGTGCCGTTCGCGCCGCCCGGCGTGCAGCGGCGATAAAATCCGTGCGGCTTGCCGCCGGCTCCTGGTCAAGCGCGGCTATAGGTCCGTGCTCACGGCTTTCCCTTTGGTCGTCGAGGCTGGGAAAGCCAAGACCTGGTTCGATGAGGAAACTGGCTGCGCTTGCTTCGCTCGCGGTGGCCTTGCCACTGCCGCTGGGGATCCCCTGCTTGGCGTGAACATGGCTATTTGCAAAATCTTCCCTCATCCCTGCTCTGACAGCTCTCGCCCCCAATGAGGCGTCCGCACGATGCTGTACGAGGGATGTCAAGATCGGTGCAAATGGATCAGGAGGAACGAAATCAGAACCATGCAGACCTGCCCCAGTCCGCACGGCCTTTGCGATTTCCTCCACGGACTGTTGAATGGCCGTGAGGGGGAGATGAAGGCGCTGCCAGATGTCCTCTTGAATTTCTCGCAGATCGGCAATCTCGCGCAGGACGCTTTCGATAAACGGGCCCGA
Organism: Methylocella sp.; assembly: GCA_035515355.1. Taxonomy (GTDB): domain Bacteria; phylum Pseudomonadota; class Alphaproteobacteria; order Rhizobiales; family Beijerinckiaceae; genus Methylocapsa. Next base: position 5,873 of record DATJBL010000062.1, read on the forward strand.
TCGATCCGGCGCAGCTGGGAAATCCGCCCTTGGTTCGCCGCCGGCCATTGGGAGATTACTCACGATCCGGCGCGTCTCTTCGAGCTGCGCCGACAGACCGCTTATCGCTTGGCTTAGCGACGCAAGAGCAGCAAAGCCTTCATCGGCCCAGTCAAGACGCGCCGCAAGATTGGTGATTTCCTGTTCCAAGGCAGCGTCATTGCACTGATTTTGGTTTTCTTTCTGCGCAAGCTCTAACCTGTCGATGGCGCTCGCGAGCACGTCCTTGAGAGTGTTTGTCTCATTAGCGGCAGCGACCAAGCCCGCATCGAGCCGCGCCGTTAGCTCGCGCTGTGCGGCTTCGATCCTCAGTGCAAGCTTGTCTAACAGACCACAATCGATTCTTGCCGGCAAACACGGCTCTGACACGCCATCCCCTGTGATCCCGGCTGGCTCCGAAGGCTTTTGACGCCCTCGCAAGGGCTGAAGGGATCGTTCCAGCGAGTCCGTGGATGCGGCCGCTTTCTGCCTGGCTCTAGCGTCAGCACCCGGATCGCGAAGTTCGGCAACAACTGCGACGCCTTCCCTCTGGTGGGTGCCAAGCACCCCCTGGCGATCGAAGTCGGCTAGCTCCCAGGCGGTTTCGGGCGTTTCTGCAACACTGGCAAGCTCCTTGCCGGCAGGGTTCGTCTCGGGTGATGTGGTGAAACCCGCTAGCGATGGCGTCGCCCTGCGGAGCTGGCCGCCGGTTTGGAGCTTCTGGTCATAGCCCGACAGTGCAGCATTACTCGGCATTCCGCTCCAAACCCGAAGCCCGACCTCTATTGCCGCCAGCGCAGACCTCAGCGAGTCGCTGGTTCCAAGCGCGCCAGTCCGGAGTTTCATCTCCAATTCGTCGAGTTTTTGGATCAGCTCGGCGCGGCTTTGCTGGTCGTGGCCTGCGACGTTGGATGCAAGCGTATTCGCGATCGCCGAAAAAATCTCGGCGGCCTGCTGCCAACTTCCGGCCGGAGCAACTCCCTTGCCTTCGGGCAAAGCCTGGACAGTCATTTCCGGCGTCACAGCGAAGGAGCCAGCAGCATTCTGGGAAGGAATTGCCGACACACGTTGCCTTTCGTCGCCAAACCATTAGGGAACATTTTTATTTTCGCGTCGCTGGCTTACCCGGAGCGGACTTTGGCACTGGCCCCGGTTCGTCGTTTGGATTCTCCCAATGCCCAGATCATAACCCTCTGCTGGTCCATTGTGGGGCAAAGCTAGCGCCCAGCAAATTCCCTGGCAATTCCCGGTTGCTCGGATCCGCCGATCTCCTTTTGCGCCGTAGGATCGGAGAATACACTTTTTAGTTGTAATTCGCCAATAAGTGGGGTAAATTCGCGCTTAAGTTGAGACTCGAACGGATTTGGTTATGGAGACGGGCACCCAACACGAAACCAGGTTACAGCTCGGCAGCCCTCCCGGACAGGATGGACGCCCCGACCCGCAGGATGACGGTTATGCAAAGGCCGATGACCCGTTACGACTTTACACGATTCGGGAAATGGCGCGGGATTTCCAGGTAAGCATCCGGGCGCTTCGGTTTTATGAGGATCGCGGCCTACTGCACCCGTGTCGAGAAGGCACGAGGCGCCGGTATAACTCCCGCGACAGACTTCATCTTAGGATGATCCTGAAAGGCAAATCCCTCGGATTCACACTCACCGAAATTCGTGACATTCTTGCCGATCGTACAGAGGATCCCCGCAAGATGGAACTCGAGATGAGCCTACCACTGGAACAGATCACGGCCCAGATCGAACACCTCGAACACCAGCGCAATCAAATCGACGAAGCAATCAGGACCCTGCGCCAGGCTCAAAGAAATCTCCTCGAATCACCTTCTCAACGCGACGATCGCAGTGACGAGTGGCCCTAGCGGCACGAGCTATGGCAATCCGCTCCTCCATCGGTGCTCGTTTACTGGACCTTTCAAGCCCCGGACGGGGCGCTAGGGGAACGCGCAACCACGATGCTGGCAAGGAAATACGCGCTCGGATATCGTCTTCGATCTTCTGAACATCCCAAAACTGAGCTTGAACACAAAACAGGCCTCGACTCAGGCCAGCTTTGCAGACATGTCTCGCCTCAGACGTTTGCGGTAAAGACGTCCGCCTTACAAATTCGGGGGCTTATCGCTGGATTGTTTCCAACGTTATTCTTTGGAGCCTTTAAGCGCCGGCTCGATTGTTTCAGGCAAATTCAACGCGAGTGGCCCGTCCAGGCTCTGCGCGGGGTCCAAGTCGATACACCGGCAAGCATATGTCCTTCGAATTCACCAGGAAACCCGAAAGCCAAGAGAGCGGCAGGCAAGCGACTGGTGGTCCCGAAACTTATTCAGCTACCTTTGCCGGACAGTTGCCGGCCGACTATATAGAACCACGCGCGCACGTGCCCCATCGTGAAGGAGCCGGGAGGTGATTCCATGCCGAGTTACAAGGCGCCCGTTGAAGACGTCCTTTTTCTGCTCCGAGATGTTTTCCCAATTCAGCGTTACAATAATCTACCGGGCTTTGCCGAAGCCACGCCCGATCTCATTGAGGCCATTTTATCTGAAGCGGCAAAATTCTGCGAAGAAACGCTCCAGCCCCTGAATCAGCCGGGCGACCGAGCAGGTTGCATCAGGGACAAGGATGGCGCCGTCAAGACGCCGAAGGGCTTCAAAGAGGCCTATCGCGCTTTTGTCGAGGGGGGCTGGATCGGTCTTTCCGCCGATCCCAATTTTGGCGGCCAAGGGCTTCCTTACACGCTCGCCGCCATCATCAACGAGTTCGCAAGTTCGGCCAATATGTCCTTCGCGATGTATCCAGGCTTGAGCCAAGGCGCGCTCGCCGCCCTCATGACGCATGGATCGGATGCGCAGAAGAAAACCTTTCTTCCCAAGCTGATCAGTGGTGCCTGGGCAGGGACGATGAATCTCACGGAATCTCATTGTGGTACCGATCTTGGCCTCCTCAAGACCAAGGCTGTCGCCGAGGCCGACGGATCCTACGCAATTTTTGGCGAGAAAATCTTCATCTCTGCGGGCGAACATGATCTCGCCGAGAACATCATTCACCTCGTGCTCGCCCGGATCGAAGGGGCGCCCGCTGGCGTTAAGGGCATTTCTCTCTTCGTGGTGCCGAAAATTTTGATTGAACCCGACAGCACACTGGCGGCTCCCAACAAAGTGACCTGCGGTGCGATCGAGCATAAGATGGGCATTCACGCGAATGCCACTTGCGTCATGAATTATGACGGCGCCAAGGGCTGGCTTGTCGGCGAGCCAAATAGAGGCTTGAACGCGATGTTCGTGATGATGAACGAGGCGCGTCTTGGAGTTGCGATCCAGGGCTTGGCGGTCTCCGAAGTTGCCTATCAGAATGCCGCCGCCTACGCCAAGGAGCGCTTGCAAGGCCGCTCGCTCACCGGGCCCAAATCTCCCGAGAAACCCGCCGATCCGATCATCGTCCATCCGGATGTCCGGCGCAATCTCATCACGATTCGTGCTTTCAATGAAGCGGCGCGCGCGCTCGTGATTTGGACGGCACTCAAGAGTGACGTTGCCCACCGATCCAGCGACAAGGCCGAAGTCCAAGCTGCCGCCGACTGTCTCGGACTGCTCACGCCCGTGCTCAAGGGCGTCCTTACCGATGTGGGTTTTGAAAACGCGGTCATAGCCCAGCAAATCCTCGGCGGTCACGGCTACATCGAGGAATGGGGCATGGAGCAGTTCGTCCGCGATGCCCGGATAGCGATGATCTATGAAGGTGCGAACGGCATTCAGGCACTCGATCTCGTCGGCCGCAAGCTCGCCAAGGATGGCGGCCGTGCCGTGATGGCATTTTTCAGCGAGGTCAAATCCTTCATCAAGGACAATGATGGTGATGCCGCCTTGACGCCTTATCTCAGCGGCCTAAAGCAAGGCCTCACCCACCTCGAACAAGCGACCTTCTGGTTCATGCAGAATGCGATTGCCAAGCCCGACAACGCGGGAGCTGGCTCCTATGACTATATGCATCTTTTCGGGCTCGTCGCGCTCGCCTTCATGTGGGCGCAAATCGCCAAGGCTGCCATTGCGAACAAGCCTTCGACTGACGGCAATGCCGCCGCATTGGATGCAAAACTTCTGCTCGGCAAATATTTCATGGAGCGCATCATGCCGGAGACCGGTTCTCATCTCGCCCGAATCTGCGCTGGTGCCGCAACGATGATGGCACTGCCGGTGGAGCAATTTTGATAGAAAAATCGATGTCAACCCCCCAAAAGCGGAGGCGGCTAGCCAGAGGAGGCAATAAATATCTCTCGCGACCGTCCGCTAGATGAAGCGCTCGATGAAGAAAGTGAAGGAACGGAAACCTGCGCTGAATGGTGGTAGGTTGATACTGTGTGCCAAATATCCAATCGCTCATGGCGCTGTTTTGCCCTGCGTCGGCGTTTCAACGTTATCTGACCGAAAGGAGCAATCACTGGCCGTTGTCGATCCGCCCTGTCCCGTGATCTGGCGTGAAGCGGATAGAATGCAGCGGACCAGCAAGTCATCGACGAGACGATACTGTCCCAAACCAAAAAGAGGTGCGCTTTTAGGCTGCGGGTGGCTTTCCCGAACGGGAAGAACCCAGGATGTTTGCACAAGAGGTTCGAGAATGGACTCGTTGACTGAACGCATAGGGCGACAATTGACGTGGGCCAGAGCGCGCATCACGGCTTGTCTGATTGTTGGGCCCGCTCTGCGATGACTTGCACTAAGACCGGAGGATAAATTGGCCGAAGCCTTCATTTACGATCATGTTCGTACACCGCGCGGGCGCGGCAAGCCTGATGGAGCGTTATATGAAGTCTCAACGCTTGCGCTTGCGACGACAGTGCTGCACGCCATCAAGGAACGCGGTGACCTCGACACCCATCTCGTCGACGATGTCGTCTTGGGCTGCGTTGATCCTGTCGGTGAGGCAGGCGGCGATATCGCCCGCGCCGCGGCGCTCACTGCTGACTATGGCAACGACGTTCCCGGTGTTCAGATCAACCGCTTCTGCGCATCAGGCCTCGATGCCGTCAATTTTGCTGCCGCGCAAGTCATGGCAGGACAGCATGATCTGACCGTTGGCGGCGGCGTTGAATCGATGAGCCGAGTCGGCATCGGCGCCTCGGGCGGAGCCTGGCCGGTTGATCCCGCGATCGCAATCAAATCCTATTTCATGCCGCAAGGCGTATCCGCCGACCTCATAGCGACGAAATATGGGTTTTCGCGCGAGGATGTCGATGAATATGCGGTCTCCTCACAGCAACGTGCGGCACAGGCCTGGAGCGAGGGCCGGTTCAAGAATTCCATCGTGCCGGTGCGCGATATCAATGGCATCAACCTTCTCGATCGTGACGAGCATATGCGGCCTTCGACCGACATGCAGTCGCTCGCCGCACTGAAGCCTTCTTTCACGATGATGGGCGAGCAAGGCGGCTTCGATGCCGTGGCGGTTGACGCCCATCCCGAAGTAGAAAAAGTCGTCCATGTCCATCACGCCGGCAATTCTTCCGGCATCGTCGATGGTGCGGCGGCGGTCCTCATCGGCTCGGTTAACGCCGGGAAGGCCATTGATCGAAAGCCACGCGCGCGAATCCGGGCCTTTGCCAACATTGGTTCGGAACCGGCAATGATGCTGACGGGCCCGGTCGATGTCACGAAGAAGGTCCTGGCTCGGGCCGGCATGACCCTTGAGGACATCGATCTTTTCGAGGTCAATGAAGCTTTCGCGTCCGTCGTGCTGCGGTTCGCCCAGGCTTTCGATATCGACGCGGACAAGCTCAACGTCAATGGCGGTGCGATCGCGATGGGCCATCCCCTTGGCGCGACCGGCGCCATGCTGCTCGGCACGGCGCTCGACGAACTTGAACGCTCGGGCAAGGGAACGGCGCTGATCACGCTCTGCATCGGCGCTGGCATGGGCACGGCGACCATCATCGAACGTGTGTGACGGGACGGCGCGAGGAGAGTTTGATGAATCTTGTAAATTTCCGCTTCGAGACCGATTCTGACGGCATCGCCTTGCTCACCTGGGACATGCAAGGGCGCTCGATGAATGTTATCACGCCGCAGGTCATTGAAGAGCTCGAAAGCGCCGTCAATCATGTTGCCGCAGAGGCCGCAATCAAGGGTTGCGTCATCACCTCGGGCAAGGAGACGTTTTCGGGCGGCGCCGATCTTTCCATGCTGCAAAGCGCGGCCAACGAGTATCTGAAAGCCAAGCAGGAAAAAGGCGAAGAGGAAGCCACAAAACTTTTCTTTGAGAATTCGCGTCGGCTGTCACTCCTATATCGGAAGCTTGAGATCTGCGGCAAGCCCTTCGCGATCGCGATTAATGGCACCTGCCTTGGCGGCGCCTTTGAGCTTGCGCTTGCCTGCCACTACCGGGTCATCGCGGACGATGAGAAGGCACGGGTGGGACTCCCCGAGATCAAGGTCGGCCTGTTTCCGGGCGCAGGCGGCACTCAGCGTGTCGCGCGTCTGATGCAGACAGCCGACGCATTGCAGATGCTTTTCAAGGGTGAGCAGATCAGGCCGAAAGCAGCGAAAGCAATGAACCTCGCCCATGAAGTCGCCCCGGCGAGCGACATTGTTACCAGGGCCAAGGCCTGGATCGCGGCCGGCGGCAAGGGCATTGCGCCGTGGGACGACAAAAATTTCAAGCTTCCCTCTGGACGCGTGTTTTCGCCGCAAGGCATGATGGTGTGGTCGGCCGCCAACGCAATCTACCGGCGCGAGACACATGACAACTATCCTGCCGCAAAGGCGATTTTGCATAGCGTCTACGAAGGCCTGCAACTGCCGATGGATTTGGCACTACGTGTCGAGTCGCGCTGGTTCGCCAAGATTTTGCATTCGCCTGAAGCCGCCGCGATGATCCGCACATTGTTCATTTCCATGGGTGAATTGAACAAGGGCGCGCGTCGCCCTGCGCAGATCCCAGCCGCCGCGATCAAAAAAGTCGGCATCCTTGGCGCGGGATTTATGGGGGCGGGCATTGCCTATGTCACGGCGAGTGCCGGGATCGATGTTGTGCTGATCGACCAAGACCTGGCGGCGGCCGAGAAGGGCAAGGCGATTTGCGACAAGCTCGTTTCCGCGCAGGTCTTGAAGGGCCGCGCGAAGACCGCCGACAAGGAGGCGCTTCTTTCACGGATCAAACCAGCCGCAGATTACCAGGAGCTCGCAGGCTCCGATCTTGTCATCGAAGCTGTGTTCGAGGATCGCACGGTCAAGGCCGCCGCGACGGAAAAAGCGCGCGCGGTTCTCAAGCTGGGCACGATCTTCGCCTCGAATACGTCCACCCTGCCGATTACCTCGCTTGCACAGGCCTATGGCGTGCCCGAGAACTTCATCGGAATTCATTTTTTCTCGCCGGTCGAAAAAATGCTTCTTGTCGAAGTGATTCTTGGCGAGAAGACCGGCGATCGGGCCCTAGCGACCGCTTTGGATTACGTTCGCGCGATCAAGAAGACTCCCATCGTCGTGCATGACTCGCGCGGCTTTTATGCCAATCGTTGCGTCGGCAATTATATTCGCGAAGGCCATATCATGCTGAGCGAGGGCATTCCCCCCGCGATGATCGAGAATGTAGCCAAAATGGCGGGAATGCCTGTTGGGCCGCTTGCCCTCAATGACGAGGTTGGACTCGATCTCGCCTTGAAAATCATCGAGGCGACAAAGCGGGATTTGGGAGTGACCGCGATTGATCCAATGCAGGAGAATTTGCTGAAAGGCCTCGTCGTCGAACACGGCCGCTTAGGGCGCAAGAACGGCAAGGGCTTTTACGATTATCCAGCGCATGGCACCAAGAGCCTCTGGCTTGGTCTTGAGGAATTCCGACAAACGCAGCTCGATCCCGATGCAATCTCGATCGCCGAACTCAAACAACGCTTCCTCGTGACCCAGGCCGTCGAGGCGGCGCGCGTTATCGAGCAGGGTGTCGTGACTGACCCGCGTGAAGCGGATGTCGGCTCGATTCTCGGCTTCGGCTTTGCGCCTTTCACCGGTGGCACCTTGAGTTACATTGACGGGATAGGCGCCGCCAATTTTGTCACGCTTTGCGATCGGCTCCAGCACAGACACGGAGAGCGATTCGCGCCGCCTAACATTCTATTGGAGATGGCGAGAACAGGCGAAAGCTTTTATGGGCGCTTCGCCGAACGGCCAAAGCGCGTCGCCTGACTGGCCACAAAACGCAGGGGGCACCTAAACCAAAATGCACGTGAAACATTTTGGTCCGATTGCGCCCTGTTTCGGTCAGGTCCATCCATATAATTGGAAGCACTTTCGTCCGATCTACAAGGCCATGCAGCGCGATCACTTCACGCTCAATCGCAGACGGTCTCTTTGTTCGGTGCTTGATCCCATGAAGGAAGGCATGCCTTAATATTTCGCAACGATCGGAGGCGCGGCCGGCGATAGCCAGTCGAATTTATAATTCAAGCCAACGCGTGCGACATGATACATGGTTCGCGTGTTAAACTGGACAGAAGTGGCAGGTGCCGGGTTGAAAAGCACCGCGCGCGAATTGATGAACTCGTATAAATACTCGGCCTTCACGCTAAAGTGTGGGTCGATGGCATATTCAAGGCCCGCGCCAAAAGCTCCAACATGCGGAAACACGCCCGTCCGTGTCTCGTTGATCGACCCGGTAGTGGCAACTCCTGGCGTGAAGAGGTTATAGTAGGTTTGTGTCGTCGCGTAGGTGAAGCCGGCAGTCAGATAGGGCAGAAATCTTCCTAAGGCACAGCCAAGGCGAACCCTTGCTGTGCCGAAATCCTCGAATTTGGAGCCAAAGGTACCACCGAACAGCGATCCGTTAATGAGCGCCCCACTAACCTCCGTCTGACCTCTAATGCCGGACACGCTGCCATCAATTTCAAACCCTGCGACAAGGTGGAAAAACGGGAGCGCGTAATTATAGCCGGCCTGAAGGCCTCCGAACGGACCGTCCGCCGTGATGCCACTCCTGCCTTCGGTGTAGCCATAAAATCCCGGCACGGTGATGGAATAGGGGAAGGCAAAGTGGTCGATTCCCCCGCCGACGTGAACGCCAGCATAAAATCCGGTCCAATCATATTCGGGGGGTGGGGGCGGTTCAAAAGCCGGTGATTCGATTCTGGATGGCACATCGGCGGCGAGGACCGGTCCGGCGACTGTCCCAAGGGCAAGGCCCAAGAACATCCCCCTAAGGTGATTTCCCGCTTGGCGGCCGCGGATGAAACTGGCGATCTTGTCCCCTAATTGCAATTTGGTGCAGCCGCCCACTTAGGTTCTCCAATAAATTTAAGTTTTTTCTCAATAAAAACCTCGAGCGACCCTTGCGCAAGGCTGGCGCAAATGGCAGGCGGCAAAAAGCGACAGCTGTTGTAAATTGGGCACTCCCGCTCAACGCTTCTTTGAAGCGTGCCGGCGTAGCACCAGTGTGGCGATGGCGGCTCTCAAAAACCGCGGCTTTCCTGGCGGATCGTGACTCAAGGCCCGGATTTAGGGGCATTCCTGTGCAGTTGGCGAAAGCTCCACTCGAAATCCGGCTTCTCACGAGCTACGATAGGACATGAACGAATCGTTGTTGGCCTCCCCGCGTTGGTTTCTCGGCGTCGAGCGGTCCGTGCTGGGGCGCCCATGGCGCAGCCGGCTCGACAAGCTCGGCGAGACGCGCGCACTTGCCATCACGCAAATTCATGGAACCGGCGATTTTTTGTCCCGCGTTCTCGCCGGACGTGGCGTCACACCGGACATCGCGCAGGACTATCTCGACCCAAGACTGCGGAATCTGCTGCCGGACCCTTTTTCCTTGAAGGACATGGAGACGGCAGCCAACCGCATCGCACAGACAGTGGAGCGGGGCGATAAAATCGCGATTTTTGGAGACTATGACGTCGATGGCGCCGCCGCCTCGGCCCTCCTTTTCGATTTTTTTCACAGCTGCGGCACGCCCTGCGAGATCTATATTCCGGATCGGATTTTTGAGGGTTACGGCCCTAACATCGAGGCAATCAAGGTCTTAGAGCGTAGCGGTGCGAAGCTTTTGATCACGGTCGATTGCGGAACAGCGAGCCATGCGCCGCTCGCCGAGGCGGCAAAGCTCGGCCTCGATCCGATCGTACTTGATCACCACCAAGCGCCCGAGGTTCTGCCGCAGGCCGTCGTCGTCAATCCCAACCGCCAGGACGATCTTTCCGGCCTCGGCCAGCTTTGCGCGGCGGGCGTCGTTTTCATGACTCTAGTTGCGGTGCAGCGCGCTCTGCGCGAGCGTGGATTTTTTTCGTCTGCCCGGCCGATGCCGGATCTATTGGCTGGGTTGGACCTCGTAGCACTTGCAACCATCGCCGATGTCGCACCTTTAACCGGGTTAAATCGCGCCTTCGTCGCCCGAGGTCTTGCCTTGATGCACGCGCGGGAGCGTCCTGGCCTCAAGATCTTGCTCGACATCGCAGGTCTCGCCGAACCGCCCACGCCATATCATCTTGGCTTTCTGATCGGTCCGCGCATCAACGCAGGCGGAAGGATCGGCGATGCCGCACTTGGTGCTCGGCTCTTAAGCCTGACGGATCCGCTGGAAGCCAAACGAATTGCCGAAGAACTCGACCGCCTCAATCACGAGCGCCAGGAGATGGAACGGGCCATGCTCGAAGCCGCCGAAGCGGAGGTGTTGGCTTGCCCCGGTTTTGAAAGTTCCGCCGCAATCGTTGCAGCGGGCGAGGGATGGCATCCCGGGATAGCAGGGCTCATCGCGTCCCGCCTCAAGGAGAAATTCCGGCGTCCGGCCTTCGCGATCGCTTTCAATGGGCAGGCAGTCGGCACGGGCTCCGGCCGCTCGATTGCCGGCGTTGATCTTGGCCGCGTGGTGCGGGCGGCGGCTGAGGCGGGGATTCTCGCCAAGGGCGGCGGCCACGCCATGGCCGCAGGCATTACGCTCGGAAGGCATCGGCTTGATGATTTCAAGGATTTTCTCGAAACCGAACTCGCTGATCCGGTCGCCGCAGCATGCGCCAACGAGGTGTTATTCATCGATGCAGCTCTGACCGCTGCCGCTGCCAATAAGGCTTTGCTCGCTGAGCTCGCGAGGGCCGGACCCTACGGCGCCGGAAATCCCGAACCGGTCTTCGCCTTGCCTGGGCATCGGCTGGTCGATGTTGCAAGCGTCGGCAACGGCCATGTGCGGGTGCGCGCGGAAGCGGGCGATGGCGCCAAAATTGAAGGCATTGCGTTTCGCGCCGCCACCGAGCCACTCGGAAACGCGCTTCACGCCGCGCGCGGCAAGATTGTTCATCTTGCGGGAACCCTCGCGGAGGATCGCTTTGGCGGCAGAGAGCGGGTGCAATTGAGGCTTCTCGATCTCGCTCCAGCGGTTCAAGCGCGCGCACCGGCCACTTCGAAGGAAGCAAGCTTGCCACCGCGCGCGCCGGCCTTTATATGTCCGCGCGGCTGACGGCGAACCAAGACCCCGCCGGCAGCCAATCTCGGCGCCCATCGTCTAGCGGTCCAGGACGTCGCCCTTTCACGGCGAAAACAGGGGTTCGATTCCCCTTGGGCGCGCCAATGAAATCAATTGATTACGGCCAAACAGCGCGAAAAAGCGCAGAACCGCCAACTCCGCGATGAGGGTCATCCGCTGTGATTTTTGGATTTTCAGCGAGAAAGATGGCGGAAAATCCGCCGCTCGGCCGGAACGGCGAGCATTCGATTGGTGCGCCACATGACACCCCGATGGGTTGAAATCCTAAGGTCCGAGCTTGGCGACACCCATTTGCGCATCGCCGGAGCATTTGCGGTCCTTATCCTCGTGCTCCACTATGGGTTGATTCCGCTGCTTGAGCCTTATCCTTGGCTCATTCCGCTGGCCTGGTTTGGCCTCCTGCTCTTCGGGTTTTTGTGGCTCATACAGCTCGTGAATGCCCTCACATCGAGCTCGGCGAAGCGCTAGAGCCTTGGCAACAGAATTTCTAGGGGCGCTTGCTTTGCGCCACTGGCAACGCCTGCGAGCCGCGCACCTCCCCCTCCCATTCCAAGCGAGTTGACCCTTATCCGAGCGGGTTAGCCATCCCGGTTCGGCGTCCCGAGAATATGAATATCCGGCGCCAGCATTATAATATCCGGCGCCAGCATTATGTTGTCGAACTGCTGCGTAAACATAGGCGCGGCGAAGAAAGCAACCGCCCGCAAGGTTTCGTTTCCGGTGTTGACAGGGTCGTGCCGCAGCGGCGTTGGGAGGACAAAGACACTCCCTGGCCGGACCACATGGACGGCGCCGCCTTCCGGTGTAGTTCGCCGGTTCCGGCCAGGATGTACTGTGTCTCCTCGGTGGCGTCAGTGTGTCAGCCAAGCCGTCCGCCGGGCTCGATTTCATAAGCAATGGTGGAGGATTGGGTCGCTCTGTGCCCTCCGTAGGTCGCGAACGCCTCGGCTCAGCGCACCGCGCCACCGACTTGTGCGCGGGAAAGGTCCTGACTCGAAACGACATATGCAGTACTCACGGCCACCTCCTGGTGATAGGGTCGCCCGGCAGCGTCGCGCGGACGCTTGGTGTAAGTGATATGTATCCTTTGTTTTGACGTCATTCGCAATTTACTAACACCGCGCCGAGTGTCTGCGCGCGAGTCGAATGAAGCTCGATTTTGAAAACGTGACCTTGCGGCACAGTACCGCCTATCGAGAGTTCAGGGGCAGGCCTACATCAATTCATTTTTATAGAGTTCGCCGCCGTGAGGCCCTCTGTTATGGCTCATTGCGAACTCCCAAATCCGAAGAGGCACCTCCAAACGCGGCATAGACCCCGCTTATGGTTATCTTGGTTAACGGCTCTTCCACATAAGCGTCGAGGTGCCCTCTCGAAGTCAAGAAGAGGGGATATATCAAGACGCAGCACACTCTGGCGGGTACATGAACAGCGTGAAAGAAGAACAAACGACAACGCCAAGCGTCAGCCAAGTCGGAGACGACAGCAAAGGCATGCTGACGGTCATCGATCAGCCGGGGTTGCCTGTCGAGGTCCCAAAGCCGCAGGCGAAGCGTCGGCCTCGGCACGTCGTTCTCATCCTTTCGTTGCTCATCAGCGGGGCCGCTGCTGGCGCCGGCGGGTGGTATTGGTGGCGCCAGCATCAAGATCTTGTCCCCGCAGGCATCGTCTGGAGTAACGGCCGCACCGACGCCGAAGAAATCGACATCGATACGAAGTTCCCTGGCCGGGTCCTCGAGCTTTTCGTTGATGAAGGCGATATGGTGAAAGCTGGGCAAGTCATCGCACGCATGGACACCCGAGACCTCGAAGCCCAGCTAAAAAGAGAGGAAGCGGTGGTCCGCCAGAATGAACATGCAGTGTTGGAAGCCGAGGCGAATGTCGCACAGCTTCAAACTCAGCTAAACTTGGCGCAACAGGAGCTCGACCGGACCACCGCTCTGCTGCACAGGGGCTACGCGACACGGGAACTTTACGATCAGCGCTGGCAGACGTTGGAAGGAACCCGCCAAGCCTTGAATGCGGCAAAGGCTCATGTCGTCGAGGCCATACATTCCTACAACGCCGCGCAGCACAACGTAGAGTTGGACAAAGTCAATATTGCCGACAATGTCCTCGTCGCTCCTCGCGCGGGGCGCCTTCAATATCGTATATCGGAACCCGGCGAGGTCCTCCCGGCAGGGGGAAAGGTCTTTACCATGCTCGACATCGGGGATGTCTACATGGACATTTATCTGCCCACACTCGAAGCCGGCCGGGTCAAAATCGGGGATGACGCCCGGATCCTGCTCGATGCCTATCCAGACCATCCTATAAGGTCCAAAGTCACCTTTCTCGCGGCGGAGGCCCAGTTCACGCCGAAGACCGTAGAGACGAAAAGCGAGCGCGACAAACTGATGTTTCGCGTCAAGGTGCGCATTGATCCCGACCTGTTGAGCAAATATGCCGAGTCCGTGCGGACGGGACTTCCCGGAAATGCTTATATTCGCGTCGATCCGAACGTTGAATGGCCGGCGTGGCTGAAGGGCCAATCCAGTTCATGAGTGCGAGCGATCTTTTTGTCGCGAGCGCACGGGGGGTCAGCCTCCGCTATGGGAGAAACTTCGTACTCGACCGAGTCTCGGTTTCCATCCCGGGCGGCAAGAGAATCGCCCTGATCGGCCCGGACGGCGTTGGCAAGTCCTCTCTTCTGAGCCTCTTTGCTGGCAGCCGGCGGATCCAGACCGGAGCGGTTCAAGTTCTCGGCGGAGATATGCGCGAGACGGCCCACCGCGCGGCCGCGTGCTACAAAATCGCCTATATGCCGCAAGGCCTCGGAAAAAACCTCTATCCGGACCTTAGCGTCGCTGAGAACATCGCCTTTTTCGCTCGGCTCTTCGGGCAGGCAAAAGCCGAGCGCGAGCGCCGCATCGACGAATTGACCGAGAGCACGGGCCTGAAACCATTCAAGGACCGCCAGGCCCGGAAGCTCTCCGGGGGTATGCGGCAAAAGCTCGGTCTTTGTTGCGCCCTCGTCCATGATCCGGCGCTGCTCATCCTCGACGAACCGACGACCGGCGTCGATCCTTTGTCGCGGCGGCAATTCTGGGAACTGACCGACCGAATCCGGGCCCGGCAGCCGGGTATGAGCATTTTGGTTGCAACCGCCTACATGGAGGAAGCCGAGGGCTTCGATTGGCTCGTTGCTATGGACGGCGGCCAAATCATTGCGACCGGCACACCCCAAGACCTCATGGTCAAAACGGGCGCTTCGGGCCTCGAAGACGCCTTTATCGGTTTGCTTCCCGCCGAGCGCCGCCGCGGCCATTCAGCCGTTGTGATCCCCCCGCGCCCTCCATCAACGGCCGAACCGGTGATCGTGGCCCGCGATCTGACATGCCGCTTCGGCGACTTCACGGCCGTCGATAACGTTAATTTTAGCATAGAGCGAGGCGAGATCTTTGGGTTCGTCGGTTCGAATGGATGCGGCAAGACGACGACGATGAAGATGCTCACCGGGCTGTTGCCAGCAAGTTCTGGTGAAGCTCTGCTGTTCGGTCAAGCCATCGAGGCTGGTGGCATGAGCGCACGGGCCCGCGTCGGCTACATGTCGCAGTCATTTTCGCTCTATACCGAGCTCACTGTACGGCAGAACCTCCAGCTTCACGCCCGCCTGTTCCAACTGCCGCCCGCGAAAGCCAAGGCGCGCATAGATACGCTCGTCAAAACATTTGGTCTCGCCGACTATCTTGATCAGGGCACTTTGGATCTGCCGCTCGGGATTCGTCAGCGCCTATCGCTCGCAGTTGCGATTGTTCACGAACCGGAAATGCTGATTCTCGATGAGCCGACTTCGGGCGTGGACCCGCTGGCGCGGGACGGGTTCTGGGAGTTACTGATCGATCTGTCGCGCAATCAGGGCGTGACCATATTTATCTCCACACATTTCATGAATGAAGCGGCGCGCTGCGACCTGATAGCACTTATGGATGCAGGCCGTGTTCTCGCAACCGGCACACCGGTGGCACTGATCAAGGCGCGCAATTGCGCCAACCTGGAGGACGCCTTCATTTCTTATCTGGAGGAAGCAATCCGTACGCGCTGCACAGCCGGCGAGGAGACAATCACCTCTGCGGAGGGGGGCTTTCGGCCGGCGGAAATCGCCGGGGCGACGCCGCCAAAATCTGATTCCTGGTTCAGCCTGCGCCGCATGTTCGCCTATACGATCCGTGAGGCGCTCGAACTCTGGCGCGATCCGATCCGGCTGGGATTTGCGCTTCTCGGCACGGCATTTCTCATGATCGTGATGGGGGCGGGTATCTCGACCGATGTCAACAATCTCACCTTCACCGTGCTCGATCATGACAATTCGCCGGAAAGCCGCGCCTATCTTGAGGAGCTTCGAGGTTCGCGCTATTTCGTCGAAAAGGCTCCAATTAAAAATTACGCGGAACTCGAACGGCGCCTTCAGAGCGGAAACATTACCGCCGCCATTGAAATCCCTCCCGATTTCGGGCGCGACATCAGGAAAGGCATTCCCACATCGGTCGGCGCATGGATCGATGGCGCCATGCCTTTCCGGGCGGAGACGATTCGGGGCTATCTGGAGGCGATGCACGAGCAATATCTCACCGATCTCGCGACAAAGGAGGGTTTATCGGGGAGACCTGAGAGCCAGGCAGCAAGCCAAATCCAACCCGCGACGATCGAGACAAGGTATGTCTATAATCAGGATTTCTACAGCGTTTACGCGATGGTCCCAGGCACACTCGCGTTTTTGTTGATCCTCATACCCGCAATTCTCATGGCACTTGCCATCGTGCGGGAAAAGGAACTCGGATCGATCACAAACCTTTATGTTACCCCGGCGACAAGAATCGAGTTTCTGATTGGCAAGCAGCTTCCCTATATCGCCATCGGAATGGCCAATTTCACGGTTCTTTTCTTAATAGCAATCTTCGTTTTCTCCATTCCATTCAAGGGGAGCTTCCCAACTCTCGTTCTTGGCACTCTGCTCTATGTCATGGCAACGACCGGCTACGGCATGTTCATCTCGTCCTTCGCGCGTAGCCAGATCGCTGCTTTGTTTGGCACGGCCATTCTTTCTTATTTGCCCGCGTTTCAATTCTCGGGCATGATGACGCCTGTATCGTCTCTGACGGGAATAGGCTATTACATGGGACAGTTATTCCCGATGACCTATTTTCTGCCGATCAGTGTCGGGACCTTCACCAAAGCTCTCGGGTTTGCGGATCTCGCAGGAAATCTCCCTTCTCTCGCGATCTTCGCCACGGTTCTCATCCTTCTCAGTCTCGTCTTCCTGCGCAGCCAAGAAACTTAGAAAAGGTGCACGGCGATGCACTCATTAGCCAATATTTTCTGGCTTGGAACAAAGGAACTGCGCAGCTTCGTGCATGATTACGTCCTGGTCGGCCTCATCATTTATGCATTCTCGATCGCGGTCTATGCGCAAGCGCAAAGCAGCTCACAAGAGCTCCATAATGGGGCGATCGCGATCATCGACGAGGACAATTCGCCACTTTCACGTTACATCATTGAGGGATTCTACCTGCCGCCTTATTTCAAACCGCCGCAGAAGATTGCTTTGGCCGATGTCAACCGCTTGATGGATAATGGAACCTATACTTTTATCCTGGACATTCCGCTTCATTTCGAGCGGGATGTGCTCGCCGGACGGCAGCCGCCTATACAAGTCAACGTCGATGCGACCGTGATGGTTCATGCGGGTATCGGCGCCGGATACATCCAGCAAATTCTCACGACGCAGATCCATGATTTTCTTGTGAGGTCGGAAAGAGCGCCGCCCTCACCTGTCAGCCTTGACGTGCGTGTTGCTTTCAATCCCAATGTCACGACCTCTTGGTTCGCGAGCGTCATGGGCATCATCAACAATGTCACGATGTTGGCGATCATCCTTTCAGGAGCAGCCGTTGTCCGTGAGCGCGAGCACGGAACCGTAGATCATTTGCTTGTGATGCCGATCAGACCGTTTGAAATTGCCATGGCGAAAGTCTGGGCGAATGGTTTGGTGATCACGCTTGCGGTCGGCCTCTCGCTCAATGTCGTCGTGCGTACGCTCCTCGGGATTCCGGTCTCAGGATCCACTGGCTTGTTTCTGGCGGGCGTGGTGATTTACCTTTTCTTTGCAACGGCGATTGGCATCTTCCTCGCCACCGTGGCCCGCACGATGCCTCAGCTCGGCCTCCTTTATCTCCTGGTTGCCACTCCGATGAACGTTCTTTCAGGCAGCATTACGCCGCTCGAAAGCATGCCACGGGTGCTTCAAATCATCATGGAGGCATCGCCTTCGACCCATTTCGTTTCATTTGCTCAGGCAATTCTCTACCGTGGCGCTGGCCTCGATGTCGTCTGGCCCGAATTCTTGGCCGTCGCACTTATGGGAAGCCTCTTTTTTGGCCTCGCATTGGTCCGCTTCCGTCGCGTTTCGGCCCAGATGAGTTGAATGCGGTGGGAGTTGATGGTCCGCTGCGGACGATTCACACGAATGTTTGCGCAAAGACCAACCAAGCAGTTTGCCTCGATGAAAGCTGCCTGTTGCGATGACGAGCGCTCCTTCCCCCATCTTCGATCGCCGCCTCATCAGGCAAAGGCTTGCCCGCGCAGCTGCCAAGGGCACCGAGGATTTTCTGCTCGCACGTGCCATTGAGGAATTCGGAGAACGCCTTGCCACCATCAAGCGCGAGTTTCACGCCATCCTCGATGCGGGCACTCCTTCGCTTCCCCTCGCCGCTTGGCTCGCGGAGCTTCTCCATCCGCCTCTCCTTATCCGCATGGCGCCGCTGGCCGAAGCGGCAGGCGAACTCGCTTTCCCACGAATTGTCGGTGATGAGGAAAATCTGCCGTTCGTTCCAGAACGCTTCGATTTGGCTGTCTCGGCGCTATCGTTGCAAAATCTCAACGATCTTCCTGGAGCGCTCATTCAGCTTCGCCGCGTTTTGAAGCCGGATGGGCTTTTTCTTGGCTGTCTTCTCGGTGGCCAGAGTCTTCATGAGTTGCGAACCGCTTTCGCCATTGCGGAAACAGAGATATGCGAGGGCATCAGCCCGCGCGTGGCGCCTTTCGCGGATGTGCGGGCTATGGGCGGGCTTCTACAAAGAGCCGGTTTCGCGTTGCCGGTCGCCGATAGCGAACCCATCACCGTGCGTTACGCAGACATGTTCGGCCTCATTTCAGACCTTCGTGCGATGGGCGCGACCAACGCGCTCACGGCCCGGTTGCGCACGCCTTCGCCGAGGAGGCTGTTTTTACGCGCCGCTCAAGTCTATGCGGACCGGTTCGCAGATCCCGACGGACGCGTGCGTGCGACGTTCGAGATGATATTTCTCTCCGGGTGGGCACCACATGAGAACCAGCAAAAACCATTGGCGCCGGGCTCGGCCAAGATGCGGCTCGCCGACGCGCTCAAGACCAAACCGATCTCAGGAAGTTAGTCTGTCGCGATTGCGGAAAACCGATCATTAAGGCCCGCCAGCTAATTCCCGCTTGGACGATATCGCAATTGACGGGGATTTGTACTTGATCTCAGCTTACCCTTTGCCGTGATTGGAACAATCAATCTCTCGGTCGCTAGGCCCATTTGTGCCCCCTGATCATGTATATGATCATATGCATGATCGAGTCGGCGACGGCAAGAGCTCGGCAGCGGGAGCCGCCAGGCTTCGTCTTTGCAGCGTTAATTCTTGTCCTTGTCGACGAGCTTGTTGGCGCCGATCCAAGGCATCATCGCGCGCAGCCGCGCGCCGACTTCCTCGATTGGATGGGCAGCCGACTTCGCCCGCATGGCTTTGAAGGACGTTTGATTGACTTCGTTCTCGAGCATCCAATCGCGGGTGAACCTGCCGGCTTGGATGTCGTTCAACACCCGTTTCATCTCGGCTTTGGTTTCTTCTGTGATGATACGCGGGCCGGTGACATATTCGCCATATTCGGCGGTGTTTGAGACCGAATAATTCATGGTGGCGATGCCGCCTTCATAGATGAGGTCGACAATGAGCTTGACCTCATGCAGACATTCGAAATAGGCCATCTCCGGCGCGTAGCCTGCTTCAACCAGGGTTTCAAAGCCATTGCGGATGAGCTCGACGAGGCCGCCGCAAAGGACGACCTGCTCGCCAAAAAGATCCGTCTCACATTCTTCCCGGAACGTCGTCTCGATAAGACCCGCGCGGCCGCCGCCGATTGCCGATCCATAGGAAAGGGCGAGCTCATGCGCATTGCCGGAAGGGTTGCGCGCCACTGCGATGAGACAAGGCACGCCGCCCCCCCGCTTATACTCGGAGCGCACCGTGTGGCCTGGTCCTTTAGGCGCCACCATCAAAACATCGAGATCGCCGCGCGGCTCGATCAGATTAAAGTGAATGTTGAGACCATGCGCGAACATTAAGGCCGCGCCCTGTCTCAAGTTGGCTTCGAGATGATCGCGATAAATGTCGCGCTGCAATTCGTCAGGAGCAAGCAGCATCACCACATCGGCCCATCTGGCAGCATCGGCAACAGTTTTAACATCGAGCCCTTCCCGTTCCGCCTTCTTGGCAGTAGCCGAGTCTTCGCGCAGAGCCACACAGACCTCCGTGACGCCTGAGTCCCTGAGGTTCAAGGCATGGGCATGGCCCTGGCTTCCAAAGCCGATGATCGCGACTTTTTTGCCCTTGATGAGATTGATATCGGCATCGGAATCATAATAGACGCGCATATCGCGGGTTTCCTCCATCGCTGGCCAGTTGCATGAGCGTTTCAAATGGCATGGATTTAGGCTTTAGACCAGCCCGGAAATCTATAGATCCAGGCGCTTAGCCGCTCGAGATGAAAGAGGTCTAAGCCCGGCGGCAAACAGAGGCGATACCATGACGAACCGGATCATTCAAATTGCCGCCATTTGCCTGATTGTGATAGCGGCCGCCCTGGCCGCGGAGCCCTATTTGGCCGACTGGTGGTTCTCCGCGACTTCGCCGCGGACGATCACCCCGCGCGCCAGCCTCACCGAGATGGAACGGACAACGATCAAACTGTTCCAAA
Source organism: Methylocella sp. (assembly GCA_035515355.1). Lineage (GTDB taxonomy): Bacteria > Pseudomonadota > Alphaproteobacteria > Rhizobiales > Beijerinckiaceae > Methylocapsa. The sequence goes on from DATJBL010000062.1 coordinate 26,389, forward strand.
CCGTTTCACCTTCCGTCGTATCGGTTTTTGCGAGGAAGAAACCGAGGGAACTTCTGACACCCAAGGAGGGAGAAACCGACGTTCAAACGGGAACTGGGATCATATGGGATGGCGCTGGCCACGTGATCACCAATTACCACGTCGTCAAAGGAAGCGACCAGTTTGCCGCGCACCTTTCGACCGGGGAGTCGGTTCCGGTCCGCATTGTTGGTTTCGCGCCGAATTATGACATTGCGGTGCTTCAGCTAGAGGGTACCCGGGTTCCTCCTCGTCCGGTCGCGGTCGGGACATCATCCGATCTGCAAGTTGGCCAGGCGACTTTCGCCATCGGGAATCCCTATGGATTGGAGCAGACCCTGACATCCGGGATCATCAGCGCCCTGCGCCGGACTATACCGACCGAGGACGGACACGAAATCGCGGGCGGAATTCAGACCGACGCCCCTCTTAATCCCGGAAATTCCGGCGGCCCCTTGCTCGATAGTGCGGGCCGTTTGATAGGCGTCACTACGATGATCATATCAGGTTCGGGAGCCTCGGCGGGCGTCGGTATCGCAATTCCTGTCGATGTCGTCAATCGTGTCGCGGCGCAGATTATCAGCACCGGCCACGTGCCGATGCCGGGGATCGGCATTGCCGCGGCATCCGAAATCGTTGCCGCGCAAGCCGGTGTCGACGGCGTGATCGTCCTGCGGGTTCAGCCGGGCTCTCCGGCGGAAAAGGCCGGGCTCAGAGGCGTCACGTCCAACGGCGATGTCGAAGACGTCATCACCTCGGTCAACGGTGAGCCGGTTCACAGCGTTAGCGACCTTGCTGCAATTTTCGAACAGATCGGAGTCGGAAAAAAAGTAGTTTTGGGAGTCATGCGCGAAGATCAGTCGCGGCGAGTTGAGGTTACCCTAGCCGATGTTTCGAAAGGCAAGGGCTGACCTTCTGGTTCCTTTTGGCCCTCTCTCGGAAGAGCGTTTTTGCCGCGAACTGGCCGCGCGTCACGTTGGGCTTGGTCCACGTGACATCGCCGCAACCCCGGTGCGCGAGACCTCAATGAGACCGATCGGCCGCATAAGATCGATGAACTGATCGATCTTTCCGACAGCGCCGGTGAGCTCGAACACGAAGCTCTCGATCGAAGCGTCAATCACCCGCGCGCGAAACGCCTCGGCAAGCCGCAAGGCCTCGTCGCGGTCTTGTCCCTTGCCCGCGACCTTGATCATCGCAAGCTCGCGCTCCACGGCATTGCCACGTAAGGTCAGGTCGGTGACTTTGTGGATCGGCACGAGCCGCTCCAGCTGATGGCCGATTTGCTCGATCGCCTCGGGTGTGCCTGAGGTGACGATCGTGATGCGCGATAAATGCTCGGCATGGGCAACCTCGGCAACTGTAAGGCTCTCGATGTTATAGCCACGCCCTGAAAAAAGCCCGACGACGCGGGCTAGCACACCCGGTTCATTGTCCACGAGAACCGAGAGCGTATGCACCTCGACATTGGATTTGCCGAGAGCCGACGAGTAAGGCGAGAGAGGCGCCGGAGCGTTCATGCGATTACACCAGCATCTTGCCCGCGGCATCGATCGCAGTTTCAAGTTCTGCTTCGTGGCCAGGGAGAATCATTTCATTATGCGCCTTGCCGGAGGGAATCATCGGCAAGCAATTCTCGGTCTTGTCGACGACACAATCGAAGATAACCGTTTGCGGGACCTCGAGCATTTCCAGGATGGCGTCATCGAGTTTGGCCGGGTCCGCGCAGCGGATGCCGTGGGCGCCATAGGCCTCCGCGAGCTTGACGAAGTCCGGCAGTGCAGCCGAATAGCTCTCGGAATAGCGGCCGTCATGCAACAGCTCCTGCCATTGGCGGACCATCCCCATATATTCATTGTTGAGGATGAAGATCTTGACCGGCAGCCGATATTGCGCGGCGGTCGAGAGTTCTTGAATGTTCATGAGTATGGAAGCCTCGCCAGCAATGTCTATAACGAGTGCTTCAGGATGTGCCATCTGCACGCCGATCGCCGCCGGAAGTCCGTAGCCCATGGTGCCAAGACCGCCGGATGTCAACCAGCGGTTTGGCGCCTCGAAATGATAGTGCTGCGCCGCCCACATCTGATGCTGGCCGACTTCGGTCGTGATATAGGTGTCGCGCGCCTTGGTGAGCTCGTAGAGACGCTGCACCGCATATTGCGGCTTGATCACCTCTTGCGAGGCTTTGAAGGAAAGTGACCGGCGGGCGCGCCATTTGTCGATCTGAGCCCACCATTTGGCGAGCACAACCCTATCAGGTGCGAGTTCCCGCACCCGCCATGCGTCGATCAGCTGGCGCAGCACATGAGTGCAGTCGCCGACGATACCAAGATCGATCTTCACATTCTTATTGATCGAGGACGGATCGATATCAATGTGGATCTTGGTCGAGCCCGGCGAAAAAGCATCGAGGCGTCCCGTGATGCGATCGTCGAAGCGGGCACCAATCGCGATCATCACATCGCAATCATGCATCGCGTTGTTGGCTTCGTAAGTACCATGCATGCCGAGCATGCCGAGCCAGTTTTTGCCGGAGGCTGGATAGGCGCCGAGCCCCATTAAAGTCGAGGTGAGAGGAAAGCCCGTGAGAGCGGCGAGTTCTCGCAACAGCTTTGAGGCCTCAGGGCCCGAATTGATGATGCCTCCGCCGGTATAAAAAATGGGACGTCGTGCCGCCGCCATGAGCGTCACTGCTTCCGCAATCCGGTCCGGGTCGCCATACAATCTTGGCCTATAGGTCTTATGTTCAATGTTGCGGGGCCCGATGTAAGTGCCAACCGCGAATTGCACATCCTTCGGGATGTCGATGACGACCGGGCCAGGACGTCCATTCTGGGCCACATAGAAAGCTTCGTGTAAAATGCGCGGCAAGTCCTCGATCTGGCGGACGAGATAATTATGCTTCGTGCAATGCCTCGTGATGCCGACCGTATCGCATTCCTGGAAGGCGTCAGAACCGATGAGATGTGTCGGCACCTGGCCGGTGATGCAGACCACCGGGATCGAATCCATGAGGGCATCGGTGAGACCCGTCACCGAATTGGTAGCGCCCGGACCCGAGGTCACCAAAAGGACACCGACCTTGCCGCTCGACCGCGCGAAGCCCTCGGCGGCATGGGCCGCCCCCTGCTCGTGGCGCACCAGCACATGCTTGATGTGCTTTTGGTGGAACAGGGCGTCGTAAATCGGCAGAACGGCGCCGCCCGGATAGCCGAAAATCGTTTCGACTCCCTGATCCCGCAAAGCCCGGACGACCATTTCCGCGCCGGTCATTTGATTGGACATCTCTTGCTCCAAAGCCTCTCTTTTGAAGAGAGTTTTTGCGATTTCCTGGGTTTGGGCAATAAAAAAGGCCCCTCAGGGCCCGGATATGCGCCAGCTAAGGAAAACGGAACCTAGCTCCGTCCCTCCTCCGGCGCGCGCGCTACGACAAGACTGCTGTTCAAGGGGTCACCCTGCAATTGCCTATGCTGCTTCCTTAGCCGATGCGCTGGGGACGGTCAATAAGGTTTGTTGGGGCAGGACGACGGGCTGTTCCCGAAGTCCGAGGCCATTCGCTCTGGACGAAGCTCAGTACGGCGCAACGATCTGAAGAGACAGGCACGGTTTCTGGCCGTGGATAATATATACTTAAGATGCTATTTATAGCTTACGTTTTACATAATCGTAACATACGCTTAACAAGGTATAAATGCAAGCAAGTAGTTTCTAAGTTAATATGCATACTTCTATAATTAACTTATACAACCCACACTATTATTATATTTCGCGACATTGATGCCGCCAGCCAATTGTCTCGACTACCTCGAGTTGTGCCGGTTCCACTTGCTGTTCTAAATCATCGCCTGATTGGCACCAGTGAAAGGCGACTTTGACATTGGTAAATTGACGGACTCGAAGCTAAAGTGCTTTCAGACTCGGAATGTGAATGCGCTCCTGCAACGGGAACTTCGGCGACGCGGCGCTCTTGGCGCAGCCAAGCTTGCCTTTCTGTTGCAACCAATCCAACCGCTTAGGGCTTTCAAACACCCGCCCCGCCCTGTACTCATGCGCCATGACCAGCCCACAAACTGATCTTCCGGCCCCGCAAGGCCCGCGCCGCGTCACCGCCCGAGCGCTGCTCCTTGGCGACCGCATCGACACGGCCGGCCTTGAGCGCTCCGACACGATTTCCGCGACACCACTTGCCTTTCATGCGGGCACGAATGGCTTCGTTGCCCTTTATCGCTTCGGAGTCGCGGTGATGATCGGCCTGTCGCCCCTCGAGGAAGACGATGTGCTCGGCCAAGTGAAATTGCGGGTCTGGGGACCGCATGAACATATCGACGACGAAACAGCCATCCTCGAAATCTCACCGGAATTTGACGACAAGATCCCGCCGGGCGGCGCGATCACCATGAAGGACCTTTCGGAACAGAGGCTTCTCGTTGTCGCCGATGCCCTCGCCAAAAGCGTCTCACTCGGCCGCGATGAACGCGAAGTCAATGCTGTTTTCGACATCATCGAGCCTTTTGCCGCACAGCTTGCACGAAACGGCAGGCCTCCTTGGAAACGACGCTCAATGCTGAAACTGATCGGCCAGACGCTGCTCGTCCAGCATCGCGTGTCGGGTCGCGTCGCCGTCGAGGAAAAGCCGGATGTCCTGTGGGACCGGCCCGATCTTGAGAGGCTCTACACAAGGCTCGAAGATGAATATGAGCTCAAGGAACGCGGTGAGACCTTAAAACATAAACTGGACACGATCGTTGAAACCACGCGAACGCTGACCGACATGATCGATGCCAACACGGCGACGAGGCTTGAAGCAACGATCGTGATCTTGATCGTCGCCGAAATCCTGCTCACCATCGGTCAGATTATCTTTTGGCGTCACTAACGAGACCAGCGCAGACTTCAAAGGCGCGCCTCTCGGCTTCCTGCGGAGCCGCCCATTGGAATGATGCGAGCTGGTGCCGGGCGAAGGTTAATTGCCGTTTGGCATAACGGGCAGTGCCAAGCTTCGCCTGTCTCGCCGCCTCTTCCAGGGAGATGTCACCATCAAGGTGCGCGATGAGATCGGGCACGCCATGCGCGCGCATCACCGGCAACGCGGGATCGAGACGCCGATCGCGAAGCCGAACCACTTCTTGCAAGGCGCCAGCTTGGAGCATGCCATCAAAGCGTGCATCAATTCGCGCCGTCAGCGCCTCTCTGTCGGTCGCGAGGAAGACGGCGAAGACGCTGCTTGGATCAAGAAGCGGTGCGGCGCGGGTGCCTTGAAAAAATATGAGGCTCTTTCCAGTCGCTTCGAAGACCTCGAGCGCGCGCAAGATGCGCTGCGGATCGGTCGGCCGCAAGCGCGCCGCCGCCGCAGGATCGCATCGCCTGAGGCTCGCATGTAAGTCGGCAACTGGAACCCCTGCTGCGCGGGCACGAACCCTTGCACGGACACCCTCGGGAACATTGGGAATCGCGGAAAGCCCTTGCGTCAACGCCTTGAAATAAAGCCCCGTGCCGCCGACAAAAATCGGCAGGAGATCCTTCTGCCTCGCCTCCTCGAGCGCACAAGCAACATCGGCGAGCCAAAGCCCTGCCGAGTAATTCACCGCGCCATCGACGTGACCAAACAGCAGATGCGGCGCCTTGGCTTCGTCCACCTCATCGGGGCGCGCCGTCAACACGCGTAAATCGCGATAGACCTGCATGGAATCGGTGTTGATCACCGCACCGCCGAAGGCGCAAGCAAGACGGTGGGCCAAGGCCGACTTGCCGCTCGCTGTCGGCCCTGCGATGAGAATCGCTGAAACGTGCTTCAAGGATATTGCTGCGGTTGCCCGGTGGATCTCCCGTTCTGACGGAAGAGCCGCTGGTTCAGCTTTGGTTGGCGACGGCCCCGCGCAGTTCGCGCGGGAGCGGAAAAAATACGCTTTCGTCGGCCGTCGAGACGGTCTCGACTTGAAGTTCATAGCGCTCAGCGAAAGCGTCCATGATTTCCTCGACGAGGATTTCGGGAGCCGACGCCCCCGCCGTAATACCGAGGGAGGAAATATTGCCAAACAAAGACCATTCGACGTCCTCGGCGCGCAAAACGAGACGGGCAAGCTTGCACCCCGAACGCTCGGCGACTTCTTTCAGTCTTTGCGAGTTCGATGAATTGGCGGAGCCAACGACAAGCAAGGCATCGACGACCGGCGCCACTCGCTTGACCGCTTCCTGCCGGTTCGTTGTCGCATAGCAAATATCCTCGCGATGCGGACCAACAATATTCGGGAACCGTCTCGTGAGGGCGGCGACCATCGAGCGTGTATCATCAACGGACAAGGTCGTCTGGGTCACATAGGCGAGATTATTCTCATCCCTTGGCTGCAGATGTTCGACGTCTTCGGGGGTTTGAACCAAAATGATCGAACCTTGCGGCAGCTGTCCCAAAGTACCGACAACTTCCGGATGGCCGGCATGGCCAACGAGGAGCACCTGGCGGCCTTGCCTATGGTGCAGCTCGGCCTCGCGGTGAACCTTGGTTACCAGCGGACAGGTCGCGTCAATCGCGAAAATTTTGCGCGCCTCGGCGTCTTCCGGAATCGATTTCGGAACACCATGCGCGGAAAAGATCACCGGTTTCGCCGTATCTGGCACCTCGTCGAGTTCCTCGACGAAAATCGCGCCCTTGGCCTTCAGGCCTTCCACGACATATTTGTTATGCACGATCTCATGCCGAACATAGACGGGTGCGCCATGAATGCGCAGCGCCTCCTCGACTGCATCGATCGCGCGCACGACACCGGCGCAGAAACCGCGCGGCGCGCAAAGAAAAACTCGGAGCTTTGGCTTAACGGTCATGCAGCGATGGGCCCAGGCTTGAACTCGTTTAGGTGTTCAATGCTTCGCCTGTCAAGCGTGCCTTGTAATCCACTATTGCCACAAAATTTTGTGGAATGCTCATAATCGACAGAGTGCAAGAAGATTGCGTTCAAAACTATTCGCCTTCAAAAAACAGTCATCGGCGCGCCATGAAAAAGCGGGTGAGCATGGCGGCGGCTTCGCTTTCACGAATCCTGCCGTAGATCTCCGGCGCGTGATGGCATGTGGACTGCGCAAACAAGCGCGGCCCATGTTCGATCGCGCCGCCCTTCGGGTCCGGGGCCGCGAAATAGAGGCGGCGCAACCGGGCGAAAGAGATTGCTGCGGCGCACATGACGCAAGGCTCTAGTGTCACATAGATATCGCATCCGGGCAGCCTTTCCGAGGCTACCGCTCGGCATGCCCGTCGGATTGCCAGAATCTCCGCATGGGCCGTTGGATCCTTGTCCCACAGCGTTTGATTTCCTGCGCCTGCGATGATCTTGCCCTCGTGCACGATGACGGCGCCTATCGGCACCTCGCCGCGATCACGAGCGGCGTGAGCCTCAAAAAACGCGCGGGACATCGGATCGGTTTCCAAAGTAACGCTTTTCAAATACTGCCTCGCTCCTGTGGCTTTCTCGGAAAAGGGTCCTCGGTGATCCCGTCGCACAGCGGGCTCTTACCGCCGGATGAGGTCGAATGCTTTGTTCCCTTTTTTGCCGAGAGTCTGCTATCAGAAATAATGCGCAAAAATAAGGACAAAGGGGATCTTCGTTCCGGCCAAGCGGCGGCCACGCCGCAAGGAACGCGGGCTCGGCAAAATCGTTCGGCAAAGCCCGAACCCAGAGTTGGCGAGGGCAAGCCGGTTTCCGGGCGGCCGGCTAAACTGGCCACGGAGGTCGGAGGCGCGCGAATCGCTAAGGTCATCGCGCGAGCGGGACTCTGCTCCCGCCGGGAAGCAGAACACTGGATCAGCGAAGGCCGCGTCGCCGTGAACGGCACGCAGCTCATCGACCCAGCTGTCAACGTGCAGTTGCAAGATAAGATCATCATCGACGGCGAGCCTCTCGTGCAACGCACCAGGACGCGGCTCTTTTTGTTCCATAAGCCGCGCGGTCTAGTTACGACCGAGCGTGATCCGCAGGGCCGGCCGACAGTTTTCGACTATTTGCACAAGCATTGGCCGGAAGGACCACGGGTCATCAGCATTGGACGGCTCGACATCAATACCGAAGGCTTGTTGCTACTTACAAATGACGGCGGCCTTGCGCGCGTCCTCGAACTCCCCGCAACCGGCTGGCTCCGGCGCTACCGGGTGCGTGCCAAGGGCGAAACCAATCAAGCGGCGCTCGACAAGCTTCGTGAAGGTCTGACGCTTGACGGGGTGCATTACGCCGGCGTTGGGGCGAGCCTCGACCGTATCCAAGGTGCGAACAGCTGGCTGACGATGACGCTGCGCGAGGGAAGGAATCGCGAGATCAAGCGAGTACTCGAGCATCTGGGGCTGCAGGTCAATCGCTTGATCAGGCTTTCTTTCGGACCCTTCCAGCTTGGCGAGATCGGCGAGGGTGCGATTGAAGAGGTGCGCACACGCGTACTCCGTGATCAGCTGGGACCAGCCCTCGCGGAAAAAGCTGGCGCCGATTTCGCCAGCCCTCTCGAAATTCAAAGCGAGGCGTCGGGACTTGCTGGGACACCAACAGCGAGGCTCCGCAGAAGGAGCAAGGAGGCCGAAGCTCTAAAGCCTCAGCACCGGCCGAGAGGCCCACGCACAGGCAGGCCCTCCCTGTCCAAGCGGCAAATCGAAACGAGAGCAGAAGCGAAGATCAAGCCGTCGCCCCGCCCACGTAAACATGTTTCTGCGTTGCGGGCCGAGGAAGCCGTACCACATGGTCCACGCAAGAGGATCGAGCGCCGCGAGACGGCCGACCGCGCCGGGCGAACCGTCCATGTCGAACGGCTCGTGGCTGCCGCCCCCGCAAAGAAGCGCCCGGAAAGGCCCTATTCAAAGCAGCCGAGTAGAGAAAAACGTCCTCGATCTCCGACGCGAGGCGAGAGACCAAAGAGCCCGCGCGAAAAATCTTGACCTCATGCGTGTTGTTGGCGGCAGGTTTCGAGGCCGTATATTGCGCGGCCCCGCTTCAAACTCGACCAGGCCGACGTCGGATCGGCTGAGGGAAACAATTTTCAATATTCTCGCTCATTCCTACGGCAACCCGGTGGAAGGCGCACGAATGCTGGACCTTTTCGCGGGAACCGGCGCCATGGGGATCGAAGCCCTGTCACGCGGCGCTGATCTCGTCCTCTTCGTGGACCGGAGCGCGGAGGCCTGCGCGATCATCCGAGCCAATATTGAGGGGCTTGGCCTTCTCGGCGCTGCCCGCTTTCTTCGCCGTGACGGCCGCAAGCTCGGAGCGGCGCCGGAGCAACAAAGGTTCAATCTTGTCTTCCTTGATCCACCTTATGGCCGCGCTTTCGTTACGCCGACGCTCGAAGCCTTGCGCGACGGAGGCTGGCTCGAGGAGGGTGCGCTCGTCGTCATCGAGGAGCACGCGAACGCGGAGGTGGATTTGCCGGGGAGCTTTGTTGAGCGCGACACACGCCGCTTCGGCAACACCCAAGCGGTTTTTGTAGAATTCAGGCCTGTTTAACTGCGGGAGGCTGGAGCGATAGGGCCGGCTTCATCGCCCGCCAGCCGATATCACGGCGGAAAAATCCTTCCGGCCAGTCGATGCTGTCCGCCGCAGCATAGGCGCGGGCCTGAGCTTCCGCGACGTCAGTGCCAACGGCCGTGACGTTGAGGACACGGCCGCCATCGGCGAGCAGCTTTTGTCCTTCGCGTTTCGTGCCTGCATGGGTGATCGTGACGAAAGGCATAGCCTCGGCACGCTCGAGGCCGCGAATTTCACTTCCCCGCTGCGGCGCAGCCGGATAACCCTTGGCCGCAAGGACGACGCTGAGGGCAGTCATCGGCGAGAGACGCGCCGGCCTTGACGGCAGCTTTTCCTCGACAGAGGCTAGCAGAAGCGCAAGGAGATCTTCTTCAAGACGCGGCAGCATAACCTGGGTTTCCGGATCGCCGAAGCGCACATTATACTCCATAAGCTTCGGCCCGTCGGCGCAAATCATGAGACCCGCGAAAAGAACACCCTTAAACGGCGTGCCCATCGTGGCCATTCCAGCGAGCGTCGGGGTGATGATGTCCCGCATGACGCGTTCGCTCATCTTCGCGTCCATGATAGGGGCCGGGGAATAGGCCCCCATTCCGCCGGTGTTGGGGCCGCTCTCGCCGTCCCCTACCCGCTTGTGATCCTGGGCCGAGGCAAATTCGAGCGCGTGTCTGCCGTCGCAGAGGGCGAAAAACGAAACCTCCTCGCCCTCGAGAAAGGCCTCAATGACAATCCTTTCTCCTGCCTTGCCGAGGCCGCCTGAAAAACTCCCTTCAATCGCAGCTTCCGCCTCTTTAAGGTTCATGGCCACAGTGACGCCCTTGCCCGCCGCGAGACCATCGGCCTTGATCACGATCGGCGCTCCTTTTTCACGCACATAAATCTTGGCGGAGGCGGCGTCGGTAAAACAGGCATAATCCGCCGTTGGAATCGCATGTTGGCGGCAAAACTCCTTGGCAAAGGCTTTGGAGCCTTCAAGCCGGGCGGCCGCCTTGCTCGGACCGAAGGCCTTGATCCCTGCCGCAGTCAGATGATCGACAATACCAGCGACGAGTGGCGCCTCGGGCCCAATCACGACGAGATCGACCTCGTTCGCCTTGCAGAAGGCCGCGACCGCTTGATGATCATTCATATCAAGCGCAATGGGCCGCGCGAGCGCCGCCATGCCTGGATTACCGAGGGCAACAAAAAGGGTCGTGAGCAAAGGGCTCTTCGCAAGCGCGATGGCGAGGGCGTGCTCCCGTCCTCCAGAACCGAGAAGAAGAACGTTCATGATGGCCTCGATACTCCGGCGCCTGGCCAAGAGGAAGCGATAAATCACGCGAATTACCCAAAGGTTCGCTATAAAAGGTTTGTCTGTGCAAAATCCGGATCCGGTCTAAGAGAAGGTCCTCGAGATGTGCCTTTCCATTGATTGCAACCATGGTCTGACAAGACGCGGTGCGTTGAAGGCCGCGGCTCAATTTACCGCCTTGGCGGGCCTTTACTCCACGATTCCTCCCGCCGCGCTCCTTGGCCGAGCAAGTGCAAAGGAAATGGAGGCAGGAAAGCCAAAACCCAATGCGATCGGCGCCGACGCCGCCCTCGGCCACCTCCTGAAAGGCAACGTCCGCCATGTCGCTAACAGGTTGCGACGCCGGGATTTCTCCGCCGGGCGCGTCAAAAGAGTCCGCGCGCAATTTCCGATCGCCGCGATCTTGAGCTGCGCGGATTCACGTGTCACCCCGGAATTTGTGTTCGACCAAGGGCCTGGCGATATCTTTGTCGTCCGGCTCGCCGGGAATTTTGTCGACGATGATGGGCTCGCCAGTCTCGAATATGCGGTGAAGTTGCTGGGTACTCCACTCGTCATGGTCCTTGGACACTCAAATTGCGGCGCCGTCGCCTCAGCGATCAACGTCGTCGAGGACAAGGCGGAACTGCCAGGACATTTGCCGGGTCTCGTGGAAGCGATCAAACCGGCGGTCGAAGCCGCACAAGCCAAATTGCCGAAGGACCTTCTCGCGGCCGCGATCAAGGAAAATGTTGCGCTCAACACCAAGCGGCTCGAAACAGCGCAACCTGTTCTTTCGGATTTCGTGCAAAGACAACAGGTGAAAGTCGTCGGCGGCGTTTACGATCTTGCGACTGGAAAGGTCAGTCTCCTCTCCTGAATGCTGAGCGGCAAACGAGCCCGCTACCTCCGCCCGAATAATTTCTCGATATCGGCAAGCTTCAGTTCGACATAGGTCGGTCGGCCGTGATTGCATTGGCCGCTGCCCGGCGTGCGCTCCATCTCCCGCAAAAGCGCGTTCATTTCCTCGCCGCTGAGGTGGCGCCCGGCGCGCACTGAGTGGTGGCAAGCCATCGTCGCCAGCACATGATCGAGCCTTTTCTCAAGCGGCACGCAAGCGCGCTCATCTTCGCGAAGGGCGGCGGCAAGGTCGCGGACAAGGCCTTGCGCGTCACCGCTCTTCAGGAGGGCGGGCATTTCGTGAACGGCGACCGCGCCCGGCCCGAAAGCTTCAACATAAAGCCCGAATTCCTGAAGCAGCGGAGCCGCATCCTCGATGCGCTCGACATCGGCTTGCTCCATTTCGACGATCGCTGGAATGAGCAGTACCTGGCGCGGCAGGTTTTTGCCTGCGCGCGCGGCTTTGAACCCTTCATAGACAAGCCGCTCATGCGCGGCATGCTGATCAACGATGACGATCCCATCTCGGGTTTGGGCGAGGATGTAGCTGTCGTGGATCTGCGCCCGCGCAGCGCCGAGTGGGGCGTTGATATGCTCCGGCGCGGGCGGCTGCGCATGGGCGCGCGTGTCGGCGGCAACCGCGTCACCCCTCAGCGCAAGACCACCGATGTCCGCCGGACCGCTCTCGGCAAATCCCGGATAGGCCGGAGAGTTATGCCAATCCCAACTCGCGGCCGGCGTGCCACAGGGGGGCACCCCGCCGCTTTGGTTTGCGCTCCGCGCGAGAATATCGAGGGCAGCCCCACCATGCGCCGGGGTGGCGCGGTGGAGCGCGGCCTGCAAACTCTGTTTCAAGGCGCCGATCACAAGCCCGCGTATGAGGCCGGGATCCCGGAAGCGCACGTCCGCCTTAGCGGGATGCACATTGACGTCGACCTCGCGCGGATCGCAATCGAGGAAGAGGACAACGGCCGGATGACGCCCTTGCGGCAGATAGTCCATGTAGGCCGCGCGCACCGCGCCGACGAGGAGCTTGTCGCGGACCGGCCGCCCGTTGACAAAGAGATACTGCGATTGCGCATTGGCTTTGTGCCAAGTCGGCAGGCCGGCGTAACCTTCGAGCCGAAAGCCCTCCCGCGCGGCCTCGATGCGCAGCGCATTGGCGCGAAACTCATCGCCCAGAATATCGGCGAGCCGCGACAACCACCCATCTTCGCCTTCGCGCGTGAGAAGATCGAAGCCAGAAATCTCGGCGCCCGCGAATGTGAAACGCACATCTTTGTGCGCCATCGCAAGGCGCTGCACAACGTCCGCGCAAGCGCGCGCCTCGGCCCGATTGCTCTTTAGGAATTTCAGCCGCGCCGGAGTGGCGGCAAAGAGATCACGGACCTCGACCCGCGTTCCCGGCGGCCCGCCGGAGGGCGTGAGGGCGTGCTTCCGGCCTTGATCAACGCGGATCGAAAATCCATGCGCCGCGCCTTCGACACGCGAACAAATATCGAGCGTCGCGACGGAGCCGATAGAAGGCAAGGCTTCGCCGCGAAAGCCAAGCGTCGCGATTTGCGAAAGATCGCCATCTGCCAGTTTCGATGTCGCGTGGCGCTCGACAGCAAGCTCGAGATCATCGGGCGGCATCCCCCTACCATTGTCGATGACTCGGATGAGCCGCCTGCCGCCAAACTCAATCGCCATATCGATTCGGGAGGCGCCCGCGTCAAGCGCGTTCTCGACAAGCTCCTTGACGACGGCGGCAGGCCGCTCGACGACCTCGCCCGCAGCGATGCGATCGACGAGAACAGGATCGAGACGGCGGACAGGCATGGCTCTCATCACCGGAAGCTTATCAAACTGCCACAGGAACATTGATCCAGACGGGACCAAAGTGCGGCTTACTCTCAGAAAATCCGTTACAGTTATTTCAAGAGAGAGGGCGCGTCCGGTGACGAAAATCAACGCTCACACCTCTCATCTCGGGATTTATCCGCAGCTTTCCGGTGGGCGGTTACTGCCTCGCTTGAGCTCGTCCCCGAAAGACTTTATTCCCCGTGCGTTCGTTGCTAGAAGATATTCATGGCCGTGATCCTTGATCTTTTTTCACTCCGAATTAGGAGCCCCGCCCGCGTTTGAGCGTCAAAGCCGCTTGGCTTGCGTTCGGCCCGGCTGGGAACCGATCCTCCTTAAAACCAACGGCGCGGGCAGCCGCGCGAGCAGGCCTGAAACACTCATGGACAGAAAGACCGACGGCGCGGGCGGAGCAGTGCTTGCGGGGGCCCCATCCGATTATTCGAAGAGCCTTTATCTGCCTCGGACCGATTTTCCGATGCGCGGCGGCTTGCCGAAGAAAGAGCCGGAGCTTCTCGCCCGATGGCGCGAGATCGAGCTTGACCAGCGTTTGCAGGAGAGCGGGCGCGGCAAGCCGAAATTCATCCTGCACGATGGGCCGCCCTATGCCAATGGCAATATCCACATCGGCCATGCGCTGAACAAGATCTTGAAAGACCTCGTGACCCGCTCGCAGCGGATGCTCGGAAAAGACTCAAACTACGTGCCTGGCTGGGACTGCCACGGTCTGCCAATCGAATGGAAGATCGAAGAGAAGTATCGTGCCAAGGGCAAGAACAAGGACGCCGTGCCGGTCAATGAATTCCGCCGCGAGTGCCGTGCCTTCGCCGAACATTGGGTCGATGTGCAAAGGGAGGAGTTTAAGCGGCTCGGCGTGATGGGGGATTGGGAGCATCCATATCTCACGATGAGCTATGTCGCCGAGGCGCAGATCGCCCGCGAGATCATGAAATTCGCGGCGAATGGAACGCTTTATCGCGGCTCGAAGCCGGTGATGTGGAGCGTCGTTGAAAAGACGGCGCTCGCCGAGGCAGAGGTGGAGTACGATGACCACGTCAGCGATGCGGTGTATGTGGCGTTTCCGATCCGGTCTGTACTTGGCGATTACTGTAGCGGGACCGGCTACCGCGATGAGATCGACTTGAAGCTGCTGGATGCTGCGGTCGTCATCTGGACGACAACCCCTTGGACGATCCCAGCCAACCGGGCAATTGCTTATTCGTCGAAGATCGCCTATGGCCTGTACAAGGTCACTTCTGCGCCCCAAGGCAACTGGGCAAGGAAGGGCGCCTTATATGTGGTTGCTGATTGCCTCGCCGAGCAAGTTTTCAAATCAGCAAAAGTCGAAGCGTTCGAGAAGCTTGCGGCGCTCCGCCCGGATCAACTATTTCCCACCGAAGTCGCACACCCTCTCGCAAAGACAATCATCGGCTACGACTTCAAGGTCCCTCTTCTCGGCGGCGAACATGTGACCGAAGACACCGGCACGGGCTTCGTCCATACCGCGCCGAGCCACGGCCGCGATGACTTCGACATCTGGATGGCGCATAAGATTGAATTGGAAAATCAAGGCATCGATACCCGCATTCCCTACACTGTCGATGCCGACGGCTTCTTCACCAAGGAAGCGCCGGGATTCGAAGGCCGCCGCGTCATCGACGACAAAGGCAATAAGGGCGACGCGAACGAGGCCGTGATCAAGGCCTTGATCGAGGCCGGAAACCTTCTCGCCCGCGGAAAATTGAAGCACCAATATCCGCATTCTTGGCGCTCGAAAAAGCCCGTCATCTTCCGCAACACGCCGCAATGGTTCATCGCCCTTGATAAGCCGATCGAAGGCAATGGGACTCTGCGTGAGATCGCGCTCAGAGAGATCACGTTGACAAAATGGTATCCGCCGGCGGGCGAGACTCGGATCACCGGCATGATTACCAATCGCCCGGATTGGGTCGTTTCGCGCCAGCGTGCCTGGGGTGTGCCAATCGCGATTTTCGTCAACAAGGACACGCAGAAAGTTCTGGTCGACGAAAAGGTCAATCACCGCATTGCGGAGGCCTTTGAACGAGAGGGCGCCGATGCCTGGTTCGCGGAAGGCGCGGCGGCGCGATTCCTGAAACCCGAACATGACTCGGATCTCTACGAAAAGATCGACGACGTTCTCGACGTCTGGTTCGATTCGGGTTCAACGCATGCCTTTACCCTCGATGACCCGAAACACTTTCCGGCGCTGGCCGGGATCCAGCGGATGCGGGACGGCGGGCCAGACGTCGTCATGTATCTCGAGGGCTCCGACCAGCACCGAGGGTGGTTCCATTCCTCGCTGCTTGAATCCTGCGGCACGCGCGGCCGCGCACCCTATGACGCGGTTCTGACGCATGGCTTCGTTCTCGACGAGAAGGGCCAGAAAATGTCGAAATCACTCGGCAATGTCGTTTCGCCGCAAAGCATTATCAAGGATGCCGGCGCCGACATTCTCCGCCTTTGGGTCGCCGCCTCGGATTATTCGGACGATCTGCGCATCGGCCCGGAGATTTTAAAAACCTTCGTCGAAACCTATCGCAAGCTGCGCAACACAATCCGCTGGATGCTCGGCTCGCTCGCCCATTACGATGAGGCCTCGATCGCCGGTTCTGCTGCGATGGATGAGCTCGAAACACTCATGCTGCACCGCCTCGCGGAATTGGATGGTGAGATTCGGAAGGCCTATGAGGAGTTCGATTATAAGCGCGTTGTCGCGCGGCTCACGGCCTTCCTCAATACAGATCTTTCGGCTTTCTATTTCGATATTCGCAAAGATACACTCTATTGCGAGCCGCCTTCGAGCGAGAAGCGCCGCGCCGCGCTTGAAGCAGTCGAGCAGATTTTCCGTGCGGTGACTTTGTGGCTCGCGCCGATCCTTGCCTTCACTTCGGAAGGGGCTTGGCTCTCGCGCTATCCGCAAGCGGCCTCGATCCACCTCGAACAATTCCCCGAGATCCCAAGCTCTTGGCGAGATGACGCGCTCGCGGAAAAATGGGAAAAAATTCGCCGCGTCCGCTCGGTCGTCACCGGTGCCCTGGAGATCGAGCGGGCGCAAAAGCGCATCGGCTCCTCGCTCGAAGCGGCGCCTCGGGTCTTTGTCGCCGACGACAGTCTGCGCGCAGTGCTCGAATCGGTCGATTTCGCAGAAATCTGCATCACGTCGGGTATTTCGATCGCGCCAGGAGAAGGCCCTGCGGATGCCTTCCGGCTCGATGAAGTTTTGGGGGTCGCGGTCGTGCCGGATCGCGCGCAGGGCCGCAAATGCGCAAGGTCCTGGAAAATATCTCCGCTCGTTGGAAGAGATCCGGAATTTCCGGACGTGAGCCCCCGTGACGCGCAAGCACTGCGGGAGTTGCGGGCTCTGGGACAATGGCCATGACGCCGCGCCTTTTGGGCTTGCTGGCGATGGGCACGACGCTCGCTGCCGATCAGGCGAACAAGCTTTGGCTTATCTTTGTTTACGGGATCGAGGCGCACCAGCCGGTTCGGCTCGCGCCTTTCTTCGAGGTAATCTATGCCAAAAATCCTGGCATTTCCTACTCGCTTCTGCCTGCCCAAAATGGAGTCGAGCGCATTGGGCTTCTTGGACTGACGACGCTGGCCACCGGGCTCCTTTGCTTTTGGCTATGGCGCGCGGGGACGAAAACCGCCGGACTCGGCCTTGGGTTGATCGTTGGGGGGGCGCTTGGCAACGCCTATGATCGGCTGGTCTATGGATTTGTCGCCGATTTCTATCATTTTCATATCGGCTCGTTCTCCTGGTATGTGTTCAATCTCGCCGATGTCGCGATCGCCTTTGGTGTCGTACTATTGATTTTTGATTCCTGGAGCCCCGCGAAAAAGCCACGCGAGTCCGGCCGCCTAGCGGGCGGATGACAATTTTTATGATCGGGCGTTCGCCTCCAAAAAGCCTTGAACGGCGAGAAAATTGCCGCGCAGTGGGCCCCTCGGCGAAAGGGGCCTTTCGGTATCTCCGGAGATTTCACAGATGAAGATGATGATCCCCGGTATTGTTCCAGGGCGCGGCCTCGTCTCGGCGGCGGCGCTGGCTGCTCTTGTGTCCGGCGCGGTGTTGTCCTTCGGATCTCCGGCGCGGGCGCAGGAAAACAATATGCTGAATTCGATGCTCGGCGTTTTCGGTATGCAATCGAATAATGATCGGGACTCGATCGATTATCACGCACGGCCACCAATCGTTGTTCCCCCTCGCACGGATTTACCGCCGCCCAAAGAGGCAACGCGCGATCCGGCTTGGCCTAACGACCCAGATATCGCGCAGGAGCGCCGGGCAGCCCTGGATTCGCGAACGCCTGCGCGGAAAAGCACAGCCTCAACGGGAGCGTCGCAGACGGATGCCGATCAAGGCCGGAGCAGCATGCCGTCCGATGGTCCGCCCGACGACTGTCAAGGAGGAGGTCTAGGAATTTGCCTTAATGCCCCGTTAAAAGCTGTGAAATCCATAATGACCGGCTTCAATAGTTCTGATACGGTTCAGCCTGGCGTGGAGCCCGAGCGCCGCTATCTGACCGAGCCGCCGCCCGGCTACAGAAAGGCCACAGCGGTCGCCAAGGCAACCGCGGACTCGCCGAAGAAGGACAACAAGCCGGAGGACACCGACGCCGCCAAATATATCCGGTCTCCTCAGCCCAAGCTTCCGGTTGACAACTAATTCCACCCTTTGATGTGGCAGATTTATCCGGCGAGCCGGGACGGCGAGCAGCGGACAGCACCTCTGCGCATAAAACTTTGCCGCTTTTTGCAATTCCATCCTATATTCCTCTAAATGCTTCCCTGCGAGGAGGATGCAACGTTCGCCGCGCTTTTCTTGCCTTCCGCAGGGAAGACAAGGGATCATGCCTAGAAAGCGATGGATGGAATGTCTTTTGGTGAAACCATTCCGAGGCGCGAAAGCGTCTTTCTAAACCCTTCGGCCCAAGCGCAAAGCAAACCGGGCGGTCCGGCAATTACACAAGCAAAGCTCGCCAATGGCCTCGATGTCGTCGTGATCGAGGATCATCGCGCGCCGGTCGTGACCCACATGATCTGGTATCGCAACGGCTCAGCTGAGGACCCGCCGGGCAAATCCGGTATTGCCCATTTTCTCGAACATCTGATGTTCAAAGGCACCAAAACTCATCCACAAGGCAAGTTCTCGGAGATGATCGCCGACCTTGGCGGTCAAGAAAACGCATTCACCTCCAACGACTATACGGCCTATTTCCAGCGCGTCGCCAAGGAGCATTTGGACGTCTGCATGGAATACGAGGCCGACCGGATGAAAAATCTGATTTTGAGCGACGAGGAAGTGCGGCCCGAACGTGATGTCGTTCTTGAGGAACGCAGGATGCGCACCGATTCAGACCCGTCCGAGCAACTCAGCGAAGCTCTGCAGGCGGCGCTTTTCACCCAGCATCCTTATGGCAGGCCGATCATCGGCTGGAACCACGAAATCGAGGGCCTCGATCGGGCGGACGCGCTGGCCTATTACGATCGGTTCTATACGCCGGAAAATGCTATTCTTGTCATTGCGGGCGACGTCGATGCGGCCGAAGCGATCCGTTTGGCCGAAAAATATTATGGTCCCACGCCCGCCCATGGCGCGCCGCTGAAACGGCTTCGTCTGCGCGAGCCCGAGCCTCGCGCGCATCGGCTCCTGACACTCGCCGATGACAAGGTTGAACAGCCAACCCTCCAAAGTATCTTCCTCGTCCCGTCTTACAAATCGGCCGCGCCCGGCGAGGCCGAGGCCCTCGAAGTTCTCGCCCATCTGCTCGGCGGCAGCCACACGAGCCTCTTGTTCAAAACCTTGGTCATCGAAGACAAGCTCGCGGTGACGGCAGGGGCGCATTATCAAGGCACATCTGTCGATGACACGCGTTTTTATGTCTTCGCCGTGCCTGCGCCGGGAGTTTCCCTCGAACGTCTCGATGATGCAGTCAATACCGTAATCGCTCGCGCGGCCGAGGGGGTCCAAGAGGACGACGTCCAGCGTGCCAAAAACCGCCTTGTCGCCGAGGCGATCTACGCCCAGGATAACCAAGCAACCCTCGCGCGGTGGTACGGAAGTTCGCTGGCGGCAGGCCTTAGTCTCGAAGATATCGCGCAATGGCCCGAGCGGATCGGGGCAGTATCCGTCGAGGACGTCAAAAAAGCCGTGCGCTGGCTCGACAAAAGACACAGCGTGACAGGTTTCCTGCTGCCTGCAAGAGCCGAAGCGCATTTCCCCATGACAAGCGCGGACGACGCCACATCGCTCGCGCTGTGACTCATTTGCCGGGTCCATAATCGCCAATTCCGGCGCTGGAACACATATGACAACTCTTGTCACTCCTGAAACCGCGTCACGCGCCTCGACCGTCCAAAAGATCGTCTCCAAGGGCGGCATAGAGGCCTGGCTTGTCGAAGACTATGCTGTTCCTCTCATTGCGGTCGAGTTCGCCTTCAAGGGCGGCGCCGCCCAGGATCCGATCGGCAAACCTGGTGCCGCGACGCTTCTTGCCGGCCTCCTCGATGAAGGGGCGGGCCCTTATGACTCGGAAGGGTTTCATCGGGCCCTCGAGGAGGATGCAATCGAAATATCCTTCTCCGCCAACCGCGACGATCTGAGCGGACATATGCAGACCCTGGCACGGAACTCGGCGCGCGCCTTCGAACTTTTGCGGCTCGCCGTGACTGAGGCGCGCCTCGACCCTGAACCTTTCGAGCGGGTCGTAAGTCAGATCGCCGCCAGCCTGAAGCGCGAGGCGAACGATCCAGATTTCGTCGCGAGCCGAAGCTTGCGCGCCTTCGCCTATCCAAGCCATCCTTATGGCCTGCCCGTGCACGGTGATCTTTCCACTCTGCCGACGCTGACGCGTGCCAATTTGACCGAGATGCGCGCCGCGACCTTAGCGAGAGATAATCTCAAGCTCGCCGCCGTTGGCGCCATAGATGCAGCAGCGCTTGCCCGCCATCTTGATGATGTCTTCGGCCCCTTGCCCGGCACGGCAGCTTTGACGCCGGTCGCGCCCGCTGCTTTCTCAGGCATCGGGACACGGCATGTGACCCGTATCGATGTGCCGCAGTCGACGATCCGCTTCGGCCGCGAGGGGATCGCCCGCAAAGACCCTGATTTCATCGCCGCCACGGTCGTGAACCACATCTTAGGCGGCGGCATTTTCTCGGCGCGCCTCTTTCGCGAGGTGCGCGAGAAGCGCGGGCTTGCCTATTCGGTCCATTCACACCTGACGGCCCATGATCATGCCGCAATGTTCTCAGGCGGCACATCAACGAAGAACGAGCGCGCTGCCGAATCGATGCAAGTCATAGAGAACGAAATTCTGAGCCTCGCGCATGAGGGCCCGACAGAGGAAGAACTTGTCAAGGCAAAGAAATTTCTCATCGGCTCCTATGCGCTGCGATTTGACACTTCGACCAAGATCGCAAGCCAGCTGCTGCATTTGCAAACGGACGGCTTTGGCGTCGAATACCTCGACGAACGGAACAAGCTCATAGCGGCGGTGACGATGGAAGATGCCAAGCGCGTAGCTAAGCGCCTTTTCGGCGACGGCAAGCTCCTAGTGACGGTCGCGGGACAGCCGGAGGGAATATGAGAGGAAAGCCAGGCATCGGATCCGGTCCGTCGCTAGCCCCATCGGCGGGAAGCCCGCCATAAAATCCACTGGCGACGCCACTGCGGAAGCTCGATCACGCTTTTGAAAGGATTGTAATCGCGCTTCTCCATTAGCCGCAGATAGGACTCGCAAAGGCTGACGGCCAAGAAAACCGGACGGCTTTTTTTAGGGAGACTGTGCAGCTGCGCGTTGAAAGCCTGAAGATGGGTGCGCGCAAGCGTGCGCAGGTCTGCGAGCGCGGCTAAGACCTCCGGCACGTTGCGGCCAGCAATAAAATCGTCGCGCCCCGCGCCGTGCGGACGCAATAATTCAATGGGAACAAAAACCTGGCCGCGCGCAGGATGCCAAGGCAGAGCCCGCAAAAGCCCGGTGATCCCGTAAGCGATTCCCGCATGACGGGCGGCACCGACACCTGCGGCCGCCACTTCCTCGTCAAGGATCAGCCTGGCGAGGCGGAAAAGGCTTGAGCATGTCGCGTCCGTATAGGATTCGAGCGCATTCGTCGAGTCCATCGGATCATCGTAAAGATCACCAAGCCGCGCATCGATCAATGCGAAGAGCGGCGCTTTCGGCAAGCTAAAGCGTGCAATCGTATCGGTTAGAGCCGCCGCGACGGGGTTGGCTGTAAAGCCAGTCTCATTCTTTCCGTCGAGGGCGTCCCGCCACCATTGAAACCGGATTTCGCCAAGCAAGGGCTCAGAAACAATCTCCCGCACACGCGCGATCTCCAGATTGAAGGCATAGAGGGCGTGAACATGCGGCCGCAAGCCCTGCGGGACGAAAAGGCTTGCGAGCCAACGGTCTCGATCGTCACGGCAAAGCAGGTCTTCACAATAGGCATAATCTGAATTGCCCGGTTGCAGCTCCGGTCCGCGCATCAAGGCACTGCCAGAAGCGCCGCCGCAACGCGGCGTCTTTCGCCAAGCAGAATGGAATAAGTGCGCGCGGCCGCCCCGGTTGCCATCGGCTCCGGCCGGATGGCCGCCGCACGCAGGCGCTGGAAAAGGATCGCGGTAAGCGGCACAAGTTCAAGTCCAGTGCCAATCAATAGATGTTCAATGCCTGAAGGCGCCTCCTGGAAGAGCTGTGAGAGCGAATCCACCGATATATCGGACGGGGAGATCGCACTCCAAGCGTAAATGCCGGACGGCAAAGCCAATATCGAGCCGCGATGGGACATCGAGGCAAAACGGAAGCCACCCGCCCCATAGCCTTCGATCGCATGTGCGCCGGGCAAGAAGCCAGCGTACCTCGGCTCCGTCATGAGTACACCTTGCTTGACCGCTTGTGGGAGGCGTACCGCTCGCTCTCGTCTATGCTAGCCTCTTCGCGGGCTTGGCCGCCGGAGAGGGCGCGGAACCCACGGTCTCGCCCCGCAGGCCAAGATAAATGAGCATGGGCGAGCAGATGAAGACGGACGAATAGGTCGCGACGAAAATGCCCCAGATCATCGCAAGCGAAAATGAGCGGATCACCTCGCCACCGAAAACAACAAGCGAAATGAGGGCAAGAAAAACGGTCGTGGCGGTCATGATCGTGCGTGGCAGCACCGCATTGACCGAAACATCGATCAACTGATCGGTCGGCATTTTACGGTATTTCCGCATCATCTCGCGAATACGGTCGAGGACCACGACGGTTTCGTTCAAGGAATAGCCGACGATCGTAAGAATGGCGGCAATCGAGGTCGTATTGAATTCGAGTCTGGTCAATGCAAAAAAGCCGACCGTAAGCAGAAGATCGTGCATCGTCGCGATGATCGCGCCAACGGCGAATTGCCACTCGAAGCGGAACCAGAGATAGCAGAGCACCGCGATGATCGAAATAACGACACCGAGCGTGCCGGATTGGACGAGTTCACCGGAGACGCGAGGACCGACGACTTCGGTGCGGCGAACCTCGTAGCCGTCACCGATTGCGTCTTTCACGCGGTTCACCGCGGCCTGTTGCGCGACATCGCCACCTGGCTGCAGGCCGAAACGCATGGTCACTTCGGCGGGTCCGCCAAAGGATTGCACTTCGACGTCGCCAACCTTGAGATGCTCTGCGACCGACCGCAAATTCGCAAGATCGGCTGTGCCATTCTTGGCGCGCAGCTCGAGCAGGGTGCCGCCGGAAAAGTCGATGCCGAAGTTCATCCCGACGTTGAGGAACAGGATGACCGAAATGATCGAGAGAAGCGCCGAGAAAGGATAGCTCACGCGCCGGAAGCGCATGAATGGAAATTTGGTGTCCTCGGGCGCGAGGCGCAGGAGTTTCATGCAAAGGGGCCTTTTACCAAAACGCGGCGGTTTTCGGGAAAGCGGCAATTAAACGGCGATTTTGATCCGCATCGAAGCGAATTGGTGCACATGGAAATCCTCCGTCTCCCTTCGCCGCCCCTTTTTAAAGTCCCGCAGCGGATTATAGAATCGTCAAATAGGCAACCGCGTCGGCCGTTTGTAGCGGTACCAAAGCGCGATCATCATGCGTGTCATCGTCACCGCCGTCACGATCGAGGTAAGAATGCCAAGTGCCATCGAAACAGCGAAGCCACGCACTGGTCCCGAACCCAGAAAATACAATATGGCCGCGGCAACAAACATGGTCACGTTGGAGTCAACGATCGTCGCAAAAGCCCGCTTGAAGCCGGCATCGAGAGCGGAAATGATCGAGCGTCCAAGATGCGCTTCCTCGCGGATGCGTTCATAGATCAAGACATTGGCGTCGACCGCCATGCCAATGGTCAGGACGATGCCCGCGATGCCGGGAAGAGTGAGCGTCGCCCCAAGGAGCACGAGACCTGCAAAGATAAAGGAGACATGCACCGCCAGGGCGATATTCGCGAAGACGCCGAATATCCCATAGGTGATCAGCATATAGAAAGCGACCAAGGCGGCACCGACATAGGCCGCCCGCTCGCCCGCGTCAATCGAGTCCTGACCAAGACCCGGTCCCACCGTGCGTTCCTCGACAATCGTGAGCTTTGCCGGCAAGGCGCCTGCGCGCAGGAGAATTGCGAGATTGTTGGCCGACTCGACTGTGAAATGCCCAGAGATTTGCCCGGAGCCCCCGGTGATCGGACTAAGAATACGCGGCGCCGAGATGACTTTGCCGTCGAGGACGATGGCAAACAATTTGCCCACATTCTCCGAGGTGACCTCGCCGAACTTCTGGCCACCACGGATATTGAAGCGGAAATTGACGACCGGCTCTTGGGTACGGCTATCGAAGCCCGGCTGGGCATCGGTCAAGTCCTCGCCTTGCACCATGACCCTCTTCTCGACCGGCAGTTTGCCTGGCTGGTCGACTTGGTCCAGCAGCTCGACATCGGCGGGATCGGCGCCCGGCTCGGCAACGAGGCGGAATTCGAGCTTTGCCGTCGTTCCGAGAATTTCCTTGAGTTTACTTGTGTCCTGCAGACCCGGCACCTCGACGAGAATACGGTCGTTGCCCTGGCGCTGAATATTCGGCTCCGTCGTGCCGAGCGCATCGACGCGGCGGCGCAGAACCTCGATCGATTGCTCGACCGCTCGGCGAACCCGGCTCTCAACGCCAGCCTCGGTGACCGTGAACTGGATGAGGCCACTGTCGTTTTCGGTGACGTCGAAAGTCGCGCTGGCCGCCGTATTGGTTATGCCACCGCCGAAGGTTGCCGCCAATTCCTTGAGTTTCGGCATGACCCTTGCGCGCTCGGCCGGGTCCGGGATGCGCAATTGGACGCCCCGCGGCAAGGCGCCAATGCCGCCGGTAATCGAGACTTTCTCTTCGCGCAGCACCCGCCGGATGCTGTCGCGCAGACTGTCCACAAGAGACTTGATGACAGAATTGCTGTCGACCTCCAGAAGCACATGCGATCCTCCTTGCAGATCGAGGCCGAGCACGATGGCACGAGCAGGAACCCATTTGGGAAGATGCGAGATAAGCTCGTCTCGATGCTCCGCGCTGAGCAAGCTCGGCACGATGAGCAGTAGCGCGAACAAGGTCATCGCCAGAATGGATGTGATCTTCCAGGCCGGAAAGCGCAGCATGATGCTTTAGATCTCAAAGGCTTAGAGTGCGACGGCCGATCGGCCGCAATTCCCTCTTTTTGCAGACGAAGATTTAATTCTGCTCCTTGACCGGCTCCCCCTTCGACCGAACGTCCGAAATCATCGCCCGAGCAATGCGTACCCTGACATTCGGCGCGATCTCGAGTTCGAGTTCGGCTTCATCCACCACTCTCGTGACCTTGCCGATCAAGCCTCCGGTGGTGATCACGCTGTCACCCTTGCGTGTGTTCTTGATGAGGTCCTCGTGTTGCTTCGCCTTCTTGCGCTGCGGCCGGATGACCAAGAAATATGCGATAACAAAGATCAGACCGAAGGGTATCAGCTGTATGAAAATGTCCGGCCCCGAGGGCTGCCCGACGGGGGTCGCCTGGGCGAAAGCAGATGTGAACAAGATCCCTTCTCCTTGATCCTAAATCCCTCCGAAGGCGTGCATCGTTCGAAGCCTCCGTTGCATGGCGCGCGAATATAGCCAGAGCGGGCGCGAAAGCAATGGCAACAAAACCACCCCTGCTAAGAGCGATCCCCAGATGTTGACTGGGTGGTGGGCCGCCGCCCCAAGCTCTGCCGCATGGGGTGAGCTTTTCCAAAAACTCTGCATTTTTGCGGATCATGTACTAAAACACCGTTTGCCCCGCCGATGCCTTCCTCGAAAGCCTGAACAATGACCAGAGAAAGCGGTCCCTTCCCTTTTCACAAGGATCCCTCGTTGGCGCGGCTGCTCGAGCGGATGGCCGCCGCGCTTGAGAGGCTCGCCGGGGTGCAGGAGCGGGCTTGTGATTTCAGCAGCGCCGACGCCTTCGTCTTCGATGCCCGTGCCGGAAGTCTAATTCCAATCTCCCAAGTCAGCCGTGTCAATATCGCCTTATTGCGTGGGATCGACCAAGCCCGCGACATCCTCCTCGCCAATACAAGGCGTTTCGCACAAGGTTTCGCAGCCAATAATGCGCTACTTTGGGGCGCACGCGGCATGGGCAAATCCGCCCTCATCAAGGCCGCGCATGCCGCAATCAATCTAGAACGTGCTGGTTCTCAGGCTTTCACACCTCTCAAGCTTGTCGAGATTCATCGTGAGGACATTGAGGGGCTGCCCGCTCTCATGGCAATGTTGCGGGCCAAACCCTGGCGATTTCTCGTCTTTTGTGACGATCTTTCCTTCGATGGCGCGGATGCGAGCTATAAATCCCTGAAGGCCGTGCTCGAAGGCGGGATCGAGGGACGCCCGCCCAATGTCTTGTTTTATGCAACCTCGAATCGCCGGCATATCCTTGCCCGCCAGATGATCGAGAACGAACGCGGGACGGCGATCAACCCAGATGAAACCGTTCAGGAAAAGATCTCTCTGTCGGACCGTTTCGGGCTTTGGCTTGGCTTTCATTCCTGCTCACAAGACGAATATCTCGCGATGGTCTTTGGTTATGCGGACCATTTCGGTCTTTCCACCGACCGCGGCGCGATCGCGCGCGAGGCGCTCGAATGGTCAATTACGCGTGGCGCGCGTTCAGGCCGGACCGCCTGGCAATATATCCAGGATCTCGCGGGGCGATTGGGTAGGACGGTTGAGTGACCGAGGCTGCGGTCTACCAGCATAATGTCGAAGGCTGCTTCGCGCCGATCTCGCCGGATCAACAAATTTGAGCACAAACTGCCCAAGCTGCTACGCCGACGCCTGATCGGAGGTCGCGTTCCACATGCGCCAAAGCCGCGCGCAACGTTCTGCCATCCGCGCCGGGTTTCACCCCTTCGGTAGCGAGATGCCGGCGCCATGCGCGCGCGCCTGGCCTGCCATTGAAAAGACCGAGAAGATGCCGCGTCATCGCGTGCAGCGCCTCGCCTTCAGCGAGACGCGCCTCGATATAAGGAATGAAAGCTTCGATGGCCGCCGCCACATCCGCAACCGGCGCCGCCTCGCCAAAGAAGACCCTATCCACCTCGAGGAGCAAAGCAGGATCTTGATAGGCCGCGCGGCCAACCATGACGCCGTCAAGATATTCGATCTGGGTGCGCATCTCGGAGATCGCGGTAAGCCCGCCATTGAGCACGATCGGAACATCAGGGCAGCGATGTTTTAAAGCATGAACGAGCCCGTAATCAAGCAGCGGCACGTCGCGGTTCTCCTTCGGCGACAGACCCTTTAGCCAGGCCTTTCGTGCGTGGACGATCAAGGCATCACAGCCAGCAGCAATAGCCTGCTCGGCCAAAGCCCTAAGCGCTGTCTCTGGGTCTTGATCGTCGACCCCCGTGCGGCATTTGACCGTTACAGGAATCTTCACACGCGCCTTCATCGCAGCGACACAGTCGCCAACAAGCTCCGGCTCGCGCATCAAGCAAGCACCAAAGGCGCCGCTGTTCACGCGCTCGGAAGGACATCCGACATTGAGATTGATTTCATCATACCCAAAAGCGGCGCCAATTTCCGCTGCCGCCGCAAGTTCGGCCGGATTGGAGCCGCCAAGCTGCAGCGCAACCGGGTGCTCCGCGGGATCGAAGCTCAACAGGCGGGGGCGGTCTCCGTGCAGTACGGCAGCAGCCGTGAGCATTTCGGTATAAAGCCGCGCACGGCGCGACAAAATGCGATGGAAAAAACGGCAATGCCGGTCCGTCCAATCCATCATGGGCGCGATGGAGAATGCATAACGCAACCGTTTGTTATCTTCATTGCGGTTTTTCAATTCCATCAGTCCCACTAGCAGCTAAACTGCATATTTTCCACGCTATAGCGCCATTTTTCCATTTCAATACCCCTTATGTCCCAGCGGTTTCAACTTGGACGATTTTGTCCAAGCCAACTATTATGGGGTTGCTATCCTCCTGGACAACATGCTGTACAAAGGTGGCGGCCGTTCGGTGGCATCCCAACTCCAGAAACCTGCAGGTAAACTCATGAACCGCGATCTCGTGTATAATTGGATGTGGTCGGAGGCATGCGAGATGCTCGCCCGGGCGGAGCGGCTGCAGCGCGCATTCTTCAATCCCTTGCTCTCCGCCGCGCGGCGGCCAGCTTGGGAACCGCCAGTCGACGTTCTCGAAACCGAGAATGAGATATTGGTGCACGTCGCCCTGCCCGGTGTCGGGGTCGACCGCGTCGAGGCGGCAATCGAGGGAGATGAATTGGTCTTCGCTGGGACACGCACGCTCCCTCTTGAATTGCAGACCGCCGTTATCCATAGGCTCGAACTGCCGCAGGGACGCTTCGAGCGGCGGGTGCGGCTTCCGGCCGGAGTATCATACAGCAACATTCGTTGCTCTGCTGCCGAGGGCTGCTTTCTGATCACGCTCCAAAAAATAGGTGGCTGAGATGTCTCTTCCAGGCACGCTGCCCGAGAGCACTGCCGGCACGGGCTCACTCGTACCTCCTCTGCCCCCCGATGGCCTCATTATTATTCCGGTTCGCAACCTCGTCCTGTTTCCGGGGCACGTGGTGCCGATTACTATCGGCCGCCCCGGCTCGGTTGCCGCCGCCCAACAGGCTCTGCGCGATCAACGCCAGATCGGGATCGTCATGCAGCGGAGCCCAGAGGTCGCGGAACCGGGGCCTGCGGATATGCACCGGTTGGGCACGACCGCCAATATTGTCCGCTACGTGACCGCACCTGATGGCACCAATCATCTCATCTGCCAGGGCGAACAGCGCTTCCAAATTGTTGAGTTCCTCACCGGCTGGCCGTTCCTCGCCGCTCGCGTCTTGCGGATTCCGGAGCCAGAGACGCGCTCGCCCGAGATCGAGGCACGTTTCCTTCATCTAAAGGCCCAGGCAACAGAGGCCCTGCAGCTGCTGCCGCAGGCGCCTGAGGATTTGATGGCCGCGGTCCAGGCCGTGACACTACCGGGTGCGCTCTCGGATCTCTCGACTGCCTACATGGATCTTAAGCCGGAGGAGAAGCAGGAAATCCTCGAGACCATCGACCTCGGCGCCCGGATGGAAAAGGTCTCGCGCATGCTCGCGCACCGCGTAGAAGTTCTGCGCTTGTCCCAAGAGATCGGCAAGCAGACCAAGGCGGCCCTCGATGAGCGCCAGCGCGAAGTTCTGCTCCGCGAGCAGATGGCAGCGATCCAGCGTCAGCTCGGCGAGGGTGAAGGCGCCAAGGCCGAAGAAATCGCCGAACTGACCGAAGCGATTGCCAAGGCACATATGCCGAAGGAGGTCGAGGACCAGGCACGCAAGGAATTGCGCCGGTTCCAGCGAATGCCTGAAGGGGCGGCTGAATATGGTATGGTGCGCACCTATCTCGACTGGCTTGTCGAGTTGCCCTGGAGCCTTGAGGAAGAAGCGCCGATTGATATCAGCGCGGCCCGCCGCATTCTTGATGAAGACCACTACGGGCTTGAAAAAATCAAGCGGCGTATCATTGAATTCCTGGCGATCCGCAAGCTTGCGCCGCATGGCAAGGCACCGATCATTTGTTTTGTTGGCGCTCCCGGCGTTGGCAAGACATCGCTCGGCCAATCCATCGCGCGTGCGATGAATCGGAAATTCGTACGCGTGAGCCTCGGAGGTGTACACGATGAAGCCGAGATTCGTGGTCATCGCCGCACTTACATCGGCGCCTTGCCCGGCAACATTATTCAAGCAATCCGCAAGGCAGGATCGCGCAATTGCGTGATGATGCTCGATGAGATCGACAAACTTGGCGCGAGTATTCAAGGCGACCCTGGGGCCGCCTTGCTTGAAGTGCTCGATCCGGAGCAGAACAATACATTCCGGGACAATTATCTTGGCGTACCCTTCGATCTGAGCAGGATCGTATTGATCGCCACGGCCAATGTGCTCGATACAATTCCGGGCCCACTGCGTGACCGCATGGAAGTCATAAGTCTCGCCGGCTATACCATGGAGGAAAAATTCCAAATCGCCCGCCGTTACCTGGTATCGCGCCAGATGAAGGCGAATGGAATTGAGGCCGGACAGGTCGAAATCTCAGATGAGATCCTGCACGAGATCATTGAACATTACACACGCGAAGCGGGCGTCCGAAACTTGGAGCGCGAGATTGGGAAGGTGCTGCGGCACGCAGCAGTGCGAATTGTGGAAGGACAGGCCGGACCGATTCATATCGCAAGGGACGATCTTCCTGCGATCCTCGGTGCACCCCCGTTTGAAAGCGAACTCGCAATGCGCACAAGTGTGCCTGGTGTCGCGACGGGGCTTGCCTGGACGCCGGTCGGCGGCGATATACTTTTCATCGAAGCAACTCGTACTCCCGGCAGCGGCAGGCTCATTCTCACCGGCCAGCTCGGCGAAGTCATGCGGGAAAGTGCTCAGGCTGCACTTAGCATCGTCAAAAATCGCGCGTCCTCGTTCGGAATCGAGCCGAGCGGATTTGAGAAAACCGATATCCACATTCATGTGCCAGCTGGCGCTACCCCGAAGGATGGACCGAGCGCAGGAGTCGCGATGTTCATGGCGCTTGTATCGCTAATGACGGAACGCACTGTGCGGTCTGATACCGCCATGACCGGGGAAATCAGCCTGCGTGGTCTTGTGCTTCCAGTCGGTGGAATTAAGGAGAAAGTTATCGCTGCCCACCGAGCCGGTATCAAGCGCGTGTTGCTGCCGGCCCGGAACCGAAAGGACTTCGAGGAAATTCCCCAAGATGTTCGGAGTCAGCTCGAGTTCGTCTGGCTCGAATGGGTCAATGAAGCCGTGTCCTCCGCGCTGGAGCCAAAGGCCGCTGGCACGCTCATCGCTTGAGCCGTTTTCCGGCCAACGCTGATTTGAGGTAATCACTGCGAGATGCTGATGGCCCATTGTACGCGCCGATGGAAAATTATTTCTTAGTCTCTCTTAGTGAAGGGGACCACCATGAAACACCGCTTCTCCCGCACGAGAGCGCCATCTACGCAAGACATTGCTCGGCCCGAGGACAGCGCGGGCAGCCAGGCGCATGGCACCGTCGAGCGACGAATTGTCACTATTCCGCCGATTGGTCTTACTGGGACCTTGTCCATTCCACAGGCTGCCACAGCCCTTGTCGTCTTCGCACATGGGAGCGGCTCCAGCCGATTCAGCCGCCGCAATGTGGCCGTCGCCGAGGCTCTGAATGCGCAAGGCATTGCGACGCTCTTGTTCGATCTTCTCACTTCGGAGGAGGAGGGCGATCGGGCCAATGTGTTCGATATCCCCCTCTTGGCTGAACGCGTTGTCGATGCTGTCGATTGGGTGAGCAGCCAGCCGCTGACTCTCCGGATCGGCCTGTTCGGCGCCAGCACAGGGGCGGCGGCAGCGCTTGTTGCTGCGGCCCAACTTGGCGAGCGCGTCGGCGCAGTCGTCTCACGCGGCGGTCGTCCCGACCTTGCTGGCGCGGTGCTGGATTACATTCAAACGCCGGCACTTCTCATCGTCGGCGGAGATGATATCCCCGTCATCGAACTCAACGAACAGGCGTTCGCCCGTTTGCGCGGACCCAAATCTCTGGAAATCGTTCCTGGCGCCAGCCACCTTTTTCCCGAGCCAGGCGCGCTCGAAGCTGTGATCCACCATGCGACGGAGTGGTTCAAACGCTATCTCAGCCCATCGGAGCCCTCGAAATCTTCATGTTAAATCCATCACGAGCCAGGGTAGAGTCTTTTCAAGTAGTAGATCAGTTCGGATGTCGCGAGCGGGATGGTTGAGGTTTTGTTGAGGGAAGCAGCTTTCTCCTTGCAGCAGGCGGAGATTGCCGCCAAGCTCGAAATGAGACGAAATCGTCTGCCGTTTCAGCGTGGCTCCTCCTCCTGACTGGTTTGGACAATATCGACGATCGCCGCCGCAACGGCACTCAGGCGATGGCCTCTCTTGCCGAGGAGGTCCCCGTCTCCGCTCACCCAGAGTGCCGCCTCCTCCAACTCCTGCAATGTCGGTCTTAGTGCCAGGATCTCGGTGATTTTGGTGCTTTCGATTTCGCCAAGGATCCGGCGCAGTTCATCACAACTGACTATCTCGGGCGGCGCGGCTGTGGTTCGCTCTTTGGACATCCCACCTCCAAATGCTCAGTTCCTTGGGGATCTGGCTGATTGCATTGATGTGGCTCAGGGCGTCCGTGCCGCAAGAGGCGTAACCGCCTCAAGCGCGAAAATCGGAGGAACGCCGCGGAGACAGCTGCAAACGACGACGAAAGTGGACCTCTTTCATTGCGCTAGATCAATGTCAAGGTCCTCCAAATGGGGACACACCTCTTCACAAGGTGCGCGATTTGATGTGCATCCGCCGGACAATCCGGTTTTTCGGTCCCTGCGGTGCTTGTGAGAGGGGGCCATTCTTAACGTTAGCAGTAAGCGGCCGTAAAGCCGTAACAGTTGCGGACGCCAATGGCTCCGGTCCACCTCTTCGGGCGAACCTCCAAAATAAATTTCACGCAGCCGAAGCAGGGCTGAGCGGGCGGTTTCAAGTTCGGTGCATCTCCCCTCGTCCGATCGCGACCTCAAACGGCAGCAAGCCTTGCGAAGGTTTAAGAACGAATTGTGCCCACCACGGGTACCGGAGGTTGATTTATGCGGCTTAGATCGATCGGCTTTTGTAATAGCGGACCGCTGCCACGGCGCTTTACATGCGACGGCGACAATCTCTCTCCACCGCTGCACTGGATCGATGCACCAGCAGAAACCGCCAGTTTTGCCATTTTTTGTGATGACCCGGATGCGCAAGCAGGGACGTGGCATCAGTGGGCCATCTACAACATTCCCGCTGATTGGGCTTCGCTGACGGAGGACATTGGCCGGCCCGGCAGCGAAAAGAATCTGAAGCAGGCCATCAATGATTTCGGCCGCCCGGGATATGACGGCCCGTGCCCGCCGCACCGCCATGGTCCGCATCGCTACCACTTCCGCTTGCTTGCACTCTCGATTGACCGGTTGCAGCTTCGGAAGGATGCGTCGTGCCGAGAAGCCGAGCGGGAGGCTCGCAAGCATCTAATTTCGGAAGCCATCCTCGTCGGCTTGTATGAGCGATGACGCGAGCCGTCACACTCCGGAATGGCACATCATGCCGCCAGGACACCGCTTAGAGCCGCCCCATCTCAAACTCCTCACATGAATGACCGAGCATGGAGAGACCCTCCTCCAAAAAGTCGCCGAGGAGCGGAATGCCAAGAAGATATTCGGCAGTGCGTTCATTGTGTGCCTTGGCGGCCTCAGCACGGACCGCTGGCCAATCACCCACGTTATAGTCGTCTCGGCCCAGCCACGCGAGGGCGACAAGGTCAATCTGCTCATCCTCCGAGGAGGAATTTATAAGCGACGTCAGCTCCTCAACGACAGGGTCGTCTGCATGATCCTCGAGGATTGCAGCATCCTTGTCATCAGATGGGTTTGATCCGGGATCGTCTTCAGTTACTTCATCTTTGGCATCGAACTCCCTCGCCTTGATGATGATGAAGCATACTTTCTCGGGAGAGATTGTAAGCTCCGGTTCAATTTCAGCTGGCGTAACTTGCTTTGGTCCTTTCGGCATATTTGTCACCTCGGTCATGCATCGAACATCGATTCTGCACTTTGCAGAAATCGCGGCCCATTAATGATATCATACCTCGATTAGCAAGAAATTCATCCCGCAAGTCTTTGAGATGGATCAAGATCAATGCCGATGTGCTGAAGTGAAGGCCGCCCGCGCCTGCCAACAGCTTCGACAATCAGGCCCAAGAAATTGGCAAAGGAGCAGCGGCGCGAGTTGGGGCATCGTCATTTAGACCAATTGCTCATTAAAATTTGAGAAAAGTCAAATGCGCAAGCGAAGGATACTGTATCCAACAGGACATTCCGGCGGTGAGGATGGGTCAGTTGTTTCCCTACGCCGTAAAGCCTTCGGCTTGATGCTTTGGAAAGGATCGAGGGAGGTTGCAATGAGTTTCAGGAACCGTGTTGATGCAGGGCGGCAATTGGCCCTACGACTCAAAGGGTACAAGGATCAGCAGCCCGTGGTCCTTGCTTTGCCGCGCGGCGGCGTTTCGGTTGCTGCCGAAGTCGCGGCGGTGCTCGAGGCGCCCCTTGACCTCATCATCGTGCGTAAGATCGGGGTCCCTTCACAGCCGGAACTGGCAATGGGCGCCGTCGTTGATGGCGGCTCTCCCATCATCATTCGCAACGCAGACGTTATTTACTCCGCCGGCATCGATGAGGCTGAATTCCAAGCCGTGTGTAAAAGCGAGCTTGGCGAAATCGAGCGGCGCCGGCAGCGCTATCTTGGCGGACGGGAAAGAGCCGATGTGAAGGACCGTCTCGCCATCGTCGTTGACGATGGCATAGCGACTGGCGCGACGACACGTGCCGCCTTGCGTGCCATGCGGATGCGAGAACCCAGGAAAATCGTCCTTGCGGTCCCGGTCGCTCCCACGGATACGCTTGCCGCGATCCAGGAAGAAGCCGACGAAATTGTCTGCCTTGAAGATCACGAGATCTTCGGCGCGATCGGCTATTTTTATGACGATTTCCGCCAGGTCACCGACCAGGAAGTGATCGATATACTGGCGCGCTTTACAGTGCACAGAGCAGCGAAGGCGTAGCATCAGGGACGCCTATGGAATTATCGAGAAGATTGAGCGCCCCAGGGCGTCGCCTCCCTTATTCCTCGAAGAGCGGAGGTGGCGGCCTGTCCTTCTCTTCTGTGCTCTCGATAGGTTCGTTTTCCTCTGCCGGAACTTCCGCCTCGATCTCTACCGGCTCTGAGTCGATCTCTTTTGCGGGCTCGTCCACACTCTCATCATAGGAGTAATGCTTGTCCTTTTTGGGCCCACCTCGACCATTTATAACTTGGATCATAGGACTTCCTCATTGAATGAGAACTTCACCCACAATGCAGCCCAGCCTGCTGAAATGAGCGTATGAAGATCTAGTGCCTTTCAACAGAACGTTTGAGATAGGATGGGATCAGCCGCCCATCAGATGTCAGCCGGATGCGCACATCGAATTGCCCGCTTTCACGATCGAGTGTCTGTTGCAGCCAAATGACATCCGCATTGGATGCGGAAATAAGTTGAAAGCGTCGAATCTGCAGGGGCACCAATTCGAGATCTGCGAGATCCCCTGTGAGGCAATCGAAGCTGGCGAAATACATCAAAGAGAGATCGCCTCGGAATTCCTCGTAACCGCGAATGCCTTCGTAATCGTTCAGAAAGTCGCCGCATCCATAGAGAATGACCCGGTTCTTATATATCTCGATGGCTTTCGCATGATGGGAGGAATGGCCGTGCACGACGGAGACATTTGCTCGATCGATTAGCGCATGTGCGAATCTACGTTGCTCTTCCGCAATCTCATATCCCCAGTTTGGACCCCAATGGATGGACGCGATGACCAAGTCACGTGGCTGCCGTATACGGGCAACTTGATCGGCGATCGATATGATCGTTTTGCTAGCAAAATCCGGCAACAGATTAACGCCAGCGATTTCAGGTGTTGCCGCCCAATCGCGCGGTACTCCACTTGTTATCATAGCGAAGGAATAGACAATTACGCGTCCCTTGCCTTCGATCTGCAGGACTGCCGGCGCGCTTGCTTGGGCCAGATCCCGCCCAGCGCCGGCAGTCTTGATTCCCAATCGTTTGAGCGTGGCCAGGGTCTCCAACAGACCCAACCGTTCCCAATCTAGAACATGGTTGTTGCCAAGAACGCAACAATCTATGTCTGCAGCCAGCAAACATTCGGCATTTTCAGGACTCATTCTATAATTGATGCCCTTTGGGATGCAGCCCTCGTTGCGCGTGATGCTGGTTTCGAGATTGATTATGCGGGCATCAGGCCGAACGCGCCTCAGCTCGTCGAGAGCCGCGCCCCAAATGTACGACGGCTCCACATGGGTCGGAATCGGTCCATTCATCCGTTCGGCCAGGCGAACATAATCGCTGGCCGATTGCACCCATTCCTCGTAGAGACGCGGTCCGCATGGATGCGGCATGATCTGATCAATACCGCGGCCGATCATCACATCTCCACAAAGAAAAAGTCGGACGATCTGATGAGTATCGGAGCTGGATTGAATGGCGGTGCTCATCTTAGCCAACCCTCCGTTGCTTTAGCTAGGCCGCAAGGCCATCCGGCGGCGTGCAAGCTCTGCACAAAAAAGCGTGAACACGCCGTGATATAGATCGTTTCTAACCGCAGCCGATCGTCCAGCGTCTGAATTGCGGCGATGAGAACTCACCAGCTAAATCGTTGCTTTGGTCGCCCATTTCCCCCTGTGACTTGCGTGGACTACGCCCTCCAATTCTCGTAGAGTTCTGCCCGCTAACCTGGCCTTTCGTCCGCCGCCGGGCTGACATCCGTCCACCGAAGACAGGTCCTTGGGACCAATATCGCCGAAACCCGCATGAAATATCCCTCTGCTGCTGCGCCACCAGTCCTGTATCCAAACGACATCAGGGAGAAGCTCGAGAGGCGCCTCGGCCGTCTGCACGCTCGTCAGCGCCTCGGAATCGAAATGGATCACGAATTGCAAGTCTTCGGGCAAGGCTTGAACTTCTTCCACATCGAAAATCTGCTTTTTTCGGGGATCCTCATCGAAGGAGTCTTGCGCTTATCTGGCCTTTATAGACGAGGGCAGAAAAACACGGCGAAGTTTAAGCTTAGGGAAAACGAGATCGTCTCGGACCGTATTCCACAAGAGTTCGACGGCTTCAGGATCTTGCATCTAAGCGACCTGCATTCAGATATGAACGAACCGGCGATGAACCACCTCCTCGACCTTTTACCGGGCCTTGAATATGAGCTCTGCGTCCTAACCGGCGACTATCGGGGAAAGACGTTTGGACCCTTCAATCTCTCTCTTGCCGGAATGGAACAGCTGCGCGCCATGTTGAAGGGCGACGTGTATGGTGTCTTAGGCAACCACGATACCATCCGGATGGTCCCTGGCCTTGAGGGAATGGGCATACGGATGCTGCTCAATGAGTGCATCGCCATCGAGCGCGGCGGCCAACGGATCCACCTCGCGGGGATCGACGATGCCCATTTTTACAGGGTGGACAACATCGAGAAAGCCGCGGACGCAATTCCCCATGAAGACTTCTCAATTCTTCTCTCCCACACGCCAGAGATTTATCGGCAGGCGGCGCATTCAGGGTTCGACCTGCTGTTGAGCGGCCATACGCACGGGGGGCAAATCTGTCTGCCGGGCGGCATCCCCATCACCCTCGATGCCGCTCTTCCGCGAGCCTTCGGATCGGGTCCCTGGAAATACAAGGGCATGGCTGGATACACATCGGTCGGCGCTGGTTCGTCTGTCGTGCCTGTCCGCTTTAATTGTCCACCGGAACTCACGCTTCACCGCCTGCGTTCCTCGGGTAGCCGGAAATCAGTAAGGCCGATCCCGGATTTTCAACCTGTAGAGCGCGGGTGAGGCGACAAGTTCGCCAATGACGAAAAGTCCCGTCACCAGAATGATGTCCATGACGGTAATCGGCAAAACCCATCGGCAAGCGATCGCCGGGAAGAGGGACTCGAGAATCTGATCGAGGCCCAGCGCCATACTGCCGGGAGGAAGTTTCAACCGACGTTTGGTGAAACTTGACGAAAGATCGCCGAGCATCGCCGCTGCCGACACGATAAGGCCGACGGTCCAATCCAATCTGATCAAAGGCGCGCCCAAAGCTGTCACGGCGATCGAGAGCGCGACGCCACGAATGGTTTTGGAGCGGCCAAATAAGGGCTGCCCATCCGGCAGAAAAAACCCGCCATCCAGGGAATACGCGAGAGCACTTCCAAGGATCCGATTGGCAATGACCGGGGTCCCATTGGCGAGGGCCAAAAGCAGAAGAAGCTGTGCAACAAGGAGGAGGTGGATGTGGACGTACGTCATTCTAACCTTGCCGCCTCCGGCTCACTTTAGTCGGCCCTTCCCAAGGCTTAAGGATACAGCCGCAATCTTTGCGTTTTCGTGCGCCTTTGAAAAGAAAGAAATTGAGCCAGCAACACTGGAGTTTGCTCCGAACGTTCTGCTAGCCTCGGCTGATCAATCCACATTTGCCCCCCCACCGAAACTCGGCCTCTTGACTCAGGTCAAGGCGTGATCAACCGCGTCGGCTTACTCAGATGGCCGGGCGATAAGCCTGGTCATCAAATCCATGCCCCACACCGAACGCCGCGAGCGCGAGGTGGAGGTTCGATCAGGCTGCCATATATCCATATTTCGCCGTTTCACAGGAGGACAATCATGGCCGAAGCACAGAAACTCGAAGTCAAGACCGAGAAGAAGGCAACAACCATGCCTGCGCCAGTTGGGCAAACGGCGCCGTTCGAGGCTCTTCGCCGTGAAATCGATCGGCTTTTCGACAACTTCCATGAAGGTGCATGGCGGCTTCCGTTCGGCCGTCCGGTGTTTGATTTGGAGCTCTTATGGCCACGCGGCACGGGCTGGGCCATCGCGCCGGCCGTCGATGTCACGGAAAAAGAGAAAGAATATGAGATTACTGCCGAGCTTCCGGGAATGGACGAGAAGGACATCGAAATCAAGCTCTCAAACGGCACGCTAACGATAAAGGGGGAGAAGAAGGAAGAGAAAGAGGAGCGTGAGAAGGATTACTATCTGTCCGAGCGACGCTACGGCTCTTTTTTGCGCTCCTTCCGAGTACCTGAAGGTGTCGACGCGGCAAAGATCGAGGCAACCTTCGCCAAAGGCGTGTTGACCTTGAAACTTCCGAAGACGGCAGAAGCACAAAAAGCCGAGAAGACGATCGCCATCAAGGCTGCCTAGCCAACGCCGTCGTGAAAAAAGCCGATTACCTCTCCAATAGGCGCATTGAGGATAAATAACTGAGAGTTGAGGACGGGGAGGCCATCGTCGGCCCCGTCCTGCACCATGCAAGGACAGAAGGCGGCACATGCTGTTGAACTGCGGCTGCCACCGAATTAAGCCTTTCAGAAGCTCGTAAAATGGGGAAACCCAATGGTATCTTCTTCCCCAAACGTCCGCTGGTTCGAAACCATTCGAATGGAGGATGTTCCCCTCGTCGGGGGCAAGAATGCTTCGCTCGGCGAGCTTTATAGCGAGCTCGGCGCGGCAGGCGTCAAGGTTCCCAACGGTTTTGCTCTCACAGTCACAGCCTATGCCGATTCGCTTTCTTCAGCAAAGGCATGGGCTCCTCTCCACGAGCTCCTTGACAGCCTCGACACAGCTGACGTCAGCCAGCTCGCTGCACGAGCCGCGAAGGCCCGCCAAATCGTCTATGATGCGACCGGCCGGAACGCTAAGCTGCGGGCGGACATTGAGACCGCCTATCGCCAGCTCGAGAGGCAATACGGCACCGGCGTCGCGGTGGCCGTGCGCAGCTCTGCAACGGCCGAGGATCTGCCGACGGCAAGCTTTGCCGGCCAGCATGAAAGCTACCTCAATATTCGCGGGATCGATGATCTCGTCGAGGCTTGCCGTCTCTGCTTTGCCTCGCTCTTCACGGACCGCGCCATTGTCTATCGCGTGAACAACGGATTTGATCATTTCAAGGTCAGCCTCTCGGTCGGCGTAATGAAGATGGTGCGCTCGGATCGCGCAAGCAGCGGCGTCATCTTCACGCTCGATACCGAATCCGGCTTCCGCGACGTCGTGTTCATAACCGGCATCTATGGGCTGGGAGAAAATATCGTCCAGGGGAAGGTGGACCCCGACGAGTTCCACGTGCATAAGCCGACCTTCAAACAAGGCTATCGCACCGTACTGCGCCGCTCTCTGGGGCAAAAGCAACTGCGTCTCATATATGCGGAGGGCCACACTGGAGCGACCACATATAACGTTGAGACCAGCGAGGCCGAGCAGGCCAAGTTCTGTCTCGAAGATCATGAAGTGCTGCAGCTCGCGGATTACGCCATTCATATCGAGGAGCACTACTCCCGCCGCGCCGGCCATGCTGAGCCGATGGACATCGAATGGGCAAAGGATGCCGAGGACGGGGCACTCTATATCGTACAGGCACGACCAGAGACGGTCGCGTCCCAGCGCTCGGCGAACTTTTTCGAAACCTACACGCTGAGGGGTTCGGGCACGCTGCTCCTCTCCGGTAAGGCCATTGGCGAGAAGATCGGCACCGGGATCGTGCGGATCATCAATGGGACGGAGGATTTACGCACCTTTCAGCCAGGTGAGGTTCTGGTCGCGAGTTCGACGAGTCCCGACTGGGAGCCGGTGATGAAAACCGCGGGCGCGATCATTACCGATCATGGCGGACGTACCTGCCATGCCGCGATTGTCGCGCGTGAACTCGGCGTCCCCGCCGTGGTGGGGGCGGAGAGTGCTACGCGAGCTTTGCATGATGGCCAACGCGTCACCGTCTCCTGCGCCGGTGGCGAGGCGGGCGCAGTCTATGCTGGTGAAGTGCCCTTTGAGGTCACACGCCTGCCCGCCAGCAGCCTAACACTACCGAAAACCCACATCATGCTGAATCTGGGAAATCCCGATCTTGCATTCCGCAGCGCCATGATGCCAACCGCTGGCGTCGGCCTCGCCCGCATGGAATTCATTATCAGCGAGCATATTGGCGTCCATCCGATGGCACTCGTGCACCCCGAAAAAATTCCTGAACAGGACAGGCGGCAAATCGCCGCGCTCACGCGCAGCTACGCCTCTCCCGGAGAGTTCTTCATCCGGACCCTCGCCGAGGGCGTCGGCACCATTGCCGCGGCGTTCTACCCTAAGCCTGTCATCATCCGGCTTTCCGACTTCAAGACCAATGAATACGCCCAATTGCTCGGCGGTGCTGCATTCGAGCCTAAGGAGTCAAATCCGATGCTCGGCTTCCGCGGCGCATCGCGCTATGCCCATCCTGCCTATGCCGATGGCTTTGCCCTGGAATGCGCGGCGCTACACCGAGTCCGCCAGGACATGGGACTAACCAATCTTCGCGTTATGGTGCCATTCTGTCGCCGCGTAGCCGAAGCCGAAAATGTGCTAAAAGTCATGGCCCAGCATGGTCTTGGGCGCGGCGAGGACGGTCTCGAGATCTATGTCATGTGCGAGATCCCGAACAATGTGATTCAGGTGGACGCATTTGCCAAAGTGTTCGACGGCTTCTCGATCGGTTCCAACGATCTGACACAGCTCACACTTGGAGTCGATCGCGATTCCGAAATCGTCGCATTCGACTTCGACGAGCGCGATGCTGGAATGCTGGAAATGCTGCGGCTGGCCGTGGTCGGAGGGAAGCGAAACGGCCGCCATGTTGGCATTTGCGGCGAGGCCCCAGCCAATTACCCGGAGATTGCTCAATTCCTCACCGGCCTTGGCATTGACTCGATCAGTGTCAATCCCTCAAGCCTCGTGCGCACAATCACCATTGTACGCGAGGCGGAACAGAAGAGGGGGGCAAGGGACTATGAATGCCCACCTTCGGCACCAGGCGCGGGTGTTACGCCACCGAGCGGGAAGTTACCTCCCGAGGCTTAGGCCGGAGCAGAGAAGGAGCTGTTGAAACTCCTTCTTTCTCTGCTGTTGACGTATCGCATTTCTCGCTAAGGAATTTGTGATCCGTCCCAAGGGAATTTCGCTTTGAGGCATCGCCTGGAAGGTCCTGCACAATGCCGTGCTCCCGCATTGGCGGTAAGTTTGCTGCTGGGGATCACGCTCCCCTCGCAGTTGCTGGCGGACGAGCCAAGCTGTTTTTTGCCCGTGAATGGCGACCCGCCCGGCACCGTCCTTGAATTTCGCGGAGGCCCGGACAACCTGCTCCTACCGGCGCAAAATGGTCTTTTCCGCTTCGATGGCCAACGCACTATCCGGGTGGAAGGTGAACCAACTGGTGCCATCGAGGAGGTTCACGGGGTGCCGGGCGGTTTGCTGCTGCGCGCCGCCAATGGCTTATTCCGCTTTGATGGTGCCCGCATCGAACGCGTCTCGGCTGCTGACGTTCTAAAGATATATGACACGCCCAGCGGCCCCCTCCTGGATACAAAAAGCGGCCTCTTCCGCTTTGACGGCCATCGCATCCTCCGGGTCGAAGGCGAACCGCCAGGCACGATCGAGGAATTTCGTGACCTGCCTGACGGCCTACTGCTGCTCACCGCCAATGGTTTGTTCCGGTATGATGGCACCCGCACCACCCGCACCATCCGCATCGAAGGCATCACCGCTGGTGGCGTGTTGAAGTTCCATGATGCGCCGGGCGGCCTGCTGCTGGACACGAAAAGCGGCCTTTTCCGTTATGA
The DNA here is from genome assembly GCA_035515355.1 of Methylocella sp. Classification (GTDB taxonomy): domain Bacteria; phylum Pseudomonadota; class Alphaproteobacteria; order Rhizobiales; family Beijerinckiaceae; genus Methylocapsa. Next base: position 68,672 of record DATJBL010000062.1, read on the forward strand.
CGGCCAACGCATCCTCCGGGTCGAAGGCGAACCGACCGGCACCATTGAGGAATTTCACGATGCGCCCGGCGGCCTGCTGCTGCGGGCAGCAAATGGTCTCTTCCGCTACGACGGCATGCGTGTTACTTCCGTGGCAACCGGACATGCTGGCTACATTCTCAGCATTCACGATGCGCCAGGGGGAGTGCTCCTGCACGCCGCTAATGGTCTCTTCCGCTACGATGGCGTCCGCTTGCTTCCCGTCGAGAACGCGGGAACGGGCGATGTACTTAGGTTCTATGATGCCTCTGGTGGCCTGTTGCTGGATGCAGAGCATGGCCTCTTCCGCTATGATAGAGGACGCATCATCCCGGTGGAAGGCGCCGCGACGGGCTATGTCTTTGATGTTCACCAAGTGCCAGGCGGTTTCCTGCTCCATGCCGCCAATGGCCTCTTCCGTTACGATGGCATGCGCGCCGTGCCGGTCGAAGGCGCGCCAACCGGCTATGTCTTTGATATTCACGAAATGGCGGGCGGCCTCCTAATCCATGCCGCCAACGGCCTTTTCCGTTATGACGGCGGCCGTGTCGATCTCGTTCAAGGTGATTCGACCGGCGCGATTTTCAGCATCCAGGATGCACGGGGCGGAGCCTTGATCAGCGCGGCGAGCGGCCTCTTCAAGCTCGTCGCGCAGCCGCTCTCAACCTCGCAAATCGTTCTCGACAACGAGGCGGCGCTCGAAGGAGCGCCATCGAGCGAGCGTGGAGTTGTGACTCGCTGGACTATGACCCATCCCTGCTCTGTCTTTGTGCAGCACTTCGGGCTCGCAATCGAGGCCGCCAGTGGCAAATACGTCACGCGGGCGCTCGCGCGTGACTTCCAGCTTCATGGCGGGGCTGCGGATTTCTCCGCGATTGTGCCAATTCCCGAACCTGGGGATTGGACCTTCCAAGTCGTCTCCGACACGGCCCAGGGCAAGTTCAGCATCGGCAAATCCTCGAACCGGGTAGAGTTCACCAAGCCCGGCTTCCTAGGTTGGCTCAGTTTTTGGTGGAAGACCGTTGCCGGCCGCCTCTTATAGGCCGGGCGAAACCCACTTATGCCCCAGAAGTTTCTCGCCGGGCAGAAGCGAACGTCTTCATGACAAGAGCGGTGTGAGTTCCTGCGCGAGCGCGATGGCTGGTATTGCCGCGATGGCTGCGCTTGCAAACAGCCAATGCCAGCTTCGCGCCACCTCATAATGCCCACCTGATTAGGTTTGCGAGGTCCGTCTCTCTAACGGCCCCGGAATGAGTCCGATCTCACGGAGATATTCCGAAAAGCTCTTATGGTTTTCAGCGAGAATCTCGACGGTTTCAGTAAGGCTATCAAGAGTATATGCGATTTTCTCTTCGTCGCGTTCAACGAAGTCCTCACTCGGCACACTCGGGTCGTCCCGCAACGGCTTGATACCGGGAAGCGGGCGCAAAATCCAATCGGGCTGAATCGAGTTTTGAGCGGGGCTTACCATCCATGCAGAATGAGCAATATGATTCCGCAGCGGCGTCAAAGTATGAGGAACCATGAGGTATTCCGAGATTCGATCGAACTGATCCAACGGAATCGTCCAGTGTCGAAGCAAATCGAGCAAAGCCTGCCGTTTGCCGCCGAAATCGAGGCCACGGGTCAAAAGCATAACGGAGGCGGCATCCGAACCGCTGACGACGGCCATGATATCCTGCATGAGCAGCTCATAGCGTGCAAACCACTGAATGATGGTTCCGAAGAGCAGCAAGTGCCGCTCGCTAAGACAATCCAGCGTCATCTCTTTCATCGCAACCACCTGTTGAAAGGCTTAGGATCCCAAATCGTGCAAAGCCATGAACGCCTTGTAGAGGACGCGCGGGTCGAATTCTCCCTTGTAAACAGGCGGTGGTTCGCGCTTCAGGCCGAGCAACGCGTAGACCGCAGTCTGGGCTGACCGAACTGAATATTCGACGGTGAATACCACGTCGTCCGGCAGCTCGCAGAACTGGCCTATGAAGGCAAGATTTCTTGACCTTTTCGGGATAACCTGTGGCCGGTCTCCCGGCTCCCGCCGGAGAAACTGGCTGGTTATGAATGGCATCATGCAAGGGATGCAAATCGAGGTCTCCAAAATTCTCTGCGCCTCGGCCTCGACCCGCAGATGGCCTAGCACTTCCGTCAGAATTTCGCGGCCCGAGCAGATGGACATCGGTTTCTTGACGAAATCACCGGGCGTATCCACGAACAAGCCATAGCCCCAGAACACGCTGACGTCCGGGGGCTGTCCGATAAAATGCGGCTGATGGGGGATGACGATCGAGACCAGCCAGCTCGATTCGGGGAGGGTGATGAGGCCCCCCTCCCCTGGCACATTGCCGGTAAGATCGCGCACGATCCTCAAGAAGCTTTGGTCATGTAGCGTTGTCGTGAACGATACCCATTTCGATTCCTCGATATGATCGGCAAAGACCGAAGGGCGTCCGAATGCGGGCCGGCCCGCGGCGATCTTCTCCCAAAGCGTCCAGGCACCGCCATCTGTCTTGCCTTTGAGCGCCGGAGCTAAATCCATAGACCCGAGGCTGGACGCTTCCGTCATCGAACCCAAGGTGACCAGAACATAATCCTTGGGCCCAACTTCGATCTCGCCGGTTTGCCCATTCTGCTCATAGATGATGCGATCAACGATCGTTTCGCCGGCTTGTTCCCGCAGCTCAAGATCGGTGACGCGCGTCTCAAGCTCGAATTTCACGCCCCGAGCGACAAGCCATTTGTGCAATGGCCGGACCATGGAGTCATATTGATTGTAAACCGTCCTCATAATGCCTTCGAGCCGATTAAAGCCCGAAACCATATGCGCAAACCGCACCAAGTAGCGTTTAAATTCAACGGCGCTGTGCCAAGGCTGGAATGCGAATGTCGTGCCCCACATAAACCAGAAATTCGTCTTGAAGAACGCCGGATCGAACTGATCGGCTATGCGGGTCCTGCCCAGCATTGCCTCGGGTTCCAGCGTCAACCGTTCGATTGTCAGAATATGCGATTCGCTGAGGTTGAACTCGGGCGCGGTCTCCCTTCGCCCGCCCCGAAAGAGACGAGACTTCGACGAGGTCTTCATCGTCTCATTCCAATCGAAGATCTCCTGGGTAACCGTCTTGCTTTCATCTTGGTTTGGGATCGCAGAAAAGAGATCGTAGGTACAGAGATATTTCCGTTCCAACATCCGCCCGCCGCGAAGGACATAGCCCTCGCGAGCGGTGCCGGCACCGTCGAGACTGCCCCCGATCTTGTCCAGTTGCTCGAAGATAGTGATGTTTTGACCGAGGATATCGCCATCTCGGATCATAAAGGCAGCCGCCGCCAACGACGCAATTCCGCCGCCAACCAAATAGACCTTCACTTCAACTCGATCACCGGCACCGGTTTCGGTCACCGGCGAACTCTGGTTCGAGATAGTGTCGGCCATTGGTGACTCCTTGTCGCAACAAGCGGCCGCGAAGGACAGCTTGGACAGCATGCCCCTCGCAATCCTTCGCGAAACCAGACCCCTATACGATGATGGCCTTTAGTGCCTTCGCCGGTGCGCCCAAATGCGCCATAGGATCGACCGTGTCTCCGATTGAACAGATGATGGTGCGGCGAAAGCCGCCATGATCTGAGTCAAGTAGTCGGCGGGTCGGTTCAGCAGCCAGCCAAAAACGCCGGATCTCTCGTGAGAAATCCGGCGGAACTGGGATCGGGTTCTTTCAGGGCCGAGCCGTCACTGCGGTGGCAGCTTGCCTTCCGGAGTCGCCTTGTCGATGGCGGTCGGCACGTATTGAGCGAGCAGCTCCGCCGCCTTGTCGATGGGAATGCCGAATTTCGCGGCTAATTCCTTCACCTTATCTGAGCCCAGCACCTGCTGGATCTGCTCGGCGCTGATTGGAAGATTGGGGCCCGTGGACACCCATGACTTGACGTGCTGGCCATAGCCGGTCTTCTCGAATTCAGTGATGACACCTTCGATGCCGCCATGTTTTTCGATATAGTCCTTGACAAGAGATAAGGCCTCGGCGCCGATGGCGCCTCCCAGAATTCCATCTAACAGACCCATATCCACCTCCTGCGCATTTCGCGACGCACGAGCGTTGCCATGAACAAATAGGCGGCAGCCGGCGCCGGAGCAACCGGCCCCTTTTGTTAGCGGGCACTGATTTTTGGCAGGGCTCGACTACCGTTTTTGGATATCCTCAAGGCTCAGCTTGTCTGGATCAATGCTGTCCATCAACCGGTTTCAAAAACACCCTGGCGAACGATGGGAAACGGCGATTTGGCAAGTCGATGAAGGCACGCAGTCCGGGAATCCCCTTTTTGCGAGCAGCTCCACATGTTTCCACGAACAGCCAAATTCAACTCAATCGAACGATTGAAAACAGCGGTAAAAACAGGGTTTCCATGATACCCCTCAGGGGGCCTGCGGCCCGGGTACCGGTTCTCCGACGCTCAAACGCCGCTGCGCTCCCTTGGAAGCCCTGGCGCATCTTCTCGCGGCAAAGCGGCCCGAAGGCCTGGGTCGGTGGCAAGCGCCTCGGTTATGAGGGCCGTCGTGGCCGTTTCTATGCGGTCCTGCAAAAGCTTCATAAAGCTCTGCTTGTCGAGGCCGGGCTCGATCGGTTCGAGAAATGCGATGCTGACCGTGCCAGAATGGATGGAGAGGCTCCGCCGCGGCCAGAACAGGCCCGTGTTAAGCGCGACCGGCACGCAGACCGCTCCGGTATCGGCATAAAGATGGGCGACGCCTGATTTATAGTCCGGTGGCGCGCCAGCGCGCTTGCGGGTGCCCTCCGGAAAAATAATCATCTGGCGCCCCTGCGCAATCGCTTCCCTCACTTGCCGCGTGAGATCCGGCAAGGCCTGGCCGCGTTTCGCGCGGTCGATCGCGACCTGCCCGGCGCCCTTGAGATACCAGCCGAAAACAGGGATCGCTATCAATTCGCGTTTGAGAATGTAGGAAAAATCCGTTCCCTTGGTGGTAAGCGCCATGGTCTCGAGCGTGGACTGATGCTTGGCGGCGATGATACACGCGCCGCGCGGCAGATTTTCAAGGCCGCGCCACTCGACCTTCGTTCCGCACATTTTTTCAAGCAGCCAAAGAGTAGAGCCCGTCCAAAACTGGGCGTAGGCTTGAACTTTTTGGCGGCCCATCAAGAGAGTCGGTAGGCCAGCAACGGCAAGCACCGTGGTCAGCAGATAAAACGCCGCCTGGAATGCGAGCGAGCGGATCAGAATCATGCGCGTGCGATCACAGAGGGGTGCGAGGGTTGGAGCCTCTCGACGCAGGTGCGGCCCAGGCTCAGTGCTGCGCAGGTTCTACAGGGCCCGCTCAGGGAGGTAAAGCCAGTTGATCGTTCCCGAATCTGCTGCTGCACCTAACGTAGCGGCAGGGATTGGAAATGCCCAGCTTTACCAAGCCAACCTGCGTGACGAAGCGTCTCAGTTATGGACCGTCTCCGATCGGCCTCGCCAGTTGCACCGACTCCGCGATGGCGTGCAGCTCTTGGCAACACCGGAATATTTCCCGGCGAGCTCATCGGGTGTGACTAGGAAATAGAGCGCCGAACCCAAAAGCCGCGCGTCCGTAAAGGGCGCTGGCAGACCGCCCGCCGCGAACCTCAGCGTGCTAACGAAGGTCACGCACACGGAGCCGCACGTGGCATTCGGCTCAAGCTGCAGCAGGCCCAGAATCTCGTCCGCACTCAGCTCCCCGGGCATCGGACCCACTCGCGCGTTTTGCAGGCTTCAAGGACGCTGCGGCGTTCAGATCCGCTTGAGAGTATCCAAGGCTATCTCGTGACAGACCTCCGAGCTTCCTTCTTTTGCGATGCGCTCAAAGGCGGCACGCGCGACCTCAAGGCACTCTCTCGTCTGGGCGAGGGTTCGGGTGAGATGAGCGATGACTTTATTCTTTTCTTGAAGCTCGCCGGCGGCATTTGCTGCATCAGTCATTCGCTCTTCTCCTTTTAAAAGGCGAGGCTGCCTCAGCTCCTCTTGCACTTTGCGCGGAACTCTTTGCGCGCCTTGCCGTGCAGGCCTTGCGCGTCGGCCTTGGCCGAACACTCCTTAGCCTTGGCTTTTCTCGCCGCATCATCGGCGGAGGGAGCGGCCGGTGCGGCGGGAGCCGCTGAAGTTGCGGGTGGATTTGTCATCGTTTGGGCGTAACCGCATTGACCGAGCGCAAAAACAAAGGTGCCAGCGATCATCAAACGGGCAATGGTCTTCATGGAAGTGATCCTTGGGCTTTAGTGTTACGTGCCTGCGGGTTTTAAACGCTTCCCGGGATTTCTCCAAGGAGGAACCCAGTTCACGGCACACCGGAGATTCGAAAAGACTTTACATATAAATATATCTGCATATTGTTAGTGCAGTTGGATACAGGAACCCATGCCCGAACCCATACCATTTGACGCCATTCTCGTGGCCGCCGCCGCCGCGGGTGAGGCCACCCGGTTACGCCTGCTGGCATTGGTCACCGAGGCCGAGCTCACCGTCAGCGAACTCGTCACGATTCTCGGCCAATCGCAGCCGCGTATTTCCCGCCATCTCAAGCTTCTCGTCGAAGCCGGGCTTGTTGAGCGCCACCGCGAAGGGTCTTGGGTTTTTTTTCGGATCGCCCAGACAGGTCCGGTTGCCGGGTTTGCGCGTGATCTCGCCGCACGGCTGGCGCCTTGCGACGCCAATCTTGCTCCTGACCGCGCTCGGCTCGATGAAGTCCGCAAAGCCCGCGCGGCGCAGGCCGCCCGCTATTTTGCAGCGCAAGCGGCGAACTGGGACGACTTGCGCGCCTTGCATGTCCCCGAAGAAAAGGTCGAGACGGCTATCCGCGAGGCCATTGGCGCAGACCCCATCCAAGCGCTGCTCGATCTTGGCACCGGAACCGGCCGGATGCTCGAACTTCTGGGGCCGCTCGCGACACGGGCGGTGGGCATTGATCAATCTCCGCAAATGCTTAGTGTCGCCCGTGTCCGCATTGAGCGGGCAGGCATGCGCCATGTGCAATTGCGTCAGGGGGATATTTACGCAGCGCCTGTCGAACCGGATTCCTATGATCTCGTCGTGATGCATCAAGTTCTGCATTATCTCGACGATCCCCTGCGCGCCATTCGTGAGGCCGCGCGCGCCTTGCGTCCGGGCGGGCGTCTCCTCATCGTCGATTTCGCGCCGCACGAGGAAGAGACGCTGCGAACCGTGCACGCGCACCGCCGACTTGGCTTCGCAGCCGGAGAAATCACAGGTTTCATGGCCTCCGCTGGACTTGATCTGATCCAGAAGGACAATCTCCCGCCCGATGCGGGAGAAGCTAATATGCTGACCGTCTCCCTCTGGCTCGGCCGCGATCGCCGGGTGATCGCCGACCCTCTTCCCTTAACCGCGCGAGAAGTCGCATGAACGAGATGAAGTCCTGTAGTTATCCACGGGCGAGCCGCACCCTTTGTCCCGACATCTCGGTCTCGTTCGAGTTCTTTCCTCCTGCCACCGAGGCCATGGAGGTGACACTTTGGGAGTCGATCAAGCGACTTGCCCCACTTGGCCCAAACTTTGTCTCGGTGACCTACGGCGCCGGAGGCTCGACTCGTGAGCGCACCCATGCGACGGTGGCGCGGATCGTCAACGAGACGGCCGTGAAACCCGCTGCGCATCTGACCTGCGTTGCCGCTCCCCAAAGAGAAATCGACTCCATTGTCCGCGGCTATTGGGACATCGGGGTCCGCCATATTGTCGCCCTGCGCGGGGATGCCCAGGATGGTCCTGGAACGAAATTCCGCCCTCACTCGGAAGGCTATGCGAATTCGGCCGCGCTGGTTGCTGGAATTAAGCGGGTCGCCGATTTCGAAATCTCGGTCGCGACCTATCCGGAAGGCCACCCAGAAAGTGTCTCGGCCGACTTTGATATCGATGTGTTGAAAGCGAAGATCGATGCCGGCGCGAACCGGGCAATCACCCAGTTTTTTTTCGAGAACGAAGTGTATTTGCGCTTCCTCGATAAGGTGCAGGCACGAGGGATCGATATTCCAATCACTCCCGGCATCGTACCTGTGCAAAGTTTCCAGCAGACGGCGAAATTTGCAAAGCGCGCCGGCGCAAGCGTTCCGCAATGGCTCGCCGACCGTTTCGAGGGCCTCGACGACGATCCGCAAACACGAAAGCTTGTCGCCGCGACGGTGGCCGCCGAACAAGTTCTCGATCTCGTCGATCACGGCATAAGAGAATTTCATTTTTATACAATGAACCGCGCCGATCTCGTTTACGCGATCTGCCACCTTTTGGGGCTTCGCCCGAAACTCGAACAAAGGGCCGCCTGAATGACACGCAGATCCAATGGGGAAGAAACCCGGAAGGCGCTCCGGTCGGCTGCCTTGGAAAGAATCCTCGTGCTCGACGGCGCTATGGGCACGATGATCCAGCAGCATAAGTTCGGCGAGACCGATTTCCGTGGAACCCGCTTTGCCGCTTGGCCGCGCGACCTGCGCGGCAATAATGATCTTTTGAGCCTCACTCAGCCGCAAGCGATCAGGGCCATTCATCTCGCCTATTTCGAAGCCGGCGCCGACATCGTCGAGACGAATACATTCAGTTCGACGCGGATCGCACAAGCCGATTACGGTATGGAGGAACTGGTCGCCGAATTGAATTTCGCCTCCGCGCGGCTCGCTCGCGAAGCAGCGGATTCGGTGGAACAAAAGGACGGGAGGCACCGCTTCGTCGCTGGTGCCCTGGGCCCGACCAATCGCACCGCCTCGATTTCGCCTGATGTCAATAATCCCGGTTTTCGCGCGGTGAGCTTCGACGATTTGAGTGACGCCTATGCGGAGGCGGCGCAAGCGCTCATCGAAGGCGGCGCCGATCTTCTGATCGTCGAGACGATCTTCGATACGCTGAACGCCAAGGCGGCGTTGTTTGCGATCGAGCACGTCTTTGAAAAAAACGGCGAACGCCTCCCGGTCATGATCTCGGGCACCATCACGGATCTGTCCGGCCGAACGCTATCCGGCCAAACGCCGACCGCGTTCTGGTACTCGCTGCGTCACGCCAAGCCTTTGACGATCGGTCTCAATTGCGCGCTTGGTGCCCGCGAGATGCGCGCCCATCTCGCCGAGCTTTCCCGGGTCGCCGACACGCTCATCTGCGCATATCCCAACGCCGGGCTTCCGAATGAGTTTGGACTTTACGATGAGAGCCCCGAGTATATGGCCTCCCTCGTCGGCGAGTTCGCAGACGCGGGTCTCGTCAACATCATCGGCGGCTGTTGCGGCACGACGCCCGCCCATATCGCCGCGATCGCCACGCGCGTGAAGGGTGTTGCACCAAGGAAAGTGCCGAAGATCGAACCTTTACTGCGCCTTTCCGGCCTCGAGCCATTTGTGCTCAGCCACGAAATTCCTTTCGTCAATGTCGGCGAGCGTACCAATGTCACAGGCTCGGCGAAATTCCGGAAGTTGATCAAAGAAGGCGAGTTTTCCGCCGCGCTCGATGTCGCGCGCGATCAGGTCGCGATGGGCGCCCAGATCATCGATGTCAATATGGACGAGGGGCTTCTCGATTCGCAGAAGGCGATGATCGAATTTTTGAATCTCGTTGCCGCCGAGCCTGACATCGCACGGGTTCCGGTGATGATCGACTCCTCGAAATTTCCGGTCATCGAAGCCGGCCTTAAATGCGTGCAAGGCAAGGCGATCGTCAATTCCATCTCGATGAAAGGCGGCGTCGAGAAATTCATCGCCGAGGCCAAAGCCGTGCGTGCCCATGGCGCTGCTGTCGTCGTGATGGCTTTCGATGAGAAAGGCCAAGCCGACACGCTCGAACGCAGAGTCGAGATTTGCTCGCGCGCTTATGAAATTCTGACAAAGGATGCCGGCTTTCCGCCTGAGGATATAATTTTCGATCCAAACATTTTCCCGGTTGCAACCGGCATCGAAGAACACAACAGTTACGGCGTCGCTTTTATCGAGGCCGCGCGGCAGATTCGCAAGAAATTCCCACTTGTGCACATCTCCGGCGGGGTCTCAAATCTTTCCTTTTCATTCCGCGGCAATGAGAAGGTTCGCGAGGCCATGCATTCGGTATTCCTCTATCATGCGATCGCCGCTGGAATGGATATGGGCATCGTCAACGCGGGTCAGCTCGCGGTTTATGCAGAGATCGAACCAGAGCTGCGCCAAGCCTGCGAGGATGTCGTCCTCAACAGGAATCCGAACGCGACCGAAAGGCTCCTCGAGCTCGCCGAAGATTATAAGGGTCAGGGCGCACAAGCCGTCGAGAAGACTCTCGCCTGGCGGGAGGAGCCTGTCGCAAAACGCCTCGAATATGCACTCGTCAACGGGACTACCGAGTTCATCGAGCGCGATGTCGAGGAAGCACGCGCCGCCGCCGCCCGTCCCCTCGATGTCATCGAAGGTCCCCTGATGGCCGGGATGAACGTCGTCGGCGATCTTTTTGGTTCCGGAAGAATGTTTCTGCCGCAGGTCGTCAAATCGGCACGGGTCATGAAACAGGCCGTCGCTTATCTGCTCCCTTTCATGGATGAGGAAAAGCGCCAAAGCGGCGTGAGCGAGCGCGCGAGCGCGGGCAAGATCCTAATGGCGACGGTCAAGGGCGATGTGCACGACATCGGCAAGAACATTGTCGGTGTCGTTCTGGCCTGCAACAACTACGAGATCATCGATCTCGGTGTCATGGTGCCGGCCGCCAAAATCATCGCGACCGCCCGGCAAGAGAAGGTTGATGCCATCGGCCTCTCGGGATTGATCACGCCCTCGCTCGACGAAATGTGTTTTGTCGCCGCCGAAATGGAGCGCGAAGGCTTCGATCTGCCCCTCTTAATTGGCGGCGCGACGACGAGCAAGGTCCATACGGCGGTCAAGATCCATCCAAACTATACAAGTGGCCAGGCCGTCTATGTCACCGACGCTAGCCGCGCCGTGGGTATTGTCCAAGCGCTGTTTTCGACGGAATCGCGTGGCGCCTATATCGATACGGTCCGGGCCGAATATGGCAAGGTCGCCGAAGCGCATCGGCGCTCGGAGGCCGAGAAGCTGCGGCTGCCGCTTGCCAAGGCGCGCGCCAATGCGTTTAAGGCCAATTGGGATGATTACACTCCGCCACGCCCGTTGTTTTCGGGCACAAGAGTGTTTCGCTCCTATGATGTTGGCGAACTCATTCCCTATATCGATTGGACACCATTCTTCCAGACCTGGGAATTGCGGGGCCGCTACCCGGCAATCCTCGATGACCCGAAACAGGGCGAGGCAGCACGGCAATTGTACTACGATGCCCAGGCCATGCTCGCCAGGATTGCCGAGGAACGCTGGTTCGATCCGAAAGCCGTCATCGGTTTTTGGCCAGCCAACAGCATGACAGACGATATCATCCTCTACACTGGTGAATCGCGCTCGCAAGAGCTTGCGACTTTTTTCACTTTGCGTCAGCAATTGGCGCGGCGTGATGGGCGCCCCAATCTCGCACTTGCCGATTTCATTGCGCCGGCATCGTCAGGAAGAACGGATTACATTGGTGGCTTTGTCGTCACCGCCGGCGCGCGCGAAGAGAAGATTTCCGGGCGCTTCGCCAAGGCGAATGACGATTATGGATCGATTTTGGTAAAGGCGCTCGCCGATCGCCTCGCGGAAGCCTTTGCTGAACGCATGCATGAACGGGTGCGCCGCGAGTTCTGGGCCTATGCGCTTGAGGAAACCCTGACGAATGAGGAGCGTATCAACGAATCCTATCGCGGGATTCGGCCGGCGCCCGGCTATCCCGCACAACCCGATCACACGGAGAAGGCAACCTTGTTCAGACTGCTCGAAGCGGAGCGGCAGATCGGGGTGGCGCTGACCGAGAGTTACGCCATGTGGCCAGGCTCGTCCGTCTCCGGCCTTTATATCGCGCACCCCGCAGCGCATTATTTCGGGGTCGCCAAGATCGAGCGCGACCAAGCCGAGGATTATGCGCGGCGCAAGGGCATGAGCATCGTCGAGGTCGAGCGCTGGCTCGCGCCGATATTGAACTATGACCCGGCCGCGCTGGCGGAAACCGCGGCGGCGGAATGAGGCCGGATAAGGGCGGAATGAGGCCGGATAAGGAGAGATTCATCCTCCCTAACACCATCGCTTGGATGCCGGAAGAAAGGCGTCCCGCGCGCACACCCAACATCACGCCGCGGAGCCAAGACCTCCGAAGAATGACCGCCCGCCCGGCCTTACCCGCCCTCAGCCCGCCGCGCCTGCAAAGAAATCGTGCAGCGTCTCGTTCGCTTTCGATCTCGCAGGAACCTTACCCCGAAGGACGATAAGTCTTCGGTTCTTATTTTATATCGCCCTTTATATCGCCGCCCGGAATATGAATATGATGCCGACAACCTTGAATCGAGCGCGGGTTATGTAGGTGCTATTGGCACACTTAGGTGGGATACATCGTAAGATACTTATCGTATAATTTAACTTTAACAAATCGAATTATATATAAAGCTTTCTTTTACGTTTGGCTTACTGACTCCCGTAAACTTGGGATTCATTTTGTTGCTTAAACCGATTTTCATTTGTGGCTTCTATTTTGGTTGCATGGATGCGTGGCAGGGATGCCGCCGCGAAGCAAGACGAAAGCCAAGTCCGCAAATCAAATCCGCAACTGAATGCAAGCAGAGGGTCGCTATCATGGAAGCCTTGAAAAGCGAGGCGTCGTTTCGTACTGGCCGGTTCACCGGGGTCCGACCTGCCTATCTCGAAGCCCTGACACTCGTTGAGCGGCTGCATCGCCGCCTTCTCGACGTAATCAAGGATGAATTTGACCGTCGTGGCCGAAGCGACGTCAATGCCGTTCAAGCTTTGTTGCTCTATAACATCGCTGACAAGGAGCTGACGGCTGGCGAATTACGCACGCGCGGTTATTACCTTGGTTCGAACGTCTCTTACAATGTCAAGAAATTGGTCGAAACCGGCTATCTGCATCATGCCCGCTCACGGATCGACCGGCGCGCCGTGCGAATCAGTCTGACCGACAAGGGCCGCGACATCCATGCTATCGTCTCGGGCCTTTACGACAAGCATGTCGCCACGGTGGAGCAAATTGGCGGCATCAGCTCTGAAGAGTTCACACGGCTTAACCAATCTCTGGTGCGGCTCGAACGGTTCTGGACCGATCAGATAAGATACAGGCTGTAGCGTCGCCACACAGATGCGATGCCAAAGATTAATTGGCCTGCGCGGGCCAGTGGCAAGCTAATTTGGATAAGGTCGTAATTTGGATGAGGTCATATTTCTGATCTGAATGCCACAAAATCGCCGCCCTGTTTGTGCCATCTTAACTATTATATTGGCAACTCTATTGGTGAGGCTATCACCCGCTTCCTCGTGTTTGGACGCTCGACAGATTCTTAAGGAGCGATCTGGTTTCACGGAGCACAGGGCAAACCGGTGACGTCCCTGCCTGGAGGAGGCTTGGTCACGCTGGGATCGTTCGGGGCCAAGAGGCGGTCTCCGAAGGTCGACGGTCCGCCTGTTGGCTCAACGAGAGCACTGCTCCATTCCTGTCTGGCAAGACAGTCGCTAAACATCGGAAGCGAAGGCGCTGGAGGTTGAGGCATTGCGATCTGGAACAAAAAACAACTTATGGCCCACGCCATCTCATCAACTGAGCCATATCCGGCATGGCAACGTCCAACGGGCGCTGGCACTCGCGGGAGTCGCCGCGGCCTTCGGATTCATGCGCGTCGCAGCTGCGGCGGCGGGGCCGGCAGATATATCCTTCGGCGAACAGGCTGAGTGGGCCCAACGCTACGACGCGGGCCCAGGGCTTGCGGTCACGCGCTCGAATACGCCCGTTCTCTCGGTTCAAACTTTCGCGGCGACGGAGCAAGCGATCGAGACCTATCGGCAGATCGTCGCGAACGGCGGCTGGGTCCTGGTTCCCGCGGGGCAAACGCTGAGACTTGGCGCCAACAGCTCGGCCGTGGTCGCCCTGCGCAAGCGGCTCGCGGCGTCGGGCGATCTCGATCCATCGGCTGGCGCATCTCCGATTTTCGATTCCTTCGTTGACGCCGCCGTCAAACATTTCCAGGCCCGCCACGGGCTTCTCCAAACTGGAGTTGTATCAAAGGAAACTTTCGCAGCGCTGAACGTGCCTGCTGACGTCCGGCTGCATCAACTCGAGGTGAACATCGTCCGGCTGCGCTCCTATTCCGGCAACCTTGGCGAACGTTTCGTCATGGCCAACATTCCGGCAATGGAAGTCGAAACGATCGAGAATGGTGTGGTCGCGACGCATCATGAAGCGGGTGTCGGCAAGATTGACCGCCAATCGCCCGTCATGATGACCAAGGCAATCGACATTAATTTTAATCCCTATTGGACCGTTCCCGTGTCGATCATCCGCAAGGATTTGATCCCACGGATGCAAAAGGATCCAAACTATCTCAACGACCACAAGATCCGGATTTTTAACAAGGACGGTCAGGAGCTTCAATCCGATCAGATCAATTGGAATTCGCTTGACGCGGTCAATTACAAGTTCCGCCAGGATCCGGGCGGCGATCTCAACTCACTGGGTGTCGTACGAATCAATATCAACAACCCCTACGGGGTCTATATGCACGACACGCCAGAAAAGGGCATTTTCGGTGATGATGATCGCTTCGTGTCGTCGGGTTGCATACGCGTTCAGAACGTCCGAGACTATGTAACTTGGCTGCTCAAGGACACCCCTGGCTGGGACCGTGCGCATATCGACGAGGTGATCCGCTCTGGCGATCGTGTGGACGCCAAGCTCGAAACCCCCGTGCCGGTGTATTGGGTTTACATCACAGCCTGGGCCACACCCGACGGTCTGACCGAATTCCGCGAGGACATCTACCAGCGCGATGGCTTCGCGCCGGTTGCTGCCGAAAATTCGATGGCTCCGATTCCGCAACTGCAGCGGCATCCTAACGAAGCTAGCGCGCGCGGCCCCGTTCTCCCACCGATGAGTGACGACGAATGAATTTCGCGTAAGCGGATGGACACACAGCGATTGTCGCTGTTTCTAGCCCTTTCGCTGGGTTATGCTGAATTCGACGCCCAGGTCCCACCCCTCACGGCCCTTCATTTCGCTGCGGCCCTCGGTTGTTCCATTTGCACCGGCCCGGGGAGGCAAAGCGCCGTGACCTTCTGCCTTCAGAATAGCGGGGTCAACTCCTTCACCGAGGAGAATTCGGCGGACAGCGTTCGCCCGCCGTCGCGACAGCTTCAAATTGGCGGATGGCTTGCCATTTTTTGCATAACCGCTGATGTGCACCACTGTTCCGGCGGGCAATTGTTTGATTGAAACGGCCGCCCGCTCCAAGGAAGCCTTGCTGTCCGATGAAATCACGTCACTATGTCCAGCAAAATAAATGGTTGGCAGATTTAGGGGGGCTTGGGACGAATTGCTGACCTGGGACACTAGTGACGACGCCACCGCTTTGCTGGCCGTGCCGCTACCGGCAAGCGTTGCGACGGTAAATTGTGGCCCAAGGGTTGATTTCAGCGACCCAATGATCCTTTTGCGGTCGGCGTCAGGAATTGCTCCTCCGACACTCACAGAACCACCTTCGAATCGCACTTCCGATCCCGGAGCCTTGAAATTTGGAAGCACCTTCTTAAGATCCGGAATCCACACCGCCGGCCCTACATGGGGATCGACAGCGAGCCTGCCCGAAATTTTGTTTCCTGCGAACACCGTCGCAAGCGAGTTGAGGATCGCGGAGCGGGCCGCATCATCTCTGACAGTACCAGAATAAACCACTGCTCCGTTGCTATTGGTCAGCGCGAACCGCGGGGGAATGGAAGGCGTGCTTGGAACTGCTGCGGGCGCGTTTTCTGCTACGATGGCCGAGGGTTGTGAAACCGAGCGATGGCCTGTCCAGCCTATCGAAATGAGATATCCGACCGCTCCGAAAATAATGAGAAGAGCAGCGGCTGGAATGACCATCTCTTTGAGCCAGGGTGCGAGGCGGCCGGCTTGAACTCTACTGGGCATAATTTGCTCTTCTCTGTATTGTGCTGGTCTATCTGCCGTAGCAGAGGCCGGAGGAAGGGCTACGGTCAGTTGCCCAGCTTGTGCGAGCAGGCTGATGATTTTGGGGATCGTGTAGCCTAAAACTGTTCTTGCAAAGCCCTGGCTTACACCGGCTTTGTGGGCAATCCCTTTAATTGCGTCCGGGCCCAGCGCCTGCTGAATTTGTCGGCCGGAAAGGGGCACCGGTGCGGACCCCGCTGACCACGACGCAACCTCGGCACCAAAGCCAGCGTCCCTAACCTTGCCCAAGAAGCCGCCGAGGCCGCCATGTCTGACGATCAGGTCCAGCGCCTCTTCAACAATCACGCGGCCCTTGGGTCCGAGATGGTACCGAGCGGTGACTTCTTGAATGAGTTTATCAAAGGTCATGAGAGTGCCAAAGGCCGCCAATTCTGGGCCCCCTTCTTTTTGGCAAAAGGCCGACTGCCTCAGCCGACGGATCTGACGAGCCGCTAATCGTGGCCGCAAACGAAAGTTGCGTCGGATCACTTCTTTTTCACAATCATAGCCAAAGAAACGAGAAACGGCTCATCGCCCGTCGCGGCAAAAGTGATCGCGTCACCCTGCATGAAACGAGCAAAGAGCCTCGGACGTTGCTCTAGTTTTGCAGGCTGCGACTTAGCATCAGCTCGATGTTTTGGAGCGCCGCCCCAGATGCACCCTTGCCGAGATTGTCGAGCTTCGCGACCAGGATCGCGTGACCTCTTGCATCATTTGCGAAAACCCGAAGTTCGAGATCATTGGTTCCGTTCAAAGACTGCGGCTCCATTTTTCCGGAAGGTTCCGCTGGGGTGACCTTGACGAAAACGCTCGGCGCGTAGTGCGCCGCGAGCACTGCCTCGAGATCGGCTCCCTTCGGCTTATGCGGCAAGTCGCTCAAAAACAGCGGGACGCAGACCAGCATGCCTTGCGCGAAATTGCCGACGGATGGCGCGAAAATCGGACGGCGCACGAGGCGGGCATAGCGCTCGATCTCAGGAACATGCTTGTGCTCGAGGCCGAGTGCATAAGCTTCAAAGGCTGGCGACTCACCGCGCTCGTAGGATGCGATCATCGACTTACCGCCACCCGAATACCCAGACACTGCATGGATCGAGATGGGAAAATCGGCGGGCAAAAGGCCTTTGTCGACGAGCGGGCGCAGAAGCGCGATCGCGCCTGTCGCGTAGCAGCCTGGATTGGCAACGTGCTGGGCGCCAGCGATCGCCTCAGCCTGGCCGGGAGCGAGTTCTGGGAAACCATAAATCCAGCCTTCCGCCACTCGGTGCACGGTCGAAGCATCGAGGATGCGCGGACTCTTGTCACCCATTCCGGTGGCAATCGCCACCGTTTCACGCGCCCCTTCGTCAGGTAGGCAAAGAACGATGATGTCGGCGCACTCCATCACCGCTTTTTTGGCACTGGCATCTTTGCGCTGTTCGGGAGGCAGAGCGAGAAGCTCAACATCCGGATAAGCTTCGAGTCGCCGGCGGATGCCAAGGCCAGTCGTGCCAGATTCACCGTCGATGAAGATTTTCGCGCTCATGCCGCCGCCCTCGCGGAGTGATGGGAGATACTGTGATCCTAAAGAAAAAGGCGGCTGTTGGCCGCCTTGATTCTTGATGCAGAGCTTTAAGAAGGCTCAGCGTTTCGAGAATTGGAAGCTTCGGCGGGCTTTCTTCTTGCCGTATTTTTTGCGCTCGACGACGCGTGGATCGCGGGTCAAGAATCCTTCCTTTTTGAGGACGCTGCGCAGGTCCGGCTCATAAGCGAGAAGGGCCTTGGCAAGGCCATGCCGCACGGCGCCGGCCTGGCCAGAGAGACCACCGCCGGCCACACTGACAGTCAGATCATACTGGCCGGTGCGCTTGGCAACCCCGAGTGGCTGCTGCAAGATCATCCGGAGCACAGGACGGGCAAAATAGGCTTCGAGCGGCCGACCGTTCACGACGACCTTGCCCGAACCGGGCTTGATCCAGACACGCGCAACCGCATCCTTGCGCTTGCCGGTGGCGTAAGCGCGTCCTTGCGGATCGAGCTTTTGAACGTAGCGTGGAGTAGCCTCGGGAGCAGGCGCCGTCGCACCCTTGAGATCCTGAAGTGAAGACAAAGTCTCAAGCATGATTAGGCGAGCCTCGCGTTCTTGCGGTTGAGGCTCGCGATATCGAGCGTCACCGGGTTTTGGGCGGCATGAGGATGCTCGTTTCCCTTATAGACGCGCAGATTGCCGAGTTGTTGACGTCCGAGTGGGCCACGCGGGAGCATGCGCTCCACGGCTTTTTCGACAATGCGCTCCGGAAAACGGCCTTCAAGAATGAATTTGGCTGAGCGTTCTTTGATCCCGCCCGGATAGCCGGTAAAGTGATGATAGACTTTTTGCTCACGCTTGCGGCCGGTCAGAACTACTTTCTCGGCATTGATGACAATGATATTGTCGCCATCGTCCAAATGCGGCGTGAACGTCGGCTTATGCTTGCCGCGGAGCCGCAAGGCGATGAGCGCGGCGAGCCTCCCCACGACCAGTCCCTTGGCGTCAATGACCACCCATTTCTTTTCGATATCCGCAGCCTTGGCGGAATAAGTCTTGCCGAACATTCAAATTTCCATGCGAACAGGCGCGAAGCAGCTAGGGCTTGCGCGGCGATTGGCGCCTCTTTTAGGCAGGCTTTCCCCACGGGTCAAGGCTTCAATAATTGGAGAACGGCATATCTCGTCCAAAACGTCCCTCACCATCACCTGAGAATGGCTATGATGAGCAACGATTCCAGCACCGATGCAATTTTGCGCGACATTCTGTTGAACGTGAAAACCATTGCCGTAGTGGGCGCCTCTGACAAGGAAACCCGCCCCTCCTATGGCGTCTTCGCCTTCCTGCAAGCACGAGGTTATCATGCGATCGGCGTCAATCCCAGCCTTGCCGGCAGGAGCGTTCATGGCACCGTGTTTTTCAGGAGCCTCGCCGAAATTGGCGAGCCGGTCGATATGGTGGATGTCTTCCGCAACTCGCGAGCCGCCGGAGCTGTCGTCGACGAAGCTCTGGCGCTTACGCCGAAGCCCAAGGTGATTTGGATGCAGCTTGGGGTTTGCAATGATGCGGCGGCCGCACGTGCGCGGGCGCTCGGGCTCAAGGTTGTGATGGACCGCTGCCCGACAATCGAATGCCGGCGCCTAGCGATTCGGAGAGCATAAAGCAGCTACTTGAGCACGCGCCCGTTGGGGCTCCTGACCGTTACTGTAAATGGGATGCCGCTGCGAACGCTTTGGGAGACGGTGCAAAAATCCTCAAATTGAGCTAAAGCCCGGTCCAGGTGATGAAGAGACTCTGGCTCTACGCCAAGGGTAATAGCGATCTTCATGCCAGTCACTCGCAGCCTGTTCTTCTCATTCCGGCCAATCTCGCAGATTGCCGTCGTTGTCAGCCGACCCGGATCTTCCTTGAACTTGCCATGAGCGAATAAAAGACTTGCGGAAAGACAGTTCGCAACGGCTGCCGCCAGCAACTGTGATGGGGAGGGACCGGCACCATCACCAAGTGGTGGAGGCTCATCCGCGATGGAATTGCCAATACCGGCTCCGAAATCAACGATGAACCGATACCTCTCCTCGCGTGTCACGGTGACAGAGATCTCCTCGCCCATGAGCTTTCCTTCGTTCGTTGGTTCGGTGCAAGATCGGCTATCGCGCTCGCGATAACGTCTGGGCGTGCGCGACCGCCATGCCCAAAACGACCATTGCGAAGGCCTGGTGGAGAAGCCCAGCCCAGGCCGGAACCACCAGAACGAGCGTCACCACGCCAATCGCGCCTTGCACGGCGACGAGCCCGGCCACCACGAAAGCGAGCCGCTCCGCGCTGCTCCCTGCAGCCACGCGCGACGTGTAAAGAGCCTGCACGAGTGCAAATCCCAAGAGCACATAAGCGGTCATCCGGTGTTGGAATTGCACCAGGAGAATATTGTCGAGGAAATTGCGCCAAAGGGGGGTGAGCAGCATCAATTTCTCGACGGACGGCCAAAAATAGCCGTCGATCAACGGCCAACTGTTAAAAGCCCGACCCGCACGCACGCCCGCAACGAGAGCGCCGAGCGCGATTTGCAGTAGCACCAAGAATACCATTGTCCCCGCGAAACCTTTGAGCCCTGGCAATATGCGCCGCGGGAGTTCGCCCGCGCGGATCCTAAGCGAGGCTGCGAGCCAAACGAGCGCGGCAAAGGTCAGCGAGGCCAGCAGCAGGTGAACCGCAAGCCGCTCCTGAGCAACCTCGACCCGCCCCGCAAGTCCAGACTTGACCATCCACCAACCGACAAATCCCTGCAAGGCGCCGAGCGCTAGAACGCCGAGCAGCTTCGGCTTGAAAGACGGCGGCAGCTGGCCCCTTATCCAGAAATAGATGAGCGGCAGCACCATCGCGACGCCGATGAGACGGCCCAAAAGGCGGTGGGTCCACTCGAAAAAGAAAATGAATTTGAACCCGTTCAAATCCATATTGGGGAAGAGCTCCGCATATTGCGGAATTTTCTTGTAGTTCTCGAATTCCGCCAACCAGGCGGATTTACTGAGCGGAGGTATGATCCCGCTGAGGGGCTTCCATTCCGTAATGGAGAGGCCGGACTCTGTCAGCCTTGTCGCACCACCGACAATCACCATCAAAAAAACGAGAGCCGCGAGGCTCCACAACCAAATCGCGACCGCACGATGCCCTGCGGGGCGTGCCTTTGAGAGCCATTCGACGTCGCCGCGCGCGAGATCATCCATGCTCTGAGACCCTATCATGGGAGGCATTTAAGGGGCGGCGCTATTGTGACACAAGCGCCGAAGCGTCGCATGGGCGATACTTGTTTTCGCCACGATCGGCGCTTAGATGCACGGCAGCTGAACTTGTGGCCAAGCGTTCGCATTAAAACGCAAGTCCCGTCGGCAGCATCTCGAACTCCCAAGGATCGGACATCTCTCTGCAATGCACCAGAGGATGTCGGAGCATCATGAAGATCCGCCGCCATTCGGTGCAGATTAAAGCTCTGCAAAGCCGAAGGATGCCAACTCATGAACTCGGCGGATGCCTCAAGCCAGATGGAGAATCGAATGGCATATCGCATAAGCTTGTGCGCCACGGCATTGATGTCGTGTCTTGTCCTATCCGGGACTGCGGCTGTGGCCCAGACACTGGATGCGTCCATCTCGGGCCCCGCGGCAGGAAACAATGTCGAGCCCAGCACGGCCGTCCAGAAGAGGATCGAAGGCCGTTCGGTCTCTTACTCGGCGGGGGATCAGCTGCCCTCGATGATTGGTTCGGCTGTTTCAGCTGGCGGACCAGGTATCGAGGGAGCACCTGGCACCGAGTCCGGGCGGTAGAAGTCATGTGGGGCCATGCGGAGCGCATGACCCCATTTTCTTCATTGCGGAGAAGCCCTGCGGTTTCTTACCAATCTCTAGCGATCAGCAATTGGAGTGACCATGCGCCGCCGGCTTCGCAAGCTCATCGGCACGACGGTGACGATTTTTTTTGTCCCAGCCTATGCGCTGCTAGCGATGGGGCTGGCTCAAGCGCACCCGCTGCGTGAAGCATCCGCTCTCATTCAAATTCTTTGCTTTGCCATCCTTGGCCTTGCCTGGGTTCTGCCATTGATGCCGCTCATCCGATGGATGGAAAAGCCGGACGTGGGGATGTGACTTGGTCCCTTGATCTGGTTGTCAGGCGGCATCGCGGCCCAAACGTTGCGAATTAACGGGTAGACCGATGAGCAGCACCTCGCGCGCGCCAGCGTCCATCAATCGTGCCTCGGCTTCAAAGACGCAGCTGCCTTGCAGGCCAGAGGGGCTCGCCAGCACGGCGAAATGGGCGCTAGCGGCAAGAGCTTCGGCAATACCACTCCGGTCGAGCGGCGGCGTGATTATGAGGAGAAAATCATAGGTCTCGGCCAAAGCATCGAGCACATGCGCGAATTCGCGAAGATCAAGCTCGTCACCACGCCCAACACGCAGGACGTGAAGCCGTGAGGCCGGAACGCGGCGAATGACTTCGGCGAAAGAGGCTGTCCCATTGAGAAGTTCGCTGAGGCCGGGTCCGTCATCGGTACCCTGATCCCCAACATGTGCCGCGCCAGCGGCAAGCTTATCGAAATCAAACAGGCCGGACTGATCGAGACCAATAATAATTGTACGCCCTTCGCGGGCAAGGCCGCGAGCGAAGTCTTGCAACGTGCTGCAGTCCGCGGGCGTCGAACCAAGGCTTGTCGCAACGATTCTTGCGCCTCGTGCACCAGGCTCGCCGCAAGCAGCCGACAGAACCCGCGTCATGATTTTTGACGTGGCTTCCTTATCGCTCTCGTGCCACCCTTTCGGCTCGAGGCGGTCGAGGGTATCTCCGTCGGGAGGCGCGATGCGCTTTGCCGGTTTCCTCGGGCGGGCGAAAACGCGAAGCTGCCCGAGCACACGGGGCTGCTCCAAGGGATCTTCACCTCGAGGAGGCAAGCGCCTGCCCGCCGAAACCATGCTCGCAAATCCCCCAAAAGCCATGACGAGGAGCGCGGCGCTTGAGATAAGCAACAGGGCCTTCGTTGGATAAAGCGGCTGCGCAGGTGTGATGGCGCGTGAAACGATATGCGCCTCGCCATTACGTGGGAGAGCGCTCGCGCCCGCGCGCATTTCGAGATAGAGTTCCGCGATGCGATTTGCGACTTTCGCGGCAAGCACGCGATCTTCGGACTGAAACGTGATTCTGACAAGGCTTCCCCTGCCCTGCGCGCTGACTTGGAGATGCTCCTGATAGGCTTCAAGAACCCGATCCCCCGGGCTTTGCCGCACAGGATCGCGCAACATTCCAAGAAAGATGAATGCGCGCGAAACAGGGCCAAGGCTCTGTGTCACGGGATCGAATTCCGGATTACCTTCGATGCCTAGATCCTTGATCACGCGGCGGGCAAGATCGCGCGAGGCAAAGAGCCGCGCCTGGCCGACGCCAAAAAACGCAACATTCGAGCGCAAGCCGATCAAGCCGGCCGTTCGTGGGCCGATCAGAACCTGCGCGTCGGCACTATAGCGTGGCGGTTGCAGAACAATGAGGCCAGCCATGAGAAGCAAAGCGACAAGGGGCGGACCAATCAACCGCCATTTTCTGGCGGTGAAGTCCTCGTAAACCGAGGAGAAATCCCATTGGCGGGAGCGCGCCATGCGAAGCGCATCCCAGTCGCGCCAGTTCATAGCCGACTCCGCGATCCAAACAGCGCCATCGAACGCCGTTAAAGTTTCCGCGAAGTTAACTTTCGGACTTGCCCACAACTATTGATGCGATTAAGCTGGCTCGGGCGTCACAAGATGACTCAAGCCGTGTTTTCACGAGCACTAGGCACAGTGTCTTTTCCATCAGCACCGCGAGGCTCACCAATCCGCACGCACCCGGGAGCCCGGCTTGATACCGCGAATTTACGAGCCGATCTTGGTTCTGACTGTCTGACAGACGGCTTCCGTCATCTCTGCCGCTTGCGCGAGCAACGCATTGACTTCAGCGATCTGCTTCTCGGCAAAATCGCGATCTTTGATCGCCTTGGCATTGATGAACACGTTCAGCGCCGCGCTGCGCAACCCGGCATTCGCTGAAAGCACGGCGACCCCGGCGTCACTGATGACAGTGAGATTACCCTTTTCCGCCACAGCGGCAGACAGGCAAATGACCTCGAAGCACGCTTTGACCGCGCGCAATGGCGCGCGTGTCGCATCCTTCAAGGCAGCCTGAATCGAGGCGGTACGCTTAGCTTTCTCTTCTTCGGTCCCACGCGGCAGCCCATAGGCGTCCATCACGGAATTGAAGGCGAGGACGTCCTCTTCGATCGCGCCAATGAGTTCAGCGCGAAGCCCCTCCGCCTTGGCGTTAACCGCCTCGAGGTCTTGCCAGACCCCTTCGTAGTTCTTTTTGCCAATGGTGAGATTGGCAACCATGGAGACAAGCGCCGCGCCGATGGCGCCACACAGCGCGGCCGCGCCACCCCCGCCTGGTGTCGGACGTTCGCTGGCAAGATCATCGAGAAAGGTTCCGATGGAACTGTTCTTGGTCATGGTTGTCGCGGTCCTCAGAATCACGCCAGCGCTTTGGCTTCTGCATAGATATTCTCGGCATCGAGTACCTGATCGGAACTCTCGAACAGCCTGCCGATGCAGGCGCGATGCAGTTTCAGTTTGAGGCCGCCTAGTCCCAACGCACCGATCACGATTTTGCCGTGCCGCTCTTTGGCTTTGTCCGTCGCCTCGATGCCCCCGATGCCGAGCGGCGGCTGTGCGTTGCAGTCGGCGAGGAGTTCGATCGTCGGATCATTCTGCCAATCCTTTTCATCGAGCAGCGGGACCCCGATGGCGCCTGCCGCGAAGACGATATGCGCGCCCTTGACCGCCGCGGCGGAGGCTTTGGCGTCAAGGGTCTCGATGGGCGCCGGCGCAAAGCCGAAACGATCATTGATCGCCTTGATCGCGGCCTCCGCACGCTGCTTCGAGCGCGAGGTGATCGCGACCTCGGCTCCTTCAATATGCAGCATTGCGGCAGCGCGCATGCCGACCGGGCCCGTGCCGGCGAGAACGACCGCTTTCTTGCCGGCGAGCGGCTTCGCCTTGGCGAGCAGAGCGACGCCGGCAGCCGCCGTGGTGTTGGAGCCATTGCTGTCCAACATTACCGAGACCCGGAAATTCGAAAAAAAGCGCTTCTTGACAGCCTTGAAGAGCGTCTCGCCAGCGACCATGCTGCCGCCCCCGACGAAGAGCGCAGTATATTGCTTTTCCTTCGGTCCGCGCGTGTAGATCATTCCATCGACGAGCGCACCAAAGTTCTCCGGCGTCACACCGCCGTAGCCGATGACATGATCAGCGCCGCCATCATAGCCGACGACCGTGTCAAAAACGCTCGGCGCTGAATCGGTGTCCAACAGGAATAAAAGCTTCTTTGTCATGCCAAGCTCGTTGGATAGAAGTCGTTCCGCGCCGCGAACCGCGATATCGTCCCGGCCTCAATCAAAAGAGCCTTCCGACCTGATGGAAAGAGGATGCCGTTTCTGGCGGACGGCGTTATTGTAGTTTGCGCAAGGGCCATTGCGTCTCCTCGGAGTCCAAAAATGAACTTCAAGGGCCCTATTTGTCAGAGTTCGGCGGCCGTGCCAAGTCCGCTTCGCCCGCGGTCGTCGGAGGCCAGCGCTCGATCGATGGCGGTCACACCGATCCCAAGCCCAAAAAAGAGGGCCAGCAAGATCATTGCGTTCACCGAAACCTGCGCAAATCCGAGTCGGGCAGCGTCAATGAAAGGATAGGGATAGATCCCGAAAGCGACGCCCCGGAGCATGCTATAGACGAAAAACGCAATCGGATAGACGAGCCATGTGGCGGCATCGGACCACCGCAAGCTGCCCTTGGGAACGAACACAAGCCAGAATAAGCAATAGAGGAGCGGAACAATATCATGCAGCAGCATATCGGCCAACAGCTGCAACCCCTGCGGGTGCCACAAATGCCTCAACAACAGCTCATAGACCACACCAACGATAACGATATAGACGACGAGTGCCGATTTGACGTCCGGTCTACTCAGAAATCGATTCATTCCCGGCTGAGTGCATAAAATAGTGAGGACGAGTGCGATGACGAGATTGGTCTCGATCGTGAAAAAGCTGAGGAAGTCGATGACACGGACGGCGATCGAATGATTTTTGCTGACTGCTTCCTGGATATCGAAGCAGAGCTGCACTGCCAAAGCAAACCACGTCATGCTGGCAATCGCCGCTGCACAGCCTCGCTCAAGATAGAATCCTCTCGACATCTCGCCCGACGCATTTGTCTCGCCCAGCATTTTGCCGCCCTCCACCAATTCGATTGGGAGCTCCCCGGAAATATGGCCAATCCACAGGTTTTTGTAAAAGGAGAACACCCTTTTGGTCGCTGGCCCGAGCGGCGACTGACGTGCCTTGTCGAAGGCGATTGCCGGAACAGAGGCTCTCTTCCGGCGCCCCAGGGAATCACGTGCGTTCGTGATCCGTAGCAGCAAGTCCAGCCGACTTTGTTTGCAAAAGATCCTTCCTGCCCGAAGGCATCAAGAGAGCACACAAAGGCTGTGAAAAGCGCCTGCAGATTCAACGCACAAGCCGCATCAAATTTCCACTGAAATTCGACGCCGGCTTTTTCGATCCCGCAATTTCCTGTGATCGAGCCTTCAGAACCATGACCGCTACAAATGGCATGGTCAAATTTTGTTCGGCGATCTTTGAAGGAGCCGTGCTCGGATTACGCTCTTGCTCAGGCCGTACAAAAAGGCAAAGCTTTGCTTTTCGCTGTGCGTTAGCATGTGCTTCTGTGTCTCGCGTGGCGAAGCTGATCGTCAGAAAAGTCGGCGGCTTTTGAATGATGTCATCCGAGCAAAAAATCAAAAACCGCAAGTCAGAGATACATCCAGGGATTCATAGGAATCCCCTTTAAAACGATCTTGTTTAAGTGATCGTGCGTAACGCACTGCCTAGTCCGCGTTTATTGACTCCTCCAAGCGATATCCAAGATAGCGAACCGAGTTAATAGGGTCGTAACCAAGGTGCCGGCGCAACTTTTTGCGCAGCTTGCTGATATGGCTTTCAACGACATTCTCTTCGACATTCTCGTCGAAAATTCCATAAATGGAATTGAAGATTTGCGCCTTGCTGACCCGCCGCCCTCTATTATTGACTAGATATTCGAGAATTCGCCTCTCACGCCGAGGCAACGGTAGAGGAACTCCCTTGAGCTGAGGATCTCGACCGTCGAAGAAGACCCTTAATTCGCCGACCACCGCACAACCGCGTTCATACTCCTGTCGGCGTCTAATGGCGTCGACGCGCGCTAGGATTTCGCGAACGTGGATCGGTTTGCGCACCACGTCATCGACGCCAGCCGCGAATAATTCCAGCGTCTGCTCGAGCGACGAAGTCTCATTCATGGCGATCACCGGGGCACTGGTCCGATCCTTGATCATCTTGGGATAAAGCGGGCGGTCCCGGCAATCGCCAAGGAGGAACGCTTCGACAGCGAAGAGGTCGGCCTCGGCCGCCGTCGTCACCCATTCCTTGAATTCCAAGGGGGAAAATCCAGCAGAGGAAACACCTTCGCTTCCAAAACGGCATGTGTAGCCGGATGTCACGATTTCACGTTCGTCAATTATCACCAACATTGAAGTCTCCGGAGAATCTCCGCGTCGTTTATTTAAAATTAACAACTCATGATTAAATGTCAACTCGAATTTCTCGTAATAATTGTATTAATCGCGTAAAAATTGTATTTTTAACACGCTTCGCGGCGGATCGTCGCGGGCAATCAAGGCGCTGGCACATCGCAGAATGCGCGCGCATTCGGTGTCCAAGCGCCGAAACCGCTCGCCACCATGTTCGTAATCACCTGACAAACATATTGCTTCTGAGCCGGATCATTGGCGGGTCCCGCATGGTAACGCGCCGCCGCCAATGTCCAGCTGCCTTCCCGGGCGCGCAGTTCTTTGAGGAACCGCGCCGCATAATCAACATTCTCGTGAGGATCGAACATTGCCTCGAGGGAACGGAATTGACTGGAATGGTAGTAATGATTGATTTGCATACATCCTATATCGATGAGCTTTGCACCGCTTCGGCGTGCCTCCTCGAATCGGCGCAAAGCTTCGCTCAAGTTCGCAGCGAAAAATGAGGGGCCTTGGAGGTTGAGGGCAAAAGGCTGCAGCGATCCCCGCCGCCCAGTTTCCGTCATGCCGACTGCATAAAGGACGGCCAAGGGAACATCATACCTTTTCGCCGCTTGGGTCATCTCGCGCTCGCAGACATTGATTTCTGCTGTCCCAGTGAAACTTCGCGGCTCAGATCGCAGCTCAGATATAAATGTCACCGCTAGCATGGTGAACGCCAACGCCGTTTTGGCCGTTGTTATCCGCCAGCGGGGGCTGGGACCTCTGCCTGTTGTCCTGCGTCGAAGGACGGTCATGGGTGCCTGG
>DATJBL010000063.1:0-5906 GCA_035515355.1 Methylocella sp.
CATTACCAATATTTGTTATCATTGCCAAGGATGGAGGGAAATAATTCTGCAACACTTCATCGGCATAGATCCCATATTCGTATCTCCGCGTATGGAGAGGCCATTCAATCTGATAGTAATCCTGCCGTGTCCGGATTTGAACAACGTTACCGACGCCGGCAAGCGGATACGGTAATATCCTCGTTGTCATGAGAATCGTTCCGGCCGGCATATTTGGATGCACCCGAATGTCGACGACACTGCCGCCCTGCATTGAGAAGCGATTCAAATAGGTACGTACCATAATGCCGCCACCGACCAACTCCTGCGGCGAGTCGAAAACGAAACGTTGCGCGGCGGTCTGTGAACCGGACAAAATCTTTCTTGAGACGTTCAATGCCTCCTGAGAGTTAACCCACATTGTATCAGGAGAAAGACGATAGTTGTCCCACATATGTTTGAGGACGGTGTCGATTTCGATGATCCCACCTGCGCTGTCAGATGTCAGCGGCGTGCCAACCCCTGCCTCCCCGGACGCCATCGTATAGATGTAGGATCCGGATCCAGGTATGAGCGCCTGATAGATCAAACCGTCGAAAGCTAGTGCATTGGTGGAGTTATCACTTGATCCCAGCGAAGCGGCTGTTTGCGTACCAGTAGCCGTCGCCGCAATAATCAATGAATTGATAGTTGTAATCGCTCCAAGGACTTCGGAGCCGGCAGGTCCCCAAAACCACGCGTAACCCAATGCTCCTATGACCGGCATAACGCTAGCCGTGATGGAACTGGTAGCACCAGTCGTGGTGATGGTGGCATTCGCGCTCTTAGCCGCTACGCCTCCTCCAAAGGTGTCGCTCGTTCTGTCCGCGTTGGACCGCGTGATCTGGCCTTGTACGCCTCCGGCGATACTGCCATTCATGAGTCCGTCGAGCGTCATTGCGGCGCAGATAACCGACCACGTCTGCGCGGCAAGAGTGCCACCTGTGGCTAGGGTCGCAAGAGTTGGCGTCGGCGTGGTGCCGAGAGCAGTCGATGTACAACCTCCAAGGATCATTGCCTCCTCGCCAAGCATCAGAGCTTCGAGGCCAGTCTTAGCAGCGATCGCACGGACATCATCGAATCCTTGGCCGGCATATTGGGCCTCGAAGTCGACGCTTGTCTCGATGCCGATACCCTTGTAGGTTGCTGTATACGATTGGCTGTTAACGGCCATGACGCCGCCGCGATTCGCCGAGGATACTCCAAAGCGCAAGCCGCTCGTATTGATGGCGGTTACCGCACGCCACGCGGCCTGAATACCGCCCTTTCCGGAAACTCGCGGGATTGAATTGCGCAATGGTGTTAGGACTGGATAAAGGAACTTCGCTCCAACTTCCAAGTCATAGAATGTAAGGCCAGTGGTGGGACTCGTACTTTCTGAATAGGTGCTCTTTTCAAGGCCGGCAAGGCTCTTGAAGCGAGGGTCCCCGAGCGGCCTTTGCTGCGCAGTCTTAAGCCTGTCCAGAACGTCCTGAACATTAGTCTGCATCGTCATATCTTGCTCCTAGCTACATCGAATATAAAAGAGACTTTTGGTTGCAAACAGGTATCAGGGGATAGCCCTGGCCGAAGCAGGCTGCGGCGGTTCGCCCCGACGATAAACGGTCGCAACATCGTCCCGGGAACTCAACGACAATTACTCCTTGCACCCTCAGGCATGGAGCCTTAGAGCGCTATCTAGCGAAGCTGGGAACTGCCGTTCCGCTGTGCCAACTTAATGGCGAGAAACGAAAGAGCCTCCGGATTCGCCAGCAGCTTATCGATATCTTGAGGAGAAACATCACTGCCATCCTCGGCCTTCGAGACGCTACGTGATTGGCCCATGAGTGGTAGTGGCAATGGTTGCTCTTCGATGTTTTTTACACGGCGCAATACGTCGGCAAGCGTTTCGGCAAGTGCGTGGAAACTCTTTTCCAAACTTCCTTGCGAGATTTTCTGCGACGAGCAGAAGGCTCCGAGCTCCACCGAGGTGTCATGCACGTGTTGAATCCTAGCTCGGTCGGCTTCGTTGTTTCGGGCGCCGACTTTCACGAGTTTCCTGGCTTTGAGAGGGGACGTCTTTAGAGGAGCTGCGAACATAGTCATTTGCGCTTGCGAAGCGTCTCCCCGTGCGAGTTCCTCGGTTTCCTCACTCACCATGTTACGAAGAATCGCGGAGGCATGCGAGACGAGCTCACGCAACTCACTGGGCACCTCCGAATTGTCCTGCTCGGACATCTCCTCTAGTCCGGAGGCATTTTGGAGCCAGTTCAACTCCCCGATGAGGCAAGCAAGCCGCGCGATGGTGGCCATT
The DNA here is from genome assembly GCA_035515355.1 of Methylocella sp. Classification (GTDB taxonomy): domain Bacteria; phylum Pseudomonadota; class Alphaproteobacteria; order Rhizobiales; family Beijerinckiaceae; genus Methylocapsa. Next base: position 2,312 of record DATJBL010000063.1, read on the forward strand.
CCCTTGCTGAAGTGACGTTGCTCCCGTGTCCCATCAGCTTTGATCATTTCAAATGTTGCCGCCGGCAAGCAAGGCAAATCCACTAGCGAGATTTCACTTGGCGCCGCGGTATACCGAGTCCGTCCTTCAGCATCAGTCCATCGCCGTTCGTATGATCCCCCTTGTGAAAATCCTGTGTAAACGCCCTCTAGCACTTTAGTCCATTCGGCATCGTCGACAACCTTCGCACAGATCTCGATCTGCCTTGCTGCGTCATTGAATGTAATTTCGGTCACCTTGCCCGCCGCAACATTGCCATGCATGGCGCGCAGGTTACCAAAGGATTTGCCACGGGTGGATTTCGCTATCTCAGCCGACCATTTTTCATAAAGCGGCTTGGTGGAGGCGTAATCACAGATCTCGCCGGCCCGGTCTTGCTTTTCGGCGGTTGCGATGCCATAGACGCGGCGCCGCGCCGCGTCGACTTTCGTGATCGGAATGAACATACGCAGCCCGGACATAGATGCTCCTTGCTTGGATTTAGAGAAGGAAAGGTATACCTGCTCTTAGAAGCGGAAGGAGACGATCTCCCTTCCGTTCTACTAACGGTTCTGGTTGCCGCTTTTCAGCAAACTTATATATTCGGATGATCATAAAGGTGGAGCAAGGCAAACCTTGCCTGATCGAGGAAACCAACCTGATTCACCCACGGATCCAATTACTTTTCCCGCGGCAAGTCAGTGCAATCTCAAGCATGGCTTTCGCGGCCTGCAACCGAAGCTGTAAAGGCATATGCACCGCGATCGCTTCCGCCCGCCACGCCCTCGGACCATCCAAGGCATATTGAGCGGCGCAATCCCAAGCGAACCGGCGGCAGCGCACGAGAGCCCCGCACCATCGGGTGAAAGCCGCGTCAGCCCGATTGCATCCAGCGCCTTTTGCGCGCCTACTTCATCACCTTCATTCAATTTCCGGGGCAATATCTGGATAGGACAAGACCGCCCAAGCATTCGCCTGTGAACCGAGCAGACCGCTGATCCAGAAACGCGCGGCGCCGGGCGATCCCCGGCCCCATGCAGACGGCCCCGGTGCACGCCAGCAATGTGCGCCCACGCGAAGGCGTCCGCGCCTTGGCAAAGACAAGAGCGTTCATGCAAAATCCAAGAAAGGGAAATTCAAAGAGTCGGCGGTGTGGCGCCTTGCTATTCCGGCAACGCTACGAATCCCGCGTTGGTGAGCGTCATCGGCTTATTTGCAGATGCCTCCGCCAGCGGCGCCCGGCCAAGTGCGGCGCGCGCCTCGTTGATGGTCAAAATACCTTTAGACGTATAGCTCGAGAGCACGGTCTCTTGCACTACGGGGTCAGTCTCATGACCCGCGCTCCAAACGAATTCGAGATCGTCCGCATCGAATTCGTTTGCTAGAATGTCATCGATGAGCGCCTTCGCCCAAGCAAGGATTGGCGCCAGCCCCTCCTCTTCCGCGATCTCCTTTTGAGTCTCGGCAGTAGCGCGATTAATGGTTTGGGTGAGGGCTTGGGGCGAGATCGAGAAAGCAAAGCAGACGATGCGCGCAAGCCATTCGTCGAATGGTCCCTTGAGCTCGGGCTCCTTCGTCTGGATGAAAGTTTTCGCGACGCCCCCGGGTACGAATTTGGCCCGTCTGCGGCGGCTGAGATCGCCATCGAAATAAGCATCCCAATATTTCTGGTAAGAGGCGATCTGATCGGGCGTCCAAGTCTCCGGAACGCCGATGAGGCTATCAGGAATATTTCCCTCTGAGAAATAGTCGAGAAGATAGGCTTGCCGGCGCAAAGCGATGTTCACCGTCGTGATCACCTGCTCGACGGGGCTCATGCCGTAGACCCGATTAACGCGCAGATTCCGCGGCCTGTAGATTAAGTCTCGCACGGAGTAGTCGATAGCCGGGTAGCCTTTTAGTATCTGCTGATAGGCGGCCGGATAGACAAGCTTACCCCCCTCATAGTAGGGTTGAGGCGGACGGCCCCAGGGATCAATCACGGGTTTGACGGTCGCACCATCCAGCGGCATGAGCGCTTTCAGCCGGCCGCTGCGATCGCGGTTCATGTAGAGCGCGGGCGCGTCGGTCACGAAGACCTCTTCGAGCAGGATGCGCAACCAATCGGCAAACCCATGGATGCCATCTGGGCGGGCCAAAAAGCTCTTCACCGCCGCGATACGTTCAGCGTCTGTCGCTGAATGCACCGCCTTGTCCCTTGTCGCGATGCTCCATGATTGACTCGCGGCCTGATCCTTTCGCGTCTCTATGACAAGGCGCAAAAGATCGTAGCCATCCGCGAGCGCCCGCAGCGTCCAAAATGTTATCGGCTCATAGGAGCGCGGAAGCGTCGACAGATTATAGCCGGCCGGATAATCCCATTGGCGTCCTGCAACGTCAGGGGGTGCGAGCGGCGTAATCGGATTTAAGGGACCGAACCAGTTCGCCGCCTCCCCTCCGGCTCCGATGCTCGCAAAACTAACATTAACCTCATAGGGACTGAGCGACCAGCTTCTTTGCCCTGCGCCACGCTCGGCCATGTGGATTCCTTCATGTATTGGGTCGTCTTAACGATGCTTCGTTCAGTTCCACGAACCGGCAGAATTATTGGAAGTCAGACCTGGCTCGCGCCTTCAGCCTCGCGACGGTAGAATTCAATAATTCCCGTGCCGTCATCGCGGTTAAAGAGATGCGTCAGCGCCCAAATGGCTGCATCCGCATGGTCGGGGCTGCCGGCGCCCGTGTAGCCCTCCCCGGAGAACGCACAGAGCTGGTCCTCGAGCTTGCCGAAGCGTCCAGCGTGATGAACCTGACCCTGCGCGTAGCGCACCGAGATCGGTTCCGCCCGGACTGCCTTGCCGCGGCTTGCGGTCACAAGGCGTACCGGCACGTTTGGATCCGCCGCCCGTATGGTCGCACGAACCATCTCGCCCCCGAAGTTGCTCTCGGCCACAATGCAATCCGCACGAAATTCGTGAAAGGCGATGACCGCCCGCCTGCCCCAGACCGCTGGCGCCTCTCGGCAGGAAAGATCCGCAAGGATATAACAGTCTCCGTCAAACCCTCTCGCCGCAACAACGATGCCGATTTCATCCGCTCCCAAATCGTCGCGTCCTGCCGCGCCGGAAGGATCGAGAGCAACGACAACCGCCGCACGTTTTTCTTCTAAGATGTCCTCAGGCACACAACGGTTTGAGTCAATCATCTCGAAGGTCCACAGCGCGCCTTCGATCTCATCGACATAGACCCCCTCATAAAAGCGCTTGCGCTGCTTTTCTGGGAGATTTCCAAGGCTTGCCAGAAACTCCTGGGACAGATTTGCAGCATTGTCAGGGGGGTTCAAGAACGTGCGTTTGTAGTTCTCCGGATCTTTGAGCGGGTTCATGGAAACCGGATCACGCTTCTCCCCAAAAAGAATATTGGTCCAATGCGACTTGCCAGCAGGATTGAGATCCACTGTCCGGCGTCAGCGCCCGTGAGACAGAACTGGCGGCTTGAAGAAGGGAGGATTTCTGGTTCATCGTAACCATCAAGGAGTGGAGATGAGCCAGAGATCTGGAACCCCCAGAATGTCCTCCGAGCGGATCGTGAAGGACAT
>DATJBL010000064.1:0-68664 GCA_035515355.1 Methylocella sp.
CCGTCTTGCTGCCTATATCGCGAGCTTGCCTAAAGGCCCGGTCCATATCGTCACTTTTCTCGTGGATCTCAACATCGCCTTGCAGAAGGCAATCCGCTATGTGATCCGGATGGAGCCGGGCGTTCAGACCCCGGAAGAAACCCTCGAGCTGGGCTCGGGATCCTGCCGCGATTCGGCTTGGCTGCTCGTTCAGCTGCTGCGCCACCTTGGCCTCGCGGCGCGCTTTGTTTCAGGCTATCTCATCCAATTGCGCGCCGATATCGAGCCGGTCGACGGGCCGAAAGGCACGCAGCATGACTTCACCGATCTGCATGCCTGGGCGGAGGTCTATATCCCCGGGGCTGGCTGGATCGGCATGGATGCGACCTCGGGCATGTTTTGCGGCGAGGGGCATTTGCCGCTTTCCGCGACGCCGCATTATCGCTCCGCCGCGCCGATTTCCGGGCTTGTCGAGCCGGCCAATGTTGATTTCCATTTCGATATGCGGGTCACCCGTGTCGGGGAGGCGCCCCGGATCACGTTGCCGTTTTCGGAGGCCGCGTGGGCGAAGCTCGATGCACTGGGTGAAAAGGTGGATGCCGATCTTGCGCGTCACGATGTGCGGCTCACAATGGGGGGCGAGCCGACTTTTGTTTCAATCGACGATTTCGAATCGGCGGAATGGAACACCGCCGCGGTAGGGCCAACGAAACGCGCGCTCGCCGACAAATTGATCCGCCGCTTGCAAGGACGCTTCGCGCCGGGCGGCATGCTGCATTATGGCCAAGGCAAATGGTATCCCGGCGAGAGCCTGCCGCGTTGGGGATTTTCTCTCTATTGGCGGAAGGACGGCAAGCCGATCTGGAACAACCCCGCGCTTATTGCGGAAGTTGTTGTGGGGGACCAGGACGGACCCGAAACTTCAGCGCGGGCCAAGTTTTCGCTCGGCGACGAACTGCGGGCGCAGGCGCAGACTCTTGCCGCGAATATCGCTGAAAAGCTTGGAATTGACGCTGGATATATTCTGCCCGCCTACGAAGACACTGCCGCGTGGCTCGTCAAAGAAAGCAATCTGCCGGAAAACACCGATCCGCTCTCTCCGAAAATCGAGGATCCGGAGGAGCGCAGCCGCATGATCCGGACTTTCGCGCGGGGCCTGACGAAGCCTGTCGGCTATGTTCTACCGGTTCAGCGTTGGAACGCGCAGGCGGGCCCGGCGAGTGCTTCGGCTCGGCCGCGATGGCAAAGCGAAAAATGGTCGTTGCGACGCGGCAATCTTTTCCTCGTTCCCGGCGATTCGCCCGCCGGCTACCGGCTTCCTCTGCCGTCGCTGCCTTGGGTCCCTCCTTCAGCTTTTCCATTCATCGTGGCGCAGGACTCCCTGGAAGAGCGTGGGACCCTGCCGGAACGGGACGAGATCCAGCAACGCTTCGAGAGCGGGACGGCGCCGGACGCCGCGGGCGCAAGGCAGGAACGCATCGAGCAGGAGGCCATCGCGGGGGCTGTGCGCACGGCGCTTTCGGTCGAGCCGCGCGATGGTGTCCTTTGTGTCTTCATGCCGCCGGTCAAGGCGCTGGAAGATTATCTTGAGCTTCTCGCGTCGGTCGAGGCGAGCGCCGAGGCCGTCGGCTCTTTGGTGCATATCGAAGGCTACCCGCCGCCTTTCGACCCGCGCATCAACGTGATCAAGGTGACGCCTGACCCTGGTGTGATCGAGGTCAACGTGCATCCGGCAGAAAACTGGCGGGCGCTCGTCGATACAACAAGGGGCCTTTACGAGGAAGCCCGCCAGGTTCGGCTCGGCGCCGACAAATTCATGACCGACGGGCGCCATACCGGGACGGGTGGGGGCAATCATGTCGTGCTTGGCGGCCCGACGCCCGCCGATTCACCCATGCTGCGGCGCCCCGACCTGCTCAAGAGCCTGGTGCTCTATTGGCAGCGCCACCCTTCGCTATCCTATCTCTTCTCGGGGCTTTTCATCGGGCCGACGAGCCAGGCGCCACGCGTCGATGAAGCCCGCCACGATCAGCTTTACGAACTCGAGATTGCGCTTGCCAGCACGCCCCGTCCGGGCGAAGCCGCGCCGCTCTGGACGGTGGACAGGCTTTATCGAAATTTGCTCGTCGACGTGACCGGAAATACCCATCGTGCGGAGATCTGCATCGATAAGCTCTATTCTCCGGATAGCCCCACTGGGCGGCTTGGACTTGTCGAGTTCCGCGCCTTTGAGATGCCGCCCGACGCGCGGATGAGCCTTGCACAGCAATTGCTGCTGCGAGCGCTCGTTGCTTGGTTTTGGCAAGAACCGCAGCAAGGCAATCTGGTCCGTTGGGGCACGGCGCTGCATGACCGTTTCATGCTGCCGCATTTTGTCTGGGAGGATTTTCTCGGCGTTCTCGCCGACCTCGAGCGGGCAGGCTATGCGTGCGATCCCGCCTGGTACCAGGCGCAGTTCGAATTCCGCTTTCCCTTCTTCGGCGCCGTCGAGCACAGTGGCGTCAAACTCGAACTGCGGCAGGCGCTCGAACCTTGGCATGTGATGGGGGAGCAGGGCATCGCCGGCGGCACCGTGCGCTATGTCGATTCCTCGGTCGAACGCTTGCAGATAAAGGTCAACGGCCTCGTGCAAGGCCGCCACATCATTGCCTGCAATGGGCGCCGTGTGCCGTTGACTGCAACCGGAACGTCGGGCGAGGCCGTCGCGGGAGTCCGCTTCAAGGCCTGGCAACCCCCCAATGGCCTTCATCCGACGATCCCGGTTCATGCACCTTTGACGTTCGACATTGTTGATAGCTGGAACGGCCGCGCGCTAGGCGGTTGCGTCTACCATGTCGCACATCCGGGCGGGCGCCACTACGAGACCTTTCCGGTCAACAACTTCGAGGCGGAAGCGCGTCGGCTTGCCCGTTTCCAGGACCACGGACACACGCCTGGCGCTTTTGATCTGCCTGCGGAGGAGCGCTCGGCTGATTTCCCGTTGACGCTCGATCTGCGCCGCCCCCGCGCCATCTGAGGGCCTTGCATCGCGGCGAGGCACGATGAACTCCATGCTTGTGAAGCGGGGCGCATCGCTCTCGGCGATGAGAAACCAGCAAATCTTTCCGATCGAAGAATAAAACCGGTATCTGCGGCCGTAACCTTAACCAGGCGTTAACCATACGTTGCGTAAATCGATGAAAGCGATTTTCGAGGCGCCCCCGTGACAGCCGTTGCAACTTCCCGTCATTCCATAAGATTTCATGGCCGCTCCTACCACGCCATGGTTTTGGCGCCGGAGCCACCCTTGTCGAATTGGCTTACCGAGCTCGATGCCTGGCTCGCACGGTCGCCGGGGTTTTTCTTCGGGCGGCCGGTCGTGCTCGATGTTGCAGTTTTACAGCCTGGCAAGCAGGGCATCGCGGAACTCTTACAAGGCCTCGCCGAGCGCAATATCAAGGTGATGGGCATTGAAGGCGCCGAGCCATCGTGGCTCGACTTCGCGATGCCGCCGCTGCTTTTGAGCGGGCGACAATCGACTGGCCGCAGCGACGATCCTGCGGTTGCCGCGGCACTTGCTTCTCAGTCTTCCTCCGAAATTACCGTTTCTCCCGATCCCGCTCAGGAGGCAGCCGACGGCAGCTCCTCTCCGCCTGGGGCCGCAGCGCCTGCGGAGCCGCCCCCGCCGCCGCCGCCACAGCATCCAAATTCCCTTTTGCTGGACAGCCCGGTCCGCTCTGGTCAATGCATCGTGCATCCCGAAGGGGACGTGATTGTCGTTGGATCCGTCGCCTCAGGTGCCGAAGTCATCGCGGGCGGTTCCATCCATATCTACGGTACGCTGCGGGGAAGGGCAGTCGCGGGTTCGCGCGATGCCCGCGCGCGGATTTTCTGCCGCAAGCTTGAAGCGGAGCTTCTTTCGATCGATGGCCTTTACATGGTCGCCGAGGACATGCCCGCACACCTCCGCGGCCAGCCTATCCAGGTTTGGCTCGAGGGTGATTCGATGGTGATGGCTCAGGACTGAGTGAAAATGGGAGACAAAAACATGGCCAAGGTTCTGGTCGTAACATCGGGCAAAGGAGGCGTCGGCAAGACGACGTCCACCGCGGCATTGGGCGCCGCACTGGCAACCGCCGGCAAGAATGTGGTGCTCATCGATTTCGACGTCGGGCTGCGCAACCTCGATCTCGTCATGGGCGCCGAGCGCCGCGTTGTCTATGATTTGATCAACGTCGTGCAGGGGGACGCCAAACTCGCCCAAGCCCTTATCCGCGACAAGCGTGTGCCAAGCCTTTCGTTGCTTCCCGCCTCGCAGACCCGCGACAAGGATGCTCTGACGGACGAAGGTGTTTCGAAGGTCATCACCGAATTGAAAGAAAAATTCGATTGGGTGATCTGCGACAGCCCCGCGGGCATCGAACGGGGCGCGACACTTGCCATGCGCCACGCCGATGTCGCGATCGTCGTGACCAATCCCGAGGTCTCCTCGGTTCGCGATTCGGACCGCATCATCGGTCTTCTCGATTCCAAGACCGAGAAGGCGGAGAAAGGCGAGCGCATCGAGAAGCATCTTCTGCTCACACGCTTCGATGCGGCGCGCGCCGGTCGCGGTGAAATGCTGAATATTGCAGACGTCCTCGAGATCCTTTCCATTCCTCTTCTCGGGATCATTCCAGAAAGCAGCGAAGTTCTGCGCGCGTCCAATCTTGGTTCACCAGTCACGCTCAACAACCCTGTGAGCGCGGCGGCGCGTGCTTACTTCGACGCAGCCAAGCGGTTGAATGGCGAAGCGCTGGATGTGATTATACCGAGTGACAGAAAGAGCCTGTTTGGCAAGCTGTTCGGACGGAGGGCCGCATGAAACTCATCAATTTCTTCAAGCGCCCAAGCACCGCGCCAGTTGCGAGGGAGCGGCTCCAACTCCTGCTGGCGCATGAACGCGCTGTCTCCGGAAAATCCGATCTGATCGCCATACTTCAGGAAGAAATCATGGCGGTGATCGCCAGACACTTCCCGGTGGAGCAGGAAGGAATCAAGGTCAAGATGGAGCGTGGCGAAGCCGTTTCGACCCTCGAAGTCGAAGTTGAGATTCCAACGCCCATGTGTCCAAGCTTTCCGTTGCCCGCCAAGCCGGCCAAGGTCGCCGCGCTCGTTCCGGGTGACTCGAGCGAACCGAAGAAGTTGGGCGAGGCGCCCGATCGCGATGAATTGGCCTACGACACGGCCCCGGCGGAAATGGCCAAAACGGGCACCGAGGCATGATCTCCAAAAGCTCCAGACTTTTCGGAAAAGATCATCCAAGGCAACTCACCCATTAAAGGCGTGGCCCGGTTCCTTCGAGCCTGACCACGATTTGCCCCAGAGCATGATCGCATTTGGTGAATTGCTCCCGGGTTCTAAGGCTTTGCTTGTTGCAGAGGATCTTATCGTAAACGTCGGCAACTTATCTTCAAATGAAGCTCTAACGCGAAACATAGTCCGGCGCGGCTGTCGGGTCGCCGATCTGCAGCCATACATTCTGGTCAAATTGTGCCTGGCGTTTGACGAACCGGTAGCCGGTCCGGTCCCAGGATTTTACCTCGTCATTCAGATTGTCGAGGATGAACTCGCCGGCGTCGGTCTTGACGGTCAAGACGGCATGGCCCTCGTTGTGGGCATCCTTGGCGACTGTCATGAGGAGCGCCTGACGCGGAAAGCCTTCGAGGAGAAGGATCTTGCGCTTGAACAGCGCATAGTCTTCGCAATCGCCTTTGCCATCGGTTGGGTAATCCCATTGGTCGATCACGCCCCAATGGTCCATGTCCGACACCGATTTCACATGAGCATTCACCCATGTGTTGACCCATTCGATTTCCTTCATGGCTTTTGGCGTGAGAGTAATATCGAGCGCGGGAAGCACCCCAGCATCGCACTCACCGGCGTAGCGGCGGCAGAATTCCGCCCAGCCATACGGCGTAGTGGTCTCACCGCCTATCAGGGCTGAAGAGGCCATGGGCGTGTTGGAGGAACGGGGGGCTGCGGCCAGCGATGGGGTTAGCGCGATTGACCCCGCCTCAGCGGTGGCAATCAAAGACAGGGCCGCCGCGAAATTTGCGGCGTTATGTCTAAAATCCTTCCAATACCCCATTTTTCCCGTCTCCCGCGCCTTTGCGTATGGGGACTGTGCCAACCTTACTTTGCGGCAGCGATAAGTAAAGTGATCGGATTTGATCAAAATAGAGCCGGGGGACCGGAAAACCATTGATGATGTGAAACATTTTTCAACGGACTGCATTGAATTGTGCGGACCGTTTTTCGCGAAGGCAGATTGAAGTAAATCCTACAGCCAAGGAGTGCCGAGGTCACGCTTGGTCATTGGCCTTCAAGACATAAGTTTACTATATAAATTACGCTAGCGCGGGTTGAGAGCGCGCCGATCAAGTCGGGGGCTGCGGCATGAGTGTTTGTTGGGATGCGGCCATTTTCGGTGGCCGCGGTAAGCGAGGCTTCTCATGAGTTCCCTGGTGAGCCAGGAGCCATCCAATTCCGGGGATTTCCTCCTCCCCGCGGGCGCGTCCAGGCTGTCGATCGAAGATCGCCAGGCTCTGGAACGCGCTGTGCGGGAACTCGAACGAACGAGTTTGGCGATCCGGTTGAGTTCGATTCTCGGACGGAAGGCGGGTGCCATCGGATCCATTCTGCCAGGAAACATCGCGGCAATCGCGAATAGCGCGGCGGAGGCGGCTGTTCGAACTGGACTGGATTTCGCGCTGCGGAGCCTCGCTGGTAAGCCGGTCAAGGACAGGCGCCGTATGCATACGAGCATCACGGTGCTCGCCGGCGCCGCCGGGGGCGCTTTTGGCATTTCGAGCCTTCCGGTTGAATTGCCTTTTTCCACCGCGATCATGCTGCGCTCGATTGCCGACATCGGCCGTTCCGAAGGGCAAGACCTGTCAGATCCGCGAGCCGCGCTCGCATGCCTTGAGGTCTTTGCCTTTGGAGGGAGGGCCGGTTCCAGCCAAGCCGTCCGCCTGCCGGATGCCGATGATCAGGAGTCGAATCTGAGAGATGGCGCTATGCTGGAAACCGGTTATTTCGCGCTTCGCGCCATACTAGCGAAGTCGGTGAGCGAGGCCGCGAGCTACCTCGCGGCGCGGGGCGGCGCTCGCGAGGCGGCGCCGGCGCTGGTTCGCTTGGTGGTGCAGATCGCCAGCCATTTCGGAATTGCCATCTCGCAAAAAATTGTCGCTCAAAGCGTTCCGCTGATCGGCGCCGCAGGAGGAGCGGCGATCAATTACGCGTTCGCCGATCATTTTCAAGCGGTTGCGCGCGGCCATTTCACAGTTCTGAGGCTTGAACGCCGGTATGGCATTCTTGTCATCCGCGACGAATATGAAAGGCTGCGCAAAGGCGCGTGAGACAGGCAGCCGCCCACCTCGACAAGAGGACCTCGTTGATCTAAACGCCTGGCTTTTGAACTATGGGTTTAATTATGAGAGTTTCAAGCGACCATCGCCGATGGGCGATTGCTTTATGGACAGTTGGTGCTTTGTCTGGCGCCTTCTTTCCGGGAACCGCCAAAGCTGGTTTTTTTGATTTTCTGTTTCCGCCTGCCGTCCAGGAGAGGCAGGCTTACTTTCCACGTCCCCGTTTCCACCGCCATTTCGGCCATGGTAGTTTCCATGGGCATACGGTCGCGGCGCACCGCAAGGTTTTACTTGCCGAGAAGGCAGATCATCCCGCGCGACCCTCAGGGCCGACGAACATCATGGATGATCAGAGTTTGAAGCGTGGCGATGCGGTGATGACGCAAGCCGGGATCAGGATCTTCGTCGGCTATTCCAGCACTCCCCACAGGCCGGGAGATTTTCGAAAAATTTCCGAAGTCAAGAAACTGTCCCAGCGGGAACGTAAAGCTCTTGCGGCGCTAGATACACCAGACGCGAATTCCGCTGGCCAATCAGCCCGTGGGCCCAGCGTAGCTCTAGGGCGGTCGGCGACCGAACGTAAGGTCACCGCGGGAGAAACAATCACGGATCCGAACGGCCGAACAGTCCGCTACGTCGGCCCGTAATGGCGCCGCCGCCGGCCAGCGTGCGCTATCTGAAAAGATCCTGTTCGTTGCAGCTTCCAGCTTTCTCCTCGGTGTCCGCCATGGCGGTCAGCACGTCTGCCGCGATCGCCCTGGAGATCCGGCACTGGCGGGCCAAAGCCTCTCGGTCGAGCGCCTCGATAAAGGACCGCGCTGCGCCGAGCGAGCGCTCAAGCCTAAGAGCGATATAGCTGACCACACCAACGTCAACGACAAGCTGCCGGTCGATCAGGAGTTTGACGAGAACCGCCCGCATTAAGTCATCGTCCGGCGGCCCGATCGTGACTGAAGGCGCAAGGCGCAGCCGCGACAAAAGATCGGCGGTCCGCAAACCCCAGGAATCGGGTGGCGCCTTGGCGGTGAGCACCAGCGCCTTGCGGCGCTCGCGCATAAGATTGACGAGATGGAAAAGCTGCGCTTCGGCGCTGCCGATCGCGTCGGCGTCCTCGAGAAGAAGCGGCCCCGCTGCCACCAGCTCCTCGATATCAGCATCCGCCAAGGAAGCCGCGGGACGAATGTTGGCCTCGGCACGGGAGGCCCAGATCGCGCCAAGATGGCTTTTGCCAGCTCCCGGCGACCCCAGGATAAGCAACATCGGATCAGGCCAGTTCGGCCAGAGCTCGATCATCGCATAGGCGCGCTCATTCGAGCCCGACACGACGAAATTTTCAACCTCGAAGCCAGGCTCCGGGGCAAGTTCGAGAGTCAACTGAGCGCTTGCCAGGCGCGGCTTCCGGGGTTGATCCCCAGTCATTGCCGGGGTGTCCCCTCGCTATCGATAAGAATTTTAGGGTTGGGCCCGGACGTGCTGACATAAAGATCGCTTTCACGGTAGCGCTTGATTGCAAAGCGCAGGATCACTCCGGCTGTGGCGGCAAGCGGAACCGCCGTGATGAGGCCTGTAAAACCGAAAAGGCTGCCGAAGGCGAGAAGCGCGAAAATCAGCCAGACCGGATGCAGACCAACTGAGTCGCCGACGAGCTTCGGTGACAAAATATTGCCTTCGAGGAATTGGCCAATGAGAAAGACCGCCAGCGATAAGGCAAGCAGCTTCCATTGCGGCCAGCCCTGGACGATGGCGACGGTCGAGGACAAGATCAGGGCGGTTAACGAGCCGACATAAGGGATGAAGCTCAGGAGTCCGGCCGTGATGCCGATCAAAAGGCCGAAGTTGAGGCCGATCAGCGAAAGTCCGATCCCGTACCAGGCGCCGAGAAAGAGGCACACAAGCGCTTGTCCGCGCAAGAACCCTGCGAGGGCGGCATCGATCTCGCGTGCGAGCGCCCTCACAGTCTCGCGATGACGCAGAGGTACCAGTCCGTCGATCGTCGCGATCATTTTATCCCAATCAAGAAGCATATAGAAAACAACGACAGGCGTTACGAAAAGGAGCGATAGCAGGCTGATCAACGCCGCGCCGCCAGTCACGAGCGAGTTCAAGAACGAAGCTGCCCATTGCGCCGCCTGGGCAATAAGATCCTGCGTGGCGGATGCGAACTCACCACTGGCCTTGGTGCCAAGTCCAAGTCTGTTCAGCAAGATGCCGCCATAATCTTGCAAGAGGCGCTGTGTTTCCTCCGAAATCAGGCCTTCGAGTTTGGTGGCATAGGTTGGCAATGCCGCGATGAAACTTGCGAGCTGACGCCAAAGGATCGGGAGGATCAAGATCGCGATCAGTCCGATGACGAGTGCACAGCCAGCCAATATGAAAAGGGTCGCGCCAAGCCTGCTAAAACCTAATCGCTCCAGCCGGTCGGCGAGCGGATTCAAAAGATAGCCAATTGCGACGGCAGCGACGAAAGGCAGAAGCACGCCACTGAAAAGCCACAGCAGGAGAATGAGCAGCAAAAATGCGCCGATCCAAAATCCGATCTGCCATTCGATCCGCATCGCCGTCGCCGCCCTCTCTCTGCTTTCGTGCCGGCCTGTGCTGGGAGTTTTTCGAGCCGCCGCCGAGTTTCGCTGGCCGGAATTCCATGTGCCTCGCTGCCAAGCGGCGGCCAACCAGCGGGCCTAGGCGGTATCTTCCCGTTAAAAATTCATGTGTTTGATCCACTGGCGGAAATAGGCGGCGGTCGAGGCAAGGGTCAGAGCTGCCACCGAGTAAAGCGAAAGATCGAACATGTGGCCAGCGGGAAAACTGAACGCCTTGGTGGCGAGAACCAACGCCGCGAAGCCGAGTTGCGCCGCCGTGTTGAGCTTCGAAATCATCAACGGCCTGACCTTCACCGGCTTGCCCAAGATAAGCGATATCATGAACGCGCCAATGATCATCAAGTCGCGGGCGACGACGATGATCGTGACCGTCGCCGGCACCGCCGCCACAATGGCGAGTGCCACGTAAATCGAAACGAGGAGCGCTTTGTCAGCGAGGGGATCGAGATAGGCACCAAGTTCGGTGGTCAGACTGAAGGTCTTGGCGATCCAGCCATCTACCGCGTCGGAAATTCCAGCGATGATGAAAAAAATGCAGGCCTCTTTCCATCGTTCCGTGGCGATCATCGCGACGATCGCGGGCACGAGCAGGAAGCGGCCGAGCGAGATCAAGTTTGGCAAACTGCGGTAATAAGACTTCATCGGCTCGGTTCGATAATTTGAAGCCGCGGTGTTTGCGGAAGTGCCGCGAGACGTCTGTTCCACGACCGTCGGCGAGGGCTTCGAAGAACAGTGCCAAAGTTCTCAAGACCCAAACGTCCACGGCTTTGGAGGAGCCGCCGCAGGCAGGTCGCCGGAACGGCCGGAAGGACCGTTCGGCAGCCCGCTTGATTCGTGTAACATGATGGCGCCCACTCCCAAGAGCAAGATTTTTTCCGGGCGTGGTGAGGCCTATCCGCCGGATCTTGCCTTAAAAGGGGCCGGCGACTACAGGAGTTTGCCAAATCGCTGCAAGGGCTGGAAAAGAATACGTTAATTCGATCCTCTATGGCTCTTTTGGTCGCGATATGGAAAGACCTCTGGCAAGGGCGGGCTTTGCGCCGGGAGCGATATGACAGACAAGAATGGCCTCACCTATGCCAGTGCTGGCGTCGATATCGATGCAGGCAATGCAATGGTCGAAAAAATCAAGCCGATCGTGCGGGCGACGAGACGGCGCGGTGCCGATGCCGAAATTGGCGGCTTCGGAGGCGTTTTCGATCTTAAGGCGGCAGGCTTTCGCGATCCGCTCCTTGTTGCCGCTAATGATGGGGTCGGCACCAAGGTCAAAATCGCAATCGACACCGGCATACACGATATGATTGGGATCGATCTCGTCGCCATGTGCGTCAACGACCTCGTCGTGCAAGGCGCCGAGCCGCTTTTCTTTCTCGATTATTACGCGACCGCAAAACTCGATCCCGAGGCTGCGGCGCGAGTCATCGGCGGGATTGCGCGGGGGTGTATCGAGGCCGGAGCTGCGCTGATTGGCGGCGAGACGGCCGAGATGCCTGGACTTTATGCCGGGGCTGACTACGATCTTGCTGGCTTTGCCGTCGGCGCGGTGGAGCGTGATAAGCTTCTTCCGAGAGGGGACATCAAGGCCGGCGATGTGATCTTTGGCCTCGCCTCCTCCGGCCTCCATTCCAATGGATTTTCGCTGGTTCGGAAAATCGTCGCCCAAGCGTCGCTCGCCTGGATGGCCTCGGCGCCCTTCGAGACCGGAAAGTCTCTGGCGGAGGCATTGCTCGCCCCGACCCGCATCTACGTGAAGCCAATTCTCCGGGTGCTGGCCGAGACAGAGGGCATCAAGGGGTTGGCGCATATCACCGGGGGCGGCTTTCCTGAGAATATCCCCCGAGTTCTGCCAGCAGACCTTGGGGCCCGTATCGATGTTGCGGCGATCCCCGTTCAAGCCGTCTTCCGATGGCTCGCGGCGGCGGGCGGTATTCGCCAGAACGAAATGCTGCGCACCTTCAACTGCGGCATTGGAATGGTTGTGATCGCCGGCTCTGACAAGGGCGGCGAGGTTTCCCGCGCCCTCCGCGCTGCCGGCGAGGATCCGGTTCTGCTTGGCGAAATCGTCCCCTGCGGGGCCAGCGAGCGGCTCATCCTTTCTGGGCGGCTCGGATTGTGACGGCTCGGCGCAAGCGCACGGCTGTTTTGATTTCCGGACGCGGCTCCAACATGCGAGCTCTGGTCGAGCGCGCACGAGATCCTTCCTATCCAGCCGAAATTGCGCTTGTTTTGTCGAACCGGCCGGATGCGGCCGGTCTAAGATTCGCCGTGGAAGCCAAAATCGCCTGCGCTGTCACCGACCACAAGCTCTATGCCAGCCGGGAGGAGTTCGAACGCTCGATGCAGATCTTGCTCGAATTGCATCGCATCGAGCTGATCTGCCTCGCGGGGTTCATGCGGATGCTGACGCCCTGGTTCGTCCGCCAGTGGCAGGGGCGGCTCTTGAACATTCACCCGGCGCTCCTGCCCGCCTATCGTGGTCTCGACACCCATGCGCGGGCTCTGGCGGACGGCGTCAAGATTCATGGTTGCACGGTGCATTTCGTGGTACCGGCCATGGATGAAGGCCCGATTATCGCGCAGGCCGCGGTCGCGGTTCTCGATTCCGATACGCCCGAATCCCTTGCCGCACGGGTACTTGCGGAAGAACATGCGATCTATCCGGCGGCGCTTGCCTGCGTCGCAGAAGGGCATCTGCGAATCCAAGGCAATCGCGTCTTATCTTCGAGCTGCTCCGCGGGTCTGCCCGCACCCTTGCGGTTCCCGTTCAGCGACTAGGTCGGGAATCGCTGATAGACTACCCGACGATCTCATTGCCAGAAAACCACTGCGAGATCTCGGCCAAGGCTGTTTCTGGCCCATCCGACCCATGCGCGGAATTCTCGCCAAGCGAGAGCGCAAATTCTTTGCGAATTGTTCCAGGCTCGGCTTTCGCGGGGTCGGTCGCTCCAAGCATGTCCCGATATTTCTTGATCGCATCCTCGGCTTCGAGCACCTGCACGACGACCGGACCCGCTGTCATGGTTTCGACAAGTTTGCCGAAGAAGGGACGCGCCTTGTGGATGGCGTAAAAGGTCTCCGCTTGCTCGCGTGTCATCCGGACGCGCTTTTGCGCGACGATGCGCAGCCCCGCCTTTTCGATCAGTGCGTTGATCGCTCCGGTGAGGTTTCGCCGGGTCGCATCTGGCTTCAGAATGGAAAAAGTACGTTCGATCGCCATGATGTTCCTGGATTGAAGAGAGCCAAAAAATGGGCGCCGCTTAATAGCGAATGTGGTGGCCAATGCAAAGGTGCAGGCTGACCTTAAGATCAACGGCTTCCACAAGCGTCAGTCGAAGTCGTCGGCGAGTTCGCTCCGCATGGCTTCGGGCATAATCGCTATATGGCTGTAAGCGGGATGCTTGAAACCAACCATGACCTCCGTGCCAGGATTGCGAAACGCGGCGATTTGTCCGGGCGTGAAGCCAAAGTGAACGAATTGAACTGAAGAGGCCTTGCCATCGGCGCGGGTACGTTCCTGATCGGCCTCCTGCACACCCGCGATGCGCTCGCCGCCGATTGAGAGGAACGCCGTTTCCTCGATCCCGCCAAGACTCCCGAGAACGCGTTTGCGCCGATCAGGATCGTCGATCTCGATCATGAAAGTGGCGACAAGTTCCCGGCCCTTGGGGATCAATGGATTATAAGCTTCGAGCTCCTGTTTGACCTGCTCGGTACCGCCTCTTTCGATGTAAACCATTTCATGGACCTGGCTCCACATGGTCTGGTAATTCTCGAAATAGAAGGTGACATGGGGGCCGACCTCGATCCGCCGATTGCGTTTGCGCTCGGCGTTTTTCTTGCGGCTCTCCACCCGGATCTTGCCGTATTCCTCGGGCGTCAGAATATCGCTCGGCGTCAGATTATGCTTCTGGTTCATGGGCTGCTCCGAAAATCCTCGAAAGCTGCGCGTGGGGCCCTCATCATTTGCCAATCCCATAGGCCTCGGCGATGATTTCGATCGGATGCCCGACAAGGCGCGGCTTGTCCCCGGCGCCGCTCTGACGTTCGATTCCTTGCGCGATGTGGAGTCCAGCAAGAGGGCACTCGGAGGTGACGACGGCCTTGCCGCTTGCGGCTGCCTGCCGTGCGACGGGGGCGCCGACCTTCATGGCCGTTTCGAAATTGGCGTGCTTATAACCCCAGGAACCGCCATGACCGGAGCACCGCTCGATCACTTGCAGATTGGCCTCCGGAATGAGTTTCAACATCTCACGGGCCTTTTGACCGATGTTCTGCGCCCGCGAGTGGCAGGAAATATGTAGGGCGACACCATCGCTCGCGACGGGCTTCAATCCCGGCGCGAGACCCTCCTTGCGGGCGATGTCGACGACATATTCGCTGAGGTCGAAGGTGGATTTTGCCAGGAGCGCGACGTCCGGGTCCCCCGGCAGAATCAGTGGCCATTCTTGCTTCAACATCAAGGCACAGGATGGCACCGGCGCGATGACGAAATAGCCTTGTTCGATCCAAGACCGCATCGCGAGGGCGACGGTCTTCGCCGCCTTCGCGACCTCGGCGATATTTCCCTGCTCCAGCATGGGCATGCCGCAGCAATGCGGGTACAGAACCTGCGTTTCGACACCGTTCTTTGCAAGCACCGCACGCGCCGAGAGCCCAAGCGCAGGCTCGTTGTAATCAGCAAAGCAGGTCGCATAGATCACCGCCTTGCGGCCATAGGCCGGAGCCTCGCGGTTAACGGGGGGCGGAGTCTCGCCGCTGATTTTTTCGAACGTCTTCGCCTGGTATTTCGGCAAGGAGGCTTGCTTGTCGAGACCGGTGACTTTTTCGAGAATGCTCCGGGCGAATTTGTGGGACCGGTCCGTCGCCCAATTTGCGAGCGGCGCGAGAAAACGCGCGAGCTTGCCGTTGCGGTCGGTCTTGGCAAGCTCGAGGTCCGCCGTCGCAATCTTGCCCCGCTTTGCCTCGACGGCCCGGTAGCGCAGCATCAGATGCGGGAAATCGAGATTGAATTCATGCGGCGGGACATAGGGGCATTTCGTCATGAAGCACATATCGCAAAGCGTGCAGGCATCGACGACCGGCTTGAAGTCCTTGCTGTCGACACCGTCGAGTTCGCCGCTCGGCGTGGCATCGACGAGATCGAAGAGGCGCGGAAAGGAATCACATAGATTGAAGCAGCGGCGGCAGCCATGGCAGATGTCGAACACCCGCCGCAGTTCCGCATCGAGCTTGGCTTCGTCGTAGAAATCCGGGTTCTGCCAGTCCAACGGGTGTCTGGTTGGAGCGTCGAGACCACCTTCACTCATGCGCTGTGCTTCTTAAGGAGAAAATGACTGTCGAGGAACCGGCGAAAGAAGGATGGCCCGGCGGCTAACCGGGCCATCCCTCGGTTGGACGAAAATCTTATGTTGCTTCCAGCCCTAAGTACCGTTTGGCGAAGCCGTATCTCGGCTGGCTGTCGCCCACCAACGAGCTTCTGCCCCTTTATCCAAAAAGGAACTCGCTTCGGGAAGACAACCGACTTCCCGCTGCTCGTGGGCGATGGGTTATTTCGGCAATTCGTCGAGGGCTTTCTGAAAGCGGCCGGCATGCGAGCGCTCGGCCTTGGCGAGCGTCTCGAACCAATCGGCGATTTCTTCAAAGCCTTCTTCGCGGGCCGTGCGCGCCATGCCGGGATACATGTCCGTATACTCATGCGTTTCGCCGGCAACGGCAGCGGTGAGGTTCTTCGATGTCTCGCCGATCGGCAAGCCGGTGGCGGGATCACCAACTGCCTCGAGAAACTCAAGATGTCCATGCGCGTGGCCAGTTTCGCCTTCGGCGGTCGAGCGGAACACCGCGGCCACATCGTTGTAGCCCTCGACATCGGCCTTTTGTGCGAAATAAAGGTACCGCCGGTTTGCCTGAGACTCACCGGCAAAGGCGGCCTTCAGATTGGATTCGGTCTTGCTGCCGTTAAGTGCTGCCATGTCTGATTCCCTTTGAAATCACAAATTGCGCAAGCCAACGTCTTAGCCTTTCGGGCGAAATAAGTTCGGCTTAGAATTGTTCTAACCGCTGGCGCCCTTTTGGGCAAGCGCAACCTTTGAGCTTTGTTCCTGGACCGCAGGAGCTCGAGCGTGACTTTACGTTTCAAAGCGAGAACGCGACGGTTGGGCCCGCAAACCTGACTGATAGAGCTCATTTTGTCGAAGCATGAGCTCTTTTGCCTTCGATGGGCCGCATTAACGATGTTTCTAAATCCTTGCAATCGCTGAGTTTGAATCCTTTCGTTCCGGTTGTAAGGTAAGATTTGGTTAACGGTTCCGCTTGGGATCGCTCATGTGTGTCCGCGGGAAGCTTCGGCTTTTCTGCGAGAGAGTTTGAAGAGGCGTCCGATGGCGAGTTCCAACAAGGCTCAAGACCCCGCGGCGGCGGCGCTATTGGCTATCGAAGAGGCGTTGAATCTTTGCGCCCAAGGCCCAGTCGCCGAACCTGGCACGGTACCGGCAAATCCCGCCGGCGCCGCTGGCACCGACAAAGCGAAGGTACGCTCGCCGGGAGATCGCGACTCCGGGGTTCCGCGTCCCGAGTCGCTGCGCCGTGGACGCGAAGGCGCGCGAGGGCCGGAGCCTGCGATGACAGCAATCGGCGAAGAGCGCTTGTTTGGTCCAGCTCCGACAAATTCCCCGCAAGCTGATGAGCGGCAAGTCCCGGAACAAGCCAGCGCAGCGGCACCGGCGATGCGGCCCGCCAATGACGATCGTCAATCCGCTGGCGAGATTCTCCGCACGTTTCAGAGCCGTTACAACCGTAGCCCGGCGGTCTTCGTCATCGCCTGTTCGGTGTTGTGGGTCCTCCTCACGCTCACCTATTTTATCGCCAACCGCGCGGTCCTCTTCAACGGGGCGCCGGGGACTTTGCTGCCGCAGGCCACGCTTTATCTGATGACGATTGGCGGCCCCGTGGTTTTCTTCTTGGTCACTGCGGCCTTGCTTCGCCGCGGCCAAGAGATGCGGCTCGCTGCGCGATCCATGACCGAGGTCGCGGTCCGTTTGGCGGAGCCCGAAACCATTGCGACAGAGCAGATGGTCACGCTTTCCCAAGCGATCCGCCGCGAAGTCGCTTCGATGGGCGATGGCATCGAACGCGCGCTTGCGAGAGCAAGCGAACTTGAGACCCTCGTAAGATCCGAGGTCTCCAACCTGGAGCGGTCCTATTCAGACAACGAGCGCCGTGTCCGTTCCTTGATCAACGAACTGGTTTCCGAGCGGGAATCCATCCTGACCAATGCCGATCGCGTGCGCGGCGCGATTGCCTTGGCGCATGATAGCTTATCTCGTGATCTCGCCGGAGCTTCCTCGCGATTTGCGGAGAGCGTTGGCGAGGCGGCTGGCCGGGTCACCGCTTCGCTGAACGCCAAGGGCGAGGAAATCAAAGCAGCCCTCACCCATGGCCGTGACGAACTCGTTAACCAATTGTCGTCGCATGGAAACGAGCTTATCAGCCGGCTGACCCAATCGGGACAGGACGCCACCGTCAGTCTCACAGGGGCGACCAATTCGATCGCGCAGACCCTCGCCGACCGTTTGGCGGAAATGGACGACCGGTTCAAGGCAGGCAGGGAGACACTCGCTGCCGACCTCGAGGTCCGCGGCGATGCTCTCGCGCAGCGGCTCGATGCGACTGGGGCCCGGATTGCCGACACAATCTTCTCGCGCGGTGAAAATCTCGTGGTCCGTTTGGCCGAGACAAGCAGCCGGCTGCACGAGGTTGTTGCCGTTCAAGGCAGCGCGCTTCACGATAGTCTCGCTGAGACGAGCGAACGCGTCGCAGGCCTCATTCAAAACCGCACTGCTGAAGCACGGGAGTCCTTCGAGAACTCGACGAGAACGCTTACCGCGCTTCTCAATGAGAGCCAAGCCCGCTTCCAATCTCAATTCGAGCAGCACGGCAACGATCTTCATCAGCGCTTTGCCGCGACTGCGGAAACAACCGCTGGAGCTTTAACAAGCCATACCGAAGCGTTGCATCAGCGGATCGCCGCGACGGTCGCGGACACGCTCGCTTCCTTGGCAAGTCACACAAACCATTTGCACGACCATTTGATGTCGACCGCGCGAGATACGGTTGCGACTTTCACAAGCCATACGGAGACGCTGAACGAACGCCTCGGCGCGACGCTTGATCAAACCTTGAATGCCTTGACCACTCATTCCACCCAAATGAGCGAGCGTCTCGAAACGACAGCCAGAACCACGCTCGCTGCGCTCACGGGGCAAACCGGGGCGCTGCGCGAGCAGCTCGCCGCGACGAGCGCGGAGACTCTTGGCGCGCTCTCAAACCATTGGAATGATATGAGTGAACGCCTCGAATTAACCGCCCAACATTCCGTTGATGCGCTGACTGGCCACACTGACGCTCTTCAGGCCCGGTTGGAGGCGACCGTCGGCGAAACCCTCGATGCGTTGTCAAACCATTCGGATGCCATGAGCGAACGCCTCGAAACAACGACGCAGCATTCGGTGACCGCGTTTACGAATCACACCGAAGCGCTCCATGCCCGCTTGAATGCTGCCGTGAGCGAAACCTTTGGCGCGCTCACCAGCCACGCCGACGAATTGAGCCGGCGGCTCGAATCGGCGGCAACCCATGCGGCGTCGGCGCTTGCCGGCCATACGGAGGCTCTGCAATCGCGCTTGGCTTCCACCGTTGGGGAGACGCTCGGCGCCTTGACCGGATACTCCGAACAAATAAGCGAGCGGCTCGAAGCGGTCGCCCAGCACTCTGACGAAGCCTATGCAAACCATGCCGAGGCTTTGCATGAACGGCTTGCTGCCACGCTTGATGACACATTAGGCGCCCTCAGGAAGCATGCCGATGAGATGACCGAACATCTGGCGAGCGCTGCGCAAGGTGCCGTCGCAATCTTCGCGGATCACACTGGAGCGCTTGGTGAGAATTTCGATGCGACCGCGCAACAGGCAATCGCGTCGATTGGCTATCAGGCCAATGATCTTAACGAGCGCTTCGCGGAAACCGCGAATGAAGCGATCAATGCGATTGCAACACATGCCGATCGGGTCAATGAAGCCCTTTCCAGCCGCCTACTGAAGTTCGAGGAGACTGTTGTTGGCCAGGGTGGGGCTGTCACCGAAAGCATCGATGCGCATGTGGAGCGGTTTACGGCGACGCTTTCCGATCGCCTAGGATCGATCGAAACGACGCTCACACTGCAAGGTGGCGAGCTTGACAACAAGCTCAGCGTGCGCGCGCGAGAAGCCGCCGAAGTATTGGCAGCCCATATCGAAGCCTTCGAATCGCGCACCGCCGCCAAGGCCGAGGAGGTTGGCGAGGCCATCTCCAATCTCATTGCCCGCATCGATCAAGGATTGGATTCCCGCGCGCAAGCGCTCAGCGAGACTTTGACAGGAAGGGCCGTTGATATTGCCAGAGCTCTTGGAGAAGGCAGCGGTGACGCGATTCGCGTGCTCGACGAGAAAGCTCAGGAAGCGAGTGCGATCCTGACCGCGCGCTCTGCCGAAATAGCCGAGACTTTCGCGGCTAAGGCGAATGAGCTTGACGCGACGCTTGGTGGCCGCGCAGCCGCAATCGCTGAAGCCTTGGACGGCCGCGTCACGCAATTCGAGGAGCGCGTCATCAATCGTCTTACGGCCGTCTCCGGGGAACTCGATCAGACGGGCCGCGCCGTCTCCGAAACACTCGCAGCGAGAACCCAGGAAATTGATCAGACCCTCAGCCTTCATACCGGCAACATCTACGCGGCGCTGGATCGTGAAGCAGGGCAGTTGGGCCAAGTGCTCGCCGGGCGTGCTGAGGAAATTCGCGAGATGATTGCCCAGGCTGTCGAGGATCTCGACAAGACTCTCGCCGGTCGCGCCGGAGATATAGGCGATGGACTTGCTCAGCGCATCAATCAAATCAGCGTGGCGCTGGCGGACCGGCTGAGCGACCTCGAAGGAGCTCTTGGGGAACGTGGTCAGGCGCTGCAGGCGGCTCTGGCAACACGTTCCGGCGAATTGCGAGAGCTTTTCGATACGCGCGGGGAGCGGCTCGTCGAGGCACTCTCCACGCTCGGCAAAGAGATCGCCCGGGAGGTGATGAATCTTGGCGATACCACCACCCAAACGATCGAGGGCCGTGCGAACGCCGTCATCCAGCACCTTGGGGACAAGCAGAACGAATTCACGGCGGCAGTCGAACGGTCGGCGGCGCATTTGCGCACATCGATCGAAACCGGTACGGCGGCCTCGATTGAAGCTTTGGTTGAGACAGATGAAAGGTTGCGGACCGGAATGGCTGAGGTGATTGATCGCCTCGCCAACAGCAGCGAGGCATTGCAAACGACGATTGGCGCAACGGGCTCGGAATTCGCGGCAGCCGAGCAAGCGTTGAGCAGCCGGATAGAAGATTTCCGTTCGATCCTCTCGCGCTTCTCTGGAGAGATCGATCAGTTCAATCAATCGACCCAGGCCACGCTTAACGAAGCCGGCAGCCTCGCGGAAACGATTGTTCAGCATCGGGCAAGTTTGGCGGAGTCCGCGGGCGATCTTTCGCGCGAGCAAGGCGAACTTGACCAGTTGCTCAGCGCACGACGTGACTCCCTCGAATTGCTCGTCAAAAGCATCAAAGAGCGGCGAGACGAATTGGAGGGCCTCATGCAAGCCTTCGCGGAGCGAATCGACGATTCGTTCGAGAGAGCCGCAGCGGGCGCTCGCGAAATCGGCGCATTGCTTACCGAAACCTCGGAATCCACCAGGGGCTTGGTCGATCAGCAGTTTGCCGGCATCCGCGGCAATATTGAGCAAGAGGGCGAGAGCATGGCCGGGGCCGTGCGCGCAGCTTGCGAGCAGGCCAATGTGGAACTCGAAAGTATTTTAGGGCAGACCACCGAGCGTTTCCAATCGGCGGCGGCGGAATTACGCGGCATGTCCCGCGAGATTCAGCGCGAACTCGAATCAACCCGAGAGGCCTTGCGCCGCAGCGCCGTCGAGTTGCCGCAGGAGACGGCACAACAGGCGGCGTCCATGCGGCGTGTGGTTGCCGACCAGATCAAGGCACTCGAAGAGCTGAACGACATCGTGACAAGATCTGGCCGTGCCTACGATGTCTCGCAACCGGCTCCCGCGAGTGTCGGCCGTGCCGCCCCGCCAGTGTCGCCGCGCCGTCTCGAACCGGCGCGCGCCGGGGCCGACCAGCAGCGGCCAGGGGAGCCGCAAAAGCCGCGTCCCGCGGCCGCGCCGACGGGTGCGAAAGTGGCCGAGCGTGGCAGCGGCTGGATCTCGGACCTCCTCGCGCGTGTCGATAGCGATGAACGAGCGGCTCCGCCAAATCCTCCGGCCAAGGTTGCGCAACCGGCGCAACGGCTCGAAGCGATTTCTCTCGACGTAGCTCAGATGGTCGATCATGCAGCAGCCACCGCCGCATGGGATCGCTATCGCCGCGGTGATAACAACGCCTTCACAAGACGGATCTATGTCGGCCGTGGTCCCCAGACCTTCGATGAAATTCGCCGGCGCTACCGGCTCGATCCGGAGTTCCGGGGAACAGTTGATCGCTACATACAGGAGTTCGAGCGGCTGTTGGCCAGCCTCGGCCAAGATGAAGCCAGCGAAGGTGCAGCGAAGACATATCTCCTCTCGGAGACCGGCAAGGTTTATACCTTGCTCGCGCATGCGGCGGGCAAGCTGGGCTGAGCCGTTCTATTCCCGGAGGTCGCAGCGATCGACTGCGATCTCCTTTTCCGTGCGCAAGGCTAGAGTGCCAGCCGGCCTGTAAGCCGGGTTTTGTATGGCGCGCGGACGTTGCCGCGCGCGTGACGGCCATTCCTCTGGGACGGCCGTTGCCGGCCGCCTCGAGCAACCAACCCGGGCGACGATCCGGAGACGGATCTAAGGATTTCTCGGGTGAGAAACGCCTTGTGTCGCCCCTATTCGGTTTTGCTCCCGGTGGGGCTTGCCGTGCCGCTCATGTTGCCATGCGCGCGGTGCGCTCTTACCGCACCTTTTCACCCTTGCCTTGCGGCGGTCTGTTTTCTGTGGCGCTTTCCCTAGGGTTGCCCCCGCCGGAAGTTATCCGGCACCGTGTCTCCGTGGAGCCCGGACTTTCCTCCGCTAGGATCGCGGCGGCCATCCGGCCGGCTGACCAAAGGCACATAGATGCGCTTTGCCAATGCGTCAATTGTCGAATTAGAAAGGTTGGCGTGGTAGAAGAGCCGCTCGGGCCGTGCAATTGGGTGGACAGGCGAGAGTTCCATCTTGACCCCGCCCGTGTGAGCTGGATGAATGAGAAATTGGAGATACGCCTGGAATAGTTCGTGCATGATCTTAAAAAAGATCCAGAGTTTCCGGAGGAAGATCATACGAGAAAACCAGAGCGAAAGGGACATGATCCTTTCCAATTTGAAGAGATCATGCTCTTGAAGGATACGCTAGGAAGAGGCATGCAAAAGAATTTCACTTTGACGTTACTCCTCATCTCTACCGCCGCGCTTGCTGGCTGCGGCTATACGCCTGAGCAACGCGGCGCAAGCGGTGCGGCTCTCGGAGGAGCGACGGGCGCGGCGATCGGAGCTGCAACCGGCGGCGGTGTCGGGGCGGCGCTTGCCGGGGGCGCCCTCGGCGCGGCGACCGGCGCGATCGTTGGCGCGACCACGGCGCCGCCGCCCCCACCGCCCCCTGGTGCTTATCCGCCCCCACCACCCCCTGGTGCTTATCCGCCGCCACCTCCGGGACGTTGTGCGCGGGTTGGTTATGATGCCTATGGCAATCAAGTATGCACGGCGTATTACGGTTATTGACACCAGATTGCACGCTTCCGGCGGTTGTTCGTCCCTCTCCCAATCATGGCGAGCGCAAGGGAGCGGTGGCTGATGCGATCATCCTGCATTATACAGGTATCGCGACGGGCACGGCTGCCCTCGAGCGCCTCTGCTCGGAAGCCTCGCAAGTCTCTGCGCATTATCTCGTGCAGGAGGATGGCGAGCTTTTTCAGCTCGTGCCGGAGGAGCGCCGCGCTTGGCACGCCGGGATCGGTGTTTGGGCCGGCGACCGCGATATGAACACGGTCTCCATTGGCATCGAGATCGCGAATTACGGCCATGCCGGCGGCTTGCCGCCCTATCCTCCGGCGCAGATCGAGACGGTCATCGCACTTTGCCGGGACATTTCAAGACGTTGGAAGATCAAGCCGGCGCGCATTCTCGCCCATTCCGATCTCGCGCCCGACCGCAAGATTGATCCGGGCGAGCATTTCCCTTGGGGCAAATTGGCCCAGGCCGGGGTCGGCCATTTCGTGGTGCCCTGCGCCATCGAGGAGGGTCCGTGCCTCAAGCCTGGCGCTAAGGGGCCAGAGGTCGAAGCACTGCAAGCGATGCTTGTGAGCTACGGCTATGGCCTAGAGGTGACGGGTCTCTATGATGCCAAAACTCAATCCACCATCACTGCTTTTCAACGCCATTTCCGGCCGGCCCGCGTCGACGGGATCGCGGATCCCTCGACCATCTCTACTCTGCGCAAGCTCATCGAAACATTGCCGGCGTCCTAAAGAGCAGGCAGGAGGGGTCTTCGAACCGTGTTTGCCCTACGCGAGCCCTGCACAACAAGGCAGCGCGTAATTCCATTAGGCTGCCGCTTTGCGAAGAGCGCGCGGCACTCGAGGAGCATCTCGTGAACGACGCTGTAACGCCCGCAAACCTATTCAACATCGGGTTCGGTTTCTGGGGATCGAAAGTTCTGCTCAGCGCCGTGGAGCTCGGACTCTTCACCGAACTCGCTAAGGGACCGGCCGATCTTGAAACGCTGTCTCCGCAGCTTGGCTTGCACGGTCGCGCTGCCCGCGATTTTCTCGATGCGCTTGTCGCCCTGAAATTGCTCGAACGGCGGGACGCAGACTACAGCAACACGCTGGAGACGGATTTCTTTCTCGACCGGGCCAAGCCAAGCTATGTTGGCGGGCTCCTCGAAATGGCAAACGCTCGTCTTTATGAGGCGTGGGGCTCACTGACCGAAGCGCTCAAAACAGGCTGTCATCAGAACGAGGCCAAGGGCGCAGGCGACGTGTTCACCACGCTCTATGCTGATCCAGAAAGGTTGCGCGGATTCCTTGCCGCCATGAGCGGAGTTAGCCTTGGCGCCGCTCAAGCGATTGCCGCCAAATTTCCATGGAAGGACTATAAGACCTTTACGGATATTGGCTGCGCGCAAGGCATGGTGGCGGCAACCCTTGCCGCGGCACACCCGCATCTCTCCGGAATTGGATATGACTTGCCACCGGTCAAGCCGGTCTTTGAGGAATTCCTGGCCAAGCGCGGAGGATTGGATCGGGTCGAATTCAGATCTGGCAATTTTTTCGAAGATCCGCTGCCGTCCGCTGATGTCCTCATCATGGGCCATATTCTTCACGATTGGGATTTGTCACAAAAACGCATGCTGCTCGCAAAGGCCCATGCCGCGCTCCCAGAGGGCGGGGCACTGATTGTCTATGAGGCGATCATCGACGATGAGCGGCGCGAAAACGCGTTCGGTCTTATGATGAGCTTGAACATGCTGATCGAGACAACGGGCGGTTTTGACTTTACCGGGGCCGATTGCCAGACATGGATGCGCGAGGCCGGGTTTTCGCAAACGCGCGTTCAGCCGCTTGCGGGTCCAGATTCGATGGTCGTCGCGATCAAATAGAAGGGTCACAAAGCCGCGCGGCAGAATTGTGCCTCCCGCGCATTTCCGGCGCTGGCTAGGTAGGAGTTTCCGGAACGGCGCCCGAAACACGCGGGAATAGCCGGCGCCATTGCCTTTTTCCCCACAGCCGGAACCGGTCGAGGTAGAGATAGAGAACGGGCGTGGTGTAAAGGGTCAAGAGCTGGCTGACAATCAGCCCGCCGACGATCGCGATCCCGAGCGGGCGCCTGATCTCGCCGCCATCGCCGAAACTGAGCGCCAGCGGTATGGCACCGAAGATCGCGGCGAATGTTGTCATCATGATCGGCCGGAAGCGCAAGAGGCAGGCGCGAAAGATTGCATCACGCGGCGAAAGCCCTTCGGAGCGTTCCGCTTCAAGCGCGAAGTCGATCATCATGATCGCGTTCTTCTTGACGATGCCGATCAGCAAAATCACCCCGATCATCGCGATGATGCTGAACTCCGTGTGAAACAGCAAAAGCGCAAGGACGGCGCCGACGCCGGCGGAGGGCAGCGTTGAAAGAATGGTGACCGGATGGACGAAGCTCTCGTAAAGGATTCCTAAAACGATGTAGATCGTCGCAAGCGCGGCGATGATCAGAAAGCGTTCGTTCGCAAGCGACTGCTCGAAGGCGCGGGCGGTGCCCTGAAGACCGCCATGAATCGTTTGGGGCGGCTGAAGCTTTTTCATCGTCTGATCGATCTCGTTCGCCGCATCGCCCAACGATGTACCGAGAGGGAGATTGAAGGAGATCGTGCTCGCGACGAAGAGGCCCTGATGGTTGACCGCCAAAGGTGTGTGGCCCGGGCCAATATGAGTAAAGGCGGCAAGCGGAATCATCGTTTCCTGCGAGGTGCTGACCGCCGCGCCCGCCGAAGTGCCTTGCCGGCCGGTGTTGGCGAGTGCGTTGGTTTGGGCATTGCGCGCCTCTTGCCCTGCCGCCGCTGTGGCCTGGCCGGAGGCGACTGCCAGCGTTCCCGGCGCGGGGAGGGGAGCGCTCTGCGATACCGTCCCCGCCACGGCATTGGTCGTTGCCGTGCCATTCGGGCTGGCGCCAACGGTGCTGACATAAAGATCCTTCAGGATCGAAGGATCTTGCCAATAACGCGGGTCGACTTCCATCACGACGTGATATTGGTTGACGGCGCTGTAGATTGTCGAGACTTGGCGCTGGCCGAATGCATCATAGAGCGTATTGTCGATCTGGCTCATGACGAGGCCGAGACGGGACGCCGTGTCGCGGTCGACGGTAACGTCAGTCTCAAGGCCTTTCTGCTGCTGATCTGAATTGACATCTTTGAGGATGGAGCTGTCTTGCAACGCCTTAAGGAGGCGGGGCTCGAAGGCATAAAGCTCGGCCGTGTCGTCGCCTTCCAACGTATATTGGTATTGCGCATTACTGAGCCGTCCGCCCATTCTGATGTCCTGTACCGACTGCAGATAAAGGCGCGCCCCAGCGACCTGAGCGAGCTTGCCGCGCAGGCGGTCAATCACTTCGTCCGATGTTTCGCGGCGCTGGGCTGGGGGTTTGAGGTCGATATAGACCAGTCCGGCATTGGTGCCACCTGCTCCTGCTCCTGTATATCCCTTGACGGTGGCGACCGCCGGATCGCTTTGCACAATGGCCTGAAGCTGCGCGAGCTTTTTCTGCATCGCTTGGAACGAGATCGACTGATCGGCTTGAATGCTGCCGATGATACGGCTGGTGTCTTGCTGCGGAAAAAAGCCTTTTGGTATGACCTTAAACAGGACCACGTTGAGGCACACGGTCGCAAACAAAACAAGCATGACGAGGCCGCCATGGCGCAGCGCGACGTTGAGCGTTCGTTCATAGCCACGCAGAATCTTGGCGAACGGATCAAACCGGCGCCTCGCAACCTCGCCGGGCCTCGGCCGCAGAAACAGCGCGCACATCATGGGCGTTGCGGTCAAGGAGAGGGAGAGCGAGACAAGGATCGCAACCGAAAGAGTGACAGCGAATTCGCGGAACAGTCGGCCGATAATCCCGCCCATGAAAAGAATTGGAATGAACACCGCAATGAGAGAGATGCTGATCGACAGCACCGTGAACCCCACTTCTCCCGCACCAATAAGGGCAGCCTCGATGCGTCCTCTCCCTTCCTCGAGGTGGCGCGCAATGTTTTCTTGAACCACAATCGCATCATCGACTACGAAGCCCGTCGCGATGGTCAGAGCCATGAGAGACAAATTGTTCAGGCTGAAGTTCAAGAGATACATCACACCGAAGGTGCCGATGATCGAAACAGGCACCGCGATGCTTGGAATGATCGCGGCGTGGATATCGCGCAGGAACAAAAACACAATCAGCGTGACGAGAAGAACCGCTGTCACCAAAGTCCATTCGGTATCATGCAAGGAAGCACGGATCGTATTGCTGCGGTCGTTGGCCTGCGAGAACACGATATCGCTCGGCAACGCCGCTTGGAGATGCGGCAATTCGGCCTTCACGCGCTCGACTGCATCAATAATATTCGCGCCCGGCTGACGAAATATAATGACGAAAACCGCCGGCTTGCCGTCAGAGAGGCCCTCATTGCGAACGTCCTCGACCGAATCCAACACTTCAGCAACGTCGGTAAGATGGACGGGGGCACCATTGCGGTAGGCGATGACGAGAGGTTTGTAGTCAGCCGCTTTGGTCGCTTGATCGTTGGTGTAGATTTGGAAATGCCTAGCATCGTCTTCAATCGCGCCCTTTGGGCTGTTGGCGTTGGCCGACGCCAGCGCCGCGCGCACGTCCTCAAGCCCAATGCCGTACTTCGACAAGGCATGCGGGTTGAGCTCCACGCGCACCCCCGGCAAAGCGGCGCCGCCGATGACAACCTGACCTATGCCGTCAAGCTGGGAAATCCTTTGCTGCAGGATGTTTGAGGCGTAATCATACATCTGGCCGCGTGTCTTGGTCTTCGATGTCATCGTGAGGATGAGAATCGGTGCATCGGCCGGGTTGATTTTGCGGTAGGTGGGATTCGTCGGCAGATTCGTCGGGAGGTCGGCAAGCGAAGCATTTATTGCCGCCTCGACATCGCGCGCGGCGCCGTCGATGTCGCGATCAAGATCGAACTGAAGGATGATCCGGGTCTGACCGAGGCTGCTTGACGAGGTCATCTCGGTGACATGGGCAATCTGACCGAGATGCCGCTCAAGAGGGCTTGCAAGGCTTGCCGCCACCGTGTCCGGGCTCGCGCCGGGAAGCTGCGCCTGTACTAAGATCGTCGGAAAATCGACTTGCGGAAGTGGCGAGACCGGCAGGTGCAGAAAAGCAAGGCACCCCGCCAGCGCGATCCCGAAGGTCAAGAGGGTCGTTGCGACCGGACGCGCGATAAAAGGTGCCGAGAGGTTCATCCCTGTGGTGCCTCGCCAGCGGCCATCGGAGGCCTATTGGGGCGCCGCCCTCTCAACCGTAGCGCCAAGCGATCGAAATAGAGGTAAATCACCGGGGTGGTGAAAAGCGTCAGGACCTGGCTCACGATGAGTCCACCGACGATGGCGATGCCGAGCGGATTGCGGAGTTCCGAGCCGGTGCCGGCTCCAAGCATCAAGGGCAACGCGCCGAGGATCGCCGCGAAGGTGGTCATCAAGATCGGACGAAAGCGCAAAAGACACGCTTGGTAGATGGCTTCACGTGGAGCCATCCCTTCGGAGCGCTCGGCATCGAGCGCGAAATCGATCATAAGGATCGCGTTTTTCTTCACGATGCCGATGAGGAGGATAATTCCAATGATCGCGATGACATCGAGATCATGGCCGGATGCCATTAACGCGAGGAGCGCGCCGACTCCCGCCGAGGGCAAGGTCGAGAGAATCGTGATGGGATGAATGAAGCTCTCGTAAAGCACGCCAAGCACAATATACATCGTGACCACTGCGGCGATGATTAAAAAAAGCTCATTCGTCAAGGATGCACGGAACGCCGCGGCTGCACCCTGGAAGGATGTCACGAAACTCGCGGGGAGCCCGAGTTCTTGCTCGGTCTTTTCGATTGCCGCCACCGCGGCGCCGAGCGAGGCGCCTGGGGCGGGATTGAAGGAAATCGCCGTTGCTGGAAATTGCGAAAGATGGGTAATCAGCAAAGGTCCTTCGCGTTCCTGCACCTGGACAACCGCCGAAAACGGAACCTGGCCATTGCTGGAGGAGGACGAGGATGGCAGGTAAAATGAGGAAAGGCTGGAGAGCGCGCGCTGCAAGGCTGGATCGGCTTCCATAATGACGCGGTATTGGTTCGACTGCGTGTAGATCGTCGAGATGATGCGCTGACCAAAAGAGTCATAAAGCGCATTATCGACGCTGCCCGGGGTAATTCCAAACCGGGCGGCGGTTTTGCGGTCAATCGTGAGGTCGACCGCAAGACCCTTGTTCTGCATGTCGCTTGCGACGTCGCGAAGCTCCGGTTGCTTTCCGAGCGCTTGCACAAGCTTCGGCACCCAGATGTCGAGAGCGGCGGGGTTGGCGTCCTGCAAGATAAAGCGATATTGGGCGCGGCTGATGCTGGAATCAATTGTAAGGTCCTGAACCGGCTGCATGTAAAGCGAGACTCCGGCAATTCTAGAGACCTCTTTCTGAAGGCGCCGGACGACTTCGCTGGCGGTGAGCTGCCGCTCGGATCTGGGCTTCAGATTGATCAGAAATCTGCCGCCGCTCAGGGTTGTGTTGTCACCGTCGATGCCAATGAACGAACTTACGTTTTCGACCGCCGGATCCCGCAGGATGACATCCGTGAGCTGGCGCTGATACTTGGCCATCGCCTCGAAGGAAACACTCTGCGGGGCTTCCGTGATCGCCTGAATCATGCCGGTGTCTTGCACCGGGAAAAATCCCTTTGGAATCACGATGTAGAGGACCACTGTCAGGCCAAGCGTCGCAACCGCGACAAAAAGTGTGAGGGGCTGATGCCGCAGCACGACCTCGAGGGCGCGGCCGTAATGCCTAATCAGTTCATTGAAGGCCCTCTCGGACGCAAGATCAAAGCGGTTGCGCGCGGCGTCCGGCCGGTGCCGGATCAGGCGCGCGCAGAGCATGGGGACCAATGTGAGCGACACAATCGCCGAGATCACGATCGTGACAGCCAGCGTGACCGCGAATTCGTGAAAAATCCGGCCTGCCACATCACCCATGAACAGCAGCGGAATAAGAACCGCGATCAAGGATACGGTGAGCGAAACGATGGTAAAACCGATCTGCCCGGAACCTTTCAGGGCTGCCTCCAAAGGAGGATCCCCCGCCTCGACATAGCGTGCGATGTTCTCGATCATGACAATCGCATCATCGACGACGAAGCCCGTCGAGATCGTCAAAGCCATGAGTGAAAGATTGTCGAGACTGAATCCCAGCATGTACATCGCGGCGAAGGTGCCGACGAGGGATAAGGGGACGGAAAGGCTTGGAATGATGGTCGCGGGCAGGTTCCGCAGAAACACAAAGATTACCAAGACGACCAGGGCCACCGCAAGCGCGAGCTCGAACTCAACGTCTTCCACGGATGCGCGGATGGTGGTCGTGCGGTCGCTCAGCACCGCGACATCTGCTGCGGGCGGCAGACTCGCCACGATTGTCGGCAGCAAGCGTTTGATCGAGTCAACCACGGCAATGACATTTGCCCCTGGCTGACGTCGGATGCTGAGAATGATCGCCGGAGTGGTATTGGCCAAGGCGCCGAGCTTATCGTTTTCTGCGCCCGCAGTGGCGGTGGCAACGTCCGAAAGCCGGACGGGAGCGCCATTACGGTAGGCAATCACGAGGTCGTTGTAGGCGGAGGCGCTGTTCATTTGATCGTTGTCATTGATCGTCGATGCCTGCGCCGGACCGTCAAAGCTGCCCTTTGGCAGATTGACGTTGTCATTGCTGATCGTCGTTCGAAGATCATCTATGTTAAGGCCGTAGGCGGCGAGCGCGGCGGGATTGAACTTGATCCGTACCGCCGGTCTCTGGCCGCCGCTAATCGTTACAAGACCGACGCCTGGCTGTTGTGACAGCTTTTGCGCGAGCCGCGTCTCGCTGATGTCCTCAAGCTCGGTTAAAGGCAAGGTCTTTGAGGTGACTGAAAGCGTCATGATCGGCGCGTCAGCCGGGTTGATCTTGGCATAGATGGGGGGCGCAGGTAGGCCACTTGGGAGGAGGTTGTTGGCAGCGTTGATCGCGGCCTGAACCTCTTGTTCGGCGACATCGAGACTTATGCTGAGGCTGAACTGCAGAGTTATGACTGAAGCCCCTGCTGAACTTGCCGACGTCATTTGATTGAGACCCGGCATCTGTCCCAATTGCCGCTCAAGCGGCGCCGTCACCGAAGAGGTCATCACCTCCGGGCTTGCACCGGGCAGAAAGGTCTGGACCTGAATGGTGGGATAATCGACTTCGGGCAGGGCAGAGAGCGGCAGAAAGCCATAGGCAACCCCGCCGGCGAGCATGATCGCCGCCATTAGAAGCGTAGTTGCAACTGGGCGCAGGATAAAAAGTCGTGATGGATTCATGGGGAAAGCCTGGCGCAGGATGGCGCCGCTTGCTCATTCATCTTCGGCATCTTCATGGCCGGGTTGGCTCTCCTCCAGAATGATCGCTGTGATGATGGTTGCCTGAGCGCCCTTTTGCGTTTTCGTGCCCTCCGGATTGCGCGGGCTTGCCGTCGGAGCCACCTTCGGCCGTCGAAACCAAAACCCGGGCGCCATCCCGCAAGCGGTCGGTGCCGTCGACGACGACCCGCTCGCCAAGCGAAAGACCTGAATCGACGGCGTACATAGCTCCATCGAGCGGGCCAAGCTTGACGGGTCGCGCCGAGACCTTGTCATCGGCGCCGACGACGTAGACGTAGGTTCCAGGTGCACCGCGCTGAACCGCGCTCGAAGGCACCGTCATGACGCCATGTAGTGATTTGAGAAGGAGCCGAGCATTAACAAACTGGTTTGGAAAAAGCTTGTCATCCAGATTATCGAAAATAGCGCGGATCTTCACGGTGCCCGTTGTCGGGTCGATCTGATTGTCTATTGTCTCGACTTTTCCTACCGAAAGGGGGGTGACATTAGCGCGGTCATAGGCCGTGACCTCGAGCGGCGTGCCAGCTTTGATCCCGGCCATGATTTCTTGAATATCGTCCTCAGGAACCACGAAAATCACCGTGATCGGATGCAGTTGCGTGAGCACCGCGAGGCCGTTGGCGTCGGTTGTCTGAACATAATTTCCAGCATCAACGAGGCGCAGGCCAACACGGCCGTCAATAGGCGAAACGATCCGCGCATAGATCAAGTTCAATTTTTGATTGTCGATCTGAGCTTGATCGAGCTTGACCGAGCCCTCGTATTGCTTGACGATATATTCCTGATCTTCCGCCTGCTGCCGTGCGATCGAATTCTGTTTGACAAGGGCTTGATAGCGGGCCAGATCCATCTTGGCTTGTTCGAGCAGACCCTGATCATGGATGAGCTGCCCCTCGTATTGAACTTCGGCCAATTGAAATGGGCGCGGATCGATCTGCGCCAAAAAATCACCTTTCTTAACCAATTGGCCTTCCTCGAAGCCGACCTCGAGCAGTTGGCCATTGACCTGGGTTCGTACGGTGACCGTCGCGAGGGGTGTCACCGCGCCAAGACCTGTCACTATGACTTTGATGTCTCCCGTTCCGATGGTGGCTATGCCGACCGGCTGCGGCGCGTTTAGTTGCTCGACAGGAGACTCTCCTCGTGGCGCACGGAACGCCGTTGCTATCCTGTAGAGCCCAAATCCAAGCAAAACAGCGACGCCAAGCAAGACGAGCGGCCAAAGCCGTGCTTTCGGTCGTGCCTTCTGATCGGGAAGCTTGCGCGCATAATCCCGACCGGCGGTGCCGTCGCGCAGGTATGTTTCCGCTGCGACCTCTGTCTTAGCCCTGTCTGTTAAGTCATCCATGCTTTTAGGGTCCGCTGCAGGCTCTATATCTTGCGCCATCGGAAGACATAGTAGAGTCATTGTTCACGGCGCGGGTTAACGCTCAAGTTCCGTAGGGTGAAACTTTCGTAATCTTTCGACACCGAATTGTTTCGATCAACGTTTAGCTCTGGACTTACAAGGGCTCCACACGCGGAGACAGCCAACATCTGGGCCCCAGAATACCGGATTTATGTGTGTGTGCCGTTTTGTCTCGCCTATCGCCGAGGAATGGTTCTAAAGCCTGGGTATGAGAGGATTGATATGCTCCAATGCGTCGGCCGTCGGCAGGAGACCCGTATCCCACCCGCCACCGAGCGCCTCGATCAGAGCAACGGCGGCAAGAAACCTGCTTTGCCTAACCGCGAGCGCCGATTCCTGGTCGGCGAGCAACATGGCTTCGCCCACGACGACAGCGGTGAAGACAATGGTGCCTGCGCGATATTGGTTGAGCAGAATATTGACCTCTTCTTGCGCTGCCTTGACCGCTTCATCCGCGACCTTCTGCTGACGTGCCAAGATCCGGATTGCCGCAAGCTGGTCTTCCACTTGCTGGAACGCCGTCAGCACGGTCTGCCGGTAGGTAGCGACGCTCTGATAGTAGAGAGCCGTTGCGGACTCGACCTCCGCATTGCGCAGTCCCGCATCGAAGGCCGGTTGCACGACGGAGCCTGCGACTGTCCAAATCTCATTGGCGGCGGAGATCACGAGCGCGCCTTTCCCCGTGAACCCGAACAAGCCAGATAGGCTGACGTCGGGATAGTAAAGGGCAATTGCGGCGCCAATCAAAGCATTTTCTTGCTGGACATTGCGTTCGGATGCCGAGATGTCCGGCCGCCGTTCGAGCAGCGCTGAAGGCACGGTCACCGGAATCTCGGGGAGTTTGTAGCCAAGCGGTATCGGTTCGATTGTCAATTCTGCCGGGGGTTTGCCCAGTAAGACGGCGATTGCATGTTCGAACTGCGCTCGCGTCACACCGACATTGATCGCTTGCGATTCGGTGGTGAGAACCTGCGCCCGTGCAGTCGCGACGTCCGCCATAGAGGCGGTGCCGGCCTTATACTGATTCTCGGTAATCTCGAGCGTCTTTTTATAGTCCACGACTGTCTCGTTGAGCAGCTTCTCCAACGCATCCGCAGCCCTTAAATTGTAATAAGCCGTAGCGAGGAGAGCCTGGGCCGAAAGCTTGGCATTTGCGAGATCAGCGGCGGAAACCTGGGCGCCTGCGACGTCGCTCTCGATCGTGCGGCGGATTTTCGCCCAAAGATCGAGATCCCAGGTGCCGGTGGCTGAAAGCGTGAAAACCCCAGTGGTCACGCCAGTTCCGAGAGCATTGCCGACCGCCGCCGCTCCGAAATGTGAACCAGTTTCATTGTAATTCAAGTTGACCGCGGGGAACAGCCCGGCTTGCGCCTGTTTGATGATGGCGAGCGATTGCCGGTAGGCGCCCTCGGTGGCAGCGACGGTCTGGTTGGAGAGTTCGACCTGCGGCTCGAAACCATCGAGTTTTGAATCCTTGAACACCGTCCACCAGAAGCCGCGGTCGCTCTCATCGACGGGCGTTGCGCGCTTCCAGCCTTTGAGCTCTTTATAGGCCGTTGGCACGGGTGCGGAAGGGCGCATATAGTCCGGCCCAACCGTGCAGCCAGAAAAGCCGGCGCTGAAAAGGCTCGCAAAAAAACCCGCCCAAGCTTTTGACCGGCGGTTAGGTTTGGGCCACATGAGACAAGATAGCTCCGGCGTCGCGACTAGAGGGCGAGTTTTGCGCAATCCCGACGTCAGCCACTCTGCAACAACTGAAATGTGGCCAATTAGCTAGCCAATGCGGCAAGACTAAAGCCAAACCCAAAGCTTTGCTATTCACGAATCTTTGAGCCCGCCACCGTCGAGGGGCGGGAAACATCTCATCCGGAGCCAACGTATGATAGCCGAGGCAAAAGCGATCTGCTTCCGGTTTTTCACGGTTAAGCTGATGTGCCAATAGCTTTCCTGGAGAGATAGAATGTTACCGTGGACTGATCGGGCTGGACGATTCGCTCCGTTGAAATGCGCGGCTTTTGCCGGCGTCCTAATACCAGCGCTTTGGATCGCCATCGAGGCAAGGTTTGACTGGCTGGGCGAGCGCCCGGTTACGGAGGCCATTCATCAGTCCGGGCTTTGGGCGATACGTCTTCTTGCTCTGACCCTGGCGGTGACGCCTTTGCGGCGGGCATTGCGCTGGTCCAAGGTCGTCTCGATTAGGCGCATTCTTGGCGTGTCAGTCCTAGCTTACGCTCTTCTGCATTTCGCGCTTTACATCCTCAATCAACACTTCGATGTGGCACATGTCGCGTCCGAAATTTTATTGCGGATCTATCTTGCGATCGGCTTCATCGCCTTTTGTGGATTATGTGCGCTCGGTGTGACTTCGACCGATGGCATGATCGCAAGGCTTGGAGCCGTAAGGTGGAAAAGCCTGCACAGGCTTATCTACGCAATAACAGTGTTGGTGACGGTGCATTTTTTCATGCAGTCGAAGCTCGACATAACGCAGCCCATCATCATGGCCGGAATTTTTTCACTTCTTCTGATTCATCGGCTTTTGCAGAGCTGGGTTGGCGATCTGTCGCCTCTGCAATCGGGGGGAGTGGCTGTCGCCGTTGCTTGTGCAACTGCCTTGGGCGAGGCCCTCTGGTACGCCTTTTCCTATGGTGCACCATTGGTTCAGGTGCTCGCGGCCAATTTCGATTTTTCGCTCGCGGTGCGGCCTTGCTGGTTCGTGCTCGGTGCCGGGCTCATGCTTTCCCTTGCACGGCTGGCGCGGTCCTGGATGCCAATCGGCAAAGCTTCCTCTTCGCCCGGCGTGGAGAGGTCCTACCTTCGGTCGGGAGCAACTCCCTCCGATGGCATGGCCTAGTCCGTCAGCTTCTCTGCCCCTGTTCCGGAATTGCTGGGCTTTGAGCGGATCTCGATCTCTCGGCTTCGGATGGCGGTCTAGTCTGGCCAAAGCGACGTGGCACGGTGTCTTGGCGCGGAGCGCTCAAATCATCATGGCGAGGGAGGCTTCCATTTTTGGCAAGGAGACGTGCCGCCCGTTCGGCCGCCAGCGGATCGGAAAAACGCTGCCCTTCCATGACATTGAAAGGGCGAGCCGCCGAAAAGAAATTGAAACTATGGCTGTGCGAGTCCCGGGCGACGATGCCCGCTGTGCGGCCGCAAACCTCGATGACATAGGCGTCGGGCATAGGCAGAGCTCCTCTAGGTCTCAAAAGGGTAATTCTATACACTAACTCATTTGTATCAACCTGAAGCGTTGGCCTCCGGGCGCCTCAGGCGCTGTCTGCGAATCGAGCATACACAATGAATAAGACGGGTAAGTTGAAGAAAAGGTGCCAGTTTCAAGGCGAATTATCCGCGGGAGGCCCCTTGACCTTTTAGTAGAAAGCATTTCGCGTGCCAGCTCGAACTTCCGGCAATTGATCAGCTGCCGAATGCCTCATCACCCTTGAGCTCACGTGGGTTTCGGGGGTTTCCAAATCTCCTGAGAGAAAGCGTATGATCTGCAGGGATGGCCGGCTTTTTGGACCGCGATCAGGACAAAGAAAGGGCACGGTGAGGATTTGATCTTGGGTCTAATCAAAAAGGCTCGAAACGCTTTCTTCCTTCGCGGTCCGGGCGATCGCTTCGCCGATCAAAGGTGCGATCGAAACAATCCGGATGTTGTTGGAGACCCGGATTGCTTCTGTTGCTTGAATGGTATCGGTGAGAACGAGCTCTTTGAGCCGGGAGGCGGAGATGCGCGCCACTGCGCCACCGGAGAGAACGCCGTGGGTGATATAGGCGTAGACTTCCTTTGCGCCCTTATCCAATAAGGCATCGGCAGCATTGCATAATGTGCCTCCCGAATCGACGATGTCGTCGACTAGAATGCAGCTTTTTCCGGCAACGTCGCCGATGATATTCATGACCTCCGAATCGCCCGCGCGTTCGCGCCGTTTATCGACGATGGCAAGCGGGGCATCGATGCGTTTCGCCAAGGCGCGGGCCCTTATCACGCCGCCGACATCTGGGGACACCACCATGACGTTATCGAGTTCCAGCCGCTCCTTCATGTCCCGGACCAGGACCGGCGCTGCATAAAGATTGTCGGTTGGGATATCGAAGAAACCCTGAATTTGACCGGCGTGGAGATCCACGGTGAGGACACGGTCGGCGCCAGCCCGCGTGATGAGATTGGCGACGAGCTTGGCCGAAATAGGCGTACGCGGGCCGGGTTTGCGATCCTGCCTTGCGTAACCGAAATAGGGGATTACCGCAGTAATGCGCCGTGCCGAGGCGCGCCGCAAGGCGTCGGTCATGATCAGCACTTCCATCAAATGATCGTTCGCCGGATATGACGTCGATTGCACGACGAAAGTGTCCTGGCCACGCACATTCTCCTGAATCTCAACGAAAATCTCAAGGTCAGCGAAGCGGCGAACCTGGCATTTGGTCAAAGGAATGCCAAGATAGGCTGCTATGGCCTCCGTCAGGGCTCTGTTCGAGTTGCCGGCTAGTATCTTCATCGCGTCCGTTACCCATTCGATCCATCGTTCGCGGGTCGCTTCCAGCCGCCCGCCAACCATAAATGATTTCATAGACCGGCACGGCCAAGCGCCCCGAGGATCCGAAATCGCAGTCTTGAGCTAGAGCATCTAAACCCGCTTTGTCGGTTATTTACCCGATTTTATCCGCGCCCATTCTCGATCAATGAACTTTTCGGTCGGCGAGTCGTAGTTCCTGGGAGGGAATAGCCGTTGCATGACGGACGCGTCGGGGTAAATCGACGGATTTTCCGAAATGGTCTTGTCGATCGCGGATTTCGACGGCAGGACGCCATTGGCGAGATGGGTGAAGTTCGTATTGCGGGCGGCGATCTGAGGCCGCAAAAGGAAATCGATAAAGGCATAGGCTTCCTCGATATGCGGGGCATCCTTTGGAATTGCGAGATTGTCGAACATGATTGGGGCGCCTTCCTTGGGAATGGCGTAGTCGATCACAATTCCGTTTCCTGCCTCGCGCGCCTGGTCGCGAGCGTGGAAACTGTCTTCAGAATAGCCAACCGCCAGGCAAATGTCGCCATTAGCCAGGGCGTCGGCATATTCGGCGGCCCCGAATTTTTTCACATCGCGCGATAGGCTGCTCAAGAGATCGGCGGCGCGTTTGAGATCGGCTTGGCGGAAGGAGGCAGGGTCAATCCGCAGATAGTGCAAGGCGATCGCGAACAGATCATCGGGACTATCGAGAACGCCGACGCCGCAGCTGGAGAACTGCTTTAGATTTTCTGGTCTGAACAGGATGCTCCAAGAGTCGAACAAGGCAGCCGGGGCCGTTGGCGTTCCAGACGAAGCACCAGCTGGCGCGGTGCCGACAAGTTCCTTGGCCTTCTCGACATTGTAGGCGATGCCTGCCGTCGACCACAGATAGTTCACGGCATATTGGTTCCCGGGATCATAAACCGTCAGATGGGCCATCACCTCAGGCCAGAGAGTCTTGCTGTTCGGCAGCCTGCCCTTATCGAGCCTGAGATAGAGGCCTGCCGCGATCTGTTTTTGCAACAGGCGGCCAGATACGACCACGACATCAAAGCCGGTTCTGCCGCCTTGAAGCCGCGTCGCCAGGGTCCCGTCCGAATCGTAAGAGTCGTAGGTAACTTTTATTCCGGTCTCGTTGGTAAAGTCCTCGATGACCCTGGGATCGATGCCGTCGCCCCACCCAAAGACATTGACGATCCTGCCTTGGGCGAATGCGGGAAGAAGGGCGAACATAAAGAGCCCAAACGCGCAACCAGCAATGCGAAAAATTTTCATTCGATCCATCGGGGCGGGATCCAGTCGAATTCGATTTGTCTTTTAGGAAGGAAATGGGATTCGCGCTAGGGCACGCTCCCCAAAAGCTGCGGGGTCGGCGCCGGCCGAAGCTCATACGGCGCAAAGCGGGAGGCAAATTCTCTATCCATCGCCCATCCGGGCGCGCAAATTTTCATCGATCTTGTCGAGGAATCCGGTCGTCGACAGCCACCGCTGGTCGGCGCCGACCAGTAGCGCGAGGTCCTTCGTCATGTAGCCAGCCTCGACGGTCGCGACGCAGGTTGTCTCAAGTGTTTCCGCGAATTTCGCAAGTTCGGCATTGTCGTCGAGCTTTGCACGATGCGCCAGACCTCGCGTCCATGCAAAAATTGAAGCAATCGAATTGGTCGAGGTTTCCTTGCCCTTTTGATGTTCCCGGTAATGCCGGGTCACGGTCCCGTGCGCGGCCTCGGCTTCGACAGTTTTGCCGTCCGGGGTCATGAGGACCGATGTCATCAGACCTAGCGATCCGAAGCCTTGGGCAACGGTGTCAGATTGAACGTCGCCATCATAATTCTTGCACGCCCAGACATAGCCGCCGGACCATTTGAGCGAAGAGGCGACCATATCATCGATAAGACGATGCTCGTACGTGAGGCCGGCCTCGCTATAGGCACTTTTGAACTCCGTTTCGTAAACCTCCTGGAACAAGTCCTTGAAGCGGCCATCATAGGATTTCAGGATCGTGTTCTTCGTCGATAGATAGACCGGATATTTGCGGGTGAGCCCATAATTCATCGAAGCACGGGCGAAGTCACGGATTGAGTCGTCGAGATTATACATGGACAAGGAGACGCCCGGTCCTGGATAATCATAGACCTTTCGTTCGATGACTGTGCCATCGTCGCCTTCGAATCTAATGGTGACTCGGCCCTTGCCGGGGATCTTGAAGTCGGTCGCGCTATATTGATCGCCGAACGCATGACGGCCGATAACGATTGGCCGTGTCCAGCCGGGCACAAGGCGTGGAACGTTCTGACAAATGATAGGTTCGCGGAAAATCACGCCGCCGAGGATATTGCGGATCGTGCCATTCGGCGATTTCCACATCTGCTTGAGCTTGAACTCCTCGACCCTTGCTTCGTCGGGGGTAATGGTCGCGCATTTGACGCCGACGCCGTGTTTTTTGATGGCATTCGCGGCTTCCACCGTAACCTGATCATTCGTCGCGTCGCGGTTTTCGATCGAAAGGTCATAATATTCGAGTTGAATGTCGAGGTAGGGATGGACAAGCTTGTCTCGTATATAATGCCATATAATCCGTGTCATCTCGTCGCCATCAAGCTCGACAACCGGATTTTTAACCTTAATCTTCTTCATCGTTGCTGCCTTCGGCTAGTTCGGAATATCGAGATGCTAGGATTTCGCTTTGCCTTATCTGGACACGGAGGGATCTCGGCATCCGTCGCCGAAGCTCCGCGC
Source organism: Methylocella sp. (assembly GCA_035515355.1). GTDB lineage: Bacteria > Pseudomonadota > Alphaproteobacteria > Rhizobiales > Beijerinckiaceae > Methylocapsa. The sequence continues at coordinate 39,850 of DATJBL010000064.1, forward strand.
GTCGGGGCTCCATTCACCAACTCTGCTCGAAGTCGTCAACCTCGTGGGGGTGGTTGAGGATCCGGCTTTTCCGGCGCCGCTCCAAATCCACGAGATGGTCACTCATTTTGGCTGGTCGGAGTGCAGCGATTGGGCCATGGCCGGGTCAACGTCAGCGACAAGAGATTCGAAGATCGGTTGATTCTGGGGCCAAGCGTTGCGATAGGCGACAATGATGGCTTGCTGCAATTCCGGCGCGCTGTTTAAAATCTCCCGTAGATCGCTTTTAACAAAGGTCTGCATATCCTTGTCCGAGAGGGCGTTTGAGGTTGCTGCACGTTCAAGGCGCCACGGGGCAAGGGCCGGCGCACTCGGCGCGGTGAAATAAGACATTTCGAGAAGCATTCCGACGCGGTTCTCGGCGTCCGGCGACGTGGCCGGAAGTTTGGCCAGGAACAGCCACGCCGCACCATTGATGGGCGCCAGGGCGAGTGCCGACTCCGCATCGGCTTTGGCTTTGGCGAGTTGTTCCAAGTCCGCCCGGCTAAGACTGGCCGAATGGTCGCTCCACATGAAGCGTGCGTAGGTGAATGCCGCTTTGGCCCAGAGATCCCCCCTGACCACGCCAATTTCCGCCGCTGCAGTCGCGCCTGCCCGGTGCGCGGCGGCGGCTTCCGCGACGCTACGATCGAACGGAAGACCAGCGATCTTCGGGCTCAGCAAGTCCGGAATCAACATCCAGATGCCGGAAAGCCCGAGAACAATGCCGAGGGTAAAGAGGGCCGGGCGTAACCTCGTGGGGTATGTGGATAGCATGGATTTCTGCCTTGCCTGGAGATTATGGAGCAGCGAATTGGGCAGGTTTGACATCGACATGATTTGCGAGCCGGGAAAACCAGAATCATCACAAACGATCGTTTTGGTGGCAGAAGCCTAAAGCACCATGCGGGCCGGCCAAACCGGATAATTTTTAAAGGAAGAGGATCTTGTCTTGCTCTAATTTTAGGCAGGTCAAGCGGCCGGTTGCATAAGCTCCCGTGTCGATGTTGATGCGGTTTGTCCGCACGTCCGGTTCCCTCACCGGGGTATGGCCATGCACGATGATCTTTTCGAACGGTTCTTCGTGCAGTAAGAAATCATCTCTAATCCAAAGCAGATCTTCCTCACGTTGGCGGGAGAGAGGCCTTCCTGGCCGCACGCCAGCATGGGCGAAGAAAAAATCCCCGCAAGCGAAACACAGCTTGAGATCAGCGAGAAACTCGCCGTGGCTCTTTGGCATGGCGTTCGAAAGACCCAAAGCAAGATCCGCCTGTTCCTTGGGACTTGCGTTGATCGTCGGAGTTAGTCCGTACGAGACGAGCGTCGGCAAGGCTCCATAATGCGCCCATGATGCGAGAATGCGCGGATTTTCGAGAAATTCTGAAAGATAGATTTCATGGTTGCCCTTGAGGCACGTCATGCGATGGCCGCCGGCACGTTCGATCAATAGATCCAAGACGGCGGCGGAATCCTGCCCCCGGTCAATGTAATCGCCGAGAAAGATATGAATGGTTTCGGCTATGGGGTTGTTTTTGATGTCCTCATCGATCCGCGCGAACAATTGTTTGAGTAGATCTGCCCTTCCGTGAACGTCACCGACCGCATAAATCCGCAGCCCCTCGGGAACGAGCGGCCGTACGGGAAGTACAGAAGTACGACGCAATTTCAACATTTCAATGAGCGCTCGACTCTTCAGCTTCCTAAGAAAATATTGCGCGATGCAACATGGCTTTGAGAATGCCGGTTCGTGACGCGCTGTCAATAGGGGGCGGAGAAGGTTTCTCGCCGTAGCACTCGCTGGAAGACTATCAAAGCTTGCAACTTCGCTGATCCTGAAGACTGAAAACTAAACTGCTTCATCAAACGCCTAAAACAAATCGATGGCGGCCAAGTTCGAATAGGCGCGCATCGCTTTATTAAGTTCCTTTTCTATCCCCTTCTTCGATTGCGGGGGGCGTTGGTCAGTGGACTTCGCGCCGTAATCGATGGGCGCTCCGTCTCCCCAGACCCCGCTTTCCAAGAATTCGGCAAGGGCCTCTTCGTCGCGGATAGTGCCGAGCGCCGTTTGCAGCTTTTCGCAGCAATCGATAAGCTTTTTCAAGCGCTTGCGCTCCTGTGCGATGCCCGGGACATCGACGAAGGGCTCCGCCATATAGCGCAGCTCCTTTGCCGTTATGCGAAGCTGGTGGCGGGGGCCGGGCGCGAGATGGGCGAGATCAGCGCCTTGCTTCACGAGTTTCTTGTGGCGCTTCTTCAGAGCGAGGCTGACAAAGCCTTGCAACGGCTCTCTCAGGATACTGGAAGGCTGTCTCAGCCAGCGTCCATCGTCGAGCCAAACCCCGAGTTCAAGAAGCAAGATGCGGCCCCGTTCGCTGTTCAAGGCATCGACTGCAGCTTGGCGTGCATGCAGACGCTCGGCTTGGCAACGGCCGACAAGGTCTTTCACCCGCGCAGTTTGCCCACCGGCGATCTGCTGCAAGCGCTCTTGTAAAACGTCGAGATCTCGCGCCGCGCCAAGCAGCCGTGCGAGCCATTTCAGTTCGGCGCGAATGTTTCCATATGCGATGTCGAAGACCATGGGTTTAAACAGCGCCAAGGCGGCGCGAAGGCGCCTGATCGCGACGCGCGCCTGGTGAACTGCCTCGACATTGTCGAGTTTCTCGAACCCAGGCCTGTTCAATTCGAAGTCATGAAGGCAGGTCCGGCAAATTTCCTGGAAGGCTTGCTCGCAGGTCATGTCCTTGCCAAGGCGCGGCTTTGATCCTTTTGCCGCTTGGCCAAAGGCGCCCTCCGCAAGAAGGTGACCCCGTTCGGCCTTGCTGATCGAGCTTGGATGGAGCGGCGCTTGCGATACGAACGCGCGGGCAAGATTGAAAAGGGCCGGACGTGGCCCGCTCCTCAATTCAAGTTCGAATTCCCGCACCCCAAGTTTTTCGCCAGCTGCTTCGATTGCGCCTCGATCGATTGAGGCTTCGATCACGCCGCCGCCTGCCTCTAGCCAATGGGATGTCCGCTCGACATTCACCTCGAAGGCGGGCCTCAGGGCCGCACGGATGGAAGGTTTGGCGGCAAGACGCGCGAGCGGCGTTTTTTTGATCAGGTCAAAGTCGGGCGCGAGCGCATCGGTTGCGTTTTCCCATTCCTCCCGATCGACACCAGAGGAGGAGTGCCGCTTGACGGTTTGAACGTAGCTTTTCCCGCTCGCCTCTACTCGTAAACTGAACCCATGCTTCCATAGATCCGAATTTGGCGTGTCGAAATAGACCGCCCGATGGCGCTGATGGAGCGGTGGTCTTACGGCCGAGACCCCCGAAATCAATCCGTTGATTTTGGCTAAGTCTCTTTCCCCAAATAGGAATTTGAATTCGACTTCGCCGCCGGCAGCCATGCAACCCGCCCGGGACCTTGCATAAGAGCTGTGGAAAAATAACCTCTCAGCTCCATTCTGTCACCTGCTGCCGTCCAAGAATGTGTCCGAAAAGCCTGCGACATCTTGGATCAAGGTTAGCCTGTCCGGAAATGCTTTGACAGCTTAAGGCCCTGTCCCTGGTAGTTCGAGACGGCGCTCGCGCCATAAAGAAGGTGGGGGGCCTCGGCCATTTTCTCGTACACGAGGCGGCCGATGACCTGCCCGTCCTCCAGGAAAAACGGGACCTCGTAGCTACGCACTTCAAGGACCGCGCGGGCAGAAGGCCGGTTGTTCGGCCCGACGCCAAAGCCCGGATCGAAAAAACCGGCATAATGGACCCGGAATTCCCCCATGGCCGGGTCGATCGGGACCATTTCGGCGGCAAGATCCGGTGGGATTTGGAGTTTTTCTCGGGAGGCGAGGATGTAAAACTCGTCCGGGTCGAGGATCAGCCTTTTGTCGGGCCGGGCTCGAACAGGCTCCCAGTAATCGTAGGCCGGGTAGGCAGCAATCTTGTCTATGTCGATGATATCGGCATGCTTCTGCGCCCGATAGCCAACCACCCCATCAAGGGCCTCGGCACTCAGGCCAACCCGAAGAACGAGACCGTTGCGCCGCCATTCAAAATCCCCATCGACCAGCGGCAGTATTTTATCCCGTTCGCGCAATTCCTTCTCATCGATGGGGAATTCGGTGCGTTCGAGCTGCTGCGAGTTCAGCCTACGGAAGCGGATCTGATTGAGTTTTGAGCCCTTGCGCACCCGAACACTGAAGGTGCGTGGCGAGACCTCGGCGTAAAGGCGCCCAGTGTAGCCTCGCGCCACGCGGTCGAACACATCGCAATTATCCGTGGAAAGCCGGGTGAAAACATCCAGGCGTCCGGTCGAACTCTTCGGGTTTGCAATGCCAGCAATATCTTTCGGCAGGTGCAAATATTCGAGGAGAGGCACCACATAGACGCACCCCCGTTCGAGAACGGCGCCATGACCCTCGAGGCTAACCGCGTCGTCATCGCTTTGGAGGGCGCGCAGCCGTTCTTCCACGGTATGGTCTCGGCCCGGCAGAAAACTCGCCCGGACGCGATAAGCGCGGGCGCCCAGACGCAGGTCGAGGCTCGCGGGCTGAAACTGCTCATCTTCGATTGTAGTTTCGGCCTGGATCATCTTGCGGCGCGCCATGAGCTCGATTTTTTCACGCGGGAGCAGGCCGAATTGCGTCCCAAAATCGTTCAGACCAAAAAGCGGGGTGTCTGAGCGGCTATCACGTCCCGCATCAGCGAAAAATAGAGGCGATCCGAGCGTCATGCCAGCCTTCAAATTCTCTGTTCAAAAGGCACTTCAACAGGGTGCCTGATGAGATCAAACAGCGGCCCCGCTGATTCCCCCATATTCCCCATTATCTGTCCACCGCCTTGAGATATTTTACATCAAGGGGTAAATAGCCGATAGCTCTGGAAGGGCCAAGGGCCGCAGGGTTCACGGCAAGGCGATCCTTTCCGGTGGCGGCCAAGGAGATCGGAATGAACGCGCGCGGGCAAAAACGAGAATTAAAAGCCCTGCATCCAGCGACCCAGCTCGTTCACGGCGGCACCAATCGCTCGCAGTTCGGCGAAATCTCCGAGGCGCTGTTCCTGACTCAGGCCTATGCCTATCCGGACATGGAAACGGCCGAAGCGCGGATGAAAGGCGCGGAGCCAGGTTTTGTCTATTCGCGCTATTCTAACCCGACCGTTGCCATGTTCGAGGAGCGGATGGCCCTGCTTGAAGGGGCAGATGCGGCTCGCGCGACGGCGAGCGGGATGGCGGCGGTCACGACCGCGCTCATGGCACAGCTCAAGGCGGGTGACCACGTTGTGGCCTCCCGAGCCATGTTCGGCGCCTGTCTCTACGTGGTGGAGGAGCTGTTGCCGCGCTTTGGCGTCGCCTCGACCCTTGTCGATGGCGCCGATCTTGACCAGTGGCAAGCCGCGATGCGGCCGGAAACCAAGGTCCTGTTTCTCGAAACCCCGACCAATCCTTGTCTAGAAGTCTATGATATCGCTGCAATTTCTGCCATTGCGCATGAAAATGGCGCTCGTCTGGTCGTCGACAATGTCTTTGCGACGCCGATTTTTCAAAAGCCGCTGCAGCTCGGGGCCGATTGCGTCGTCTACTCGGCGACCAAGCATATCGACGGGCACGGCCGATGTCTTGGTGGCATTATTCTTGGCGGCCGCGACCTCATCGAAAATGAGATCCACAATTTTTATAAACAGACCGGCCCTTGCCTGTCGCCCGTGAATGCCTGGATTTTCCTGAAATCACTCGAAACCCTTGCCTTGCGCGTCCGCCAGCAGGCGCAGAACGCCGAGCGGATCGCGGAATTTCTGAGCGGTCACCGGCACATTCTTAAGGTTCGCTACCCGGGTCGGCCGGATCATCCGCAGGCTGATCTTGTGAAGCGCCAGATGTCGGGCGGCGGAACCCTCGTTGCTTTTGAAGTCGTTGGCGGAAAGCAGGCGGCCTTTGCTTTTGCCAATCAGCTTTCCCTTATCACCATCGCAAATAATCTCGGCGATGCCAAAAGCCTTATCACGCATCCCGCAACAACAACGCATCAAAGGCTGACGCCCGAGGCGCGGGCCGCCTTGGGCGTGGGGGAGGGGCTTTTGCGCCTCTCAGCTGGGCTTGAGGATGCGGCCGATCTCATCGCAGATTTGGAGGCGGCGCTTGCGATCCTTGATCGCGAAAATCTCGCTGCGGAGTGAGGCGTGCGCCAGGCGGCGTGGCTTGACGCGGACCTCATGTCTTCTTACCTTGCCCGTTAACAAGCGGAGCCCCGCTCCCAAGTCTCATGAGAGATGGCCATGTCCACCGTTAAAGTCACGGATGCCAATTTCAAATCCGAAGTCGTCGGCGCGAGTCAGCCAGTCGTGGTGGATTTCTGGGCCGAATGGTGCGGTCCCTGCAAGATGATCGGACCAGCGCTTGAGGAAATCGCCAAGGAAATGCAGGGCCAGGTGACGATTGCTAAGCTTAATGTTGATGAGAACCCCGGCGTTGCCGGAGCCTACGGGATTCGCAGCATACCCACCCTGATGCTTTTCAAAAATGGCAAGATGGCGTCGACCAAGGTTGGTGCCGCGCCGAAGGGCGAGTTGAAAAAATGGATCACTGAGGCTATCTGACCGCTGGACGCGCTGGTCGAAAAAGGGCCTCACGCGAGGCCCTTTTTGCTTTAAAAGGCCCCTTGACGTGTAAGCGTCATTCCGAGTCGGCTCCGGCATGAACGGCGGCCCGTTTGATCTTTTCGCAACCATCACGTGGATAAGCCGTGCGTCGCGTCGCGGCTTTTAGCGTGCAATTCTAGCCGTTGGATAAGGGCGGCCGCATGGGCAAATATGCGGTGAAGGAGATCTTCCTCACTTTGCAGGGCGAGGGCGCGAACGCGGGGCGCGCTGCCGTATTTTGCCGCTTTTCCGGTTGCAATTTGTGGTCTGGCCAGGAAAAGGATCGGGGCGAGGCCATCTGCCGCTTTTGCGATACTGATTTTGTCGGTGCGGACGGTCTTAACGGCGGGCGCTTTGCCAGCGCTGAGGCTCTTGCTCGGAAGATAGAGGGCGCTTGGACGGGCGGCGAAACGAGCCGCTTTGTGGTTTTCACCGGCGGCGAACCTTTGTTGCAGCTCGATACGGCGCTCATCCATGCGGTCCACGCGCGGGGTTTCGAGATTGCGGTGGAAACCAATGGAACGCTGGCGCCACCGCCCGGCCTTGACTGGCTTTGCGTCAGTCCGAAGGCGGGCGCGCCACTCTTTGCGAATGCGGGATCCGAGCTCAAGCTCGTTTTCCCGCAACAAGGTCTGCCGCCGGAGGTCTTATCCGCGCTTTCCTTTTCGTATTTCTGGTTGCAACCGATGGATGGCCCTGATCGCGCTGCCAATACGGCCGCGGCGATTGCTTATTGCCGTGCACACCCGCGCTGGCGTTTAAGCCTGCAAACCCATAAGTTGATCGGTATCCCATGAAGGTATGTGTGTGAAGATTTCGCAGGCTTTCCATTTCGAGGCGGCCCACCTTCTGCCGAATGTTGCCGAAGAGCACCGCTGCCGGCGGCTGCATGGGCACTCCTATCGCGTTGAATTGCGGCTTGAGGGTCCAGTGGATCCCCTCACCGGCTTTGTCGCCGATTTCCTCGTGATCGAGAAAGCTTTCCAGCCTTTGCTCGATCGCCTCGACCATCATTATTTGAACGACGTCGAGGGCCTTGAGAATCCGACGGCGGAAAATATTGCGATCTGGATCTGGGAGCGGACGAAGAAAGCGCTCCCCCAACTTGCGAGCGTTATCGTGTTCGAAACCCAAGATTGCTTCGCGGAATTCGAAGGAGACTGAGTACGGGGCCCTGCCGGTGCGTGCCTTTGTCGCTCTCCTGACACCTCCTTCGGTGTATAGCTGGGCTGGCAAACCGGAAGGAACCATCGGGAGGAGACCATGGTTACGACTCATCGCCCACGACACCACCAGGCGAGTGGTGCTGGCCGATTTCGTCCGCAATTGGATCCACCGCGCTTCACGCAGGCACCAACCCATTCTGGGCGGCCATATCAGGATTTTCCTCTCGGACCTGGTGCTGCGCCCTACCGCGTGAAATTGGAGGACCTCGTCAGCCATCTGCCGGATGGTCTAGACCAGAAGATGGTTTTTCATATTTGCGGCGATACAGGCGGGGTGAGAAATCCGGCGCCGCAACAACTCGTGGCCTCGGCGATGGAAGCCGACGCTGCGGACAACACCTCGGGTGGTGAGGCAGCCTTTTTCTACCATCTCGGCGACGTCGTATATTACAACGGCGAAACGAGCGAATATTACCCGCAGTTCTATTTGCCCTACGAATATTATCCTCTCCCCATCATGGGCATTCCAGGCAATCACGACGGTGACCCACTGACGACACCTGATATGCCGCAGCCCTTCGAGCCTAGTCTCTCGGCCTGGAAACGGAACTTTTGTTCGGACAGCGGCGGCGTCACCAATGAGGCAGGAGAAACTCCGCGCCGCGCCATGAAGCAGCCAAATCCATTCTGGACCTTGCAAACCCCGAAGGCGAATTTCATCGGCCTCTACACCAATGTGCCGGAAGGCGGTGTCGTGGACGATAATCAGAAGTCGTGGCTCATTAGCGAGCTCAAACATGCTGCGCACGAACACGGCAAGGCGTTGTTCGTATGCTTGCATCATCCCGTGTTTTCCGCCGATGCGCATTACAGCGGCAGCCCTGCGATGAAGGAACTCCTAGACACAGCGGTGCAGGAAAGCGGCGCCTATCCAGATATCGTCTTTACCGCCCATGTGCACAACTATCAGCGCTTTACCCGCACGATCGACGGACAGCAATTCACCTATATTGTTGCTGGCGCCGGCGGCTATTGGCATTTGCACAGCATGGCCAAATTCAAGGGCGCGAAGGTCACGCCCCCGTTTCGGCAGCTGGACGATCCCAATGTCATCTTGGAAAACTACGTGGATGACACGCACGGGTTCATGCGGGTCGAAATCGAGGACGATGTGATCACCGCCCGTTATTTCGCAGTTCCGCGTCCGCACGAACCTCCGGAAACGCCGCCACGCGTCGCCGATTTGTTTCAGCTGCAGTTCAAGTCCAACAAACTCGTGCGCTGAAGAGCGAGGTCTAAGCGGTGGAGCGGCTCGGCGTTGTGTCGGCCGTTTGGTCTGCGCTCTCTTCTTGGGCTTCGAGCCACATTGCGTTGATGATTGAGAATGAGATGGCGAAACTTACTCCGAGCATCCAAGAAAAATACCACATGGAACGATCCTCTGCTGGCTAGTAAACGCCCGAACTGTTTTTTTCGATATAGGCGCTTGTGACGCGGCCGCGCAGCACCCGGTAGACAAACGAGGTATACGCCAAAACAATCGGCAAAAAGACCAGCGTCGCAAAGAGCATGATCAGCAACGTTGTCCGGCTGGAGGAGGTGTCCCAAACGGTGAGGCTTGCATTGGGGTCGAGTGAGGACGGCAGCAGGAAGGGAAAAGTGCTAAGGCCTGCCGTGGCGACGACGCCGGCAACGGCGGCGGCGCTCGCAATCCATGCAAGACCAGCTCGCTTTCCTCCCCGCACAAGGGCGCTCGTCAATGCGGCTGCTACGAAAACCAAAGCCGGCGCTAACAGCATCAATGGGTAGGCCGTATAGTTCGACAGCAAGGCTCCTGGGGCCCGGGTCACCGTCTTCAGCAAGGGATTGGATGGTCCATCATGTACAAGATCACTTGTGATCTTGTAGCCATCCACGCCGATGGCCGCATAGACCCCGCAAAGAGCGAAAAGCGCTAGCAGGACAAGGACGGCGCCTCTCGCACAGGCCGCCGCGCGCGCCGCCACCGGCTGGTCGGCTTTAAGCGCGAGATAGACGCCGCCATGCATGACAAGCATCGCGCAACTTACGGCGCCGCAAAGAAGTGCGAAAGGATTGAGAAGGCCGAGCAGGTCCCCCTCGTAGGTCATGCGCAACGTGTCGTCGAAGCGGAAAGGGACACCTTGCAACGCGTTGCCGACAGCAACGCCAAAAATCAAGGCGGGAACGGCGCCGCTGACAAAGAAGGCAAAGTCCCAAAATCCCCGCCAAAGCGAATTCTCGAGGTCTGAGCGAAACTTGAAGCTCACGGGGCGCAAGATCAAGGCCGCGAGTGCAACGAACATCGCAAGGTAAAAGCCAGAGAAGGCAACCGCATAGAGCGTCGGCCAAGCCGCGAAGATGGCGCCGGCGCCAAGGATCAGCCAGACTTGGTTTCCTTCCCAGACCGGACCAACCGTGTTGATAACGATCCGGCGCTCACTGTCAGATCGCGCGACAAAGGGCAACAGCATAGCGGCGCCGAGGTCAAAACCATCCATGACCGCAAAACCGATCAGGAGGGTGCCGAGCAGAAGCCACCAAATGAGGCGCAAGGATTCATAGTCCAGCATGACAAGCTCCTCTAAATCCTATTCTGCGCTGCTCGGGGACGGCAGTGGCTCTGCGCCTGGTACGGGTGCGAGTTCCTCTGGTCCGAGCCGCACGGCTTTGACCATGAGAAAGATGTCGACAAGGAGCAAGGCCGAGTAAAAGCCGATGAAGCCGATAAGGGTGACGACGACGTTGTCCGCGGAGATGCTCGAAACCGCGATGAAGGTTGGCAAGACGCCCTCGATCGCCCATGGTTGGCGCCCAACCTCCGCGACGAACCATCCTGCCTCAGCGGCGATCCAGGGAAGCGGCAAAGTGAAGACCAGCACCCAAAGCAGCCAACGCGTCTTCATGAGGCATCCAATTGATGCAAGATAAAAGGCAAGGCCGAACAACAAGATAAAGTAGAAGCCAAGTCCGACCATGAGGCGGAACGTCCAAAAGAGTGCCGCGACATCGGGGACGGTTCCCCAGGCTGCCTTGGTGATATCCGTATCGCTCGCATTTTCGATGTCGGGACGGATTTTCTTGAGAAGGAGAGCATAGCCGAGATCGCCGGCATTTTTCTCAAGCTGGCCCTTGGCCGTTGCATCGCCGGAAGCGGTGCGCAGCTTTTGAAGCGCGGAATATGCGATAAGGCCGTTGCGAATATGCTGCTCGTTGCGCTGAACGAGTTCCTTGATGCCTGGCACCTTTTCGTCGAGCGAATGAGTCGTGACAAGGCCAAGCACCCAGGGGATCTCTACGGCATAATCGGTCCGCTCCTCAGTGAGGTTGGGGAACCCGAAAAGCGTGAACGATGCAGGCGGCGCCTCGGTCTCCCACATCGCCTCGATCGCAGCGATTTTCATCCTTTGGTTTATAGTCGCCGTATATCCGCTGGCGTCTCCGAGCACGACGACGGAAAGGGCCGACGCAACGCCAAAGCTCACGGCCACTCTCATCGAACGGCGGGCGATTTCGATGTGCTTGCCGCTAAGGAGATAAATGGCGCTCACCGCGGCAACGAAAACGGCGCCGGTCACATAGCCGGCACTCACCGTGTGGACAAATTTTTCCTGCGCGACCTCATTGAATATGATCGATCCGAAATTGGTGACTTCCATACGCATTGTTTCTGCGTTGAAATGCGCACCGACAGGATGTTGCATCCAGCCATTTGCGATCAGAATCCAGAGCGCCGAAAGATTGGCGCCGATTGCGACGAGCCAGGTTACAAGCAGATGGGCCCGCTTTGAGAGGCGGTCCCAGCCAAAGAAGAAGAGGCCAACGAAGGTGGCTTCAAGAAAAAAAGCCATCAGACCCTCGATGGCGAGAGGCGCGCCAAAGATATCGCCGACGTAGTGGCTGTAGTAGGCCCAGTTCATGCCGAACTGGAATTCCATGGTGATGCCGGTGGCGACACCCATGGCGAAGTTGATGCCAAAGAGGACGCCCCAGAACTTCGTCGCTTGCCGCCAGACCTCCTTTCCGGTCATGACATAGACGCTTTCCATGATGCCGAGCAAAATCGAAAGGCCGAGCGTCAAGGGAACGAAGAGGAAATGATACATGGCGGTCAGGCCGAATTGCAGCCTGGAGAGCTGCACAACATCCATGGCGGTGGTCATGGGAGAACATTCCTTGGCTGCGGGTTGACCGATAGGGTGCCGATCAGACGTTCCTGCATTGTTGCCGCGTCGATCCTCGGTCGCTGACCTGGGTTGAACACGAACAGGGCAGCGGCCACGATAAGGGCCAGCTTGACCGCCAAGGCAAAAGTAACTTCCGGGACAAGCGGATGGCGCGACATGCTTAGCCCTCTATTGTATTGGAGCCGCCCAAATTTGATACGGATCAGTTCATGGCTTCTAAATGTCGACAACACATGACAGCGCCGAAGACGAATGAACGTCAAGATGGCAATTTTTCCACTTCAGCTTTACCCGGCGCCCAGGGGTGAAGCCTGCGGCCGGTCTCAACCCCTTCAGATGCGAGAAGTCTATTCTCAAGAACCGGTGGAGCGCTACATCTAGATTGGATAGAAAGAAAGCCGGGCGTCGCCGGAGAGCAGGCGCTGAGATTAGGGAGGCAAACATGGTCGACAAGATTTTGGCCGACATCGCCAGTCAGATTGCGATCAGGCCCCATTACGACAATTTTATCGGCGGCAAATGGGTCGCGGCGGTCAAGGGGCAGACCTTTGAGAATGTTTCGCCGATCGACGGCCATCGGGTTTGCACCATGGCTCGCTCCACTGCAGAAGACGTCGAATTGGCGCTCGACGCCGCGCATGAAGCGCGGGAGGCCTGGGGACGGAGCTCTCCGGCGGAGCGGGCACAGACGCTTCTACGCATCGCGGATCGAATGGAGCAGAAGCTCGATCTGCTCGCCTTGGTCGAGACGATCGACAATGGCAAGCCGATCCGCGAAACGAAGGCTGCTGATCTGCCGCTCGCGATCGATCACTTCCGCTACTTTGCCGGGTGCATAAGGGCGCAGGAGGGAAGTCTCTCCGAGATTGACCATGATACGGTTGCTTATCACTTCCATGAGCCGCTGGGCGTTGTGGCACAGATCATCCCGTGGAATTTCCCGATCTTGATGGCGACATGGAAACTTGCACCTGCGCTCGCCGCTGGAAATTGCGTTGTTTTGAAACCCGCCGAACAGACGCCGATGAGCATCATGGTCCTCATGGACATGATCGGCGACCTCCTGCCGCCGGGCGTCGTGAATGTGATCAATGGCTTTGGAGTCGAGGCGGGCAAGCCGCTTGCCCAGAGCACACGGGTCGCCAAGGTGGCCTTCACCGGTGAGACGACGACCGGCCGTCTCATCATGCAATATGCCGCCGACAACATCATCCCGGTGACATTGGAACTCGGCGGCAAGTCGCCCAACATTTTCTTCGAGGATGTCGCGGCGAAAGACGATGATTTTCTCGACAAGGCGCTCGAGGGCTTTGCGATGTTCGCCTTCAACCAGGGCGAAGTCTGCACCTGCCCCTCGCGCGCGCTCGTTCACGAGAAAATCTACGACCGCTTCATGGAGCGGGCCATCGCCAGGGTCAAGGCGATGAAACAAGGCAATCCGCTTGACCCTTCAACCCAGGTTGGCGCCCAAGCCTCGAACGACCAGCTCGAAAAAATCCTTTCCTACCTCGACATTGGCCGCCAAGAAGGCGCCAAGGTTCTGACGGGAGGTGCACGTGCCGATGTGGGGCCGGAGCTTTCGGGCGGATTCTATGTTCAGCCGACCATTCTCGAAGGTCACAATAAAATGCGCATCTTCCAGGAGGAGATTTTCGGCCCCGTTCTTTCGGTGACGAAATTCAAGGATGATGACGAGGCCATCGCCCTTGCCAATGATACGCTTTACGGGCTTGGCGCCGGGATCTGGACTCGTGATGGCACCCGCGCCTATTGGGCGGGCCGCGCCATCAAGGCAGGGCGCGTGTGGACCAACTGCTACCATCTCTATCCGGCGCATGCGGCGTTTGGCGGCTATAAGCAATCAGGGATCGGCCGCGAGAACCATAAGATGATGCTCGACCATTATCAGCAGACCAAGAATCTTCTCGTCAGCTACAGCCCCAAAGCGCTTGGGTTCTTCTGAGCATTTTTCCTGCGCGGGCGCCATGTCCGCGCAGTTTCCAGACCGGACCGGAGTTTGCGGATGGTGGATCGTGTCGTCGCAACTGAAAAGGCGGAAGAACTCATCGCGCGTCTCAAAGAGCAACATGGAGCGCTTCTTTTCCACCAGTCGGGGGGCTGTTGCGATGGCAGCTCACCGATGTGTTTCCCCGAGGTCGAGTTCCGCACCGGACCGAGCGACGTGCTCCTTGGCGAGATCGGGGGCTGCCCCTTTTATATTGGAGCTGCCCAATTCGAATATTGGGCCCATACGCAACTTATTATCGATGTTGTTCCAGGCCGGGGTTCGGGCTTTTCGCTTGAGGCGCCTGAGGGGTTGAGATTTCTAACGCGGGGGCGGGTATTCAGCGAATCGGAAGTGGCTTCTCTCAAGGAGGCACCCGCATTGTTCGGGAGGCCCTGAGTCCTCAACCCCCCCTACAGGCGCAAGGGTGTCTTTTAAGCCTCTACACGCCTATCGCGAATCCCGCTTGACCTGCACGCTGAGATAAGTCTTCCCCTTCGAGCGTTCTACAATCCAGGAAAAAAACCCGACAGGGCGGGGTTTCACCCTTTTGTCTGATGCGCTTAATCAACCATGATGCAAAACTGAAACCTAAATCAGAAACGGTTCACGGCTGAGCTGCAGCTTGACTTTAATTTTGTGTCGGTAATGTTGCGATCAAATTCGCAAACATTTTGATATCGTTTTTTAGATCGTCCTTTTCTGTGTGTTTTGTCGCACAATTTCATTCAGAAAATCTGCAACACTCCCGCGCATGCCCCAGGGCTCAACCCCTGTGACAGAGGAATGATCCGGCCATGATTGACCTCGACGTAAAGATGCCTTCCGAGCGTTTCATCGAAACTATTCAAAAACAGATTGCTCAGCTCGAGGCGTTAGAGACCACAGGCACCGCCACATTGGACACTTACGAGGTGCTTGCAAATCTCCATGAGCTCCTGGATAAGCTTTATACGATGTTCCTGGAAGTTTCCCGCGAGACGTTCCATTGACGCGACGGTTTTCAGACGAACGCGGCAGAAATTCGCAAACGCCTCAAGAGGGCTTGCCCTTAGGGCCCATGAGGCGGGCTCCGGGTGGGTCAAGAACAGGCTCGAACAACGCCGGTGTTCGCCTGACGGGTTAATGCGACTTGGAAACAGGAAGCTGTCCCGCGCGGTTGCATTCGGAGCATGAAAATGGGGGATTGGCTCCCGTCAGCAAATCGCTCTTGAGCCTCGTCACACTTCCTCAATTAGCGACATGGACTGCTGGATCCATCAGTGCAGGAGCGAGCACAGCGAGTCGTGTTCACCCTCTGCTGCTTTCATCGTTCTCGAATAACTCCCCAAACAACTCGCGCACTTTGGCCTTGGCGGATAAGAGCGCTTTACGTCCTGCCGCCGTCCCCCGATAGACCCGGCGCTCGCTGCTGCCAACTCGCTTCTTTGCCGAAGTGAGCAAGCCTTTTTCCTCAAGACTGTGAAGAATTGGATAAAGAGTGCCCGCGCTTAGCTCATAGCCGTGGCGGCGGAGCTCTTCAATCATGGCAAGGCCGTAGACCTCATCCTTCACCGCGTGGTGCAACACGTGAAGGCGAATGAGGCCAGTATAGAGGATGCGATAGTCAACTTCTGGCGACTTTACGGCAGTGCGCTTTTGGTCCACTTCGCTCTCCGTTAGGTTCTCTATGCCGCGGATCTGGGGGACTCCCTGGCCGCGCGCAGCGGCGACGCCCCTTTTGACCGAGCGCCGCCAACAGGTTCATCTGCGCCTGATTGGAACTGATAACCGCTGTGGCGTAGTGAAGGCGCGCCCGGTCGGCAATATCCTCAGCCAGGAGTGCGTCGATCACAAGCCCCGTGCCCGCTTTCGGGTTGCCTCACCTCAGCGGTCATGGGAACTTTCGCCGGCGACCCAGGTGGCGAGGACTTCAAGATCTCCGGGACGGAACGCGACAATATCGGCGCGGTATCCTGGAGCGAGCCGGCCAAGAAAATGCCCGAGGCCCAAGAAGTTCGCGGGCTCACTCGAGGCGATGGCCAATGCCTGTTCCAATGGCAGACCCAAAAGCTGAATGCAGTTGCGCACCGCGGCTGCCATATTGATTGCCGAACCGGCCAGCGCTCCCTGCGCTGTCGAGCACCGGCCATCACGGACCGTGATCTTTTGTCCTTGGAGGAAAAATTCCTGTTTGCAACCGCCGACTGGCGGCATCGAATCCGTCACGAGCATAGGATGGCCGGTGCCGCCGCGTATTGCGAGCCGAAGCATCGCCGGGGCGACATGTTCGCCATCGACGATCATTCCGTAGAATGCGTTCGGCGATTCGAGCGCAGCCGCGATCGGCCCAGGCTCGCGGCTGGAAAGCGGCCGCATCGCGTTGAAGAGATGCGTAAAGCCGGTGAGTCCTTCCGCCATGGCAGCTCGGGTTTGCAGATAGGTGGCCATGGAATGGCCGAGTGAAACTTTGACCCCCGCGGTGACGAGCTCCGCAATAAAGCCCTGCGGCGTCTCCTCGGGAGCCAGGGTGACCAGCGACACGCCGTCCCGAAGCCGGGTGAGCATTTGGCGGTGGCGGGGTTCGGGGCGGCGACACAAGTCCGGGCGATGCACCCCGGATTTTTCGGGCGACAGAAAGGGGCCTTCGAAATGAATCCCAAGCACCCCCGGCTCGCGGGCTATCATCCTCTCGATGGCGCTCAAGGAAGCCGCCATTACTTCGTCGGTGTCGGTGATCAACGTCGGCAGGAGCGCCGTCGTGCCGAACTTGCGGTGGGCACGGACAATCTTCGAGATGCCTTCTGGCGTCGGATCGGCATTGAATAAAACGTCGCCTCCACCGTTGACTTGAACATCAATGAAGCCAGGCGCCAGCCATGCACCGGGAGGCAATTTGAATGTTTCACCAAACGCAGACATTTGGCTGCGCGGCATGAGCGCCCCGATTCGGGACCCTTCGATCACTACGACGCTGTCGCGGTGGGTCACCGCACCATCGAAGATGAAGTCCGCGGCAATCGCGTGTCGATCACAGCCGCTCATCGCGTATGTGTAATTTTCTGCAAGTGACGGGGCTGATCTGCGTCCGTTCCTCGCGCAGCAGATAGACGCACGACCATGGCATAGAAGCTTTGGATGAGACAAATCGGATCGGTTTCGGGATGATCGGGGGGAAGCGCCGCGAGCCTATTTGGCGTCGTATCATCCATGTCGGTGGTAAACACAGCTGCTTCCATTTTCCTCAGGTCGTCGGCCAGTTGCCTCATGCTCGTGCTCGCGGCATCGGTCGGCATGAACATCAGAATTGGATAACCTGAAGACACCAGGGAGATAGGCCCATGTTGGAACTCGGCGCCACTAAAAGCTTCTGCATGGAGATTGGACGTTTCCTTCAATTTCAGCGCCGCCTCTCGCGCAATAGCCAGCGTCGGGCCTCGCCCAATCGTAACGAGGCTCTCCGCTCCGCTGATATGCTCCACCAGATGGCTCCAATCCAGTTTGCAGGAGGCCGCAAGGCGCTCCGGCAATCTTTGCAACGCTGCAGCGAACGCCTCATCCTCGGCCCACAATGCTGTCAGATGCGCCAGAGCCGAAAGCGATGCAATGAAAGTTTTCGTCGCGGGCACACTGAGCTCGGGCCCGGCCGCCATTGGCAAGATAAATTCACAGTTTTGCGCGAGCTCGCTGCCAGTGTCGTTCGTGATGCACGCTGTCACCGCGCCGCAAGCGCGGGCCGCTGCAGCCTGCTCGATCAGATCGCCACTCATTCCGGATTGCGAAATTGCCAAGAATAGTTGGTCGGCCAAGCACAGCCGCTTTCGGTAAACGCTCGCGATGTTCGGTGCCGCTGCCGCGACCGGAATGCCAAGATACCGCTCGATCAAATGCTTCCCGAAGGTCGCCGCATGCGCGGAACTGCCGCGCGCGCAAGTCACGACCACCTGTGGTGGCTTGTGCCTCAGTCGCGCGACCAATGGAGTCAGATTGGGCGGAAGAATCTGCTCCTGCCGCTTCACGGCTTCTGGAGCCGCTTTCAATTCGGCACTCATTTGGACGTCGAGCATCATCATCGGATGCTTTACTGTCTGCTGCGTCACGCCACGTCAATCATCTCACAAAGGTGTGGGTGAGGCGAGCGGCAAATGCACTGCCGTCGTGTGAGGGCGAAGGACACTCCTGGTTGCGCTTCTATTTGTAATCAGGAGAACCCAACTGGATCGAATGCGTTTCGCTCTAGCGACGCGTTCGAAAATGACCGCTCAGAGGCTCCTCATGGAAACGGAACGCCCAAGCCCCCGCTATTCCAGGATCGATCTTTGGGAACCATCGGAGATCCTGGAAGCGATGATCGAGGGGCAATTTTCAGCCGTCGCTGCCGTGCGAGCCGCACGCCCGGCGATTGAGCGGGCGGCAGTCGCGATCGTGCGCCGATTAAGCGGCCCCGGACGACTCATTTATGTGGGAGCTGGAACGTCCGGCCGTTTGGCCGTCCAGGACGGGGCGGAACTGATGCCGACGTTTAGCTGGCCCCAGGACCGACTTTTGCTTCTGGTGGCCGGTGGGAAAGATGCTCTTCTACGAGCGGTCGAAGGCGCCGAGGATCAGGTTGGGCGCGCCGTCGAACTGGTGCGTCAGCATGGCGTGAACGCGGCTGATGTCATGATTGCGGTAGCGGCGAGCGGGACGACGCCATTTACGGTGGCGTGCTTGCGCGAAGCAAAACGAGCAGGCGCTCTTACGATCGGCCTTGCGAACAATCGAGAGACCCCGCTTCTGCAGGAAGCCGATCATTCAATCTTCCTCGATACGGGCCCGGAGCCGATCGCCGGTTCGACTCGGATGAAAGCCGGAACGGCCCAGCGGACTGCCCTGATCTTGCTCTCCTCGCTCGTCATGATTCTCTTCGGCCGGGTCTATGAGGGCCTGATGGTGGACGTGCAGGCCTCCAACAAGAAGCTGATCCAAAGAAGTGAAAAGATATTATCGCGGTTGAGCGGCCGCAGCAGCGAGGAAATCTACGACGCTTTGCACCGAGCCGGAGGGAGCGTCAAGCTCGCCTTTCTCCTTCTGCAAGGTTTTAGCTTGAACGAGGCTGAGACTGCTCTCGATCGCACCCACGGTCACCTCCGCCGAGCAATGAGTTTGATCGCCGATCTTCGGTCCCCGGCTCCTGATCGCGGCGACACACGTCATGCTGCGAGCGCCGGCTCCGGGGAGCGCGGCACCCCCGAATAGAAGCAGAAGTGCGATCGTGTCTTGATCTTGGCTAGTGCGGCGACGCTGACTGCAAGCGTCGAGGGGTGGATGATGTGCTCGTCATCTCGTACTGGAGCGGCAGAACGAGTGAACATATCAAATCCAGAATTGACGCGCTCCAATGTCCGCTGACGAGGACAGGGAAACTCTTTGGGACCTCACAGACGGCGGAATTCTTTTCGCCTGACCCGCCTTGGGACTGCACCACAAACTTTAGCGAGGTTATCTTTTATGTTGTGCATCTAATCTTTTCTGACATTATTATGGAAAGAGTAGGTGCGCATGGCGGCGCGCGCCTGCCAAAGCGCCCCTTAAGAGGCGTTGACCCGCGAGCGGCTTATAGGGTCGCCGGACTTGTCCAAAGCGAGGCCCCCCAGTCTGGTTTTCAGGTCCCGGGCCGAGGGGCTTTGCTTGGACTTCGTGTTGCCCCCTTTCAACCGCTAACGGCGTTGGTCCTCCTCGGCGGCAAGCTACTGTCTTAGTTAAGTATTGACACTGGCTCCGCGTCTGATCGTTTTGACCTGGGCTTGTCCCCGCTCTCGCGCTCTGCCAGTCGGCCGTACCGTCGCCACCAATTTTTGCTCTGAAACTCGGAACGAGCGCGGTCTAATTTTGTTGAACTGGAGGCCAAGTTAGGGGGTTATCCTATGTCGATCAGCACCATCGTCATGATTACCGCACTCATCGCTGCGATCACCGTCCTTCTCATCGGTCTCCGCCCGCCGCCATTGTACGGCCCCCCGGAGAAGGATGACGAGGCGGATAGTCACAAACCTACCCACTAGTGAACTAAAGTTCCGGGCGGCTCTTTCCGTATTCGGTTCCTGGTTTGCGGCCGCCCAGTGGAACCTGACCTGTGGCGGCGGTGAGCGTTCGCCGGGTGCGAACGTGAGCTTGTTTATTGGGACGTTTTGCCTTGCTTTCGGCGAGGCCGCAGCTTTCTGGACTTGTGCTCCCTTTTTCAGATCGGTGCCGTCACGGATAGTGCTGGCTATCAGCTAAGCGATGAAGGCGTTTGCGAAGAAACTAGTTGCACTGCATAGAAATACGCGCGTCACCATCCGGCAGAGGGTGCCTGCGAGCGCAAGCAGCTTTTGCCCGGTCCCATTCTTCTGTCCCTCCGGTCCTAGTTCGCATCGCCAAAGCATTTTCTCTGGGTCACATTCATCGATCACAAGTGCGATCCCATTCTCCGGCCCATGGGTGAGGAGCCGTTCGAGCACTTCTATTCTTTGTTTATCGCCGGGTATTCCCGCGCCGAGTCTCACCATCTCTTTCAGTTCGGCAAGTTCTCGCCGCAGCCGTCTCGTATCCTTGGCGACGCTGATGGTCTCAAGTCCATTCATGGCCACCTCCACTCCCTCGCGAGCTTCGAAGCCTGCGTCGGGTAAAATTACCGCCGCTCTCGCGGCAAGCCAGGGCGCCAGCCTGAATTTGGTTGACTATTATTAGTTTTCAATGCAATAACGTCCTACAATATATTATTAATCATTTACGCGGAGAGAATGCGCTAGACCCATTTGAGTTATGGCAATCAAACAGCGCATCCGCCTCGTTGTGGCGGCAGACGGCGACCGCGACGATGATGGTTGAATATAGGTCGCGTACTGGAAGGTTTAAGCTATAAGCTGGTGACATGCCGTGGCGTCAACAACCTAGCGGGCATCCCCAGCAGGCTGAAAATAACTCGATTTGCGAGGGAGGCGGTCACCCATCGGCCGTGCTTGGTGCTGGTGCTGTTCAAAGCATACGAAAAGTGTTACCGATATAGTCCGGTTGGTCGCGCATTTGTTCGATGGAAGCTAGAGGAGGAACTCTGCTATGTCGCAAACGAAGCGTGCTTCGCAGGGGAAGCGTCCAAGTAAAGCTGCATCCGTGCTGGGAATGGCCGGGGCTTCTCTGGCAGCATCGACCAGCGGATCAATAGCCGATTTGTCGGTGACGGATATACCGTCGCAGAACACGGTACCGTTTCAGGTTATTCTCGGCGAAGAGGAAATTTCCGACGTCAGCCTGGCGACGTTCCATGTCTTCGACAAGGAAGACCTCGGAGCACTGGGGTCAGGGATACAACTTGCTGCTCGAGGAGGCTGTGGCTGCGGCGGGCATGGCTGTGGCGGCTGCGGACACGGCTGTGGCGGCTGCGGACACGGCGGCTGGGGCGGTAGAGGCTGCTTTGCACACGGCTGCGGACGCGGCTGCGGTAGAGGCGGTTTTGGTAGAGGCTGCGGCTGTGGCTGGGGAGGCTGCGGCGGCTGCGGCTGGGGGTATGGCTGGGGCGGCTGCTGCTTGTCATGGGGAGGTTGTTCCCCCTGGTGTTAGCCGAGCGGGGGCGATCAGTTTCGGCCCTGCGAATGGCGTCTTGTTTGCAGTGGTGCGCAGGTGATGCGCCCTTCAGGCGTGCACATGGCGGCCGAGTGAACCACCAAGCTTAATCAGGAAACGCTCGATTCAGAAAAAGCTAACGTGCGAGCTTGGTGGCGGAGGGCTAGCAACCGGAGAATGCGCCTTGCAATGGCGTCCGGAGTTGTGACGAAGGTGCACGTACTGACCTAATGACAGGCGATCACGGAAACAGCTTTACGCGGCATAATGGCAAAGACGTTCCGCGGTTCGCGCCGAATTTCACTGTCTATGTGCTACCACCCAATATCGTGTGCCTCTATTCTGAGGACCGGAAGTTCTTGCTTCACGGCGAGCTTTATTGCGCACTCGCCTCCGCGATAGGTGAGGGTGGAAAGAGCTTTCGGGAACTTGTTCGCGAGCTGGAACAGGATTTTCCATCCGACAAAATCCACGAAGCCCTGAAGCGGCTGGTCGACCGACGCTATATTCTTCCAGCATCGCGCTCTTCGAATGGCACTGTTGCCGCCTATTGGGCGAGCCTCGGCCTGTCGCCGGAGATCGCGGAGCGAAATCTCCAGAAATGTCGGGTGCGCGTTCAATCGATCGACGTGGAGGGAGCAACGGAACTCGGGGCCGCCCTGAGTTGGCTCGGCGTTCGCGTCGTCAAGCGCTCCCCCGACCTGACGGTGACGTTGGTAAATGATTATCTCGAGGGGCGACTGCCGGAATTGAACCGGCAGCATTTGTCGGACCGCACGCCCTGGGTGCTCGTCCAACCCTCTGGCATTTTTCCCCTGGTGGGGCCGGTGTTCAGACCGGGGCAGGGCGCCTGCTGGATGTGTCTTGCCGAACGGATGAAAAGGAACCGGGAGGTCAAGGCGCTCCTTGACCGCAAACAGGCCCGCTGCCTCACCGTTTCCCCTTTGGCTCGGCGCCCCTTTGGAGAGAGTGCCATCCAACTTGCGGCCGTCGAGGTCGCGAAAGCGATCGCCACCGATTTTCGCACGCAATTGTCTGATCACATCATCAGTCTTGATCTGTTGGGCTCGACCATCGTGAAGCACCACGTGGCGGCCCGCCCGCAATGTCCGAGCTGCGGTCACAAGAAGCTGCGCGATCCCCGCCGTGCACCAGTCCCGGTCGAGCTTGGCGTAGGTGGCAAGGTCGTCATGACGAGCGGGGGATACCGAAGCGTTTCGCCATCGGCCACGGTTTCGCGTTTCCGCAAGCACGTGAGCCCCTTGACCGGCGTGGTCTCGCACCTCGAGAGGATTCAAGCCGATTTGCCCTTGAACACCAACTACTATGCCAAGCACAATTTTTCGGGGCTGGCCGAGACGGTCAATGAACTTAGGGTAGGGCTGAGCAGCGGCAGCTTCGGCAAGGGCAGCACCGCCGAGCAGGGGGAAGCTAGCGCCCTCATGGAGGCGATTGAGCGCTATTCCGGAATCTTTCAGGGCGACGAGATCAGAGCAAAGCGGCGGTTTACCGATTTCTCGTCGGGCGAGGCCATTTCTCCGAACAAAGTCCTGCTGTTCAGCGAGGCGCAATTGCGGCGAGGCCGGGCGCCGACGCCCGGCTCGGACGATTGGGAGGCGATCCCGGCGCTATTCGATCGATCGGCTGAAATCGAGTGGTCGCCAGTCTGGTCTTTGCGTGACGAACGCTTCAAATATCTTCCGACCAGCCTGTTGTATTTTTTCTACAGAGGCCCTGCCGCCTTCGCAGCAGATTCCAACGGCTGTGCGGCCGGCAACACGCTCGAGGAGGCAATCGTCCAGGGATTCCTTGAGCTGGTGGAACGGGATGCATACGCCATCTGGTGGTACGATCGATCGCAGCGGCCGGAATTGGACCTCGATCAGTTCGACGATTCCTACGTCCGCGATCTGCGAAACAAGCTGGCCGAAACCGGCCGCCGGCTTTGGGTGCTCGACGTCACCAGCGATCTCGGGATTCCGACATTTGTGGCGATAACGCACTGGATGCAAAACGGGCGCGAAAATATCGAATTCGGTTCCGGCGCCCATTTCGATGCGCGAATCGCCTTGTTGCGTACATTGACGGAGCTTAATCAGTTTCTATCCCTGGGTCTCATGAGCGGTGGGACTGGGGAGAAATCGAGCCTTGATGGCATCGCTCCATTGCGCCTGCAGGACCATCCCTATTTGACTCCGAGCGGAAATCCGCTGGTCCGACCGGACTTCGGCTCGAAGTTTGGCCATTTCGACACGCGCGAGCAGGTGACGGCCTGCGTGCGCCTCGCCAAGCAAGCGGGCCACGATTTCCTCGTCCTCGATCAGACGCGTCCCGACATCGAGGTTCCGGTCGTCAGAGTAATCGTTCCAGGATTGCGGCATTTCTATCGCCGTTTCGCGCCTGGCCGGCTTTACAATGTGCCGGTAAAGCTCGGATTGCGTGACCAGCCGCTCAAAGAAAACGAGCTCAATCCGATTCACCCCCATACTTGAAGGTGATCTCGGCTTGCGCGCTCCCGAACCAAAGAGAGTGCGTCGGGCCGCGTCGGCGACCATTTCCGCCCGGCTCGGTGGTCGCGTCACGCTCGAAACGCACGCGACTGGAGAAATCATCGCCTGCTTCGATGGCTATTCGGTCGGCTTGGGAATGTTCAGCGCCAGCGCGGCGGATCGGGCGCGGGATCTGCGCACGGGTCTTCCACTCGCCTCATTTGTGGGCAGCCGCCGGAACATTGACAAAGAGATTGATCTTTTGGTCCGGCGATTGGCCAGCCGCGGTCTGTTGGAATACCGCCTTGGGGGCTCGCGCAATGGAGAGGACCTGCTCGTCATCGAACCGCAGGTTCCCGATTATTGGCCGCGAACGCCGCAGCTCGGCAACTCAGACGCTCTCGTCTTGTCACGGTTCGCGTACCTTCGACGGCGCGGTAACGAGATGGTCCTGGAATCGCCGCGCGCCGGCGCCTTGTTCAAAATTTGCGATCCGAAGATTGCGGCCACCTTGGCCATGCTCTCTACTCCGCAACAAATCAAACAGCTGCGTCGGCTGGATGGTTTTCCAGGGGTCGAGCTTCTTGGCCTGCTCCTTGATTGCCAAATCGTTTTCAAGATCGACGTCGCCGGTGAAAGTGGCCTTCGACCGGCCGAGGGTGACCACAACCTCGTTCTTTGGGACTTTCACGATCTTCTATTCCACACGCGCAGCACGGAAGGCCGGCACGCCAACCCGCTGGGCGGAGTTTATCCGTATGCCGGCGTCATTTCTCCGCTGCCGGCGGTGCGGCCCCGCTGGCCCGGAAAAAAAATCGATCTGCGCAAGTTCTTGGCCGCTCATCCAGCGGCAATCTCGCCGGTCGCAAAGCTTCTGCGGGAGCGTCGTTCGACGCGTAGCTTTGATGACCACCGACCGATCACGCTCGCCGAGCTTTCGGCGTTTCTCGACGGCACCGCGCGGGTCCTGTCGACCGCGAGCAGCGAGCCCGGCCACGACGACGGCGGTCACACCGTCAGACCATATCCGTCGGCGGGCGGCAGCTACGAGCTCGAGCTCTATCTAGCGGTCGACAAATGCGAGGGACTTGCACGAGGCTTCTATCATTACGATGCCAGCGCCCACGCATTGGTACCGATCGGCGTTTCCCCGCATGAGCTCGAAGTGCAGTTGATGGGAGGCGAATATTCAACGGGTGCACCCGCTGCGCCCCAGATCTTGATCACGATCGCTGCGCGCTTTGGCCGGATTTCATGGAAGTACAGCTCGATCGCCTATTCGCTCATTTTGAAGGACGTCGGTGTATTAATGCAAACGCTCTACCTAATGGCGACCGACATGGGGCTCGGCGGCTGTGCGATCGGGATCACGAATATCGATCTGTTCTCAAAGATGACGGGGATCGAATTCCATGTCGAGGGCCCTGTCGGTCAATTTGCGATCGGCCGCGGCGTGAAAACGGGGGCTTCCGACTGACAATCGCACAACCTCGGTGTGGCTGGGCAACCGCCAGCCAATCAGCGATGGCGCGGCCAAAAGGCGGGTCAATAGCGGTTAATCTGCAGGGTTCCCGGCTTTGCCAAGACCCCGCGCATCGGAGGGATCGTGCGATGCGTCGCGCACGAAATACCCAATAGCTTTGCGAATGCGCCTATCCAGCAGCGCGAATATGGCGCCTTGAGGGTCCGTGCAATGGACGATCCAAGCGCCGCCGGGTACTGCAGTCGGGCCATAGAGAATTTGGCCGCCGCCGGCCTCCACGCGCTTTGCCGCCGCCTCAATGTTGCCAATGTTGAAATAGTAAAGCCAGAAGGGAAGCGGCAACGTCGGAGGCTTCGTGAACATGCCGCCGATCGTCTCCCCTCCAGCGGAGAACTGCTGATACGTGCCCATCGCGCCGACTTGGGCATTCGCTTTTTGCCAGCCAAATACCTCGCCGTAGAAAGCGAACGCCTTCTCCCAGTCGGCGGCGAGCAACTCATGCCAGCCTACACGCCCCGGTGTGCCCAGCGCGGCGGACTTCTCTTGGCCCGGTTTCAGCCCTTTGACCAACGCAAGCGTTGCCATCTGCGGGTCGGCAACGACCGAAAAGCGGCTGATGTTGGGGACATCCATCGGTGGGACCTGCACCACTCCGCCAAGCTGCTTAGTCCGGTCGACGGCAGCGTCCACGTCGTCGACTCCGACATATCCAACCCAGTGCGGCATCACGCCCGTTCTCCTCGCGTCCTCCGGCAGGTTCATCAGCCCGGTGACGGGAGTGTCTCCAACGGTAAACAGGCTATAAGTGAAGCCAGGCATCGAGGCATCGCGCGTACCCCAGCCCACGAGATTGGCGTAGAAGGCCTTGGCGGCTTCCGTGTTTGTCGTCATCAGCTCGTACCAGACGAAACGGCCATGAGAATTGACCATGTCTGTTTCTCCGTTCGAGCCTGCAAAGAAATATTTGGGGCGACCGAGCTTATTTCCGAGCGTAATTGAGATACCAAGTCCTTCATCTGAATAACGGCGGGGCAAAGAAAGAGCAAGGACAGACATGGCGCCGCCTTCGTGCGGCGCGTGGAGCGCGCCAACGGGACGTTGTGACGGCCAAGGCCAGACGCCCCAACCCCGCGGACACTGATGCTTTGCGTACGCCTGGCCGATTCTCCGGATGGCGCCGCGACGACATCCGTCTTCAGCCCGCCTGTGCCGCACGCGGCTTCGCGATTTGATAGCCGATGCCGAGAAGGGTGAACCAAACGGGAGCCACGTAGAGAGCTACCCGAGTGCCTTCATCCAAGCTAAGGAGTATCATGACCAGGGCGAGAAACGCCACCACGAACCAATTCGTATACGGCGAGCCCGGCAGGCGGTAGGTGACAGGCCGTGCCTCGCCGATCGCGATCGCCTTGCGGTATCCAAGATGGGCAATGACAATCAGGACCCAGGTCCACAGCGATCCCACCAGCGATATGCTGGTCACGTACACGAAAACCCGCTCCGGAACGATGTAGTTGAGGGCCACACCTATCAGCATAATCGTCGCCGACGCGGTGATGCCAGCTGCAGGGACTTTGCGGCTGCTAACCTTGCCAAATGCTCGCGGAGCCTGCCCAACCCGGGCCAAGCTGTAGAGCATACGCCCGGTGCTAAAGATCCCGCTGTTGCAAGACGATGCCGCGGCCGTGATGACAACGAAGTTGATGATTCCTGCTCCAGCTGGAATCCCGATCTTCTCGAAGACCAAGACGAACGGGCTTATATCGGGGTCCAATTGGTTCCAGGCGACGAGAGACATGATGATCAGCAGAGCGCCGATATAAAGGACCAGCATCCGGTAAACAACACTATCAATCGCATGGGGAAGTACCTTCTCCGGGTTCTCTGTTTCTCCCGCGGAGACGCCGATCAGTTCCAAGCCTTCGTAGGCGAACATAACCATCTGCATCGGTAAAAGCACGCCGAGTGCCCCGAAGGGGAAAAAGCCACCTCCCGTCCAAAGGTTGGAGAAGCTTGCCGTTTTTCCCAGATCGCCGAATTTGAACAAGAGGATTGCCAAACCAATAACTATCGTTGCGGCGATGGTGACGACCTTGATCAACGCAAACCAGAACTCGATTTCGCCAAACAGTTTCACCGTGATCAAGTTTGCGGAGTAAAGGAGGCCCAGGGTTATTAAAGCCGGAACCCACTGAGGAATTCCAGGAAACCAATAATGCACGTAGACGCCTACGGCGGTGATCTCTGCCATGCCAATGGCCACCCACATGAACCAGTAGGACCAGCCAGTCATGAACCCGGCCCAAGGCCCGACGAACTCTTCCGCATAGGTGGCGAAGGATCCAGACACTGGCCGGTAGAGCAGCAGCTCGCCGAGGGCGCGCATGATGAAGAACATGATCAATCCGCCAATGGCGTAGGACACCGCCAATCCCGGACCGGCCTTCTGGATCGCCGTGGCTGAACCGAGAAACAAACCAACGCCAATCGTTCCGCCGATGGCGATCATTTGGACGTGCCGATCCTTGAGCCCGCGGTGAAGGTCTTCTTGCGCGTGCATTTGGTCTTCGTCCAGCGACTTCCTCACATAGATCTCAGCCATGATCCGCTCTGTCTCGTTGGATTAAATTATGAGACACTGAAAACTTACGATTCCACTCAAATTGAGACATAGCAGCTAATTATGAGATTTTTGATTGGAGCCATTCACGGGGATGGACAGCCTTTCCAACCAGGGTCGCAGCGGTCAAAGCAACGTACCGACTGTCCGCTGGCAATCACGAGGTGCGAGCCAGCGCAGACCGAACTCAAGTGGAACGGGTGGCCGCGGTTGCAGAGGACTGACCGATGGCTTTGTGGGGCGACGGGTTTTGACCGTAGGCTCAGGTGATGGCGAACTCCACGCTTAAAGTAGTGCCGGGCTCGCCGAGCACTTGAAGCGACCCGCCAAGCTGACTCGCAAAAGCCTCCATAATGGCCATGCCGAGCGTCGGTCTCTGAGGCCTGGCGGGCGCAAGGGTTATGCCTGGCCCATCATCGTGGATAAGCAATTGCCTCCGGCCATTCGCCCGCGCGGACAAAGAGACCTTGAAGGAAGTGCCCAGTCGCCGACTGAATACATGCTTGGCAGCGTTAATGGCAGCTTCTTCACCAGCAGCACGATTGCCGTCATCTGGTCAATGGACAGGCCTTGTGCGCAAATGTCGAGCTTGATATCGACTGGTAAGTCGTGAAAGGTGTCCGCCAGCACATCGCGCAGGATCGGCTCA
>DATJBL010000065.1:0-54107 GCA_035515355.1 Methylocella sp.
GGTGCAGCATCGCTCGCACAAGCTGCTGAGGGGGCGCAGGCATCAGGTATTGAGCATCTTTCAACTGGCCGTTCTGTCGCCCAATCCACCAAAAAATGCTTCAAGTTGAGCGAAGCTTGCCTCTATGACGAGGTGAATGAAGAAGGTTTACGCGATTGCCGACAATATCTGGCGACATGCAGGTCAGAGTAAAATCCGCACCTCACAGGCTCCCCGCGCTTTACAATAGGACAAACGTCCCATGACGGAATCGCGAGGGTGATCTATGCACAGTCGTAGCCATGAAGTTGCATGGTGAACTGAATTTTCAGCCCCTAAAAGTTTGGCCCCTGGTCTGGTATGCTGATTTGGGACGAGGAGTAATACTCGGCGCCCGGTCCGAGCGCGAGCGCCGGAAAGAAGCTGAGCGCGCCAAGAATTATCACCGTGCCAGCGATCAAAAGGACGAATTGCAGGCTATCGGTGGGCAAGGTGCCGGCTGAAGCGGGTACTCTCTTTTTGGCGGCGAGCGATCCGGCAATGGCGAGCACCGGGACAATAACAAGGTATCGTCCACACAACATCGCCAACGCCAATGTTAGGTTGAAAAATGGCGTGTTTGCATTCAAGCCCGCGAAAGCGCTGCCATTGGTGGCGACGGTGGAGGTATAGGCGTAAAGCAATTCCGAAAATCCATGCGGCCCATTATTGGATAGACCTGCAAGGCCCGAAGGAAGCACCACTGCCACTGAAGTCAGAAGAAGGACGGTCGCTGACAAGACCAGCAGCGCCAATATCGCCATTTTCACCTCGGCGGATTGGATCTTCTTTCCAAGATATTCAGGTGTTCGACCGACCATTAGGCCCGCGACGAAGACAGCGACGATGGCACGGAGAAGCATACCGTAAAGCCCAGATCCTGGCGCTCCGATGATTACCTCGTCCATCATCATATTCGCCATGAGCATGCCGCCGCCGATTGCCGTAAAGCTGTCATGCATGGCATCGACCGCGCCATCAGCCGTGTCCGTTGCTACATTTGCAAAGAGCGCAGAACCGGTGATGCCAAACCGGACTTCCTTGCCTTCCATATTACCGCCCGCCTGGAGCGGGCCGGCTGACTCATCGATGCCAAGATTAGCAAAGTGTGGGTTGTTAGACGTCTCAGCTAGATAAATGACACTGAGGCCGACAGCGAACAGCAGCGCCATGGCGGCGAGCAGGGTCCAGCCTTGGCGCTCGTTTCCAACCATTCGGCCGAACGTGTTTGTAAGAGCAGCGCCAATCAGGAACATCAGCAACATCTCGAAAAGATTGGTGAGCGCGGTTGGATTCTCGAACGGATGGGCCGAATTTGCGTTGAAGAAACCGCCTCCGTCGCCGCTCATGAGCTTGATCGCTTCCTGCGATGCGACCGGTCCGCGTGCGAGGATCTGCGACGCGCCTTCCAAGGTCGTCGCAGTTTCGGAACCGGCAAGGGTTTGTGGCGTACCTTGGGACGCAAGAAGCAAGGCTCCTATGATAGAGATGGGAAGCAAAATGTAGAGCGTCGCGCGGGTGAGATCGACCCAGGCGTTCCCGATGGTCTCGCTGCTACGCCCGGCAAAACCACGCACCAGCGCGATGGCCACCGCCATTCCGGTTGCGGCTGAAAGGAAGGATTGGACGGTGATGCCCGCCATCTGGCTAAAATAGCTAAGGGTCGTTTCTCCGGCATAAGACTGCCAGCTCGTGTTGGTGACGAAGCTCACTGCTGTGTTGAATGCGAGGTCCGGAGCGACTGCACTAAATCCTTGCGGATTGAGAGGTAACGACCCCTGCAGAAGCAGAATGCAGAAAAGAAAAATTAGGCCCGCCGCATTGAAGATGAGGATGGCTTGGCTATAGCCGACCCAGTTATGCTCATTCGAGGGGTCGATAAAGGTTAGACGAAAGAACGCGCGTTCGAATAGCGCCAGGAATCGGTTCGATGCGCAGCGGCCCGTGAAGATCCAGGCCATGTAGCTGCCGAGAGGTCTGATGGTAAGCCCCACGAGCAAAATAAAAATGGTGATCGATAGCCAGCCCTGCGGTGTCATGGAGCATGCTCCTGAACAACTTTGCCGGACTGGACGATCGCGATGCGCGGGCAAGGACGCGCAATTAGGAGACAACCGGCCTTGATGAGCAGCGCGAGGGTGCTTTCAGCCATCCATAGATCCGTTTCCAAAGAGAGGTGCGGCAAACGAAAGTCCCTGGCTAACCAGTGGCAGCGATAAAGAGTTGATGGTTTCTGCAATAAAAAAGGGCCGCCACGACTTTTCTGCCGTGGCGTTGAGGACTTAGCTGAAGCACCCTCTTCGGACAGGTGTTTGGAACCCCGCAAACATTAGCCTTTCAAACGCTTCTTGCACTCCTTCCAATAGGCGTTCCATTTCAGGCCGCCATTGGAGTTGGTCTTGGCATTCGCGTGATATTGCTCGGTACAGGTCTTGAGGCGGGCCACAGATAGTTTTTCGTGAGCATGGGCCGCAGAAATTTGAGAGGGAAATACAGCCGACGCCACGCCCGTAGCCACGGGTTTTGATAGCTCTTTTTCTGGCGGATTGACGGGGGCCGGGTTCGTCGCGGGTGTTTCAGCGACGGGCGGAGCTGGCGCCGCCGCGACGGCAGGTGGAGCGGCCGTCTCAGCTGCAGGCGCAGCCGCCGGTGCCTCTGGTGTGACGGCGGGCGGCGGTGTGACCCCAGGCGCTGGGGCTGCCCCGGCCGTGGGCGGGCTCACCTTTGTCTCGCGCACGGGAAACGCCTTCTCGAGCTCGAGATTGAGTTCAAGCACATTGACCCGTGGTTCGCCGAAGATTCCGAGGCTGCGTGACGCCGTGTGTCGCGCGACGAGCGCGGCGATCTGATCCGGCGCCGCACCGCGGGCCTTCGCTACGCGTTCGATCTGCAAATTTGCGTTCGCGGGCGTGATGTCGGGATCGAGACCAGAGCCCGACGTTGTTAAAACATCCGCGGGGATGAGCTTTCCCGCCAAGCCGGGTTGCGCTTCATCAAGGGCCTTGCGATCCTCGTCAAGCCTGTCTTGAAGGGCTTTGCTAGTTGGCCCAAGGTTGGAGGCCGACGAGCTCGCCGCATTATAGGGATCAGGAATCGTCTTCGCCGGATCATTTGGATCGGTCTCGGTGGTCGCCGAGGGGCGGCCCTGGAACCATTTGGGGTCCGTCCAGTTCTGCCCGATCAATTGCGAGCCAAGAACCACACCATCAGCGTTCGTAGCAAGACTACCACGCGCCTGAAATGGCATGAGCAACTGGCCAAGGACCGTTACGACGAAAGGATAGGCAAACCCGCATAGTACGAAAGTCACCAGGGAGACGCGCAATGCGCCCGAGACGATGTCGAACATGATGCGTTCCTCTCAGACCAACGGTGCAATCAGGAAATCGATCAGCTTAATCCCGATAAAAGGCGCGATCAGACCGCCAAAGCCATAAATCCAAAGGTTCCTCTGGAACAATCTTTCCGCAGTCTCCGCCCGGAAACGCACGCCGCGCAGGGCGAGTGGGATTAGGAGCGGGATGATCAAGGCATTAAAGATCAGAGCCGACAGGACAGCGCTCCGCGGCGTCGCCAAGCCCATGATGTTGAGGGCTGCCAGTCCCGGCAGGGCAATGATGAACATGGCGGGGATGATGGCGAAATATTTCGCGACGTCATTGGCGATCGAGAAGGTTGTCAGGGCGCCGCGTGTGATCAACATCTGCCTGCCGATCGCGACGAGATCTGTGAGCTTCGTCGGATCGGAATCAAGGTCAATCAGATTGGCGGCTTCCTTGGCCGGCATTGTTCCCGAATGCATGGCAAGGCCAACATCTGCTTGCGCCAGCGCTGGGGCATCGTTGGTGCCATCTCCTGTCATCGCGACGAGCCGGCCCTTGCTCTGCTCCGCAAGCACCAACTCAAGCTTTTGCTCCGGTTTCATCTCGGCCACGAAGTCATCGACGCCTGCCTCTCCCGCGATCGTCCGGGCGGTCAGGGGATTGTCGCCGGTAACCATGATGGTGCGGACAGCCATTTTCCGCAATTCCTGCATGCGCTCACGAATGCCCGGCTTAAGCATGTCCGAGAGAGAAAGGATGCCGAGGATGACGCCGTTGACGCTCACCGCGAGCGGAGTTGCCCCCCTGCGCGAAACGCTGTCGGTGACGCTTTGAAGATCGGAGGGTACCGATTGGCCGAACTCTTCGCGGGCCTCATCGACGATCGCACTGACGGCGCCTTTGCGGATGATCCTCCCGTCCGGCAGGTCGATTCCACTCATGCGCGTGTGGGCCGAGAAATCGAGTCCCTGAGCCTGTTCAAGGCCGGGGATCGGCTCGGCGCCCTGCGCCGTGGTGGCCATGACAACGTTGCGTCCCTCCGGCGTCGTGTCGAAATAGGAGGCAAGGAAAGCCGCCTGAACGAGTTCCTGCCGCGTGTGCCCCGCGACCGGAACGAACTCCCGCGCCTCGCGATTGCCGGTTGTGATCGTCCCGGTCTTGTCAAGAATCAAGGTCTGGACGTCGCCTGCGGCTTCGACCGCCTTACCGGACGTGGCCAAGACATTGAAGCGCATGGTCCGATCGATGCCAGCGATGCCAATAGCCGACAGAAGCGCGCCGATTGTCGTTGGAATCAGCGCAACGAGGAGCGCAACCAAATCCGCGACATTGATCCGCGCCTCAAGATAGGCAGCAACCGGCGCGATCGTGGCAACGACAATGACGAAGATCAGGGTTAGGATCGAGAGAAGCACGGTCAGGGCGATCTCGTTCGGTGTCTTCCGTCGCTTCGCAGCCTCGACAAGTTGGATCATGCGATCGAGGAAAGTGTGACCGGGGTCCACGGTCACACGGAAGAGCAACCAGTCCGAGATAACGGTGGTTCCCGCCGTAACAGAAGAGAACATGTCGGTTCCCGGTTCCTTCAGCACCGGAGCCGATTCGCCCGTGATGGCAGCTTCATCGACATAGGCGACACCTGCGACGACCTCGCCGTCCGCCGGGACCACATCATTCCTGTCAACCCGCACGAGATCGCCGATCCGCAGCTCGGTGGCAGGGACCGTTTCCTGGCGACCATCCTTGTGGACGCGAACGCCAACAAGGCGCGCGCGAGTTTGGCGCAGGGAGTCCGCCTTTGTCTTGCCGCGCCCTTCGGCCAAAGCCTCGGCGTAGTTGGCGAACCAGACCGTCAGGCCCAACACGACGGTCACGACGCCGTTATAGAGGCGCGATGCGCTCGACGGACCAAAAAGGCTCGGATGAATCGTCAAGGCGAGGGTCACCAAAGTGCCGACCCATACGACGAACATCACTGGATTGCGAATCTGCACCCGCGGGTCGAACTTGGCGAGGGAATCCTTGAAAGCCTGCCAGAAAAGTTCACGACTATAGGCGCCTGCCATCCCGACGCCGCGAAACTCGCGGCCGAGTGGGCCAAGCTTAGCACTGGTTCCTTGTTTGGGTGCCATTGGAGGTCTCCCGAATATCTGAAACTGGCGCTTCGATTAGAGAACCTGTCCTGCGCGCATCGCGAAGTACTCAGCGATCGGCCCAAGGACAAGTGCCGGGAAAAAGGTCAGCGCGCCGACAATCAGGATCGTTGCGAACCAGAACACGCCGAACGAGACGGTATCCGTGCGCAGCGTCGCCGTCGTCGCCGGGGTGGTTGGTTTTCGCGCGACCGAACCAGCAACCGCCATCAGGAAGATGATCGGCGGGTAGCGCCCAATCAGAATGACCGCGGCGGTCGCGAGATCGAACCACGGCGTGTTGGCGTTCAGCCCGGCGAAAGCAGAGCCGTTGTTCGCTGCCGAGGAAGTGAAGGCGTAAAGAATCTCCTCATAACCGTGGATACCGTTGTTGGCGAGCGACGACAGCGCGTAAGGCGCTAACATGGACCAGGCAGTAGGTGTGAGAATGACGAGCGGATGGATGAGCAAGGCAAGCGAAACAAGGATAATCTCCTGCTTTTCGATCTTCTTGCCAAGGAACTCGGGCGTGCGTCCAACCATGAGACCGGCAACGAAGACGGCGATCAAGCCATAGATCAAGGCGTTGAGGAAGCCCACGCCCTTGCCGCCGAAGATACATTGAAGCATCATTTGCCCAAGCAAGGTGAAACCGGCAAGGGGTGTGTAGCTGTCATGCGCCGAGTTCACCGCTCCGGTTGTGAAAGCCGTTGTGACAGCGGCGAAGAGTCCGGAGGCCGAGATTCCAAAGCGGACCTCTTTCCCCTCCATGTTGCCGCCTGGCTGGCCGGTAGTGGCATGCATGTCAATTCCGGCGTTGGCCAGCATTGGTGTGCCGTGTTGTTCCGAAACCACGCAGAGAAGCAGGAAGAGGACGAACAGCGTCAAGAGCACGCCGTAAAGCACCCAGGCTTGCCGACGGTTGCCGATCATCTCGCCAAAGGTGACGATGATTGAGGCTGGCAGGCTGGCCATTAGAATAACAAGGACGATGTTTGTGAGCGGTGTCGGATTCTGGAACGGATGCGCGGCATTCGCATTGTAAAAGCCGCCGCCGTTGGTGCCGATGAGTTCGATTGTGCCCTGTGATGCGACCGGGCCAACGACCATCGTCTGATCGCCGCCCTGCAATGCATGTGCGACCACGCTCGCGTCAAATGTTTGGACCGCGCCTTGGGCGATCATAAAAAGCGCCACGACGAAGCAGATCGGCAAGAGAACGCGGGTTAGGAACCGGATGAAGTCACGATAGAAGTTGCCGAGGTCGGTGCCGCCATTCCTGACCGTAAATGCGCGAATCCAGGCCATCGCTACGACGAAGCCTGTCGTCGCCGAGGTGAACATCGGGAAGGTGATGGCCCCCATCTGGCTGAAGTTCGACAGCGTCGACTCGCCGCCATAGGCTTGCCAGTTCGTATTGGTGATAAAGCTGATTGTCGTGTTGAAGGCAAGCAGGGGATCGACAGCCGCGAAATTGAGCTGGTTCAGCGGCAGGTGGTTCTGGAACGAAAGGACGAGATAAATGAGGATCGCCATCACCAAATTGGTGATGAGCATATGAATCGTATATGTCTTCCATGTCATCGCTTGTGAGGCGACGCGCCGGCCGATCAAAAAATATATCACGTTGTCAATGGGATCGAAGAGACGGTCGAGCTTCGTTGGCTGGCCCATAACCATTCGCGCCATGTAGCGTCCGAGGGGGACGCTGATGAGAACGATGGCGGCGAGAGTCAGGATTATCTGCAGCCAAGCCTGAGCGGGCATTGAAATCCCTCCGAATCCGGGTCACGTGCGCGTGAGACGTTCAAAACCGCTCCGGGTTGATCACCGCGTAGAAGAGATAAATCACAAGAAAAACAACGATCAAAGCGAGCAGAGTTAGCGCAAACATAATCCCCTCATTCGAGCCGGATCCGCCGGTCGCGCCAAAAAGCACAGCCGATCAGCGGGATCTTGGGCTCGGGTTTGTTTCTGACGGGCTGGCGCCCTGCACCTTCGCCGGCAGCCCCTTATCGATAACGCCCTCAGCGAATTTCACCAGACCGAGCATCAGGAGATAAAAAACGACAAACACGAATAGCATAAGGGCCATCAGCATCATTCCACCTCGAACCAAATAAAAACACGTTTCGAGGCAGTCAGGTAGCTACCTGGCCCTCGATTGCGCTTGCCCCTGATTCTGGCCTGTATGTTGCCGACTTCCATAAAAACACAATAGCCATTGTTGCTACGTTTCATAAAGAGGGCATATAAATATTATGATATGTCCACCTCACATGCCGATATCGTCAGATGCGCGGGAGCAGAGAGGGACCCACAACAATATCTGAGGGGAACTGTCTCGCAGTGATTAAGATTGGAATTTCGGTTTCCTAGGGTTCGGGGCGATTGGTATCAGTGGATAGCAAAACCACGTCGATCGTCTTGCCATCCATCGAACTGCAATTGACCAGGGACATGAACGCTAGAGGTGTTTGAGTCTCCGTGTGACTGATCACTGTCCTCCTTGACTATGAGAACGACCGATTTTTTCTTGCCAGGTGAGATACACCCGTGGAGATAAACCGCGTCGGAGAGGCGGTCGTCGAGCCGCTGTGGCGAGCAATGCTCATCTATTGTGTTGCCTGCCAGGACGAAACGCCGATCAGTGATACAGCCGAATCTCTTTGATCCACATGTCGTAGTGATTGGCCGGCGGCGCGGTTACCGGCCATCCCGAGCCCATCGCCAGATTCATCATCCAGCCCCAGAGCGGCGCCGACTTATCAGCATACTGCGGCATTGGCTGGCTGCCCATCGGCGTGTCGTCGAAATACGACGTCACCGTCGTGGGCGTGACGAGCAGGCCAAAACGGTGCCAGTCCCACGTCAGATCCCCATCGGGGTTTCCGGCGTAAACGAACCCCATCGCCGTTGAGGTCGCCGCCCCATATGCTCCGGCGCCGGATTGATAATAGGCCGGGCCGCTGCCGTATAGCTCAGCCTCATCCAGTTCAAGGCTGCCGGTCGCCGCCGTATTCTTGCGGGTCGTCTGCCAGACGGCAGGCCAGGTGCCACCTGTCGCGCCGGTGGCTGCTGCTGCATTCGGCACAAGGATAGTGAATTCGAAATAGCCGTAGGAGATGTCCGGCAGGTTAGACGAGCCATCCGCAAAAGCCGTGCGCAGCAGGCCACAATACCACTTGCGATTGTGGCCATAGGGATCGTGATAGTTCGGATCGTAGGTAGCACGGATCCGCAGGAAGCCGCTTTGCACGCTGTAGGGGTTATATTTGCCGTCCGTATGCTCGAACGCGCAATCGCCGTAATCTGAACCGTTGCCAATATTTTCGAGATATATGAAGCCATCGCTCGCCGTCGGCGCGGTGCAATTCGGCCAGACGCCGGTATCCGGCTTGCACGGCGTCGCATTGAGTGTCGCGAATTGATCCTGCCACGCGAGCGCCATGCCGGCCGCGCCGGCCGGGACAGGGCTTGGTGTTTTCGCGCCGGCGTTGACGAACAGCGTTTCTTCGCCGATTAACTCCACCGTGTAGCTGTTATCACCCGGTGCTGAATTCCACGCCATGAAGCGCGCATGCAGTGGACCGGTAGGCTCTTTCGAGAGATCAAGATTGCCGCTGAACACAGCGCCGGCGCCGGCTGTTAGCCTGACGGCCATGGATCCATGCGTCCAGATCTCGACGTTCAGCATGCCCGGTGCTCGCACCGAAACCGGAATGAGACTGGCATTCAGGGCAGCATTTGCATCCGTGATGTCCATCGCGATCAGGGCGGGTGCGGTCTTTTGGTTCGCGGTAATCACATTTTGCGAACATGGCGCCAAGATCGCCATTTGATTGGTCGTTGCGGTTGTCGTCTGCCCTACGCAATCCGTCACCGGCATGCCGCTGTTGCCAGGCAGCGGCGTAAACGTCACGGTGTTTTCCTGAATTGGCACCGTCATCGTCGCTGCGTAAGTGCTGGCCGAGAAAAGCGCGAAAGTCATCGCAGCACGCGAAACCTGCCACATTTTCATGATTGCTCCCCCCTCGCGAAAATCCGAGCTTCGGCGCCTGTAGCACGCCTTTATCCGCCCGCACAAAGGACGCCGTCGACTCATGCCGATCATCAAAGCCTCACCGATGGCAAATCTCGCACCGAAGGCGCACGGAGCAACCGACCGTCGATTTGGCAGCCCTTGAGGCGCATCGGTGCGGGTTGGTCCTTATCCTCAACGCCGGGCGTCACGGCGAGGGCGTGGAAGACTTTTTGGGGCGCGCTCGGGGGTGGCGTCGAGATAGACGCGAACTTTGACGCGAGATCGGGGCGTGCATGTCGAACATGGTGGCGGAAGCGATGAGTGTGGTCATTGAAGCGTGCTCTTGACTGGCGGAATGTAGCACCAAACACCGCCACCATCGTCGAAGTAATTATAAACGGTATTTTCCTCTCCAAATTTGGCGGGCACCGCTACAACATCGCTATCCGATGAAACAAACTCGACTTCTGCTTCACGAAGGGCCGCTTCAAACGCCGCTTTATTGCCGTTTGCCTCAATAAAAAGTCTATTGATAAGTTCTCTAATTTTTGTATCCCACATCATAATCTTTCTCCTTTTGTACGACGGCCACGGGCTGGGTCAAACCCAGCAAATCGCAAGCCATCGTGCCAGAACTCATAAAAGAGCCCAGCCAATCGAGTTGCACGATGCTTGTCGGGTTTCGCGTAGATTTCCTTGGCCAGGTCGATTTCGCGCTTTGCGGTCTCGATCAGCTCAGCGCCACGTCCGCATGCTCAAGGTTTTTGGTCGCGCCAGCCCAGGGCGCGGCCTATCTGGAACCGGCTGCTCTTGTCGGGTACCTGGCGGATGCCCGCGGGGCTCCATATCACCCTGACCTAAAGCGCTACCGGTCGCGTGGTGCGCTACCGCTGCAAAGTAGACGCGAAAACATCTTTCATCGCTTCGCCCCCGCCGCAACGGCGTTGCCGGTCGCGACGTCGAGCGTGGTGAAGAGCGTGGTCGTGCCATGCCGAATTCTTGGCAATTCGATCGGCAAGAAGCTCGCTTCGATAAGTCAGAAGCACCTCACATAAGGTAAGGTGGTTGGCGGTGCACAGGCAAGACCGGGAACACGCTGAGTATTGCATGAATTGGCGAGGCATTGCGAGCTGCACGAAGATCCGTTTGTCCTGCGAAGGGCCAAATCCGCAGAACGACAGGAAATCTGTCCCTGCGCGGAACAATGAATGGCTTTATGGCCAGGGGGATTAAACGCGGCCTTCTCAATTGATCGCTAGCTTTCTTAAGCAGCGCCCGGGCTGTGCGGTCGTGAACGAAGAGGCGTCCGCCCTTGATTTTGAGGTCGTCGTCGAAAACCGCCTCGGCGGCCGCGTTCACGTCGACGACGAATCCGTTCCGGTCGAGTGCAATCGCGGGGACTCTCATTGTATCGAGCGCGGTGGTCGGGCAGGTGTTATCTC
Organism: Methylocella sp.; assembly: GCA_035515355.1. Lineage (GTDB taxonomy): Bacteria > Pseudomonadota > Alphaproteobacteria > Rhizobiales > Beijerinckiaceae > Methylocapsa. Next base: position 10,940 of record DATJBL010000065.1, read on the forward strand.
CTCGCGCTTTCGCGACGGCAGCGATCTCGATCAAGTGCCTGGTGAAGGAAGCGAGAATACGTTCTTCCTCAGTTCTCAGATAACTAACCTCTATATTTATTTCGTTCATTTTAAAATTCCATTTTAATATTTACCAGCATAATACTCGCCGCATCATTAGCAGTAACAAACGACCAATTTGGAATAAAACATATGAGTCTGTCTAGTGCAATACATAAGCTAGGCCACGGCAGCACAGCCGTTGGCGCCGACGAAGGACTGCAAAACGCGCCTTGCTCTCGCATCTTTGCCGCATGGCTCACTATTGCGGATGATCACAGACGCGGGGCCGGATGCCCGCTCGATAGCACTGGCAACATATTATTATCGGGCCCGCGCTAATTTGGATCACTGTAATGAGGCTGAGCCAAATAATGCCAATCACAAAGACGCCAACGAGGACGCAACAAGCTTGCTCGGCAGCTTCGTCGCTGGGCGCGCCGGTGGATCCGGCAAAATGTAAGGCTTATTGAGCAATTGCCCCGGACACGCCTGAATTGATCGACAAGATAATGATCGACAAGATATTGAACTGGCAGCCAACGAGTTCTCAGCCGTGCGGGAAATTTCGTGCAGCGCCGGAAGTTGAGGTTCTCACTAGCTTGAGCGCAAGCGGCCTGATCATTTAAGATGAAACCCTAAAGCTCTTGGTAGGATGGATGTACTGGCGCAACGCCGCGGTTTGGCTTAAGGCTTTTCGCCGGCTTTGCCTTTCTGGGCACGCGGGGTTAAACCAACGCCCGCAATGCTCCTCCTTTCCTTCGCCTTTGTCTCTGAACATGCGCCTATCCCATTATTTTCTTCCGATCCTTCGTGAGACTCCAAAAGAGGCGGAGATCGTCTCGCATCGTTTGATGCTGCGTGCCGGCATGATCCGCCAGGAAGCGGCTGGCATTTACGCTTGGCTGCCGCTCGGGCTTCGCGTTTTGCAAAAAGTGGCTCAGATCGTGCGTGAGGAAATGAATCGGGCCGGTGCGATCGAGCTGTTGATGCCGACCCTGCAGCTTGCTGATTTGTGGCGGGAAACTGGCCGCTACGAGGCTTACGGTCCGGAAATGCTGCGAATCAAGGACCGCCACGAGCGCGAGCTTCTTTATGGCCCGACCAATGAGGATATGATTACCGAGATCTTTCGTGCCTATATGCGGAGCTATCGGGATTTGCCCAAGATCCTTTATCATATCCAATGGAAGTTCCGCGATGAGCAAAGGCCAAGGTTCGGGGTCATGCGAGGCCGCGAATTCTTGATGAAAGACGCCTATTCGTTCGATACCGACGAGGCTGCGGCTAAGCTCTCCTACAATAAAATGTTCGTTGCCTATTTGCGTATTTTTTCGCGCATGGGGTTGAAAGCGATTCCGATGCGAGCCGAGACTGGGCCGATCGGCGGCGACCTAAGCCATGAATTCATCATTTTGGCGGAAACTGGCGAGTCGGCCGTTTTTTGCCATACCGGTGTCTTGGATTTGCCTATTCCGCCTGAGAATACCGACTATGATGCCGATCTTTCGCCGATCATACAGCAATGGACGAAATTTTACGCGGCGACGGGGGATGTTCACGACCAAGCCCGTTTTGAGCACGAGACACCGCAAGACAAGCGGATTCACACGCGAGGCATCGAGGTTGGCCAGGTGTTTTATTTCGGCGAAAAATATTCAAAGCCGATGCAGGCCCTGATTGCCGGTGCTGACGGCGTCGAGCGTCCGTTTCAGGGCGGTTCTTACGGCGTCGGCGTCTCACGCCTCGTTGGTGCTTTGATCGAGGCCAACCACGATGAAAATGGCATTATCTGGCCCGAGTCTGTGGCGCCTTTCAAAGTCGGGCTCGCCAATCTCAAAGTAGGAGATGGCGCGACGGACGCCGCCTGCGCGTCGATCTATGGTGCGCTCGAAAAAGCAGGCTTGGAAGTGCTTTATGAGGATACCGACGAGCGCCCGGGAGCCAAATTTGCCAAGCTCGATCTGATCGGGTTGCCTTATCAGCTCCTCGTCGGCCCGAAAGGATTGGCCTCTGGCACAGTCGAACTTAAGACAAGGGCGACAGGTGCGCGCGAAACCCTCGATCCTGCTGCCGCGATTGCGCGGCTTGCGAGTTCATGATGGACGCTTCGAAGGCTACCACCGCATTCGCGCCCTTCGAATGGATGATCGCGCTTCGCTATTTGCGCGCGCGGCGCAAAACGAGCTTTGTTTCGGTGATCGCTCTTTTTTCCTTTCTCGGGATCGCCCTCGGCGTTGCGACGCTGATTGTCGTCATGTCGGTGATGAATGGCTTTCATAGGGAATTGCTCGATAAAATCGTTGGCATCAACGGCCATATCTTCCTCCAGGCTGCCGACACACAGTTCACCGATTATGATGAAGTGGTAAAGCAAGCCGCTGGAGTGCCCGGCGTTGAATTGGTTGTGCCAATGATCGAGAGCCCCGCGGCGGTATCCACTACCAGTATGGCTTTTGCTCTCGTGCGCGGAATAAGGGAGGCGGATATCAAGCGTTTGCCTGGCATCGCTCGCAACGTCAAGCTTGGCACGCTCGATGGTTTCGATACCGCCGGGGGTGTCGCAATGGGTCAAAGGCTCGCCGAGGTCCTTGGACTGAGGATCGGCGACAAGGTAAAGATTTTGATTGCAAATGGGGCGCAGACGCCCTTTGGGGTAACGCCACGCAGCAAAGTCTATCCGATCACCGCGATCTTTCAGATTGGCATGGCGGAGTTCGATAACCTCTTTGTCTACATGGCCTTGCCCGAAGCGCAGGCCTTCTTCAACAAAGAAAATCAGGCGAGCGTTGTTGAGGTTTTTCTTCACAAGCCCGAGGAACTCGACTCCGTCCGAAGCAAAATCGATGCGGCGGTGATGCGGCCGATGATCATGGTTGACTGGCGTGAGCGCAACAAGACGTTTTTCGATGCGCTGAACGTGGAGCGCAACGTCATGTTCATCATCCTGACGCTGATTGTACTTGTCGCGGCGCTCAACATCGTGTCGGGGCTCATCATGCTCGTGAAGGACAAGGGGCGTGATATTGCAATTCTGCGGACCATAGGTGCGACGCAAGGCGGTGTGATGCGGATCTTTCTCATCACCGGCACGTCGATTGGCATTTCCGGAACCCTTGCCGGGTGTTTTCTCGGCCTTCTTGTTGCAAGCAACCTCGAGGCCTTTCGCCAGCTTTTGAATCGGCTTCTCAACATGAATCTGTTTCCGGCTGAACTCTATTTTCTGTCGCGTTTGCCTTCGGTGGTCGATCCTGGTGATGTCATCGCTGTTGTCACACTGACACTCACGCTTTCAGTGCTAGCGACGGTCTATCCCTCCTGGCGGGCGGCGAAGCTCGATCCTGTCGAAGCGCTGCGTTACGAATAGCCATGTCCGCTCCGGCGCTCTGTCTCGAGAAGGTCGAACGCCGCTATGATCAGGCGGGATCTCCGCTCGAAATTCTGCGCGGCGCGGATTTCTGCGTATGGGCCGGACAATCAGTTGCGCTTGTTGCTCCATCTGGAGCTGGCAAATCGACGCTGCTCCATGTTGCAGGCCTCCTTGAAAAGCCCGATGCGGGCGAGGTATTTATCGCGGGCGCCGCGACAGTTGGTATGGATGACACGGCGCGAACCGCCTTGCGGCGCGGTGAGATCGGTTTCGTCTATCAATTCCATCATCTGCTTCCGGAATTTTCTGCGCTTGAGAATGTCATGCTGCCGCAAATGATCGCCGGACTTTCGCGGCGTGAGGCCAGGGAACGCGCCAGCCAGTTACTCCATTACCTTGGGCTGTCAGGCCGAGCGAAACATAGGCCTTCGGAACTCTCCGGCGGCGAGCAGCAGCGGGTCGCCATTGCGCGCGCGGTCGCCAATAGGCCACGCCTCTTGCTTGCCGACGAGCCAACCGGCAATCTCGACCCTAAGACCGCGGAACATGTGTTCGAGGCGCTCGAGGCGCTCGTCCGGGCAACCGGCCTTGCAACCTTAATCGCGACCCATAATATGGAGCTGGCCAGCCGCATGAACCGGCGGGTGACCCTACACGAAGGCTTTGTAGTCGAGCTAGATTGAGGAGCAGGTGAGCGCGGGCCGAGATTGCGGGGCCAACAACGGAAACCAGCGATAGGCTCGTTTCCATTCGGGCGGGACAGCAATCGCGACTGACGACTCTGGGCCATGGCCTCTCGAAAAAGGATTGCTCACCCTCTCTCATAGTCTTGTGCAGACCATCCTCGTGCTCAATATTGACGATTATAGCCAATATTTATGAAAGATGATCTTTAGCCAACCTCCCCAAAGCGGCATAGGAAGGACGGGTGGCGCCTGTTTCGCGGTGTGCAGGAAACTCTCCCGAGTCGTCGGTGTTGCGGCTCCTATTGGCACATCAGGAAGGTGGCGCCGCCAGCTCAAACTGGCGGCGAGGCCCAAAAGCGCTTATGATCTCGCAGGCATCGGAGAAATCTCATGTCGAATGCAATCGTTGTGACCGTCCCTCACAATCTCGGTGCCCAAGAGGCAAAGAGACGGATCGCCGAGCGGATAGAGCACCTCCGCCGTGATTACATTGATAAATTGGCTTATAGCGAGGTCAATTGGAATGGCGACGCAGCGGATTTGCGTGTTGTCGCTTTTGGACAGACGGCGACAGCAAAAATCCTTGTGACAAGCGACGCCTTGCGTATCGAAGTGCAGCTTCCCTGGATTCTTGCCGCCCTCACCAGCAGAATCCAAGGTTTTCTTAAGACCAATGCGGAGGAATCCCTGCGGATCGGGCATACCCCGCCAAAAGCCTGAACAGCGGCTGTCTGCTTTGGGGCGATCATCATGTCACGACGAAGGCATTCGCCCGCTTACCTCACTCTTTCAATTTTGGCACGCAGCGGGGGCACCATTGTGAACTTCGTTGATCGTGATTTCGAGTGAGTTGCGCGCGGATTTTTCATCGCATCACTTCTGCACCAAGGCGGAAGCCTCGCGGGATGCTAAAGAATCACACCATGGTTCCTTCAAGCGGAATCGCGTCACGCGATGTCTTCATCCTGTCGCGGGATCTTACAAAAGATCTGCAATCTTTTGTTTAGCCGCTTTCGACATCGTCTCAGTCTTCCAAAGCCCTTGAGCCACTGCGTTTTTGATGAGCTGAATGCTATGTTGACAAATGTAGGATGAGGTGAATCAACGTGACCCAAAGCATGCCCTACGAGCAAAGCGATGTCTTCGCCTTCCTGTCGGATCCCGCGACGCATGGGCTGCACGAAGAGGTCACTCGCATCGATACTCATGGCTCCGCGGTTTTCCTAGCCGGCAAGGATGTCTATAAGGTCAAAAGGGCCGTGCGCTTTCCCTTTATGGATTATTCGACACTCGACAAGCGCCGTCACGCCTGCGAACGTGAGCTTGCCGTCAATAAAGCCAATGCTCCGGATATTTATGTTGATGCCATTCCGATTTCGCAAGTCGGCTCGCACTTTAAATTTGGCAGCGGCGGCACGATCGTCGAATGGGCTGTTCATATGCGGCGTTTCGACGAACATCGCACGCTTGATCGTCTGGCTGCGCGCAATGAGCTCGATCTCAAAACCATCGCGGAACTTGCTGGCGTCGTTGCCGTGTCGCACCGCTGCGCGCCGATCGCCTCGGGAATGAACGCAGACAAAGCGCTGCAACGCCAGCTTGAGGAGACGCTCATAGCGCTAGAAGCGGCGCCCGGAACCTTCGCGGCGCAGTCTGTCGCGGAGCTTCGCCAGGCGATGGAGCATGCATTTGCGCAAGGCGAACCCCTGCTTATGGAGCGTGAGGCTCAGGGGCAGGTCCGCCGTTGTCATGGCGATCTCCACCTGCGCAACATCGTGCTGATCGAAAACCGGCCGGTCTTATTTGATGCGATCGAATTCGACGAGGCGATCGCGACTTGCGACGTGCTTTATGATCTCGCCTTCCTTCTGATGGATCTTTGGACACGCGGACTACACGGTCATGCCAATCTCCTCTTCAACCGTTATCTATGGGCTTGCGATGACATCGGCATGCAGCTCAGAGGTCTTGCCCTGCTTCCGCTCTTCCTCTCATTGCGCGCAGCCATTCGCGCCAAGGTAGCTAATCTTCAGCCCAAGGGAGCCGAGGATCAAGCAGGAGAAGGGCGCCATTATCTCGAAGCGGCTTGTGATCTTCTCCGTCCACGCTGTCTGAATCTGATTGCTATCGGGGGCCTCTCCGGGACGGGCAAAACCTCGCTTGCTGCCGCAGTCGCGGGCTCGATCGGCCGGCCGACGGGCGCTGTGCATTTGCGCAGCGACATTGAACGCAAGCGGCTTGTCAACGTAGGTGAATTCGATCGCCTGCCGGATGAGGCTTACCGGTCGGAAATTACGGAAAGGACCTATCACCAGCTTCGCGAGCTTGCTGGAGCAGCACTCGGCGCAGGGCAGAGCGTCATTGTCGACGCTGTGCATCTAAAGGAAGATGAGCGTATCGCGGTGGAAGAGGTCGCAAATAGGGCCAAGGCCCATTTTACTGGGCTGTGGCTTGAAGCGCCAATCGAGAGACTGAGGGAGCGGGTTGCCGGACGCAAGAAGGATGCGTCGGACGCAACAGTCAGTGTCGTTTCGGCACAAGCCAAATGGCCGATTGGAACGATTGGCTGGCATCGCGTGGATGCCACGGTTTCAGTCGAGACCATGGCGAGGGTTGCTCTTGCCGCCATTCCGCATTGATCCTCAGGGTTAGTCAGCCGGAAGGTGGAAGCAACACCGCGGCACCTTCGAACCTCCCCGCCCGCAAATCGGCCAAGGCACTGTTCGCCTGATCCAGCGGATAGGTCTTGATCTGCGTCTCTATGCCGGCGCCGGCGGCGAATGCGAGAAAATCGATCCCGTCGTCGCGCGTGAGATTGGCGACGGAGACGAGCTGCCGCTCCTGCCAAAGTAAACGATAGGGAAACGAGGGAATATCGCTCATGTGAATCCCGGCGCACACGACGATGCCGCCCTTGCGCACAGCCGCGAGCGCGGCTGGCACCAATACCCCAATCGGAGCATAGATGATCGCCGCATCGAGGGGCTCGGGAGGACTTTCGTCGGAGCCTCCGGCCCAGGCGGCTCCGAGCCGCAAGGCAAACGCTTGGGTCGCCGCATCGCCAGGGCGAGTAAATGCAAAAATCCGGCGTCCCTGCTTACGTGCGGCTTGGGCGATGATATGGGCCGCCGCCCCGAAGCCATAGAGACCAAGGGTCTTCGCATCACCCGCAAAGCGGAGCGAACGCCAGCCAATGAGACCGGCGCAGAGGAGCGGCGCAAGCGCGGCGGCGCTGCTTTGGTCACTCAACGGAAAAGCGTAACGCACGTCGGCGATCGCGTGGGTCGCAAAACCGCCATTACGCGTGTAACCCGTGAACACGGGATGATCGCAAAGGTTTTCCCTATGGCTTAGGCAATAAGGGCAGACACCGCAGGTCCAGCCGAGCCATGGAATACCAACTCTCTCTCCAATTTTTAGGCCGTGCACATCAGGGCCAAGCGCATCGACGCGCCCGACGATCTCATGACCTGGAATGATGGGCAGCTTCGGATCGGGAAGCTCGCCGTCCACAACGTGGAGATCCGTCCGGCAGACGCCGCAAGCTTCCACCCGGACCCGAAGCTCGCCCAGACCAGGAGAGGGATCTGGCAGTTCCTCAAAGACGAGAGGCCTACCGATTTCGTGCAGGACCATGCCAAACATGGCCGGCTCTCCAAACTATTTGTGTCGCAAGCGTCAATGCGAAAAAAATTGACAGCGGGAGGTTTGTTGCAGGAGATCGTGCGTCACGCCTCCGAAAACCCATTCGCGGACTTTCCCATGACCGTAAGCACCAGCAACGATGAGGTCCAAGCCTTCCTGCACCGCTAGCGCGTCGAGTTGGGCCGCGGGGCCTTTGAGCACGGGTGCGGTCCAAGCCGTGGCCTTTACATCATGGCATTCTAGCCATGCGACGACATCTTCGACACGGCGGCTGGCGGCTGCCGGATCTTGGTCTTCATCAACTTGCGCGACAATGGCTTTTTGACATAGGCGCAACAGCGGCAAGGCATCGCATATCGCGCGGCGCGCCTCCCGCGCGTCCTTCCAAGCAACAAGGATGCGTTCCGCCTTCAAAACCGCGACGTTATTCGGAATGACGAGCAGCGGGCGTCCAGCCCACATGACGAGATCCGCAGGATCAAGCGAGGTATCATCGGGACGGTTGCCGGTAATCACGAGATCAGCGGCACGGCACTCCGCGGCGATAAACGAAACAGGATCGGTGACGTCCGATCTCCAGTCAATTTCTCTTGCCCGGCCCTTCAGTACGTTGCGGAAGTGCTCTTCGACCAGTTGAAGGCGCTTTCCAAGGTTCGCCTGATTCTGTGCCCATGTGTCGACATCTCCAAAGGCGTCACCTTGAGCAGAAGAAACCGGGACGGCTTCTTGCGCGGCGATTCCGATGACGCGCGCATCGAACCGCTCGGCGAGATTTGCGGCGACATGAAGCCGATTATCATTTCTGGGGTCTGAATCGCAACAAACCATCAAGGTGGCATAGGACATTGGAATACTCCGGCAGCCGTTGGCAGGACTGTCATCCCGCCCGTTCTTAGAGAAGTTGAATCTCTCGTAATCTTGGCCGCACTTTCGAGGTGGTTGGCGTTACCGACGTGGCGTTGCGGCGCAGCTAGACCGCTTCAACAGAGGCAATCTGGAATGTATGCAGGCCGTCATCTTCGCGAATGGAGACATAATCTCCAATAATGAACCGATCAGAGCTGAAATGATAGCCGGTCTCGTCGGCTTGGCCACCGCCGACAGTGTAGCGAAAGGCCCAGGTTCCGCCGGGCTTGCGCACCAAATGGCCGATTTCATCTGCCTCATTTGGGCGAAACCGGACGACCCGGCAAAAGTCAGAATATTGATGCCAGAGATGAGGATCGATCCGGCTATCGGCATCCAGGGGGGCGACAAACCTGTAGCCAATCAAAGCACTCCCTTCGGGATGGCCTTTCTCGCGCGCGAGCTCCAGACGAATGCGCCGGAAGGCGGCAGGGAGCTTGGTCCAATCGCCCTTTGTGGTTTGGTCCGAGTGTTTCATGCGATCCTCCTGGCGCTTTCTCTTCTTGTGGGAAGTACCCAACTTGCGGCGATGGTTCCCTTGGCAAGAACCTTATAGTGCAATTACCCGGCGCTTTGTGCTTCGTAATCTTTGCAATTTATCGTGGCACCGGAGCTAAGAATTGATCCGGATCAAGATCGGATCGTCGGATTGTAAACTAAGCGCAGCATAAAACACAGAAAGCGGTCTTCACGCGCGCGCTTCGACGCTCATTGCCATGCCTTGAAGGGCAGCGGGCAGGAGGGGTTGTCCGACATATCTTCCCCAAAGCCTCCGGCGTCCAAACATATGACGGACGAGAAGGCTTGTGAAAATACCTGGGCCACTGGAATAAACGCGCCAGCCTCCTTCGACATCAACACGGTCCGCTTTAACCAGCGCCCAGTTAGCGCTCGCGGCATAACGATCGGGAAAAGCTGCGTCACTGCTGCTGAAATAGGCATTGCGCTGGCGTAGCGAGGCATTCGCAAGCCGGTCCGTCACAGCAATCGGGCTTGCAAGTTGCAACGCCTCCCAAAGCGCGTCCGCTTCACCGAGGACTGCCATCGCCTCTGCATAACGCAGATGCGCATGAACATACATGAGGCCGATTTCGCGCCCGAAGAACGACGAGGATTCGGCCCGCCGGAACATGGTTTGCGGGCCCCCGTGGTAGGCGACCGGCCGGTCGATCAGACGAACACCATCTGGGAAGAGCAAATGCTCATGGATAAGCCGGAGATGATGTTTGATTTGTTGGGGCGTGAATAGGCCGCTGATGATGCCCTGGGTCATGGGCAATAGCGAATAGCGAAGACCCGTGCGCGTATCGCTCGGATGCAGCAACAACTCAGGTTGTTCGACGCCGGGCTCGAAAATTCCAAAACCGGCGATCGTATCGTCTCGCAAGAGGTAGCGGTTTACATCTTGGCGCACGCGGGCCGCAAGTTCACTCAATGCCTCCGAATCAGCGCTTCGCTCAGTCCGCCGCAGCACTTCGGCGTAGCGATTGAGCTGCTCGAAGAAGAGCGCGACCGTCCAGCTGCTCACCATGCGGTCCCGCATCTTCGGGTCGACGGGCTGGAGGGAGTCGTTCCAGTCGCCCTCACCATAGCAAATAAGATGCGTGCCAGGGATAAAACGTCCGCGCAACGTGGCGATCAGCTTTTCGACATGGGCGGCGACACTATCGCGCTGCTTGGTCTTTTCGAATGTATCCGCGCGCCGCCAGGCGATTTTTTCGTCGAGGAAGCCAAAGTCCCCCGTGGCCTCGATGTAGTCGTTGAGTGCCTTGAGTGGCCAGACGATGATATCTCCGTGGCTCACCCTGTCCTGGATGATTGAGTAGGGTTCGAGCATGAACCACTGCGGCCAGTCGCCGCTCGTCTCATATTGTTGAGCGAAGACAATCCTCAGGATGTCCTTCACGGTTCCGTCGTGTTCGAGTGCCAAGAGGAACTCGACCGGTCCTTGGCAGACATCGCGCGTGCCCCAGGCGGCGCCAGTGTATTGCTCGAGCCCATGCGGCACGGTGAGATGAATCATTGCATTGTGGGCAAGCCACGGGCACAAGATGTCGAATGCGGATCCCTCGGGACCGCCGCCCATGATGCGGAGCCCGCGGCCAACGCCTTGCCAATAGCGAGCGGCGGGCGAAAGGAGGCTTCGCTCGTCGACGCCGCTCTGATATTTGACGGCAAGTTCTGCCGCCTTGCCGGGATCGGTCATCGAACCGGTGACGGCGAAACAGAATTCTCGCATGGGCCGCGTGCGCAGCACCACATAGGCGCCGTTTCGGGGTTGGCCATCCGGATAGAGGAGTTCGTCGCCGCCAATGGCTTCGATGGCCTCGGGCGTGCTGGTGACCAAATGATAGCTAGCATTGGGATAATGTTGGCCCCAAAGCGAGTTCTCGTCCGGTCGGAATGAGAAGCGCTTGGCGAGGGCATCGATTTCTACGACGCCCTCACTGTCGAGTTCGCGCTCGCCCAGCACGAGATGTCCGAAGACGAGGAAGCGGCATGGCTCGCCGTCGACAGTCAAGCGCCACTGCATTGCCGGGTCTTCGCCGGAGGCCATGCCATGCACAGTGATCGTGCGATTTACTAAACGATAAATCCAGCGGCAGTCGGAAAGGCTCATCTCAAATGCGGAGGGAATCGTGAGAAGTCGCCAGCCCTCGCCGGAATCAATCAAGATGCGCAAGCCGTTCGCGCGGGTGATGTTATAAGGGTCGCGGGAGACAGAGAAAAGCTTGTGGAAAGAAGTGTTCCCGATTGTCAGTTGCGCGGCGAACACTCCATGCATCCAGCATGTGGCGCAAAGGGTCGCCTCGTCTGGCAGCATGGATTGGCCGGATCGCAGCAAGGTGCCATGGCGGCGCGTCACCAGCCGTTCCTTATCTCTAAGCACGACGTGGCAGTTGTGCGGCGGGTTCGCCGTGAAGAAGGATAAAAGAAGCTCGTTCAACCGTTCTTCATGGTGCCGCTCAGGATAAAGACTGCCGAGGTCCGTGGCATCGAGCCGTTCGGCCACCGCGCAAGGCGCATCCTGTGCCAAGCTCCTGACCGGCGAGGCGAGTGCGGTAGCGGCCATGCCCTTATCATCATTCCATCCAAGGGAATCGAGGCGCATGAGATCGCCATCGCTTGAGGCTTTAACATGGTCTGCGTCGTGAAGGGCGAAGAAGCGCCATGCCATGCGCGCGCCCGGGAGCAGGGCGGCTTGCCTCGATTGGATCGCGACACAGGCAACCTCGTGCTGCAGCCGCGTGTTCGGCAAGTTTGCACCAAGTTCAAATCCAAACGCATCTCGATCGCGAAAGGCCGGTCCGAAGAGTTGCTTCCCATCGGTCGCAAAGCCGCTTGCGCCATCAAGACAGCCGTGTGAGATCCATGGGATCTGGCCCCCTTGCGGGAGGTTCTGCCGGCTCATGACCACAGGTCCATAAACTGGATGGTGGGCGATATGATGGTCGATGTATTGCGAGGCATAGGCCTCGTTATTCATCAGGAATCCCCGGTCGCCAAGGCCGAGGTCCTGGATAAGGATCGCATCGATAGAACGCTCTGCGGCGCCTATATTCGTTGTCTCGAGATGCCAAAGCCAAGCGGCCTCAATCGGATGCAGCAAGATTGTCAGCCGGTAGCGGATGCCGCTTGTTTCCCCTTCCCAGGCAAAGCTGTTGCCTGCAGTACCGAAGCTTGCATTGGCGTTTTGGATAGAGAAAGGGGCCTCACCATTAATTCGGAGATAAATTCCGCCGATGCCAGCAGCTACCGGCGATCCGAGCAGCTGGTTGATGAGAGTCACGCCGTCTGGGCGCCGGTGCTCAATCGCGAAAATGCACCCGCTCGGGAGAACGCTTATGGAGAGCCCAGCGCGATTCTCAATGCGTTGAAGGCGAAGATCCTGGTCGCGTGGTGTCGTCCAACTCCGTTTGCCCGAAGACGTCATTCTCTTGCCTCTTGGCGGCCTCTTTGCTCGATCGCTCGCTCTAGCCCATCTGAGGCAAGGAATCGACCTTCGATGTTCCGGGCAAGCGCAAAATGAAGTCCTCCCCCATGAGCAAAGCCGGCGTCCAGCAACCTGGGGCAGCAACGCCCGACATCAAATGGTCAACTATACCCAAGGAGCTGAAAACGGTTAGGGAGTAACCGTTCAATGTGACGATGCGGATCTCGCATCTTCGTCCATTGGCCTCAACTGCCTCCCCCCACACCCAACTCTGGCTGGCTGCGAGGGTCGAAACATCTGGTCCCCGCATGTTCGTCTCGATTCTGTTGACGAGCCAACCTTGTATCCATAGTGATCGCAAGAGGGGGGCGAAGGCATCTGTCAACCGTGCTGCCGCCGCCAATGCAGGCGAAACCGGGGTGAAGACAGTGATGTTTGGAATGCCGGTTGTGTAAAAGGCTGAGGCGACATCGCCCCATGGAAGAGGCATGGCAAGCTTCTCGCCATGCCCGAAATCAATCCGCCGCATGCCACGGCCAAGCGGAAAATCGACGATCCGGCCAGCGCGGCGGACTTTGCCGCTTTTGCCTAGGCCTTCGATGAGAGTCTTGGCGGTGCCCGGCGACATCCGCCGGTCGGATAAATCAAATCCCAGCGAAAGCTCAGTTGCTTGAGGCAAGGTGTTCTTGAGCATCAAGGCTATGCAGTCGGTTGGAACCACGTCGAAGCCCGCGCCTGAGCACAGGACCACGCCGGCTGTTTTCGCTTCCGCATCGAACACATGGGCGCTTTCGAGGACCGCGATTTCTCCGGTGATATCGAGATAATGTGCTCTGCTGGCGATACATGCCCGCATCAGAGGGGCAGCCGTTTTCGAAAAAGGGCCCGCGCAATTCAAAACGAGGCGAATGCCATGCAAGGACGCCGCAACAGCTTGTGGCGAATCGAGGGGAAACGCCCGCGTTGGGAGTGCGAGTTCGCTCCCCAACTCAGCCATCCTCTGGACGTTCCTTCCAGCAAGAATCGGAGTTTTGCCCTGTCTTTTTGCCTCTTGCGCGATGAGTCGTCCGGTGTAGCCGTTGGCACCATAGATCATCCAATCCATAATTGCCTCCGCTCAAGAGAGGATTAGCTCGCCGGCCGCGTCTCATCGTCATTTTTCTTGGGCCTCGATCTAATGGACAATAGTCTATCTTGGGCCCATTGAGATTTAAGCCCAGCCACCGGCCCGTTCGTCGGCATTGAAGTGGAACCGTCGCATGCATACGATCATCGAGCCATTTCGCATCAAGATGACCGAAGCACTGCCAATTACCACGCGGGAGCAGCGTGAAGCCTGGCTGGCTTCGGCGCACAACAATGTTTTTTTGCTCAATGCGGAAAACATCACAATCGACCTTTTGACCGACAGCGGTACCGGTGCGATGTCCACCCATCAATGGGCCGCGATGATGCTTGGAGATGAGAGCTACGCGGGAAGCACTTCTTGGCATCGCTTCGAAAACACTGTGCGTGAGATCACCGGCTTCAAGCATATTTTCCCGGTCCATCAGGGCAGAGCTGCCGAACGCATTCTCTCCGTCACGCGCCTGAAGCCCGGCGCGATCATCCCCAACAACAGTCATTTCGATACGACCCGCGCCAATATCGAATTCGCCGGAGCGCAGGCCGTGGATCTGCTGACGCCAGAGGGTCAGGATAGTTACTCCAGCAAACCGTTCAAAGGGAATATGGATATTAATAAGCTCAAGCATCTCATTGAGAGCAAGGGGCCGAAGAATATTCCCTTCTGCATGATTACAGTGACAAACAACGCTGGCGGCGGCCAGCCGGTGGCGATGGAAAACATCGGGGCCGTCAAGAAAATACTTGAAAACTATCACATTCCCCTGGTCATTGACGCCTGCCGCTTCGCTGAAAATTCCTATTTCATCAAAAAATATGAGCCGGGTTTCTCCGGCCGTAGCATTCTCGAAATTGCCCAGGAAATGTTTGCGCTTGCGGATGCCGCGACGATGAGCGCCAAAAAGGATGGTCTGGCGAATATCGGCGGTTTTTTTGGCTGTCACAACGATGAATGGGCTGAGGATTTCCGCAATGTGTTGATCCTCACGGAGGGCTTCCCAACCTATGGTGGGCTTGCGGGGCGTGATCTCGAAGCAATCGCCGTGGGGCTCAAGGAGGCGTTGGAATATGAATACCAGCGCTACCGCCATGCGACGGTGGAATATATGGCAAGCCGTCTTATCACGCGCGGCATCCCGATCGTGCGGCCGGCCGGCGGCCATGCCGTGTTCATCGATGCGGGTGCGTTCTGCCCGCATCTTAAGCCATGCGATTATCCCGGCATCGGGCTTGTCAACGCGCTCTACATTGAAGGCGGCATTCGGGCCGTCGAGCTCGGCAGCGTGATGTTCGGCCGCCACCTGCCGGGCGCGCCGGAGGAAATCCCGGCCCCGCGCGAGCTAGTCCGCCTTGCGTTTCCGCGCCGCGTCTATACACAAAGCCACTTCGACTATGTTGTTGAGGTGCTCGATGTCGTCTTCGGGCGTCGGGATGCGATCCTGCCCTTCGTCATCACGAAGCAGGCGCCGTTTTTGCGCCATTTCACGGCACATTTTGCGCGGAATGAGGGTCCATAGCCGGTTGGCTTGCACTCACGGCCAGGACGGCCATTGTGGCACGACGGGATTGGCCTGCCAGGCTCGCACGGGCGGCGCGTGCCTCGCCGGAACATAGGCGAGGGTATTGTGATGTTTCCTATGCCAAATCGAGCCACCTTCGAGATCTGCATAGGTGGCAGGGGACCTCCTGTGCGCGAGGGCGTAATAGCGCGGCGGTGACCCTGAGATGGTGATCTCGGCACCCTCGGATTGGACCATGTGGAAAAGAAGCGCGGCATTGCCCGGCGCGAGGCGAATGCACCCGTGCGAGGCAGGACGCCCGAGTGAGGCCGTCGAGTATGTGCCGTGAATCGCATAGCCGCCGGCGAAAAAGATCGAATAGGGCATCGGCGACATATGATATTTATGGGAATAATGGGTGCGAAGCAACAGATAGGGCCGATAAGTGCCGCGCGGCGTCCGGTAGCCTGAGCGCGCCGTGGAAACCCGCCAATCATAGCTACCGCTCTCCGAGTGCACATGCATGATCTGCGAACTCAGATCAATGTTGATCTGTACCGCTGCCTCGGCTTTCGGCACGGTAAGAAATCCGCAAACGGCAGCGCAAGCACCGAGAAGGCTACGCATAATCTGCTCCGCTAGCTCGCCGGGAGAGGCAGCTATAGAAGATTCTCATTTTAAAAGTTTGATGTAAATTGCAAAGTTCCTATAAGGTTTACGAAAAGTGTTAATCTCCAAAGAGAACGGCTTTTACACATCGTGAACATCTTGGGGGAACTTGCCGTTAACTTCTTACCCTCTCAGTCTCCCCTAGAGCGTCTTGGCCACCGTAAGCACGGCTTCGGCGTGACCTGGCACCTTAACTTTGTTCCAAACGGCTGCGATTCGGCCGTCCTTGTCGACGAGAAACGTCGTCCGCTCGACCCCCATGTATTTGCGTCCATACATGCTTTTTTCGACCCATACGCCATAAGCTTGAAGCATGGCCTTGGTCTCATCGGCGGCTAGCGCAAGGTTGAGGTTGTGCTTCATCTTGAACTTTGCATGGCTTGCGACCGTATCTGGCGAGACCCCAAGAATTGCCGTGCCAGACTTTTTGAATTCGCCTCCCAAGCCGCTAAAGTCGATTGCTTCCTTGGTGCAGCCTGAGGTATCGTCCTTCGGGTAGAAGTAAAGCACCAGTTTCTTGCCCGCAAAGTCCGCGAGCGAGATCTTAGCGCCCGTATCATCCGGCAATTCAAACTTCGGGGCTCTGTCGCCGGGACTCAATTTCTTGTTGGAGCCCGCCACTTCGTCACTTGAAGCCTTGGTTGCTTTTTTTGCCAAGTCTTTCGACAGGTTTTTGTTCATGGGCCTTCCTTTCGTCACATTGGGCGGCAATTGGCAAAGATAAATCCCCTGTTCTTTGCCCTACAGCCTTTTCCATAGAGTCCATATTCGATGATGAGTTGGCTATTTGAAAGGGTGCCTATAGGCGCACAGGAGCAAATTTTCCAGGTTCAGCTTGCAATTGAAAGGCCGCGAGCGTTTGGTCGGACAGGATGAGGAAAATCCGGCCAAGCCTCGCGCTCGGCTAGGAAATTGGTTGCGCCGCTATGGACGGGCGACGGATGCCTCTCCATGCGACAGGCTGGAGGCCAGCCGCGGGCGCCGCGCTGCGCGGCTCGCTTGGTCCACCTGCAAACTCGGGCTGGGGTTGGCCCTCCTGGCGCTCATCGGCGGCGGTTTCTTCATCGGGCGCATCGCACTTGGGCCACTATCGATCAAGGGTCTTGGCCCGCAAATCGCCCAGGCACTCGACGAGCGCTTTGGTGGCAGCTACGAATTCAGCCTTGCGGATACCGCGATCGTCAAAAACGGCTATGCGCCGGCTCTGACGATCGACAAATTCTCGGTCAAAGAGCGTTCCGGCCACACGGTGTTGACCGCTCCACGAGCCGAAGTGTCGGTTGATCCATTAGCGCTCATCTTGGGGCACGTCACGCCACGTCGACTCGAAATCTTCGACGTCGAGGTGCATCTGGCCTTGCGCCCCGATGGTTCCATCGCCCTGCCAATTTCTTCCAGCTCCGGGGATGCCGTGGCTCTTACACCGCCGCTCGCCTCGGCCTTAGCGGGAGTAAGCAACGCGCCACCACCGGCAGCGGCAACCCCAAATTTTGCTCCAAGTCCGCTGGCGAAGCCGCGCGCCTTGCTCGTCAAGGAAATGGCTGCATCGATCCGGCTTGTCATTGACACGCTGACCAATCCGGAAAGCCCGGCCGCCGCAATCGATCGCATCGGTATCACGCGCGGCAAGATTGTTGTTGATGACGAGACGGCCGGTCAGACCTTGGTCTTCAATGGTGTGAATCTCGCCTTCGACAAGCTCTCCGGCGCCACGAGATTCAATCTTTCCGTCGAGGGACCGAATGGCCGCTGGACAGCCTCGGGCATTGCCCAGGGCACGCCCGGTTCCGAACGTGGACTCAAACTTTCTTTCGCCAACCTCTCCCTTGACGAGATCTTGCTCGCAACGGGCTCGCGCTCAATTGGCGCTGATTTCGACATGCCGCTGTCGGGGAAATTCAGCGTTCGGTTGCAGGGTGACGGGATGCTTTCGGAGGCGGCGGGTCAGTTGGAATTCGGAGCTGGCTACCTGCGCTTTGACAATCCTAACGATGAACCCTTGCTGGTCGATAGACTCAATGGCGGCTTTCACTGGAATTCCGCGACACGGCGCATTGTCATTGATCGTTGGCGGCTCGTGGCAGGTGCGACACATTTCGCCTTTTCTGGATCGGTAACGCCGCCGATTCATGAGGGTGATCCATGGTCGATCGCGCTCATCAATGCCGAGCGGGGCGTGTCGGGTCCGGAGCGCCCAGGTGAAAAGCCCGTCCTGATCGATCATCTTGGCTTGGCTGCGCGACTTTTTCTGGCCGAAAAAAGGCTCATCCTCGACCGGTTTTCATTCAGCGGCCCGGAATGTGGCCTTGCCATGGCTGGCGGAATCGATTGGATCAATGGGCCACACATCAGGCTTGGCGCCTCAATCTCGCCAACGCCGGTCGGTGCTGTCCTGCGCCTCTGGCCATCGTTCCTGGCGCCACCCATCAAATCTTACCTGCTTCCCCGTGCCCGTGGGGGAATGGTGGAGAAGGGCACCATGCAGATCGATTTCGATGCCGCCGACTTGCGTGCGATGTTCGCGGACCACCCGCCTCGGGATGAAAAGTCCGCGGTTGATTTCACGATAACAAATGCAAGCCTCGAGTTTCTGCGCGGCGTGCCGCCTTTACATAGCATCAATGGGGTCGGCCATATCACCGGCCGGACCGCGACTTTCAACGTTGCGAACGCCGCCGTCGATGCAGGTGATGGCCGTATATTGAGCTTGTCTGAAGGGACTTTCCGCATTCCCGACACTGGTTTGAAGCCGGCGCCGGCAACGATAGAGGGCAAGATTACAAGCAGTGTAGAGGCAATAGGGGCACTTCTGTCGTATGAGGGGCTAAAGCCCTATGCCAGCATTCCTCTCGATCCAGCGACATTGCACGGACAAGCCGATGGGACGCTCGAAATTGACTTGAAACTTGGCCCAGACATAAATCCCGCCGACACCATGCTCAAGATCAATGCGGCAATCACCAACTTCACCGCCGAACGGTTGATCGGCAGCGAGAAGCTCGATGCCGCAACGCTCAACGTGGCTGTGGATCCGTCCGGCTTAAGGACGAGCGGACAGGGCATGATGTTCGGGACCCCGGTGACCATTGCGATGGAGAAACCGGCTGACAAGCCCGCCGAAGCTTCGATTGCCCTTACCCTCGACGACGCGACGCGCGCCCGGCTGGGGTTGGCTATAATTCCGGGCTTGGAGGGTCCCATCGGCGCGAAAATTGCCGCTCCAATCGGAACGGGCGACAAGCCGAAAGCGCGGATCGAGCTCGATTTGACACACACGTCGGTCGAAATTTCCGGGATTTCAAAGCCTGCCGGGCGGCCGGGGAAAGTCACGTTCGCGCTGGCCGTCAATGATACGGGAACTTCGGTCGATCAAATCATCGTTGATGCGGGGACCATTCAGGCCCGGGGCAGCGCTGATCTCGGGACAGATTTCTCTCTCATTGCGGCGCGATTCCCACAGGTCAAGCTATCGCCAGGCGACGATATGAAAATCGACGCAACCAGGGCCGGTGAGACCATGAAAGTCATCGTGCAGGGCACCACGATAGACGCTAGGCCATTTTTGAAAGCATTGATTTTCAGTCCTCCCGAACATACGACGGCGGCCAATGGCGATGAGCACAAGGATGCGGGGCCGGGCAGGGAGATCGAATTCGATGTGAAATCTGGCATTCTCACCGGCTACAACAAGGGGATCATAACCGGCGTCGAATTGAGATATGCGAAGCGCGATGATCAGCTACAGCAATTCAGTTTTTCCGGCACCTTCGGTGACCAACCAATCTCATGCAATCTGACCGGAGGAGGAGGCGCGGCTCCCCGGGTTAATCTCGTCACCGAGGATGGCGGATCGCTTCTGTCTTTCCTCGATCTTTACAAGCACATGGAGCGCGGCCGCCTCGTGGTCGGCCTGCGTCTTGGGAACGATACGCTCTCTGGCGTCCTTGTGATCGATGATTTCGTCTTGCGCGATGAGCCCGCCCTGCGCAGGCTCGTGGTCGAGGCGGCACCACCACTCGAGACTCAAGGCCGGGGACAGAAGATCAACGCCAGCGCGATTGCGTTCAACAAATTGCAAGTTCGCTTCCACCGCGATGGGAGCCGTCTTGACCTGAGCGAAGGAACCATGCATGGCGAGGCAATTGGACTGACAGTGGAAGGCAGCCTCGACTATGTGCATGACCAAGTCGATATGAGCGGCACCTTTGTCCCAGTTTATGCCTTCAACAATCTTTTCGCGAAGATCCCGCTCTTTGGTGTCATTCTCGCGGGCGGCTCGAACGAAGGCTTGATCGGCGTCAACTACCGGATCAGTGGACTCGCCAGCAACCCCACCCTCAGTATCAATCCACTGTCTGCGATCGCGCCAGGAATTTTCCGCCAAATCTTCGGTGTCACCGATCTCGATCCCATGCGTCCCCAATGAGAGGCCAATCAAGCGATCTTCAACAGGACGTGTCGCTTGCGGCCGAGTGAAAGTTTGACCGCGCCCATCCTTAGATCTTGCGGCCCAATCACCATTCGCTCGTCAGTGACGATCTGATCATTGACTTTGAGACCGCCGCCCTTGATCTGGCGCCGTGCTTCACTGGTTGACGCGACAAGGCCTGCTGTGACGAAAGCGGCAAGAACTCCAAGCCCAGTTTGGATCTCGGCGGCAGCTACTTCGATGCTTGGGAGGTTTTCCGCGGGACCTCCTTCTTCGAAGGTTTTCCGTGCCGCCTCCGCCGCCCTCAGGGCTGCCTGCCGCCCATGCACCATGGCGGTGGCCTCGGTGGCGAGAATTTTCTTCGCTTCATTGATTTCCGCGCCGCCCAGAGTTTCGAGCCGTGCAATTTCATCGAGGGGCAATTCGGTGAAGAGTTTTAGAAACCGGCCGGTGTCCTGGTCCTCACAATTGCGCCAATATTGCCAATATTCGAAAACCGGAAGCAGGCCTTCGTCGAGCCAAACCGCGCCCTGCGCCGTCTTGCCCATTTTGGCGCCCGACGTGGTTGTGAGCAGCGGTGAGGTCAAGCCGTAAAGCTGGCGTGTGCCCATTCTGCGGCCTAAATCGATTCCAGTGACGATATTGCCCCATTGGTCGGAGCCGCCCATCTGCAGAACGCAACCATGGCGCTTGAAAAGCTCGACAAAATCATAAGCCTGAAGGCACATGTAATTGAATTCGAGAAAAGACAGTTCCTGATCGCGCTCGAGCCTCAGTTTCACGGAGTCCATCGAGAGCATCCGGTTGACCGAGAAATGCCGGCCGGTGTCGCGCAGAAAATCAATATAATTAAGAGAAGAGAGCCAGTCCGCGTTGTCTTGCATGATCGCATCATGCTGGCCTTCGCCGAAGGTCAGGAACTTATCGAAGACGCGTTTAATTCCCTCCTGATTGGCGGCGATCGTTTCGAGCGGAAGCAATTGACGGCTAGCATCTTTGCCGGAGGGATCGCCAACCCGTGTCGTGCCGCCGCCCATCAGCGCAATCGGCTTACCGCCGGTCTTCTGGAGCCAGCGCAAGAGCATGATTTGAACGAGGGAGCCGGCATGGAGCGAGGATGCGGTGCAGTCGAAGCCGATATAGGCGACGAGTTCGCCGCTTTTAGCGATTTGATCGAGTCCCGAGAGATCGGAGCACTGATGCAAGAAGCCGCGCTCCGTGAGCACACCGAGGAAGTCGGATTGGGGACGGAAATCGCCGGTCACAGGAAGCCTTTACTCACGTGGATCGCTCACAGCCGCGAGGCCGCCCGATCCTGTCCGGATGTGGAAGCCGAGAGATTTAGGGGGACGGGCGCGGCAATGCAACAGCCAGCCTTTGCCGCCACCCTGCCGTTGGGGCCCCTAATCACTTCGAGGGGGGTGCCCGCAGTGGACGTTGAAAGCGGTTCGCAAATCATGCCAGAAGGGTCAGGATTCCAAGCCAAGGTTGGGAGCCCAGGCAAATGATCCAGGCGATTGGCCTTATGAGCGGTACGTCGATGGATGGTGTTGACGTCGCCCTTATCGAGACAGATGGCGAAGAGGCGATCACGCTTGGTCCGTCGCAATCCTTTCCTTATGCCGAGGCCGATAGGGCTTTGTTGCGGAGCGCGATGCGAGAGGCGGCATCGCTCGAGGAGCGCGATGCTCGGCCGGGTCTCCTTGCAAAGGCCGACGCGATGGTCACGGACCGTCACGCGGAAGCAGTCGAGGGATTTCTTGCAACGAACTCCCTAGATCGCGCGGCGATCGATCTTATCGGCTTTCATGGGCAGACCGTTTTGCACCGGCCCGAGCGCCGCCTTACGGTACAGATCGGCGATGGCATAAGTCTTTCGGCAAAGCTCGGCATCAGGGTTGCCTTTGATTTTCGCGCCAATGATGTTGCACAAGGCGGTCAAGGGGCGCCGCTGGTGCCTGTATTTCATCGTGCACTCGCGGCGGCGGCGGGATTTCTTGAGCCGGTCGCGCTGATCAATATTGGTGGCGTCGCCAATTTGAGTTTCATCGCGCCGGGCGAGGAGCCGATCGCTTGTGATACCGGACCAGGTAATGCGCTCCTCGACGATCTGATGCGCAACCGGCTTGGGCTTCTCTGCGACGAGGATGGCGCCACAGCCTCTCAAGGCAAGGTCGATGAACGGGCTCTCGGCGAGCTTCTCGCCCATCCGTTTTTCGCCAGCCCGCCGCCGAAATCGCTAGACCGGAATGATTTTTCCAGCGGGCCGGTCGAGCGGCTCGTGACCGAGGACGCGGCGGCGACGCTGACCGCCTTTACCGCGGCGAGCCTCGCGAGCGTGCTGCCACACTTGCCGACCAGCCCAACCGTGGCCATCGTGTGTGGCGGGGGCGTGCGCAACAAGACCTTGATGCGGGAACTCGCGAATCGGATGCCGTGTCCTGTTGTTTCTGCGGAAGCCTTCGGCTGGTCGAGCGACGCGATGGAAGCGCAAGCCTTTGCCTATCTCGCGGCGCGCAGACTAAGGAATCTGCCGATCACCTTTCCAATGACGACCGGGGTAAAGAGGCCCCTGCCAGGCGGCGTTCTCTCGTCCGATTGATGGCGCGAAAGCCTAGCTGCTCTATTAGTGCGAGCCATGTGGGTCCGGTGTGACGGCGGCATACCGCTCATCCAAGGCGCAGGTCTTGACGAGGGCAATGATTCTGGCGCCGCGATCAAGGTGAAGCTCGTCAAGCGCGTACCGGGTGATGCTGGCAGAAAGACGCCCTCCACCATCAAGATCGATCTCAACGAGGGCCAAGGGACCCTCTTTTTCAATGGATCCGATCTGCCCCGAGAGGGAACTGCGCACGCTCAGCTCTTGCGGTGGCAGGATGGACAGCACAACGTCGGTCGCCTTGATGATGACTCGAACCTGCTTTCCGGCCGGCCATTTTTGGCCAGCAAGCCAAATCGTGCCAGAGGGATGCGTTAAACTAGTAAGATCATACTTGCGGTTGGCCTCGCCTACCTTCATCGTCAACACCGAAACGCGGTCGAATCGGGCATTCATGGTCTCGCCGCCAATGAGGCCGAGGACCTCGCCGGGGCTGCCGCTGGCCTTAACCTGGCCTCCCTCCAAGACAACGATCCAATTCGCAAGGCGCGCCACTTCCTCGACGGCATGCGAGACGTAGACGATCGGCACGGCGAATTCATCGCGTAGCAGCTCGATGAGGGGCAAAATCTCAAGCTTGCGTTCCATGTCGAGCGCTGCAAAGGGCTCGTCGAAAAGGAGAAGCTTTGGGCAGCACAGCAGCGCCCGGCCAATCGCAACGCGTTGTCTTTCGCCCCCTGAGAGTTTCGCCGGATAGCGGGGTAAAAGCCTTTCGATTCCCAAAGTCCCCACTACCGCGTCAAAATCGATCGTGCGCTCGTTGGGCGGCGCGAACCAGCGGCCAAATCGCAAATTCTGGCGCACAGTCAGATGCGGAAGGAGATATGAGTCCTGGAACACGATGCCGATTCGCCGCCGGTGCGGCGCAACAAAGACCCTGTGTTCCATATCGACAAGAATACGCTCGTCAAGCTTGATTGTTCCCCGGTCCGGCCGCATCAGCCCCGCGATGAGATTGAGCGTCAGCGATTTGCCGGATCCAGAAGGACCGAACAAGGCGGTAATGCCGTCGCCGCTCTGGAAGGCCACGTCGAGTTTGAAGGTTCCGGCCTTGAGCGAGACATCGAGCTCGATCATCCGGTGCTCATAAAGCGCTTCTCAGCCCATTGCTGCACCATCTCCGAGGCAAGCAGCGCGACGAGCGAAATCGTAACCGACACAGCAGTCAGACGCATGGCGCTTGCATCGCCGCCGGGAACTTGCGTGTAGGAATAGATGGCTGAAGCGATTGTTTGGGTCTCGCCTGGGATATTCGAGACGAAGGTGATCGTCGCACCGAATTCGCCGAGCGCCTTGCCAAATGAGAGGATGGCGCCAACGACGATGCCTGGAATTGCGAGTGGCAGGCTCACGAGGAAAAATGTCCATAGGGGATTGGCGCCAAGCGTTCCCGCGGCTTTTTCCAAATGCTGGTCAATCGACTCGAAAGAGAGCCGCATGGCGCGCACCATGAGCGGGAAGCCCATCACTCCGCAAGCCACGGCGGCACCTGTCCACCGAAACGACAAAACAATTCCGATATCGGCAAGATATCCGCCGAAAACGCCCCTGCGCCCGAGAAGAGAGAGAAGGATGAAGCCGGTGACAACCGGCGGCATGACCAGGGGCAAATGTACGGCGCCGTTCAAGAGCATCTTGCCGGGGAAGCGCCAGCGAGCGAGTGCATAGGCGACGACAATTCCGAAAGGTAGACTGGCGATCGTCGCGGTGGTGGCGATTCTCAAGGAAAGCCAGATCGCCGTCCATTCGGCGGGCGTGAGATCTGCCAAATAACCAGCTCCTTCGATTCGCCTCATTAGAACACACGAAGACTATTTCGAAAGCACTTCAAAGCCTTGTTCTGTGAAGATTTTGGTTGCGGCCTGCGACTTCAAATTTGCAACAAAAAAGGCGGCATCGGGGTTCGATGAGGTTGCCACGATTGCAACTGGATAGATGATCGGACTATGGCTCGAAGCCGGAAATGTATCGACCACTTTGACCCGCGGCTCGGCCCGCGCGTCTGAGGCGTAGACGATGCCGAATTTGGCCTCGCCGCGCGCGACGAGGTTGAGGGCGTTGCGGATATTGTCGGCCTGCGCGAGTTCCGGTTTGACACTTGCGAAAATGCCGAGCGATTCAAGCGCTTGCTGCGCATAGATTCCGCCCGGGCAGGAGCCGAGGGTGCAAACGGCGATCTTGCCGTCTCCGGTGGCGCCCGCGAGGTCAAAACCCTTCTTGATCTGAAGCGTGACATCGGAGTCGCTCGGTTCGACGAGGACAAGCTGGTTACCGAGAAGGTTGCGGCGAGTCCCACTCCGGATAAGCTTGGCTTTTTCGAGATAATCCATCCAGTTGATATCGGCGGAAATGAATATGTCGGCGGGTGCGCCTTGTTCGATTTGTTTCGCAAGTATGCCGGAAGAAGCGTAAGCAATCGACGCGGTCTTGCCGGTCTTGGCGTTCCATTCTGCTGCGATGGCATCAAGGGCCGTTTTCATGCTGGCGGCCGCGAAGACCACGACAGGTGTCTCCTTGCCGGCGTCCGAAGACGCCGCAGGCGTCTGGCCTTGCCCCATGCCCGGCGCAAGCGCGACGAACACAACAGCAATGGCAAGCACTCGCGCCATGAACCCGCGCCGAGTCGTTTTGATCATCATGCCGCGCCCTTTTTTCGAATCAGAAAGCCGCCATTAAAGCAGCCTGGAAGGCTGTTTGAAGGTAGCGGTATTTATCGCAGTTGCGGAACAGAAGCCGCTACGCCATGGTTATTATGTACGTGTGCTATATAACCAAGGGCTTGTCAAAGCAACAGCTCAGGCCTGGGCGCAAAGGGGCAGGAAGGGGATAGGTTTTCCTAGTCAGCGCGAAGCGCACAAGTCCAGGAGTCCGCATGATCTCAAGAGATCACGCGGAGGATAAAGGCGATCAGAAAGCGTGTTGCTTTAAACCGCGAAGCTTGATCCGCAACCGCAGGACGCTGTCGCCGCTGGATTTTGAATCTTGAACATGCGGCCCATCAGATCATCGATGAAGTCGATTTTTGAACCCCGCAAGATGTCGAGCGAGATTGGATCGATCACGACCTTTGCGCCATCGCGATCAATCACGAGGTCATCTTGGGATTGTTCGGTCGTGAGGTTGTAGGTATAGGTGAAACCGGAACAGCCGCCGCCATCGACGCCAACGCGCAGAAACGAGCCCTCCGGCTCGCCCCTCAATATTTCGGCAATGCGGCGCGCCGCGTTTTCCGTGAGTTCGACCGGAGATGCGACAGCGGCTTCGCTCATGTGAACACCTCGAAGGACCTTGGGACAGAGGGCGCGGGTTAAGGGCTAGTGTGCCTTGTACAAACATATGTCGCAAAGCGTACGCCCGCAACAGAATGCGAATGGATTAACCAAATTCCATGCCAGTTTGCCAGTTTTCTCCCGCTTCCAGTTTGGTTTTCTCGCGGGCGCCCTATGCCGCCGATCCAGCGCGAAGCCGTGGGCGGCTGGTCTCGGAACCTCCTTCGCCGTCGCGGACGGAATTCCAGCGGGACCGTGACCGCATTCTTCATAGCACGGCCTTTCGCCGGCTTGCCCACAAAACACAAGTCTTTGTTCCGCACGAGGGCGATCATTTCCGCACAAGGCTCACTCATTCGCTGGAGGTCGGCCAGATTGCCCGCGCACTCGCCCGCGCGCTCGGCCTTGACGACGATCTCGCCGAGGCCCTGGCGCTCGCGCATGATCTTGGTCACACACCCTTCGGCCATACGGGTGAAGAGGCGCTTGATGAACTCATGGCGCCTTACGGCGGCTTTGATCACAATGCCCAGGCGCTGCGAATCGTCACCAAGCTCGAACGCCGCTACGCGGGATTCGATGGACTGAATCTGACATGGGAGACTCTGGAAGGGCTCGTGAAACATAACGGACCGCTGTTGGAACCGGACGGTAAGATTTCCTCCCGCTATGCCAAACGCGGCCTTCCCGTGGCGATCTTGGAATACAACAGGGTCCAAGATCTCGATCTTGCCCATTTCGCATCCGCCGAGGCACAGGCTGCGGCGCTCGCCGACGGCATTGCTTATAATGCCCATGACATCGATGATGGCTTGCGCGGGGGGCTCATCGCTTTCACCCAGCTTGATGGGGTCGATGTTCTGCGCAGCATGAGCGCCGAGGTCGAGTCGCTTTATCCTGGCCTCGAGCTGGTTCGCGTCATTCATGAGTTGGTGCGGCGCCTGATTACGCTTTTCATCGAGGATGCGATTGCCGAAAGCCAGCGGCGGATCGCAGCCGCAAACATTACAAGCGTCGAGGACGTGCGGACGCATGGTGCTCCGCTCGTCGGTTTTTCCGAAGCCGTGGCGCAGAGCAGCAGATCGATTTCGGTGTTCCTGTTTGAGAACATGTACCGGCACCAGCGTTTGACCCGCGTTCGCGAAGGGGCGGCTCTCATCGTGCGGGAGCTTTTCGCAAGGTTTTTGATGGCTCCGGATTCGATGCCGGCTGATTGGGCGCGGGTGGCGGCCAAGACGGCCAACGACGAAATGCGGCGGGCGCGGCTCGTCTGTGACTATATCGCAGGCATGACTGATCTTTATGCGATTGCGGAACATCGGCGGCTGTTTGACAAAACCCCGGATTTGCGTTTGACCGCGCTCGAAACCCAGGAGACAGCTTAGCCCCTACGTCAAAGTCATCCCTTGCGCCGCGCGGCGGAGCTGTCGAAAAGCTTCTCCGACTGATCCTATCTGGTGTGCAATGAACCTTTTTGCCGATTTCCACGGTCTGATTGTTTCGATTTTGCGGCGGATTGCTGCAAGCGGCCGCTTGCCTGAAACTCTTGCTCTCGACCGCTTTATCGTCGAGCCGCCACGCGATCCCGCTCATGGCGACCTCGCAACCAACGCGGCGATGGTCTATGCGAGAGAAGCGCCCTTTTCCTTCACCAATCCGCGCCAGCTCGCCGTCGAGATCGCCGCGGCACTCGCTGATGATCCTCGCGTAGCCTCGGCCGAAGTTGCGGGGCCGGGCTTCATCAATGTTCGGGTTAAACCAGAGGTGTTCGCTCGGGTTTTGCGCACGGCGCTCGAAGGGGGACCACAGTTCGGACGTCCGCCTGTCGAAGACGCCAAGCGTCTCAAGGTCAATGTCGAATATGTTTCGGCAAATCCCACCGGCCCCATGCACGTTGGCCATGGGCGCGGCGCTGTGTTTGGCGACGCGCTTGCCAATCTGCTGGCTTTCGCTGGTCACGAGGTCACCCGCGAATATTACATCAATGACGCGGGCGCCCAAGTCGATGTTTTGGCTCGTTCCGCCTATTTGCGCTATCGGGAGGCGCTCGGCGAGGCGATTGGTGAGATCCCTGAAGGCCTTTATCCGGGTGACTATTTGAAAGGCATCGGCACCGCCCTTGCGAAAAGCTATGGCCGCGAACTGCTTGGGCGACCGGAAAGCGAATGGCTTGAGGAGGTGCGTGCCGCCGCAATTGCGGCTATGATGCAAATGATCCGCGCCGATCTTGCCGCGCTGAACATAAAACATGAAGTGTTTTTCTCGGAGCGTTCCTTAACCAAAGGCAAAGACGGCGATTTGGTTGCCGGAGCGATCGCGGAACTGCGTCGGCGCGGTCTCGTCTACGAGGGGCGGCTCCCGCCGCCGAAGGGTCAGCCCGCCGAAGATTGGGAGGATCGCGAGCAGACGTTGTTCAAATCGACGGCGTTTGGGGATGATGTTGACCGGCCGCTGATGAAGTCGGATGGATCCTACACTTACTTTGCGTCTGACATTGCCTATCATAAGACCAAGATCGACCGCGGCTACGCACTTTTGATCGACATTTGGGGAGCAGATCACGGCGGCTATTTAAAGCGGATCCGCGCCGCCGTCGAGGCACTCTCGGATGGCCGGGTCGGCCTCGACGTCAAGCTCTGCCAATTGGTGCGCCTGATGCGCAACGGTGAGCCCGTCAAAATGTCGAAGCGCTCCGGGGATTTCGTGACCTTGCGGGAGGTCGTCGACGAGGTGGGCGTGGACGCCGTTCGCTTCATGATGCTTTTTCGCAAGAATGATGCGCCCTTGGA
This sequence comes from Methylocella sp., assembly GCA_035515355.1. Classification (GTDB taxonomy): domain Bacteria; phylum Pseudomonadota; class Alphaproteobacteria; order Rhizobiales; family Beijerinckiaceae; genus Methylocapsa. Next base: position 39,959 of record DATJBL010000065.1, read on the forward strand.
GTTCGACTTGAGCAGAGTGATCGAACAATCCAAGGACAATCCGGTCTTTTATGTCCAATATGCCCATGCAAGAGTAAAATCAGTTCGACGTCAAGCACTTGCAACGGTTCCCGGAATAGATATATCAACCCATGCGCTCGCAAGAGCAGACTTTGGCCTTCTAGAAGATGAGGGGGAGGTTTTACTGATCAAGCTGCTTGCGCAGTTCCCTCGGATTGTCGAGGCCGCGGCGCTCAGCCATGAACCGCACAGAATCGCGTTTTATTTGCATGAGCTCGCGGCAAGCTTACACGCACATTGGACGCACGGCAAAGATCGGCCACAATTACGCTTTCTTAATGAAGAGCGGACAGATTTAACAGTTGCCCGGTTGGCTTTGGTAACAGCGGTGGCGACAGTCCTTGCGTCAGGCCTCGGAATTTTGGGGGTGAGTGCTCCCGAGGAGATGCGATAAATTCTCGCCCCTGCGCCGCTTCGGTTTGATGCCGCCACGGTCGATAGCCTCGCCCGCAAGGCCCGGCAGGTCTTTCGAGGCGGCGAATGGCAGGATTGCGGATGAAAAGACGCTGAATTTCAAGCGCAGGCCCGGAAGCTGAGATGAAAAGCGGGTCTTGTTGAACGGTCTAAAGCGACCTTGAAAAAAGCGCTTCGACGTATGAACTGGTTCCCTGCCCCAAAGGGCCGGAACAAATGTTTGGAAGAGAGTAAACACTGCCCAGCGTGGGATGCGCGATTGTAAATGGCGTGGATCGGCGGGTTTGTCCGCCACGAAGTCGCGACAGGAGGGTGAGTAGATGAGCGAGCCAATTGTAAAACGGCGGCCGATGATCGATCTTGAGGAATTTGAGAGGCGCTTGCGCAAACCGCTCGCCACAAACCAACGGGACGATGATCCGCTTGCGGAACTCGCCCGCAGCTTTGCCGGCGGGGAAGAGGATCCCTATAAGACCGTATTCGAACCGCTGAGCCGGCGCCCGTCTGGATCCTGGCGGAGCGAACAAGATCGCGGTGAGATCAAAATACAAGGGGCGCGGCAGCCTCTCATCGGCGGCGATTTCGCCGCCATCGAAGCCGGTCTGCTCGGCGCTGGCCCCCGCCATAATGGTGCGGAGAGCCTTTCCGCCGTTCCCAACGAGACAGAGCTTTATTCGCAAGAGGGTGAAGAACCCTGGCCCTATGCGGAGACTGAGGCTCCTCGTGAGACCGACGCGGCCTATGAGGAAGTGAGATCGCGGCGCCCGCTCTACGTCATGGCAGCGATGATCGTCGCCGGAATTGCTGGAATCGGGGCCAGTTTTGGCTTCAAAGGCGCGGTCTCCAGCCCGACCGAAATCGCCACCATCAAGGCTCCCGATGGGCCCGTCAAAATACAACCGGAGACCGTGGCCAGCGCCGAGGTTCCAGACCGTGATGCCTCGGTCCTCGGCGGAACTCAGCAACAGCCGCCGATTGCTGCTGTTAACAACTCCGAACAGCCCACCGATTTGTCCGTGCAAGCCGATGTCTCGCCATCGATGCAGGGCGAGCCTGCTGCGGGTGCCGGCGGGGCCGCGAGCGTCCCCGTGCCGCCGCCTCCCGCCCAAGCTCAGGCGCAGACGTCATCGGATGGCATTGCGGCTTTGATCGAGCCGAAGAAGGTTAAAACAGTTTCGGTGAGGCCGGATGGCACGCTTCTGCCCAACGACTCCCCGCCGCAAGCCGCGACGCCCATGATACCGCCGCCGCATGCGGCGGCGCCGGTAAAGGCAGCGACACCAAAATCGGCGGCTCGCGTGGTGACAACGCCAAAGCCAGCGACAGGGCAAAACGCCGGTGCTCAAGCGGCACAGACGACGATTGCCGCAAAGCGCATGCAAGTCGCTGATGCCGCCCAAGGCCAGGCGCCCGCCGGCGAAGCCGCTCTAGCGGCCCCGGGTGCTTTCGCCGTGCAACTCGCGGCGCCAGGAACAGAACAGGAAGCGCGTGAGGTTCAGGTTCGTCTTATGAAGAAATTTGGCGCGGAACTTGCGGGTTTCCATCCTTCAATCCACAAGGCCGAGGTCGGTGGCAAGCCGGTCTATCGTGTCCGGGTCAGCGGTCTGTCGTCGCGGGAGGAAGCAACGGCTCTTTGCCAGAAACTTCAAAGCGGCGGAGGCAGCTGCTTCGTGGCCAAGAACTGAGCGGTCGATCTGGCCGCGCCGCTCCCATCCCGTCCATATTCTGTGGACGGGAGGCGGTGAAGGTGAAGGCGGCTTGCGGTGTTGGTCAGGGGCGGCAAAGTTCGAGTGAACGCCGCGCGGTCCTGACTGGGAGCATCTTTCATTGGATTTGCCTTTTGATCAAAAGGGCGTCGGAGCCGAAGAAGGCTCCTTCGTGGTCGATGTCGAGGGATTTGAAGGCCCCCTCGACCTTCTGCTTGATCTTGCACGCCGCCAGAAGGTGGATTTGAGCAAGATTTCCGTTCTGGCTCTTGTCGAGCAATATCTTGAGTTTATCGCAGCAGCGCGCCGCCTGCGCCTCGAACTTGCTGCCGACTATCTGGTGATGGCGGCCTGGCTTGCCTATTTGAAATCGCGCCTTCTCCTTCCTCAAGCCGTGAAAGACACGGAACCAGAAGGAGCGGAACTTGCTGAAGCCTTGCAGCTTCGCCTGCGGCGCCTTGAGGCGATCCGTGCCGCGGCCGAGGCGCTGGTGAACCGGCCGCGTCTTGGCCGCGACATGTTCTTGCGCGGCCAGCCCGAGGCCCCTCTCGCCGCCGGCGCACCCCAGTGGCGCGCGAGCCTCTATGAATTGTTGTCCGCCTATGCCTATCGGCGTCAGAAGCAGGCCAAGATGAGAGTGACGCTCAAGCAGCGATTTGTCTGGTCGCTTGCCCATGCGCGCAACGAACTTGAAAAACTTGCCGGGCGGGCCCTCGATTGGACCGTTCTTGATTCTTATCTTGCGGTCTTTTGCACCACGCCCGAAGTGCGCCGTACGGTCCGGGCTTCGACGCTCTCCGCCTCGCTTGAAATGGCGAGGGAGGGGGCGATATCGATCCGACAGGACGAGCCCTTCGCGCCGCTTTGGATCAAGGGCAAGTCACGAGAAGCTGGAGATTTTCCGCGTGTCGTCAGCGGTTGAGCCAGCGCGGTGAGGACGAAAGGGCTTTGGCTTTGGCTGAAATAGCGCAACTCTTTGCTCAAATCGATCAAACCCAGCGTCCCCCCTTGGACGATGGCCTGGCCGAGGCCATGCGGATTGCCGAGGCTTTACTGTTTGCCTCGGCCGAGCCTCTTGAGGAAAAGGATATCGAAAAACGCATGCCCCGCGGCATCGCAGCCGGCACCGTTCTTGAGGCACTCAAGGCTGATTACGCCTCGCGCGGCGTCAATCTCGTGCGGGCGGGCGGCAAATGGATGTTTCGCACAGCGGCTGATCTCTCGTGGCTGCTCGCGACAGGGGATGGAGAGGCCAAGAGGCTTTCGCGCGCGGCGCTCGAAACCCTGGCCATCGTCGCTTATCATCAGCCGGTGACGCGCGCGGAAATCGAGGACATTCGTGGCGTTGCGATCTCGAAAGGAACCCTTGATCTTCTCCTTGAAACCGGGTGGGTCCGCTTGCGCGGCCGCCGGCGCGTGCCCGGACGCCCCATCACCTACGGGACCACGGAATCCTTTCTTATCCACTTCGGCCTTGAGGCGATCGGCGACCTTCCCGGTCTTGAAGAGCTAAAAGGGGCGGGGCTTTTCGATGGGCGCCTGCCGCAGGGCTTTGGCGTTCCGCAACCTTCTGATGGGGTGGAGCTTGCCGATGACGAGGATCCTCTCGAGGACGAAGTGCCCTCGAACTCAGTGACGCTTGAGTCAGCTGCGGAAGCGTCAGCTTGGTCCAGCGATCTCGAACCAGCAGAGGAAGCAGCACAAACGGCTGAGGATTGCCGCTCTTGACGGCGGTGCCAGCCGGTCAGCAGGCGGCACTTCTGATCAGCGGCTAAACACTTCGGCTTGGCTGCTCTTAATAATTGAAGTTGAATCATCGGGGCTGACCCTGAACTTCTTGTTTTTGTGCCCCCGAAAGCCTAGTTTTTCGCCAACGTCGGGCGGCTTGGGGCCGTCTTCACATGAAATCTGGAGGTTTACGCCATGGGCGGTCTATCGATCTGGCATTGGATCATTGTCGGGGCCGTCGTGCTGATCGTCTTCGGCGGGAAGGGCAAGATTTCCGACATCATGGGCGATGTGGCCAAGGGCATCAAATCCTTCAAGAAAGGCCTCGCGGAAGAAGAGGAAAAGCCCGAGATTCAGCGCCCCACTGAGGCGCCGATGCGTTCCATCGATCATCAGGCCGCTGGTGAAGCGGCCAAGATTCCGGAGACCCGGAAACTCGGCTAAGCCTCTTAGGGTTTGCCGACTGAGCCTTGAATGACGGTATGCCATGTTCGACTTTGACGCCGGTAAGCTCGTCATCATCGGGATTGTGGCGTTGATCGTCATCGGGCCGAAGGAGCTTCCGCGGGTGATGCGACAGGTCGGCCAGATTGCTGCCAAGATGCGGCGCATGGCGGCCGAATTTCGCGGCCAGTTTATGGACGCCATGCGGGAAGCCGAGATTGCCGACATCAAGGCGGATGTTGGCAAGCTCGCCGAAAACGTGAAGCTTGATGCGGGCCTTGATCCCCTTGCCGAGATCAAGGCGGAGATAACAAACGCTCTCGAAGCATCCGACAAATTCGCTATGCCTCCCGTCGATAGCGTCCCGTCCATTGCCGCCCCCGGCGATCCAGAGTCCGCTTTGAATTCGATCGCTTTGCCGCACTTGCCTGACGTGCCGCGAGAAGGCACAGAAACCTTCCTCGCGGAGGGCATAGCTCCTGCTGTTCCCGATTCAGAAGGTGAGCCAACTGGCGCCGACAAGGCGCCGTCCGCTGCCACCGAGGCTGAAATGCAGGCGCTTGCCGAGGCGCTCGCGGCCGAGATTGAGGCCGCTCCCCGCGCGAGCGGAAGCAAAAGCGGCGAAGGCGAACACGCAACATAACGCCTGACTGTTCGCGGCGCTTCGATTCGGCTACACAGGTCTCCTCTCCCGCCGGAACGAGTCACCCATGACCGACGCCGATATCGAGGCGACAAAAGCGCCCCTGATGGATCATTTGATCGAGCTGCGCGCGCGGCTCATCAAGGCGTTGGCGGCTTTCGTGGTGATGTTCATCGTTTCATTTTATTTCGCCAAGGACATCTACAATATTCTCGTCATTCCTTTCGAACATGCCGCCGGTCCGGACGCAAAGCTGATCTATACGGCACCTCAGGAATATTTTTTCACGCAAATCAGGGTCGCCCTTTTTTCGGCGGCCTTTCTTTCCTGTCCGGTGGTGTTCGCGCAGCTTTATGCTTTCGTTGCCCCTGGCCTCTATAGGCACGAACGCAAGGCCTTCGCGCCTTATCTCATCGCCACGCCGGTGTTTTTCGCGGCAGGGGCGCTCCTCGTCTATTTCGTGGTCATGCCGAATCTGCTGCATTTTTTTATCAGCATGCAGCAGGCGAAGGAGCCCGGCCGGGCGCAAATCGAGCTTTTGCCGCGGGTCAGCGAATATCTTTCGCTGATCATGACCTTGATCTTCGCCTTCGGCATAACGTTCCAATTGCCGGTGGTGTTGACACTGCTCGGCCGCGTCGGGATTGTGAGCTCGGGGTTTTTGCGGCGGCAGCGGCGTTATGCGATCGTGCTTGTGTTTATTGCCGCTGCCATCCTGACGCCGCCCGATATATTTTCCATGCTGGCGCTTGCCGTGCCGGCGCTCGGCCTCTACGAGCTTTCGATCTTTTCCGTTCGCATGATCGAAAAAGCCCAGGAAAAACCGGGGGGGCAGGGGTCCTAATCTCGCCTGTGCCTCGCCTTTCGCATTCGAAATTCCGGGAAGCCGCTCATGTATGACATCAAATGGATTCGCGACAATGCGGAGATTTTCGACCGGGGACGGCGAAGGCGGGGGCTCGAACCGCTCGCCGATGAGCTCCTCGCGCTCGACGATAAGCGCCGAGCGGCGATTGCCAAATCGCAAGGCGCACAAGAGCGGCGCAACGCCGCCTCGAAGGAAATTGGCGCCGCGATGAGGGCGGGCGATGCTTCCCTCGCCAAGGCACTGAAGCTTGAGGCCGAAGATTTAAAGACGTCGCTTCCGGCTTATGAGGCTGAGGAGCGCGAGGCAATCGCGGCCCTTGACGAGGCTCTCGCCAAAGAACCCAATACGCCGCTCGATGAAGTGCCGGATGGCCGTGACGAGAATGACAATGTCGAGGTGCGCCGTGCTGGTGAGCCGCGTGCGATGGATTTTCCGCCAAAGGAGCATTTCGACCTCGGTGAGGCGCTCGGCCTCATGGATTTCGAGACCGCGACAAAGATTTCCGGCGCGCGCTTTGTCGTGAACAAAGGGGCGCTCGCGCGGCTGGAGCGTGCGCTGTCGCAATACATGCTCGATCTGCACACGAGCGAGCATGGCTACACGGAAGTCAATCCGCCGATCCTCGTGCGCGACGACGCGATGTTCGGCACGGCGCAATTGCCGAAGTTTTATGAGGACCAGTTCATTGCAGATCCCGGAGTAGTTCAAAAAACCCGTAAGGAAAGCGAGATAACTAACGCGTGGCAAGGTGCCAGTGATTTTATTGATCTGCATGGACTCGACCAGTTCCGACATGCGGCGGCTCATGGAGTAAAAATCGACGGTTACAAGCTGCGGGAAGATTGGAGTCGCCTTTGGCTCATCCCCACCGCCGAAGTCCCCCTCACAAACCTCGTCCGCGAAAGAATCCTCGACGAAAAAGAACTCCCCATTCGCGTCACCGCCTGTACGCCGTGCTTTCGCGCCGAGGCGGGCGCCGCAGGAAAAGACACGCGCGGCATGATCCGCCAGCATCAATTCACCAAGGTCGAACTCGTCTCGATCACGACGCCGGAAAATTCGCTGGCCGAGCACGAGCGCATGCTCTCCTGCGCCGAGGAAGTTTTGAAGCGCCTCGAGCTTCCCTATCGGGTCGTGGTGCTTTGCACCGGAGACATGGGCTTTGCCTCGCAGAAAACCTATGACATCGAGGTCTGGCTGCCGGGGCAAAACCGCTATCGCGAAATCTCTTCTGTCTCCGTCTGCGGCGATTTCCAGGCGCGGCGGATGAACGCGCGCTATCGTCCGGCAGATGGCAAGCCCCGCTTTGTCCACACGTTGAATGGCTCGGGCGTCGCGGTCGGCCGCGCGCTGGTGGCTGTTCTGGAAAATTATCAGAACGTGGACGGATCCGTCACCGTCCCGGAGGCATTGCGTGTCTATATGGGCGGCATCGAATCAATCAGGAAAGCTTGAGGCCGCGCCAATGCGCATTCTGATCACCAATGACGACGGCATTCACGCACCGGGCCTTGCCGTCCTCGAGCGCATTGCCAAGACTTTGTCCGACGACATTTTTGTCGTTGCTCCTGAAAGCGATCAATCGGGGGTTGCTCATTCGCTTTCGATCAATGATCCGCTGCGCCTGCGCAAGATTTCCGGACGTCATTTCGCGGTGAAGGGCACGCCGACCGATTGCGTGATCATGGGTGTTCGCAGGCTGCTCGAGGGCGTCAAGCCTGATCTCGTGCTTTCCGGCGTGAATAACGGCCACAATGTCGCCGACGACATTACCTATTCCGGCACGGTCGCGGGCGCGCTCGAAGGGGCCAGCCTTGGCCTGCCCTCGATTGCCCTTTCCCAGGCTTACGGCCCGATCGGGCACGACGAGGCCTTTTGGGACTGCGCCGAGGCCCACGCGCCGGGCCTCATCGGAAAAATCCTCGCCGAGGGCATTCCTGAGGGCACCGTCATTAATGTGAATTTCCCGCCCTGTCCGGCCGACGCGGTCGAGGGCATAGCGGTCACCGCCCAGGGCCGGCGCGACGCGCAAACGATCACCATCGACGAACGCGCGGATGGGCGCGGCAAGCCCTATTATTGGATTTCTGTTGCGCGCGGCGAGTCAAAGCCAGGGTTCGGCACCGACCTTGAGGCATTAGCGCAGAATAAGATCTCGGTCACGCCGCTGAGGCTTGACTTGACCGACGAACGCGTGCTTGCCCGCTACGCGCGAAACCTAAGCTGACCGAAACCAGTCCAATGTCCATCGAACTGCCGTTTCCGCCCGAAACAGACAAAGAATGCGGGAACGCGCAGGTTAAGGCGGCCTTTCTTATGGATCTGCGGGCGCGCGGTATCCAGGACCTCAATCTTTTGCGGGCGCTCGAAATCGTGCCGCGCGAGATATTCGTTCCGCATCGTTTCGCCGATCTCGCGCGTCGTCCCATCTCGCTGCCGCTGCGTTGCGGCCAGACGCTGCCGGAGCCTTGGCTTGCCGCCAAGATGATCGAGGCCTTGGCGCCCGCCCGCGATCATCGCGTGCTCGAGATTGGAACGGGTTCCGGCTATGCGACGGCACTTCTTGCGAGGCTCGCCCGTGAGGTGCTGTCGCTCGAGCGCTTTCAGAGCCTTGCGATCGAGGCCGAGGGGCGGCTCGCCCGGCTTGCGATCACAAATGCCGGGATTGTCTTCGGTGACGGTCTTGCAATTTCGCCGAATATCGGCCCTTTCGACCGGATTATCGTTCAGGGATTCCTTTCCGAAATTCCTGAAAATCTCCTCGCCGCACTTGGTGAGCGAGGGCTGCTCGTGGCAGCCCGCCCAGATCCCAAGGCTGCCTCGGGTCAGCAAATTGCGCGGATCGCCCGCAACGAAACCGGCGGCCTCGATGAGACGCCGGTTTGCCCATCGCGCCTGCAAGCCCTTTTGCCAGGGGAGGCGCAAGCGCTTTGAAGGCAAGGCCCGCGCGAAGAAACTTAATTTTGTCCGGTTTCCGGTCAATATTCGTTCATCTAAACCGTACCTTAACTTAATCGGCACTTAATGCTTCGAAAGACATTGCGGCGGTGGGTTGCGTCATGAGTGATTTGAATTGTGTGTTCCGCGCGCGTTTCGCGTTTCGCCTCGCCTTGACTGGCGCGGCCGCCGGTTTGCTCGCCGGCTGCGCAAATTCAGAGCGTCTGAGCGACCCTCTGTCCAACCCTTTCCAGACCTCGGCGAATGTCCCGGAGCAGGCGCCGGGTGTCGCGGCTTCGATGCCGGTTTCTCCGGTGCAATCGCGCCCGCTAAGCGCGCCGACAGCAAGTGCCGGTGCTTCATCGCAACCAGCCCCCCGGATGGCGGCCGTCTCGCCGCCGCGCAGTGGGAGTGGACAAAGCCCCGCCGGCTGGTCCGCACAAGGCGGGTCGCCCGTCGTTGTTGCGCAGGGTGAGACTGCTGTAATTCTTGCCAACCGCTATGGTATCCCGCTCGACGCGCTCGTCCGGACAAATGGCTTTTCCTCTGCGTCGCAAATTCAGCCGGGAACGCGGGTTATCATTCCAGTATATAACGCCGCCTTGGCCAAATCGAGCGGGGCTCCGGCTTCGGGGACGGTGCATCAGACCCAGCAGGCCAAGGCTAAGGCAGGAGCCGAGCCGCCGAGAACTTTGGCGAGCCAAGCGGCATCCCTGAAATCCGCCAAAGGGAGCACACTCGCGAGCAAGGACACCGCCGAGCCGTCTGCGAAAGCCGCGCAAAAGCTTGCACAAAAATCAACGACCAATAGCACGGCGCCAAATCAGAAGGTTGCTTCCGCGACGAGCGTGCCGAACTCACCCGCTGTCACCGCGAAGTCAGAAACCACGCGGACAGGAAAAGCTGAGACATCCCGCGACGCGAAAGATTCGCACGATTCGACGTCGGCCGAACCGGTCAAGGCGAGTGCTCCGCCCTCCGAGGCAGCCAATCCGGAATTCCGCTGGCCCGCGCGCGGACGCATTATTCAAGCGTTCAAGCCAGGCGGCAATGATGGAATCAATATAGCCCTTCCCGAAGGCACCTCCGTGAAAGCGGCTGAAAGCGGCGTCGTCGCCTACGCCGGCAATGAGCTGAAGGGCTACGGCAATTTGATCCTGATCCGCCATCCCAATGGCTTCGTGTCTGCCTACGCGAATACCGGAGATATCGAGGTCAAGCGTGGCGAGACTGTCAAACGTGGCCAAGTGATCGCCAAATCCGGGCAAAGCGGGAATGTCGCAACACCGCAGCTTCATTTCGAGTTGCGGAAGGGGACGACGCCGGTCGATCCAACCCAATATCTCGCCGGGGTTTAGAACACTTTAAAGCTGCACGGCGTAGACGAGGTAAAACGCAATTTCGCTCAATTGCTGCGCGGCGCCTATAACATCTCCTGTTTGGCCGCCAATTTGGTTCCTCGCGAGCGGCACGATCGCGTAGGCAACTCCTGCGGCTGCAGCAATCGCCCCAATCACGCGCAAAGGTTCCGCTCCTGCGGCTGCTGGTGCGAGGGCGAGAGTAAGGCCGAGTCCTGCAGCGGCGGCGATTGCGCCGGGCGCCGGTTTGCCAACAGTTCGGCCTGCGCCATCTTGGCGGGCCGGAGGGAGGACCGCCAGAGGGATAAGGGCGGTCGTGCGCGACAAAGCCGCGGCGCTAATGAGGACGGCAGCCGCGAGCCCGACCCCTTTGCTGGCGATCAGGGCAAGGCTCGCCACTCTGACATAGAGGCTCAGCACCAGGGCCGCGGCTCCAAATGTGCCAATTCTGCTGTCGCGCATGATCTCCAGTTTGCGCTCGCGCGTTGCGGCGCCAAAAAAACCATCGGCACAATCAGCAAGGCCGTCTTCATGCAGAGCACCGCTGAGCATTAAGAGGCAGATCACGGCAAGCGGCGCGGCCAGAAGGGGACGAAAACCAAGCACAGTGGCTGTTCCTAATGCGAGAGCGGCGCATGCTCCCAGAAGGGCGCCAGCCAGAGGCAGCATCCGCACTGCGCGCGAAAAGCGAGCGAGCGACTCCTGCGGGGCCCCACGCGCCCCCCGGGGGATCGGCAGCCGCGTGTAGAATGCGAGACAGAACCAAAAATCGGCGAGAAGCGACGAGCGAGGGCGCATCGCTTCTCATTCCTGATCATACAGCTTTTGTCGAGAGTGCTGGCTATGGCATGGCCGGGAAATCACCCTTATACTATTCGGGAGATGCGGATTTGCGCCAGGTCTTCATGGGTGCGGAGCAGCTGTAAGCTCGGTTGAACAAACCCAGCTGCGATGGACGCTGCTATATTGACCTTTGATTCCGTTGCCGCAATAGCTATCGTTTTTGGCAAAGGCGCTTCCTGTCAGGTCAAACTGGTGGACCATGACGGGCTGGGGCTGACCGACCCTGGCAAAGGCGAGGACGACAAAGGCAAAGGCAAGCCAAAGTGCATTGTGAGAGAGCTGGACTTTCATGGTTCCCGTCTCCATTCCCTGTTGAATGCTGCAACGCAACAACGCCAGGATCAGGTTCCTGCGTATTTACAACTGCCGCCTCTCGGTGGTCTCGCCGGGGCGAGAATCGCCTGAAGGCGGCAGCCGTGTTAAATCCGAGGCAAGCTAGAATGCGGTGAGCAGCGACGAGCGGAAGCGGATCGCGTCTCATCCTTGATGATGCGGCTTTGCCGCATGCGCCGGTAGCCATGAGGAGACACACCGGCAGGTGATTGCTGCAACAAAGTTGCAGCAATTCTTTTTGCGTAATGGGGCTATGTGCTCAGTTCGTTAGTGAGCGCTTGTCTTCGGGCACGCAGACCCAGCCACGGGAGAGGCTTCCGGACTCGCCTCTAATTCCGTTGTAGCAATAGACGCGGCGTGCGGCGGTATCCGTCGAATCAACGATGCGGACAGGTACGATTTCGCGAGCGGTGTTAGGGGCAGGCAGTGGGCCGACGGTGGCAAAACCGAGAGCCGTTGTCGCAACAACGAGCCCCACGGCGACGAAGGAAATTTGGCTTTTCATGTGTCGGACTCCATTCCATTTAGGCAAACGTTACCTTTGTCCTCCCTTTCAGCGAATGACTGTTACATAGCGGAAGTTATGGTGCATTGCAATATCGCACATGCAAAAGAGGCGTCTTGCCGCACGCTGGTCCCGAACGCCGGGCTGAGGTAAGAGAGCCCTCTCCACAGCCAAAAGGCCGCCATGCCCGCCTCGAAATCGCCGTTTGATTCCATGCGCGATCTGATTGCGCTCATGCCCCAGCCATCGGAAGCGTCGCGGGAGGCGGTGCGCGCGCGGCAAGCGGTCCTCACCAAACCGTTAGGATCACTCGGGCGGCTCGAGGAAATCGTCGGTTTCCTCGCGGCGTGGCAGGGCAAGGCGCAGCCTTCGATCGAACGGCCGCTGGTCGCCGTCTTTGCCGCCAATCACGGAATCGCTGAAAGAGGCGTATCAGCCTATCCGGCCACTGTGACGCGTGCCATGCTGGACAATTTCAAGACGGGCGGAGGGGCCATCAACCAGATTTGTGCCGTCCATGGGCTTGGTTTGAGAATTTTCGATCTGGCGCTTGATCTTCCGACAAGGGACATTACCAAAGCCCCGGCTCTCGAAGAAAAGGAGGCCGCCGCGACCTTTGCTTTTGGCATGGAGGCCATCGCCGGCGGCATTGATCTTCTTTGCCTTGGCGAAATGGGCATCGGCAATACGACCGTCGCCGCTGCCATCTACCATGCTCTTTATGGTGGCGCGGCGGCCGATTGGGCGGGGCGGGGCACTGGCGTCGACGATGCCGGTTTGGCGCGGAAGATCGCGGCGATCGAATTGGCGGTTGGGCAGCATAGGGACCATCTCTCTGACCCGCTGGAGATCATGCGGAGGCTTGGCGGCCGGGAGATCGCGGCGATCGCGGGCGCGATCCTGGCGGCGCGAATGGAGCGCATTCCCGTGATTCTCGACGGCTACGTAGTTTGCGCTGCGGCCGCCATTCTCCGAGCCCTCGATGAAACCGCGCTCGACCATTGCCTCGCCGGTCATGTCTCGGCCGAAGGCGCGCATAAAAAGGTATTGCAGCGGCTTGGCAAGAAGCCTTTGCTCGATCTCGGGCTGAGGCTCGGGGAAGGCTCCGGTGCTGCCTTGGCGTTCGGAATTGTCAAGGCTGCGATGGCTTGCCACACTGGAATGGCGACCTTCGACGAAGCCAAAGTGGCCGGCAAAGGAGAAGGATAGAGAGGACTTGTCCAGCCGGGAGCTCTATTTCCCCTCGATCAGCTTGCGAGCATCCTCCCGCAGATCCGCACGCGACTTGTCTTCAAGATAGAGCATATGACCACCGCCATAGACTTTAAGACGCAGACGGTCCGCGTTGCCCATCGGGGGGATTTGGTCAAGCAGAAGCTTCGAGGCAAAATAGGGGGTCACTTGATCGGTCACCCCATGGACGACGAGCACGCGCAAGGATGGATCGAGAGCCATCGCGCGCTTCAAATCGGAAAGGGCTTCTGAGCGGCCGCGTCCGCTGCCCCAGTCCCAGGCATGATTGACGCTTTCGTTGAGGATTTCATAGCGTGAATCCACAGGCCAGCCGAGGCGAGTGTTGGTGAGATCGGCCATCGCGCTAGCGAGCGGAGTCTTGGCCGCATCGAGGATGGGATCGGAATATTCGCTCTCGGCCGAATGTGGGAAAGGATCGAAACCGCTGACGCGCGCGTCGTAAAGGCTTGAGACTTTCTCGCTTGCGCGGCCTCGTTCGCGGGCGAAGGTGGCACTGTCGATCCGGCCGCCGAGCTTGCGGACGAGCGCTGGATCAAGTCCGGTGAAACCCGCGGCTTTTTCGGACATTCTGGCAAGCGCCTGGGGATCGCGTTCGCCGCGCAGAAGATCGACGAGGTAAGAGCCAGCCGCGTAGGCTTCAACATCGCCGAGTGAGGCGCGGCTATCTGGTCCGGCAAGGCCTCGCGCGGCGGCAGTTTGCGATGGGAGTCTCGTTGCGAAGGTCAGCGGATTATTGGCCCCTTCAAACCAGCCGAAATCCAGCACCGGGGAAATCAGCACAAGACCTTCAATGCCAACCCCTTCCTCGTCCTGTAGTCGCCGCGTCAGTTTTGGTCCGCGAAAGCCACCATAGCTCTCGCCCACGATGAACTTCGGGCTGTCGAGCCTCTTGTTGGCTGTCAGCCATTTCCGGATCGTGGCTGCTAGGGCCTCGATATCGCCATTCACCGAATAGAAGTGGCGGCGCGCCTCATCACCCTTCGCCAGGATACGGCTATAGCCGGTTCCGGGCGGATCAATGAAAACGAGATCGGTAAAATCGAGCCAGGTGTCGGC